>JBMNQA010000006.1:0-169486 GCA_050943895.1 Lawsonibacter sp.
CACGCGCCTATTTTGCAATAGGTGCGTGCATATGGTGAAGTCGGATAGAGATTTGATTTTGGACTAAATCATCATATTCACTCCGTTGATCCGACTGTATGTCTATTATAGCTCAATCATCGCTTTTAAATTCCAACGCGGGAGAGACCATGGCGTTGGCAAAGCCAGTAATTGGAACCAGAGTGCCTGCGCCTGCTCGTTTTGCAATCTGGTCGAAGCAACCTAACCCGGTGAGCAGGGCAGCAGCAAATATTAAAGTGATGGATACACAGGTCCCGGCCTGATCCTGGTCTAGACCCTGGGCGAGGAACCAGTTGTTCATGGCCTGACCGCCTACACAGATGAGACCGCCAACAAAAAAGGCCCACAACATGTTTTTCCCCAAGGGAGAAGGTTTTGCACGCTGACGGATGAGATCGTTATAGTCCTGATTGGTCATGGTAAATTTATTCCGTCCTTTCCAACCGTAAGGTTACATTAGCTTGCCCTACAGGAAGCAAAGCTATGTATCATTTGGCATGAATAGCAATAGAAAAACATACCCTTTTACCAAAGGGGTGATGGAGTTGTATTATGACAAACGGGAATGGATTGCATCTTGCATAGCGGCAGTAATATTGGGAACAGTGCTTCACTTTTTATATGGGTGGTGGCCCAACGCAGTGACGGCGTTATTTTCGCCAATAAATGAGAGTATCTGGGAGCATGTGAAACTTGTGGTCTGGCCCTACCTGCTACTGAGTGGGTGGTTAAACCGGGGGCGACCTGGCGGAATGCGGCCTTGGCTGCTGATATTGCCAATCCTATGCCTGGTTCTCTTAGCAGTAGGTTATGGTTACCATGTGGTGCTCGGAGGAGAGGCTTTATGGGTGGACATAGCCCTATATCTGGCAATTATGTTCCTTGGCTTCTGGTTACCTACTCGCTTTTCTGGTCCATTTCAAGGGGTATTGTGGGTGTTGCCCATCTTAGCCACCGGATTACTGATCGGGCTCATCGCTCTATTTACACTATACCCACCGCATGCGCTCTTATTTGCTGACCTGTCAGTGGCAGGGGCTTGGATGCCGCTCCCCTGCTGATCCCCTTTTCCAACGAAAAACTTCCTGCTATAATAGAAAGAACAGGAAGGGGGCGGCGGATTTGGAGGTTTATGTGGCCGTGTGTAGCCCGGCGCGCCAGCGGGCCTACGAGGTGCTAGCTGAAGCAGCGGCACGCACTTGGGGAATATCCCCTCTGCCGGAAGTGGCCAGGCAAAAGGGCGGAAAACCTTATTTTTCTGCGCATCCCTGCTGGGAATTTAACCTCAGTCATAGTGGAGAGATGGTGTTTTGTGCTTTGGATGAAAAGCCAGTGGGAGCGGACATTCAGGTAGTGCGTCAACTGCGCCCCAACATGCCCATCCGGGTATGTTCATCAGAGGAACTGGAGTGGCTAAGAAAAGGAGCAGATCAATGGGAACGATTTACCTTGCTCTGGACGCTGAAGGAGAGCCGTGTTAAGTATACCGGTACCGGATTGCGACAGCCTATTCCCAGTATTCGGGTCCCTCTCCCGGAGACAGAGGAAGCACTGGCGTGTCAGGACGGGCTATTCTTCCGCATATACCGGGGACAGGGGTGGTATGCAGCCGTATGCGGAGAGACCCCCCCACCAGAGCGGGTAAAGTGGCTGAACCTTTGAAGAGCGAAACCTCTAATGAAAAAGTGGTTATTCACAGGAAATTAAAACGCTCAATGAAATCATACAAAACGCGCTGCTCCGGCATGTAGAAGCAGCGCGTTGTTCGTTGTTGTTTTAGCTAGAGAGGATGATTTCATTTTCATCTGTTTTGTAAACCGATAGAGCGTCAAATCTGCTAGCAGAATCATCTACGTTTTGCGCCAGCAATACCTTTGCATATTCACCAACTGTAAATTTAGGGCAGCCTTCTGTATATAGAACATTGGTTGAAACTTCAACATAATCGCCCTCAGCCAGATTGCTGTTTCCTATATCATCTACTTGGATTTGGAGAAATTCCTCGTGGACTTCCATAACTTTGCCCGAGAAAAAATACTGCATATTGTGGTTCCCCTGTTGTTTTTGTTCAGCTTGTTCGCACCCAATCAAGGTTTGTATGCAGGCCAGTACCAGAACAAGCACGATTTGTTTTCTCATGCAGTCCACCCCTCTTTGCAATTATGTTCTTATTGTTATAGACGCAAAATTTCCTACAGGCTCTCTTTTGATTGCGATAAAGTATAAAACGCCTTCCCAAGGCGGAATCATTGCCTAAACTTGATCGCTCTCAAGTGGAGTTTACGATTTGGTGGAAATGAGCATTTTTATTATGACTACATTAGGAGAAAAGGGACAGCGGAAATTCCCCCTTTACAAGGGGGAGAAATACTGCTATAATAACGGAGCGTTGAAACAAATGCGCCCGTAGTTCAATGGATAGAGCGTCAGATTCCGGTTCTGAATGTTGGGGGTTCGAGTCCCTTCGGGCGTACCAAGAGAAAAAAGACACGCTGAAAGGCGTGTCTTTTTTTCCATTCGGAGAAGGGGCGGTGTAACCATGAAACGGCAATTGGCCTGGTTTTTTGCGTTGTTTATGCTGCTGTCAGGTTGTACTGATACAGCGGGGCAACCAGTAGAGAAGGTTGAAGGTAATCTGCAGGTGCACTATCTGGATGTAGGGCAGGCAGATGCAGCATTGGTGTGTTGCGAGGGCCAATACATGCTGATTGATGGGGGAAATGCAGAGGACTCCGACCAGATCTATGCATACTTAGACCGGCTGGGGGTGGAGGAGCTAGTATGTATGGTGGCTACCCACGCCCACGAGGACCACGTAGGGGGGCTATCCGGCGCACTGAATCGGGTGTCGGTGGATATGGCGTTGTGTCCAGTAACGGAAAACGATACGAAAGTGTTTGAAAATATGGTACATTATCTGGATCAACAGGGAAAAACTTTAACAGTTCCCGAACCAGGAGATACGTTTTCCTTGGGAGATGCCCAGGTAGAAATTTTGGGGCCGGTAGCGGAGTATGATCAAGCAAACAACACCTCTATCGTGCTGCGGATTGACTATGGAACTACATCATTTTTGTTTACCGGTGACATGGAGGAGACGGCGGAAGAAGATTTGATCGCGGCAGGGTCAGACCTGTCCGCAACGGTACTAAAAGTGGGACACCACGGTAGTGATACTTCTACCAGTTTGGATTTTTTAGATCAGGTTCAGCCGGAGTATGCTGTTATCTCAGTGGGAGAGGATAATTCTTATGGGCATCCGTCCCAAACAGTGCTCAGTCGACTGGAAGAGGCACAGGTACAAGTCTTTCGTACGGACTTACAGGGAACTGTGGTGGCTATGAGTGATGGGGAGTCGGTGACGTTCCAGACCCAGCGCACGCTACCAATTCAGGAGGAGAAGGGGGAGACCCAGGAGACACCTGATACAGCACAGAGTTATGTGGGCAACACCAATTCAAAAAAATTCCATCTGCCTGACTGCACCTCGGTGGAGGAAATGAAGGTGGACAATCAAATGCTGTTTTCTACCCGGGAAGAAGCGATACAGGCGGGATATACTCCCTGCCAGCGGTGCAACCCAAGGCGCAGGAAGAGATAGAGCGGTGGCAGAAAACCGATACGGGCCAACAGAGAGACTGTATGAGATAACCGACGGAGGGGGAGACGGCGGGATGGACGTATTAGTGGGATTTGGTATATTTTTAGTGGCAATCGTGGTCTGCATGGTGTGGGGGCTATCGCTGGCGTGGGCACTTTTGGTGGGCTTTTTTTGCTTTCTGACCGTAGGCCTACGTAGGGGTTACGGGTTAGGTCAACTGTTGACCATGGCGGGACGAGGAGCGTGTTCTGCGCTGGTGGTACAGCGGATTATGCTTTTGATTGGCCTTTTGACCGCATTGTGGCGGGCCAGCGGTACCATAGCATTCTTTGTTCATACGGGAATTGGACTCATTACACACCAAAGTTTTATATTTGTAGCTTTTTTGTTGCCAGCGGTGTTGTCTTTATCGTTTGGCAGTTCCTATGGGGTATCTGGGACGGCGGGCGTAATTTTGATGGTCATTGCCCGCAGTGGAGGGGCGAATTTGGCAGTGACGGCGGGAGCAATCCTCTCCGGTGCTTACGTGGGAGAGCGGCTTTCTCCCGCATCTTCTGCCGCAGCGTTGACAGCAGCAGTATCTGGGACTGGTCAGCGAGGGTTTCAAAAGCGGATGTGGCGGACGACTCCGTTGCCGTTGGCGCTGAGTTTAATGATCTATGGCGGGTTATCACTCACCTTTCCCATCCAGTCGGTGGATGGAAGTGTGTTGGAAGCACTGGTGAAAGAATCGAATCTGGACTGGCCAGTTCTCCTGCCGGCAGTTGTGCTATTGGTGTTGCCCTGGTTCCATGTCAGTGCATTTTATTCCATTCTGACCAGCTGTTTTGTAGCAACAGGTGTGGCGCTGTTTTGCCAGGACATTCCGGTGATGGAACTGGGAAGAGACTGCTTGTTGGGGTACCAGGCCCACGAATTGGAGTTGCGGGAGATCCTGTCTGGTGGCGGGCTAATCTCCATGGTCTCTCCAGTGATTATTATTTTTCTTTCTTGTGCAAACTCTGGGCTATTTAGTGGAACTGGAATTTTAGATCCATACAAACAGAAAGTAGATCGTTTGGTAAAACGAATTGGACACTTCCCATCACAGATGGTAGTGGCGTTGGCTTGTGCCTGCCTGTTCTGCAATCAAGCGGTATCCATTGTTATGAGTGCAGAACTGTTGCGCCGAGAATATCCGGAGGACCAGGCAGGAAAGTTAGACTTAGCGGCAGGAATCGGGGACTCAGCGATTAATTTGGCGGCTTTGGTGCCTTGGTGCATTGCCTCCAGTGTCCCATTAGCCACCATAGGCGGAAGCATGGCGGCACTGCCCTTTGCGGTGTACTTATATCTAGTGCCTCTGTGTCGCTGGGGAATGCTTCAGATGGGGAGAAGAAACAATCTGAACAATCTGTAAACTTTTATCAGATTCATTGAGATTGAACGGATTTGGCGGTATGATACAAATATGCCCCACTGGGCGCGGCCCGGTCACGGTCCCTCTGCTGGATGGCAGAGAGAGGCCACGGATTGAAGGAGAGAAAGATGAAATTTCAAATCGTCAGCGATAGTTCCTGCGACCTGGGTCGGGAGGCGGCAGAGCGACTGGGCATTTTTATGGTGTCCTACTATGTGTCTCTGGATGGGGCAACCTATTACCGGGAGGAGCAGGACATTTCTACCCGTGAATTCTACCAAAAGATGGCGGATGCGCCGGGCGTATTTCCTAAGACATCTATGCCTACCATTCAGGATTATTTGGATGTATTTCAGCCTCTGGCAAAGCAGGGAAGCCCTATTTTGTGTATCTGCCTGAATGCCCGTTTTAGTGGGTCCTACCAGTGTGCCAACAATGCAAGACTGGCGCTGTTGGAGGAGTATCCGATGGCACAGATTTATGTTATGGACTCCCAACTTGCCACGGTGCTGCAGGGACAGCTGGTAGAAGAGGCGGTTCTACTGCGAGACCAAGGATATACACTGGAAGCGGCGGTGGAGAAACTAGAGGCAGTCCGGTCCAGCGGCCGGATTTTTTTTACCACCAACGATTTGGAGTATTTGCGCCATGGCGGGCGGATTGGACGAGCGGCGGCGGCTACCGGAACTCTGTTGAAGGTAAAGCCGCTGATTGGATACGAGAACTGCGAGTTGGTGTCCGATGGCATTGCGCAAGGGAGAAAAAATTCTCTACGGCGTGTGCGGGAGTTGTTTTATCGCTATGTACAACGACAGGAATTAGACCTGAAACGATGGCGTGTGGTGACAGGGTTTGGGTTGGATCGAGGGGAGTATGATACCTTTACGGACCAGGTCTTTGAGGGTTTGCAGCAGCAGGAAATGGCGGTACCAAGGTCAGCGGTGTACCAAATTGGAGTGACCATCGGAGTGCATACAGGCCCGACACCCATAGGGGTGGGCATTCTGCGCCGTACTGGATACGAAGAGTAAAAGCAATAAGAGCCGGATTCGAGGCAACTCTCGAATTCGGCTCTTTTTATAAAAAAGAAAATTCGATTTTTTTCTTTTGAAAAGAAACTATTTTTCGACCTTCCTCGTCCTTTGTTACAGAGAAGAAAAACAGGTCGAAGGGCAACGGAATATCCCTTGCAATTTATTGGAAACATGATATTCTGAAGAAGACAAGTAGGAGGGTATCATGGAGTACGACAAATTGCTGAACTTAGGGGCAGAACTGGGGCAGCGGCTGATGTTCAGTGGCGCGGAAATATACCGAGTAGAAGAGTCCGTCGTTCGATTGCTCACGGCCTATGATCAAACCCCTCAGGTCTTCGCCATTCCGAATTGCCTGATTGTGAGCTTAAATACCCCAGACGGGCGGTCTCTGACGCGGATGTGTCGGATTCCGGCCCATGGGACGGACATCGAGTTATTGGAGCGCTGCAACGACCTGTGCCGGCGGTTGTGCCGGGAACATCCGGATGTGGAATGTGCACTGGAACAGGTACTGAATTTGGACCGGGGTCTGCGCCGGTTTCCAACCTGGGTGGTGGCACTGGGGTATCTGTCGGCAGCGGCTTTCTTCTCCCTGTTTTTTGGCGGCGGTGTACTGGACTGCCTGTGTGCGGCGATGTGCGGCCTGGCAGTGGGGTGCTGTGTACTGTATGGCCAGCCCTTTACAGGTTCCAATCTGTTTTTTCGAACGGTGATCTGTGCTGCCTTAGCTTCTGGCCTCGCACTAGTATTGGTGTATGCGGGAGTAGGCTATAACCTGGAAGCCATTACGATTGGGACACTGATGGTGTTAGTGCCCGGAATGGCGCTGACCAATGCCATGCGGGAAATTATGGCCGGGGATATTTTTTCCGGTGTAAACCGAACGGCGGAAGTGTTGTTGGTGGCCACTGCAATTGCTCTAGGTACGGCAGTTCCCTTGATGCTGGGCACAGGACTTTCATCGGCAGAGAGCAATGCCCTTTTGCCAGGTTTTTTCTCCTGCCTGTGGGCTTTTTTCGCCTGTGTTGGCTTTGGATTAGTTTTTAATATTCAGGGACGCGGGATTTTAATCTGTGGTCTAGGGGCCGCTCTAGGATGGCTGGTGTATCTACTGACTCTAGAGGTGGTAGGAAGCGACATTTTGTGTGCGTTTCTGGCCGCGATGTCAGTGGGGGCGTATTCAGAGGTGATGGCTCGGCTACGGCGCTGTCCCGTAACTGGATATCTCCAGGTGGCACTGTTGCCTTTGGTGCCCGGTGCAGGAATCTACTACGCAATGAGTTACTGTGTGTCCGGTTATACCAATTTGTTTTTATCGACACTGCTTCACACCATAGGCTTTGCCGCAGCGCTTTCGGTGGGAGCGATGCTTATGACGTCTCTGCTCCGGGCGCTGCTGCCCCGAGTCTGGCGGGTAGGGCGTTAAGGATGCTGATATTTGGAGGGTTCAATCATGTTTCGAGGCACTCGAGGTCGCTGGACGGCAGTTTTTGTTGTAGTTGGTTTGATTGTGGTGGGAGGGATGACGCTCCGCCTATATATTGCACCCGCTGAGGCGAGTCTTCAGGACCCAACTCCTCCGTTGGAGGGGCAAAAAGTTGAGACAAATCTACCGGTAGAAAAGACACAAGGAGATACGGACCAAATTGTAGAGAACGAGGGAGCATTGCCGGAGGAAGAAGCACCTCAGAAGCCAGAAGAAGGAGTGGAGGAAAAGAAGGCGGAAAGTTATGATTTCTCCCAACCCGCCCCAGAGAGTGCGTCTGTGGAACTGTCTTACTTTGACGACGCGGCATTTATTGGAGACTCCCGTACAGACGGTTTTTTGATTTACAGCGGGATCGGCCGGGGGAAGAACTTGACCTCGAATGGACTTTCCATTTTTAAATTGGATAGCAAGAAGGCGTTGACCATCAACGGGGAAAAATATACCCTGCTGGAAGCATTGGCCATGGAGGAATATGGAAAGGTATACCTCTCACTGGGGATTAATGAACTGGGCTACTATGATGACCAGGGTTTTTATGAGAGTTATTGCAAAGCCATCGACAGCATCCGGGCGATTCAGCCGAATGCAGTCATTTATATACAGGGATTGATTCCTGTAAACGAGTCAGTAGTTGCCCAGACCACAGGCCGTACTTACTTAGAGAACGATCACTTGCGGGTCTATAATGACCTGATGAAAAAAGCGGCAGAGGAAAAACAGGTAGTCTTTTTGGACCTGTACAGTGAATTTGCCAACGAAGAGGGAGAATTGCCTGCTGAAGCCAGTAAAGATGGAGTACATCTGCGCAGTGACTGGTGCAAGCAATGGCTAACCTATTTACAGACCCATACGGTGGACTATGATACGCTTTACCCCGATGGTGTTCCCCAGGTGGATATGCCAACAGAAGGTGGCGGAGAGGATGTGACGCAGTGAGAAAGAAAGAGTGGAAAGCACTACTGTTGTCCGTGTGTGTCGGATTGCTGTTGGTGTCCTGCGGGAGCGCGGAGAAGGAGCAGCCGGCAGAATTTTCTGTGGAGTTGGTCCAAGATCTTGCCGATGCTGGGGCATTTTCGGAAGAGTTGGAGCCGCTGGATGGGGACACTGCCTTTGCGTTATATCGACTAGGGGACTACGGTTTGGAGCGGGAAGCGCTGACGGACTGTGCGGTGTTGCGCTCCTCCGGCGCTACCTGTGAAGAGGCGGCAGTGTTGCAATTGGAACTAGACAGTGAAGAGGATGCGCAGCAGGTGGAGCAGGCGTTAAAGGACTATCTCCAAAGTCAAATTGATAGTAACCGGGGCTACCGACCTATGGAAATTCCTAAGTTGGAAGATGCCCTGGTAGAACGGCAAGGAAACAGTTTCCTGCTTGTGGTGGCGAACGATCTTTCGGTTGTTCAATCTGTTTTGGAAACCTGAATTTGATAAAAAATCCCCCATATTTCCATGTCAGGAAATGTGGGGGATTTTTTGCCTTTCCCCTTCCAGTATTTACAGCTTGCCTTTTGCTAACTAAAAAGGTTACAATTTGGTTACAAAAACAAAGGAGGAATTCCGTTTATGAATCGACGATGGAAAGGTGCGGTGGCTGCGGTACTCACCACTATTGTTTTCACGATACCGGCGCTGGGTGCGCAAGTGAGAGTGGACGGTACTGTGTTGGGAGAAGAACATGCTTGGGTGGAGCAGGGGGTCAGTTATATGACTTTGCGAGCCTATTCGGAGCAGACTGGACGCAGCCTTACTTGGGAAAATGGAGCAGCGCGACTGCGTGGGAACGGGGTGGATTTAACGGCCCGGCCTAGTGCGCTGTACATAGAGGTAAATGGGCGTGCCCTGTATGTGGAAGGAGGCGTCCAGGTGCGAGATGGGAAAATGGTACTACCGCTGCGGGTGCTGTCCCAAGCATGTGGAGATGGCTTGATGTGGGACCAGACGACGGGAACTGTCTCGCTTCACACGGTAGGAGCCAGACCTGCCACAGCAGACTATGAGGAGGAGGACTTATACTGGCTTGCCCGGATTATTTCGGCGGAGAGTCGAGGGGAGCCTCTACTTGGACAGATTGCAGTGGGGAATGTGGTGCTTAATCGAGTGAAGGCCAGTCAATTTCCGGACAGTATTTTTGAGGTAGTGTTTGATACACAATATGCTGTGCAGTTTGAGCCGGTAGCCAATGGGACGGTCTATCAGGAGCCCACACAATCTGCTATTTTGGCAGCGAAAATGTGCCTGGAGGGGGCCAATGTGGTGGGGGACTGCCTCTACTTTTTTGCGCCTGCTCTGTCACCTGGAACGTGGATTGTGGAGAATCGTACGTATCACACAACCATTGGGGCTCACGATTTCTATTTGTAAGAGTTGGCCTACCGTCCACCTGGGGAATTGCTCCAAGGTGGACGGTAGGTTGTTTTTACATAGGGTATAAATCAATAGGTTTTTCAGGGAAAGAAGGGGGCAGAGAGAAAATAGTCGTTGCGAAAATGGAAAAGATATAGTAAAATAAAATTCGGCTCTGCCCAACACGGCGCGGAGCAAGGCCGCACTAGTCGGGGAGATAGCGGTGCCCTGTACCCGCAATCCGCTATAGCGGGGATGAATCCCAGCCCCCGGACGTGTGATGTGTCGTCTGCCCTGGATAAGCAGTGATGATAGACCGGTCCCGCGCAACGCGGCTTCGTGAACCGTGTCAGGCGGGGAACCGAGCAGCACTAAGCGAGCCGCCGCGTGTGCCGCGGGGTCACTGTTCTTGAGCCGGCTGTCCAGGTAACGGGCATATCCTGCGCTCCAAAGGCCGGTGTGCGGCCTTGCTCTGTGCCGTATTATTATTTGATGTGATGGAAGGTGATTGGATGTATCAGGCCCTGTATCGAAAGTGGCGTCCCCGAACGTTTGACGATGTGGTGGGCCAGACCCACATCACCGATACCCTCAAGCAGCAGGTAGAGGGAGGGCGATTGTCCCACGCCTATCTGTTTACTGGGACCCGGGGAACTGGCAAAACAACTTGCGCTAAAATTTTGGCCCGGGCAGTGAACTGCCAAGCGCCAGAGCATGGCAACCCCTGTAACCGCTGCCCGGCTTGCCTAGGAATTGAAAATGGTTCCATTTTGGATGTGCTGGAGTTAGACGCTGCATCCAACAATGGGGTGGATCAGGTGCGGGCGCTACGGGACGAAGCGGTATATACCCCAGCAGCAGTGCGCAAGAGAGTGTATATCGTAGATGAGGTCCATATGCTCTCGACTCCTGCGTTCAACGCCTTGTTGAAAATTCTCGAAGAGCCACCAGCGCATCTAATGTTTATTTTAGCCACTACAGAATTACACAAAGTCCCTGCAACCATTCGTTCCCGGTGTCAACAGTTTACCTTTAAACGAATTTTACCTGGAGAAATTGCCCAGCGGCTTCGCTATGTGGCCGGGGAGGAGGGTATTGACTTAACGGAGGAGGGAGCAGCACTGCTCTCCCGCTTAGCAGATGGAGGGCTTCGGGATGGACTGTCTCTGCTTGACCAGTGTTCCGGTGGACAGGAAAAAGTGGATGAACAGGCAATTTTGGATACTCTGGGACTTGCGGGAAATTTGGAAACGGCCAAACTCATGGAGCGAATTGCTGCGCGAGATACTGCTGGATCACTGGACAGTTTGGCCCGACTGTATGCAAATGGGAAAGATGTAGGGTCCGTGTTGGGAGAGTTGGCGGCTCTGGCACGCGACCTGTTGCTACGGAAAACCGCACCACAGGGGGGGGCGGCATTGTTGGCTGGCGGCTATGATGAGGCAACCATGCGCGCCCTTGGCCAGCAGTTTACTGCCCAGCGTCTGCTCCAGACGCTGACACGGCTCCAAGAGGCAGGGGCAAACTTAGTTCGGAGCAGCAATCGACGCACAGACGCGGAACTTTGCCTGATTCGTTTGTGTGATGAGACACTGGACGACTCCTTGTCCGGCCTGGCCGCCCGGGTTGCCCGGCTGGAGGAGCGGCTGTCACAGGGCGTGGCAGAGTTGCCGCAGGCCACCAATGCAAACCGTATGGAGAACAGACCTCTTAAAGAAGGAAGCGTTGGGCGGGAGAGTGACCGGAGAGAGACAGATATCCCACCTTGGGAAGAGCCGAAGTCAGTACAAGAAACGAGAGCACCGAAACAGACACCCACAAACCAGCAACAAGAGAAGCATCTATCCGAATCCGCTCAAGAACTTTCTGTGGAATCTTCCCCGTCTCCTGCGCTTAAGGTGCAGGAAAATGCCGGGACAGTTGCCTATACGGGAGGACAGGATTTTTGGCCCTCTTTTGTGGCGGGGCTGCGGGGGAAGGTGCCGCCCTCTGTGACGCCCTATCTCAATAATCCGGCAAAAGTGACAGGAGTGTGGCAAAATGGGAGCCTGACTCTGTGGGTAGATAGTGAATTTACCCGCTCAATGCTCAATAAGCCTGCTGTTCTGGAGGGGTTGACCCGAGGAGCGGCTGCCGCGTTTGGTGGAGAACCCAAGGTCAGCATAGTCACAGGAAAGGCACCTACTACTTCCCAACCATCTGCACTGGCGGGTGCCCGTTCCATCCCGTCAGAGCCAATGACTGCGACGGAGGGGGAGGGACCAGAGAAGGACGCGCTGGATGAGTTGTTGGCTTTTGGGGAACAATTTGACAATATTATTATACAATAACTGGAAAAGGAGACGGACCGATGGCAAAAGGTTTTGGAGGCCGGGGTATGCCCGGTATGGGCGGCATGAATATGAATATGATTAAGCAAGCCCAGAAGATGCAGCAGGATATGCTGAAGTTGCAGCAAGAACTGCAAGAGAAAGAGTATCAGGCGGCTGCAGGAGGCGGCGTAGTGACCGCTGTTGTCACTGGGAAACATGAACTGAAGGCTTTGACCATTGATCCTGAGGCGGTAGATCCAGACGATGTTGAGATGCTTCAGGATATGGTTGTGGCAGCAGTGAACGAGGCGATGCGGGCAGCAGAAAGTGATGCGGCCAGCACGATGCAGCAACTGACAGGTGGTTTAGGCCTGCCATTTTAAGCAATTTGAGCGTGCTTAAAACGAAAATAGCGCTATATGGAGAGGGGGGCGCTGCATTTTGCAGCGTCCCCCTCTTGCATTTTTTCTTGTGTTGGAGGCAGAATAGAGGTAAAATAAAAAATGGGATGAGGCGACGGCTCAGGCATGGCGGTGCTGGAGTCGGAATAGAGTGCCGGAAGAAAGAAGTGAGAATATGCCTTTTTTACTGTTTCATCAGCATGAGCCAAAGCAGAGACTCGACCAGAGAGAAAAAATGTTAGAAACTCCAATTCCACCTTTAATCTGCTCTTTGGCAGTCCCTACAATTATTAGTATGTTAGTGACGTCCATCTATAATATGGCGGATACTTATTTTGTCTCCCAGATTAATACAAGTGCGTCCGGAGCGGTGGGAGTTGTCTTTTCCATTATGGCCATTATTCAGGCGGTGGGATTTACTGTAGGGATGGGCTCGGGATCGATTGCCTCCAGACTGTTGGGGCAAGGAGATCAGAAGATGGCAGATACTTATGCTTCTAGTGCAGTGCTTACTGCTCTGGTCCTGGGAGTGAGCTTGGGGGCACTGGGACTTTGGAATATCAGCGAGTTAATTTGGATGCTGGGCAGTACCCCCACCATCTATCCTTATGCTCTGGACTATGCCCAGTATATTTTGCTGGGTACTCCGGTGATGATTTTGTCCTTTACCCTTAATAACCTGTTGCGATGGCAAGGAAAGGCCAGCTTAGCGGTCTTTGGTCTGGGGACAGGAGGCATTTTGAATATGGTACTGGACCCGGTCTTTATTTTTGGACTGGATCTGGGAATTGCGGGGGCTGCAATTGCCACCCTGCTGAGCCAGTGTATCAGCTTATGCATTTTGTCTTCCTTCTTCTTGCTGAAAAAGAGCGATTTACGGGTCAGCTACCGCTGTGTGGCCAGGACACCGCAGGTGTATGGCGCGATTCTCAAGCAGGGGATGCCGTCTTTTTTCCGGCAGGGCATCCTGAGTGTGTCTACCATGGCCTTAAATTTTAATGCAAAACTCTATGGGGATGCAGCGGTAGCGGCACTGGCTATCGTAACAAAGGTGTTTATGGTTGTGCAGTCCGTCATTATTGGATTTGGTCAGGGGTTCCAGCCGGTGCTAGGTTTCAATTTCGGTGCCAGAAGGTTAGACCGGGTGAAGCAGGCACTGGTGTTTTCCCTGAAAGTGTGCACTACAATTCTTACAGTGGCGGCCATTATAGGGTTCCTTTTCGCGCCATGGATTATTACGTTCTTCCGTAAGAATGACCCGGATGTTATTGCGATTGGCGTACGGGCTTTCCGCTATCAATGTTATACCTTACCGTTAGGCGCGGTGCTTACCTTTGCCAATATGCTTTTCCAGTCTCTGGGCAAATCCTTCCGAGCCACCGTTTTGGCTGTATGCCGGCAAGGACTGTATATTCCTCTGGTGTTTGTTCTGGCTTCCCAATTTGGATTAACCGGATTAGAAGTAACACAGGCTGTGGCTGATTTGCTGGCCTTTGTAATTTCGGCGGCAATTATGGGTCACTATTTCCTGCGAGAATTTGGAAAGGACCTTCCAGTGCAACAGAGAACTTGATCCTTCGTGAGAAGATCCCGGAAGGGGAACCTTCCGGGATCTTTTGAACGGACAAGAAGAGGAAACTTAACAGGGGGTAGAAGCAAAAATGACTAGCTATGATACCCAACTTAAGCGACTTCAGCAGCAAGTAATGCGAAAAAAGCAGTTGGAGTCTATGCAGAGAGAACTGAACGAGCAGAAGAGAACGTGGTTAGAAAAAGTAAAAGCGTTAGAAGCCATTAAGATAGAGGAACAAGAAGATGTGGATCAGTTGGAAGGCCATAGTCTAGCTGCCTTTTTTTACAATGTGGTAGGGAAACGAGAAGAGAAGCTGACGCAGGAGCGTCAGGAAGCTTATGCCGCTCGGGTAAAGTATGAGGCGGCTCGGCGGGAACTGGCTGTGGTGGAGGAGGAATTACGGCGTCGCGAAGAGGAACTGGCTCAGTTGAGGGACTGCGAAAGTCAATATCAGTATGTGTTGCAAGAGAAAGCAGAGGCCATTGAGCAGGCCGGAGGACAAATCGCAGAAGAAATTTTTCATCTGGAGCAACAATGTATGGACCTGGATGGGCAAAGAGAAGAATTGCAAGAGGCGATTGCAGCTGGCCAACTTGCACTCAAAATAGCGGAGGGGATTCTTTCTAGTTTGGATAGTGCAGAAGGCTGGGCAACGCTGGATTTGTTTGGAGGAGGGTTACTCTCGGACCTCTCCAAGTACAGCCACCTGGATGAAGCACAGGAGGCAGTGGAGCAACTCCAGGAACAGCTGGGAAAGTTTAAAACTGAATTGGTGGATGTGAGGCTATCGGCTGACTTACAAATAAATGTAGATGGATTTCTCCAATTTGCCGACTATTTTTTTGACGGACTATTCGTTGATTGGATGGTTATGGATCAAATTGGACAGGCACAGGGGCAGATCCAACGTATCAAAGATCAGATTCAGGCGGTGCTTGCTGAATTGGATATTTTAGCGGAAAAGGCGCAGCTAGAGCGAGCGCAAAAAGAAAAAGAACGAGAAAAATTGATCTGCAGTGCTACATGTTAAGCGCAATAAAGAGAGTTTTTTCTATAAACTGAGAATTTGGCAACGGAATCGGCTCCAAAAAATTGAATCTAGGATGAAAAGATAAAAGGGCATCCCAGTGGATGCCCTTTTGTTAATGGTTTAAAGAGAACCTGTGGAGGAGAAGATGGCAGTGTTGGAAGAGTTGTGGAGTTGAGGTGCCTGATAGAGGGGAAACAACGGAAAGTTCCCGGTGGGTATAAAAAATCGTCGGAGCAAAGCGAACTTTACTCCGACGATGGTGCGCGAGGCGGGAGTCGAACCCGCACGCCCTTGCGAGCACTGGCACCTGAAGCCAGCGAGTCTACCAATTCCACCACTCGCGCATTGCTAAAATACGCTGCCTTGTTCAGCGCAAGAAAGATGTTATCACAAAATGTTTGTCATGTCAACACTCAAAATGGAAAAATCCTTGTTTTTTAGGAGAGCAGTGGGCAGAATACAATGGAGGGGAAGAAAATATGGTTGACAAGGATGGGGTAGTCATGGTACGCTGAATGAACTGTAAGGGAGTAGTCGGCGTAAGGGCGCGGTTCGGTCAACATGCTGGAGAAGATGCCTCTCCTGGCCGGATCTGAAATGATGAGACTTACCTGTCCAGGGGACGGGTGGGTCTTTTTCTTTGCCCATTTTGCCGAAAACTGCGAGGAGGAGCGGACTATGAGTGGCTTGGAGTTGTTTGTAATTGCTGTAGGGCTGTCTATGGATGCATTTGCCGTGTCAGTTTGTAAAGGACTGTCAGTGGGCAAGTTGCATATTCGGCATAGTTTGGTTTGTGGTATGTATTTTGGGGCCTTTCAAGCGTTGATGCCTCTGTTGGGCTGGGTACTTGGCGTGCAGTTTCAAAGTCTAATTACCACCGTAGACCACTGGATTGCCTTTGTGTTGCTCGGACTAATCGGGTTTAACATGGTGCGGGAGTCCAGAGAAGAGGGGGAGTGCATCGATGCCTCCTTCTCCTCACGAGCGATGCTTCCCCTTGCGGTGGCAACTAGCATAGATGCACTGGCAGTGGGAGTGACATTTGCTTTCTTACAAGTGAATATTATCTGGGCTGTGTTGTTTATTGGATTGACCACATTTGTGCTGTCTGGAATTGGTGTGCGTGTAGGTGCAGTTTTTGGTGCGCGATTTCGAGGGAAGGCAGAGTTGGCGGGTGGAGTAATTTTGATCTTGATGGGAACGAAAATCTTGCTGGAACATTTGGGGATTTTGGGGTGAAAGAACCACGCACACATTGCCTTTCTACACATAATATGATACGATGTGATTGACCCTAGGCAGACCCACAAAGTGGGGTTATACTGCAAAATAGAAAGGTCGTGTCCCTATGAAAAAATTTTTGAGCAGTTTACCTGCACGACTCATTCTTGGTGTATTTGCAGGTATTCTTATCGGGCTTGCCTGTGTCGATTTGACGCTGTGGGGCAAAGATGTGGGCAGCATGGCGATGCAGGTCATTTTGACGGCAAAGAATTTGCTGGGCTCTTTAATCTCTTTCTGTGTGCCGCTGATCATCATTGGGTTTATTGCCCCCTCTATTACTCGGCTGAAGAGTAACGCATCCCGTATGCTGGGCCTAGCGCTTGTTCTTGCCTACACATCCTCTGTATGTGCTGCACTTATGTCTATGGGAGCGGGCTATGCGATTATTCCGAACTTGTCGATCCAGTCTGCGGCAGAGGGGTTGCGAGACACCCCAGAACTGCTGTTTAATTTGGAAATTGCACCCGTGATGTCGGTTATGTCTGCTCTGGTATTTTCCGTACTGGTGGGGCTGGCGGCTACTTGGACCCATGCGAAAGTGATTACGCAGGTGCTGGAGGAATTTCAACAGATTGTACTGGCAGTGGTGACCCGAGTGGTTATCCCTATCCTTCCTTTCTTTATTGCTGGTACGTTCTGCAGTTTGGCCTATGAGGGATCCATTACCCGGCAATTGCCTATTTTCTTGATTGTGATTCTCATTGTTCTGGTAGGGCACTATATCTGGCTGGCCGTATTATATGGTTTGGCCGGAGTGTATTCTGGTAGCAATCCCTGGGAAGTGCTGCGGTACTACGGGCCGGCCTATTTAACAGCCGTTGGAACGATGTCTTCTGCGGCAACAATGGCAGTGGCTCTGAGCGGGGCAAAGAAATCTAAGGTGTTGCGTCAAGACCTGGTGGACTTTGGAATTCCGCTGTTTGCTAATATCCATCTGTGCGGTTCAGTACTGACAGAGGTCTTCTTTGTGATGACGGTGTCCAAGGTGCTATATGGTCAACTTCCGTCTCTGGGAACTATGGTGCTGTTTTGTGTGTTATTGGGGATCTTTGCTGTTGGAGCCCCTGGAGTGCCGGGTGGAACTGTAATGGCTTCGCTAGGACTGATTTACAGTGTACTTGGATTCCAAGACGATGGAGGGGCACTGATGTTGACCATTTTTGCCCTTCAGGACAGTTTTGGTACTGCCTGCAATGTTACCGGTGACGGGGCACTGACGCTAATGCTCACCGGATATGCCAAAAAACACAACATGCAGCAAGTGCACGGGCAAAATATTTTGTAAAGGCTAGATGGTAAAAGTAGGCTCTCCGCCATATGGCGGAGAGCCTACTTTGTTCATTGGTACTGTGGCAGTACTAGAACAAGCCTCATTGCTGCAGTGCTAAAATTTTGTGTGGGTCATTTCAGCAACAGCGTGATATATCACGTCTAAGTACCTATTTCTGTAAAATAAGAATTTATAAGGTATATGTGTTTGGAGTATGTGAACTGGGCCAGCTGCCGAACTGCGGCGTCAGGAGGTGGAGGCTCGAGTTAAGATAAGCTGACCAGCGATACTCACCGCAATTTCTGCTGGGGTTTTGGCATGGATTTCTAAACCAATGGGAGTGATAATGCGTGATAAGTCAGCTTGGGAGAAACCCATAGCAGTTAACTTGGCAAACATGGTTTCCCGTTTTCGACGACTGCCTACCACTCCGATGTACCGGGCAGGGGTATGCAAGGCCTGAGACAAAGCCAGGAAGTCGGCCTGATGATTGTGTGTCATTATGCAGATATAGTCTTCTTGTGTCACTGCCTTATAAGGAGTAGGGTCATCAAAGGAAGAAAGCGGGCAAATTTGAAAGGCATCTGGGAAGTAATTGCTCTGACAAAAATCGGACCGGTCATCCAATACGATGCAGGGAAACTCTACCGCGTGTAGCAGAGGGACTAGGTGCTGGGCAATGTGACCTGCCCCTAGAAGAAATACCCGGCCAGATGAAGGAAAGCGAAGACAGAGATAGCGGGTGTCCTCTAGAACGGTCTGAACCACTGGGCCATCCAGCTGACGAAAGATGCCGTCTGGAACAGAAATTCCTTCAAGCACAAAATCAGGTCGGTAGACGGATAAACCTGGTTTTCCGTGGGAGGGGAGGGAGAGAATGAGCCAACCTATCTCCCCAAGAGTAAAGAGGTCTGACAGGTGCTGCGCCATAACCAGGGACTGCGGATTGTTGGGGGAGAAGGGGAAAAAGCAGACCTGCGCACTTCCGCCGCAAGCCATATCCAGTCCAGAGGGGTTGTTCTCCTGACAGATAAAAGATTTTGTCTGTGGAATGCTAGAATCCAGTAGAGTTTGGGCCAAATGCAAACACTGTAATTCCAGTGCGCCGCCGCCTACAGTTCCGGCTAAACGGCCTTGGTGAGAGACCAGCATGGTGGCTCCAGGCCGGCTAGGGGTTGACCCAGACGAGGAGAGAACAAAAACCAATACAGCTGGTTGTCCGGCAGATAACGTTGAGGAAAGAAGGGTTAGCGGATTATCCATGCTCCATCTCCCTTTCTATCGTGTGGAAATACTTTAGTAAGGACTCGTATTCAGATGGGGTGTTCGGGGAGAGGCAGACGCCTGGATCGTTCACTGGCACATCGGTACAGGGAATCCCCAGATGATAGACCGCGTCCCGCAGTCCGCCAGGCCCAGTATAAAGCCGAATATCTTCTAGCAAGCAAGCATCTAACCCCACGGGATGCCCATGCTGGCCTTGGTAGCAGGGCCGCACAAAAATTCCTGGAGTAGACAAGAGAGTGCAGACTGTAGAAGGACGAACCAGAGGTAGATCGGCGGGAGTGACCAGAACCCGATCCACCTGGTCAGGGAGAGCCTCCAGTCCCAGACGCAGGGAGTCCAGCATCTGGGTGCAGGTGTAGTGAGGATTATGGACAAGGCAGACATCAGCTTGCACCAAGTGCTGAGCGAGGAGCATATGTTGATACCCGGTGACTACTACGATAAAATCAACATGGGACTCTCGTAACCAGCCCACCACCCGCTCAATCATGGAGCGGGTGCCTACGGGGAGCAAAGGCTTGAAACGACCCATTCGAGAAGAAAGTCCTGCGGCCAAAATAATTGCGGCAGAAGTAGGCATATCTACATCCTGAAGATCGAGGGCGATCAGTGGGTGGAAGTAAAATAAGAAATCTTGTCTCGGGATAAAACGTTAGAACTTTAAGGATAGATTCCCCTGCCTCTGCGACCATTTGGCAGAAGCAGGGGAATCTTTGCCCAACGACCTTTTTCAGTCTCTTGGGGACAAATCTGAATGGATGGCAGGTGTTTCTCATGTTGGCACAGCAGCTGCTCAACGGGCTCCTTCTGGGCAGTATGTATGCATTGTTGGCCATCAGCTATACCTTGGTGTTGGGGGTCCTGGATATGCTGAACCTGGCACAGGGGGATATCTTGACAGCAGGTGCACTGGTGGCATACAGCGTTATGCGAGCGGGCGGAAGTCTGGGGATGGCGCTGGTGGCTGCGGTAGGGACCGGAGTGTTGCTGAGCATTTTGGTGGAAATCTTTTGTTTTCAGCTGCCCCGAGGGGACACCCAAGTGGTCACTACCATTGCCATGAGCATGGTTTTACAAAATGTATATACGGAGATATGGGGCTCCGAGCCACTGAAATTTCCTGGATTAGAGTCCCAATTTCGTCTTGCTTTGGGGCCGTTGACCCTCAATTCAGTACAAATTACTCTCCTGATTTTGACGGTGGTTTTGATGCTCGGTCTATCTGCTGTGATTGACCGCTCGCGTTTGGGCCGACAGATGCGGGCAATGGCAGACAACCCCAAGGCGGCCCGGGTGGCAGGAGTTCACATCTTGGGAGTAACAGCAAAGACGTTTGCACTCTCCGGACTAATTGCCGGCGTGACCGGGGTTATGGCGGGGATGGTGTTTAGTAGTATTACCCCATTTATCGGTGGCACCATTGGGGATAAAGCGATGGCGGCTATGGTGATTGGCGGTGCAGGCAGTGCCTTTGGTGCAGGGGCAGCAGGAATTATCTTGGGCATTGTGGAAATTTTGTGTGTGGGCTATCTGGGAGCAGAGTACCGGGAGATTATTGTGTTCCCTCTGCTCATTCTCTTCTTGTGTCTCAGGCCGTCCGGCCTGTTCCGGAAAGGAAAGGTGGATCGGGCGTGAATGCATATTATATGGGCCTTGTGGCGAATTTGGGCATTAATATCTTAGGTGCGCTCAGTGTGTACATTATTTTGCGCAGTGGACAGATCTCGGTGGGGAATGCGGGATTCATGGCGGTAGGTGCATATGGTTCGGCCATTTTGAGCAGTCGCTTAGGAGTTCCGATTGCAGTGGCGGTGTTGGTGGGCGGAATACTGGCAGCCTTGACCGGTATGCTAGTAGGCGTTCCTGCATTACGCCTGAAAGGGACATACTTGGTCATTGGGACCATTACGTTTACCGCAATGATCCGTTCTCTGGCACAAATTATGACAATTACCGGTGGTGCTGCGGGTTTCCGGGGAATTGTTCATATGCAGGTACCGGAAATCTTCTTCTTTGTTGGATTGGCAGTGATACTGCTGTATCTGTTTGAACGTACACGACTTGGTCTGTCCATGCGGGCGGTATCTGCCGATGAACAGGCAGCAGGTGCGGCCGGGGTCAACGTGGTGGCTATGAAGATCCTCTCTTTTACCATTGGAGCAGGGCTGGCGGGAATTGGGGGAGGATGCTATGCCCACTGGGTGCAATATGTAGAACCAGGAGATTTCTCCACGATGATGTCCACCATGATGGTTCTTCCAGTGATTTTGGGTGGACGAAACCGGATTTTGGGGGCTGTTGTAGGGGCGGGGGTGTTTACCCTATTGCCGGAGTTGTTGCGATTTGCCTCTACTTGGCGGATGGTGGTATATGGAATACTAGTAATTCTAATTGTAATTTATCGCCCAGACGGACTGATTACATACCGCAGTAAAGGAAAACATGTGCAGGGCACAAAATGAGTGGTTGCAAAAGAGAGAAGGTGAACCAAAGTGCTGAAGATTGAGGGCGTAACCCAGAGATACGGAGAATTTTGTGCCCTGCGAGATGTGACGTTTTCAGTAGAAGATGGAGAGATTCTTGGGTTGATTGGCCCAAATGGGGCAGGAAAGACCACGTTACTAAATGGAATTACAGGTCTAAACCCCGTCACGGAAGGGCAGGTGGAGTTAGATGGAAAACGCATTGAACGTCTGCGTCGAGACCAGATTGCCCGGCTAGGGGTGAGTCGAACCTTTCAAAATTTGCGTCTGTTTCGGGGAATGACAGTATTGGAACACCTGACAGTAGCACAAAACTGCGGCCTGAGAGTAAGGGAGCAGTTATTTGGAACAAAAAAGCAGGAATGTCAGCTGCGGGACGAGGCATATGCTATTCTGGAGGGACTGGGAATTTCAGCTTTTGCACAGTCTTTGGCAGAGGAACTGTCCTATGGAGATTGCCGCCGGGTAGAGATTGCTCGGGCTCTAGCAAACCGTCCCAAACTGCTGCTTTTGGATGAGCCTGGTGCCGGCATGAATGAAGAGGAGTCGGCGGCCATGGCGGAGCAGATTTTGAAAATCCGTTCGGATTTTTCTGTGTCCATCCTGCTGATCGAACATGATATGACCATTATCCGCCGGTGTTGCCAGCGTGTGGTGGTGCTGAATTACGGGGAAAAGATTGCGCAGGGCAGCTTTGCTGAGATTGCAGCAGACGAAGAGGTGCGAAAGGCATACTTAGGAGAAGACGACGATGCTATTGGAAGTAAATGATGTAACCGTTAGCTACGGTCGGTTGGTAGCGGTGCGGGAAGCCAACTTAACCTTGAGCGAAGGAGAAATCGTGACCGTTTTGGGAGCAAACGGCGCTGGGAAAAGCTCCCTTTTAGGGGCAATCAGTGGACTAATTAAGGCGCAGAGTGGAGTTATTCGACTGGATGGCCGAGAAGTCACCGGTTGGGATACGCACCGTCTGGTGCGCAATGGAGTATGCCTGGTACCGGAGGGACGACATGTCGTAGGCAGTATGTCGGTGGAAGAAAACTTGTTGTTGGGTAGTGTGGGGCGTGGAGAGCGGCAGCGGTTGGAGGCAGCCTATAATTTGCTTCCAATTTTGCAAGAGCGGCGGAAACAGCCGGCAGGATTGCTCAGTGGTGGGGAACAGCAGATGTTGGCCATAGCCCGAGCTTTGATGGCACAGCCACGTCTACTCCTCATTGATGAGCCGACCTTGGGATTGGCTCCGAAAACGGCTCAACAGGTGCTGAAACTGATTCGTTCTTTGCGAGAGCAGAAAAAAACCATCCTACTGGTAGAACAGAATGTTCGACAGGCACTAAAAATTGCCGATCGCGTCTATCACATGGAGAAAGGGCGTCTAAGCCCGGCGGAGAATGACTATAATCCACAAAATTCTGGAGAGACCTTTTTAACGCTTTTGGAGAAAAAATAAATATTCTTCGAGAAAAGAATTGACAAATATATTGCATGCCGGTATAGTTAAAATTACAACGATGTGCGCAGAAGGCTGTCTTTTTTTGAAATCCCTTGTCGAAGAGCCAAAAGCCACATATGCAAGGAGTAACGAAATGGCGGAGCTACTATTCACCAGCATTGATGGTGTTCGGCCTATCAATTCGGAAACCTATACCACGCAGACATACAATTTGCTGCGTGCGGCAATTCTCAGACGTGAACTGAAGGAAGGAGAGGTGTACTCTCAGGATCAGGTTAGCGCCATGTTGAATATTAGCCGCACTCCGGTGCGTGAAGCGCTGTTGGCACTTCAGAAGGAGGGGTATGTCCGGTTTTTGCGCGGGCGCGGATTTGAGGTCGTCCCATACGATGCCAAAGATATCAGCAATATTTCGGAAACGCGCCTGATTGTGGAAAAGGCAGCGGCTAGCTTGGCGGCTCAACGGGTAACCGATCGCCAAATTTTTGTCATGCAGAAGAATATTGATGCGCAGCGAGAATGTGTGGCAAACGTCGAGCAGTTTGATGTGCAATTCTATTTGCAATTGGATGGAATCTTTCATCAACAGATTTTGGAGGCAAGTGGAAACAGCCGTTTGTCCAAGGTGACGGAAGATATGCGAAACCAATGGATGCGTGCGGGCTACTCCATCTTGCAGTTTGGAGAAAGCCAAAAGGAAATCTACCAGGAACACCTGAAAATTTTTGAGGCTATTAAAAGCCATGATGCGGCTGAAGCGGAGCAGGCTATGGCCCAACATATGCATAACACGCAGTTGCGACGGGAGGCGAAGGAGAAAAAATTATCTTAGTAGCCTGTAAGAATAAACAGCGCCGCAGAAGTTTGCGGAAGTATTTTTCCGCAGCAGCGGCGCAGTTAGGTCTTTAATGAAATATATTACATATTTAGCGAAAGAAATATATTACATTTTTTTGAGGAGAGGAGATTTAATGTGAGAAAGGAATTCCAACTGCAGACAAAAGACGGGGTCAAACCAGTCTTGATTCAAGTGGATGAGGTGTACAATGTCGGTTATGCGGGCCGAGACCAGGAAGTGGTACGCAAGCATGTAGAAGAGTTGGCGGAGATGGGAGTTGCAGTGCCCAACCATGTCCCTACCATCTATCCGGTAAGTAGCACCAGTGTCAGTACAGATCATGTGGTGGAAGTAATCCACGACAAGACCTCCGGTGAGATAGAATATGTCCTGTTCTTGTCAGATGGAAAGGAATATTTGGGGATTGGTAGCGACCATTCAGACCGGGATCTTGAGACCTATAATGTACCCATGGCCAAGCAGATGTGTCCTAATCTGGTGGCAGAGACCGTGTGGCCTATGGAAGAAGTGGCTGATCACTTTGATCAACTGGTCATGCGTGCCTATGTGACAAAGGATGGGGTGCGTAGCTTGTACCAGGAAGGCAGCGTGGCAGAACTAATGGATCCCAAGCAACAGGTAGAACAGGTAGAGGCTCATCTGGGACGCAAGTGTCAGAATGCAGTTATTTATTCCGGTACGCTTCCCACCAAAGATGGGATGATTTGTGGAGAAAAATTTGAATACGAAATGGTAGACCCGGTACTTGACCGTCGGATTGCCAGCGAGTATGATTTAAAGTTTTTACCCCAGCCCCGGGATTGATCTGTGGGAATTTATAAGTGCAATTTAAAAGAGTATTACAAGCTTGCCGCAAGCAAGTGGAAATAAAGGAGGAAGAAAATGAAAGATAAAGAGTATGATCAGATCATTCGGTCTTTATCTTGGTCCGCTGGTCCGGGTTGCCACGGTGGATGCGGAGTAGATCTCTACATCAAGGACGGCAAACTGGAAAAGGTCGAGGGTGTGGAAGACCATCCCTACAACATGGGCACTCTGTGTCCCAGAGCATTGGCATTGAAAGAATTTGTGTACCACAAGGACCGCCTGACCAAGCCGCTGCGCCGGATTGGAAAGCGTGGGGAAGACAAATGGGAGGAAATCTCCTGGGACGAGGCATATGACTACATAGAAAAGAATATGCGCGCGCTGGCAGAGAAGTACGGCCCGGAAACCATGGCATTTATTCAGGGAACTGGACGTGATGCCGGTGGTTGGCTGTGTCTGTTAGCCTACAACTATGGTTCTCCGAACTGGATCCAGAGTTTGAACGGAAACGCCTGCTATCACCCTCGCTTGAATTCAATGAAAATCACTATGGGTGACTATGTGGCGCCGGACGCATCTCAGTTCTGTGAGAAGCGCTACAATGATCCTACCTGGAAGCTGCCGGAAGTGTATATGGTATGGGGACAAAACCCTGTGGCTACCTGTAACGACGGCAACCATGGCCACTGGATTATCCAGTGCGCGGAGTTGGGTTCTAAGCTGATTGTGGTGGATCCCTGCTATACCTGGTTGGCTTCCCGTGCGGCTATTTGGCTGCAGCTTCGTCCTGGTACGGATGGGGCATTGGCACTGGGTATGCTCAATGTGATGATCAACGAGGAACTGTACAACAAGGAATTTGTTGAGAAGTGGACTTTCGGCTTTGACAAACTGAAGGAGCGCGTACAGCAATACACTCCCGAATGGGCGGAAGGCGTGACTGGAGTTCCGGCGGAAAAGATTCGCCAGGCCACCCGGATGTACGCCGAGGCGCATCAGGCAGCCCTGCAATGGGGTGTGCCGGTAGATATGGCTCCTGAGGGACTGACGGTTGCTACTGCCATCAGCTACCTGTGGGTCCTGACCGGAAACGTGGACAACCCGGGCGGTATGGCTATCATCAAGAACGCCTTTGGCGTGACGCCTTACCCCATGAGCCAGGACTCCATTATGGAGATGTACGGCGACGCAATGCCGCCGGAACGTTTGGCTAAGAAGATTGGCGGGGATGAATTCCCCATTGCCAAGGAGTTCCACTGGCGTGCCCATGCCGATAAGCTGGTGGAGGCTATGGATACCGGAAAACCGTACCCGGTGAAGGGCGCCTGGATTGCAGGAACCAACTTCCTGTGTGGAGCGGCCAACCCCCGCTATTGGATGAATGCATTCCTGAAGAATGAGTTTAACGTGGTAGTAGATCTGTTCAAGACTCCTACTGCTCTTGCTCTGGCCGACATCATCCTGCCTGCCGCCACCTTCCCTGAGCGCGAAGGTGTACGTGCATGGTGGACGCCGCTGTGTGCACAGCGCAAGGCCATTACTGTGGGTGAGTGCCGTAGCGATGGTGAGATCTGCTTTGAGATGGCCAAGCGTTTGAACCCCAACTTCAAGTGGAATACCTTGGAGGATTTGTTCAATTTCTGGCTGTCCAAGTCTGGAGTCACCCTGGAGGAACTGCGGGAGAAGAGTTGGATTTCGCCTCCTGAGGGACATCCCACCAAGCCCTATTACCGCTATGAAAAGGGTATGCTGCGTCCGGACGGAAAACCGGGCTTCAACACCCCGACTGGCAAGATTGAACTCTATTCCACTCACTTTGAGCGCTGGGGCTATGACCCCCTGCCCTCCTATACGGAACCTGTATATAGCCCAGTAAGCACCCCCGAACTGGCTAAGGAGTATCCTTTGATTCTGAACACAGGTTCCCGGGTAGTCAGCTTCTTCCACTCCGAACATCGTCAGATCAAGTCTCTGCGGAACATGGAGCCCTACCCCATGGCAGAGATGCATCCGGAGACCGGACGGAAGTACGGTGTGAAGGATGGAGACTGGATCTGGATTGAGAACCAGTTTGGAAAGGCCAAGTTTAAGGCACGTTTCCGTGAAGGCCATATGAAGGATCTGGTCATGGTACAGCATAGCTGGTGGTTCCCGGAGAAGGGGCCTGAGACCCTCTACGGTGCCTTTGACGCCAATATCAACCTGCTCATCCCCAACGATGTGTACAGCAAGACAGGGTATGGCGGCAGCCATATGAAGTCGGTTCTGTGTAAGATCTATCCGGCGGAGAGCGGAATCGAGGGAATTTATGAAGGAGGCGAAGCGTAATGAGCAAGGGACTTTTGATTCGTTACGACTGGTGTACCGGCTGCAGAAGCTGTGAGGCAGCCTGCCGGCAGGAGCACAACTTCCCCGCAAATGTATACGGCATTAAGGTGGAGGAAATCTTCCTGAACAAAGGCCAGACCTTTAATAATGTTCCCATTCCAACGGATCTGTGCGATATGTGCTTGGAGCGGACGGAAGAGGGGAAACGGCCCACCTGTGCTCATCACTGCATGGCCCGTGTTATTGAATACGGGGAGTTGGAGGAACTGAGCCGCCGTGCGGAGGAGATTGACAGCAAAGTGGTCATCTGGCGGCCCAAGGCAAAACCGGCCATTAACCCGGAGGACGGTAAGCCGTTGTTTTAAGCCAGAAAGTGAACTGCTTAAACCAAGAGATGAAATGAGAAAGGAGGATTGAAGATGCCAAAGGAGATGCATGAATTTTTTGACCCACGGAAGACGGAGGGCTACCAGTGGGTTACGCCGGAGAGCTACCAAAATGGTGGTGTGCAGGAAATGATTGTCACCCAGGACGAGGAGACAGGGGTATTTACCCGGTTTCTGAAGTTCGAACCAGGCAGCAGTGGGAAAGGAACTCTAACGCACGACTGCTGGGAGGAAGTGTACATCATTGAGGGGCCGCTGGTAGCGGATGGGCAGGTATACGAAGCAGGAACGGTAGCTATTCGGCCACCTGGAATGCCCCATGGCCCGTTTTCGGCGCCCAACGGCGCGCTGACCTTTGAGGTCCATTACTACTCCAAGTAAGAGGTGGCGTTGGTTATGAGTCAGTATAACCCAAAGTTTCTGGAAGAGATGAAAGAATATGATCCGGTGTTGTATGCTGCTGCCAATGGTGTAGTGGATATGGCCTATGGTGAGGGCGCACTGGATACCAAGACCAAGCTGCTGATTGCCGTGGCTCTGGACGCTCTGTCCGGGTCAGAGGGAGGGGTAACCTCCCTCTCTACCCGGGCCCGGGCAGCAGGAGCCACGGAGGAAGAGGTCAAGGAAGCTATCCGTATGGCGTACTATATCAGCGGTATGAAAGTCATCAAAGCGGCCACCGGCGCAATGAAGTAATGATTGAGGTGGAACGCGGATGAGGTTTGCAAGCATTCAACTGGCCTCTCAGGAAGGGGAGACCAGACAGGTGAGGATGGAGCGCGCTTCATCCTATCTGGAACAGTTGTGTGCCCAGCCAGAGCGTCCGGTTCAGGTCATCCTACCGGAGATCTGGGCCACTGGATTTTTTGACTTTGAGCATTACTATGCTCAAGCCGAGTGTGACCGTGGAGAGACCTATGATCTCATGTCGTCCTGGGCACGGAAACTGGGATGTTATATTCACACCGGAAGTTTCGTAGAAAAGGACGGAGAGTCCTATTACAACACCTCGTTACTGCTGGCACCCAATGGGAGCGTAATCGGGAAATACCGAAAGATGCATCTGTTTGGATACCGGTCCAAAGAGGCGGAACTGCTTTCCGGAGGCAGCCAGGTGGGGGTGTTCGACACAGAATATGGGCGCGTAGGTCTGGCGACCTGTTATGATCTGCGCTTTCCAGAACTGTTTCGGATTATGGTAAATCTGGGGGCGGAGTACTTCTTGGTGAACTCTGCCTGGCCCATAAACCGTCTTGCCCACTGGCGGCTATTTAATCAGGCTCGGGCGGTAGAGGACCAGTGTTTCCTGATCTCCTGCAATGGAGTCGGAACCCTCAATGGAAGTCAACTAGGCGGACACAGCATGATCCTGGATCCCTGGGGCGAGATCCTTGCAGAAGGTGGAACAGAGGAAACGGTTCTGCAGGCGGATGTCGATCCCGCACGTATTGTTGATAATCGCGAACATTTTTCGGCCCTAAGAGACAAGAAACTCTGTTGAATAAGAAGGGAGATAGAACCATGAAAAAGATTATCAGCCTGGCATTAGCACTTGCAATGACTTGCACCCTGGTAGCTTGTGGACAGAAGGAAGCACCGGCCAGTTCCAATGCCGGAGGCTCCAGCGCCGGTGGATCCACCTCTCAGGCTGCTGGTGAGACTGATCTGACGCAGGGCGACTCCTATGTCATCCGTGTGGCTCACTCCATGACCGATCAGTCCTCCTATCACAAGTCGGTGGAGCAGGAGTTTAAGAAGGTTATTGAGGAGAAGACCGGTGGCCGTATTACGGTAGAAATTTACCCCAGTTCTCAGCTGGGTGGCGAGCGGCAGGCCTTTGAGGGTGTTGGCATGGGCACGATTGAGATGACCCTGGTCAACAGTGCAAACGTGGCAAATGTGGACTCCAACTATGCCCTGTTTGACTTCCCCTTCCTGTTTGACTCCACCGATGCAGCCTATGCTTGCTGTGATGGCGAAGTGGGCGATGCACTGAAAGAATCCATTCAAGAGTATGGCTATGTGAACCTGGGCTTTGGACAGGTTGGTTATCGCTACATCAGCAATAGCGTGCGCCCCATCACTCAGCCTTCTGATCTGAAAGGTATTAAGCTGCGCTGCATGGAGAACCCCATCCATATCGCAACCTGGACCGCTCTGGGTGCTTCCCCAACGCCCATGGCTCTGAATGAGTTGTTTACTGCTATGCAGCAGCATACGGTGGACGGACAGGAAAATCCCCCTGCCATCATCTACGACAACAAATTCAACGAGGTTAATGAATACCTCAGCTGCACCGGTCACGTGTATCACCCCCTGTGCTATGTGGTCAATAAGACCTGGTTTGACGGTCTGAGCGCAGCAGATCAGGCACTGATTGCTGAATGCGGCGAAAAGGCTGCTCTGGTACAGCGGGAAATGATTACTGCCGATGACGAAGCGGCTATGGAGGCCATGGAAGCGGCTGGCATGAAGGTTAACTATTTGGATGACGCCCAGCTGCAGCAGTTTAAGGATGCAACTGCCAGCGTTATCGAGGAGTATCGGGATTGGGTCGATGAAGGCCTGATTGAGAAGGCACAGGCCTGCAACGAGTAACTGCGCCTCCAGATGGAGATGTGGCTTGCCGGTAATTGAATAAACGATGTAGGCTGGCAGCCCATCTCCATTTTACATTTGACAGAAAGAAGGAGTCGAATGAAAGTTCTGCGCGCGATCGACAAACACTTGGAAGAATACCTCCTGGTGGGCAGCTTTTTTGTTACTGTAACGGTTATTTTCGTCCAGGTTGTTTGCCGTTATGTCTTTAAAAATTCTTTGAGTTGGAGCGAGGAGTTGGCTCGCTACATTTTCGTCTGGCAGATCTGGCTGGGCGCTTCGTATGCAGCAAAAATCAACAAACATATCAACATTACCGTGGCCCGGGAAAGATTTCCTCAAAAAGTGCAGATTATCTTGGAGGCCCTTGTGTTGATCCTGTGGGCGGCTTTTGCGGTATTCATGGTCTACAAGGGAAAAGACGTCATTGAGTACATTTTAAAAAGCAAGCAACGTACCCCTGCGCTGCAGATCCCCATGGCAATTCCCTATCTGTCCGTGCCGGTTGGCTGCGGACTGATGGCCATCCGCATCATCCAGAATTTTATTTATAGCATTCCGGATTGGAAAGCGAGGTGGGCCAAATGATTGAAGTGATCGTATTATTTGTCCTGTTGGCATTACTGATTATCATCGGTGTGCCTATCGGAGTGGCGCTGGGTGTGGCCACGGCAGTTGTATTAGGGACAATGACCAACTTGTCTCTTAATATTCTACCGCAAAACGCTTTTACTGCACTCGATTCATTTCCATTGATGGCGATTCCGTTCTTCATTATTGCAGGCAATCTAATGAAGAGCGGCGGTATTGCCAAGCGACTGGTGGATACCTTTAATGAATTGATTGGTTGGGTTACCGGCGGCCTGGCAATGGCTACTACAGCAACCTGCATGTTCTTTGCAGCTATTTCCGGCTCAGCTAATGCTACCACCTCTGCAGTGGGATCATTTATGATTCCTGCCATGAAAGAAAAGGGCTATGACGAAAACTTTGCTGCTGCTTTGAGTGCTGCTGCGGGTACCATCGGGGTTATTATCCCGCCCAGCGTACCCTTTGTGGTATATGCGGTCATTGCCAATGTCTCCATTGGAGATATGTTCCTGGCTGGTATTCTTCCCGGTGTGTTCATCGGGGTCGTCCTGATGATTATGTGCTTCTTTGTAGCAAAAGCAAATCACTACGGTGGAACGGGTGTACGTTTCTCTCCCACCCGTTTGCTGAAAACTCTGGGCAGTTCCATCTGGGCAATTCTCACGCCGGTGATTATCCTAGGCGGCATTTATGGAGGTATTTTTACCCCCACAGAAGCAGCAGTAGTTGGTATTGTCTATTCTCTGTTTGTAGGCTTTTTTGTTTACCGTGAATTGACTTGGAAAAACTTGGTCGATTGTTTCCGGGATACAGCCCATTCCAGTGGCGTCATCTTATTTACCCTTGGTCTGGCTATGTCCTTTGCCTACTTCCTGACCATGCAGCAGATTCCGGCCAAAATTGGTGCGGCGCTCTCTGCTATCTCTAGTCCAATCGTGACTCTGCTGATTATCAACATTATTTTGTTGATTGTAGGCTGCTTTATTGATAACTTCTCAGCGGTGGCAATTTTGGCCCCTATTTTCGTCCCCATTGTAAAAGATTTCGGAATGGATCCCGTTCACTTTGGCGTCATGATGACGGTGAACCTGGCCATTGGGTTTGTGACACCTCCTTATGGCGTGAATCTGTTTGTGGCGTCGGCCATCTCCGATTTGCGGGTAGAGGGCATCATCCGGAAAATCTGGCTGATGATCTTCCTAATGCTCGGCTGCTTGCTGGTTATCACTTTCTGGGAGCCCATGACCATGGGTCTGGTATATGCCTCTCGGGAAGCCGCGGCTGCGGCTCTGGCGGCATCTGCAGGTTAGAAAATTTACCGTGTTGCCAAAACTGGCACCCGCCGTGTAAAATGCACAACAGGGCGGGTGCCAGGACAAGGCACCAGAAAGGGGAAAAAGGCCATGCGGATGACCATTGGGGCTGCACTGTTGGCTGGTGGAAAGAGCCGACGTATGGGAACGGATAAAGCCCGGTTAGAGATGAAAGGGGAATCCTTTCTTCAGAGAATTGCGCAAGAATTGACGGGGTTTGAAGAGCGGATTCTATCCGTGGATTGTGCAGAACGGTATCCAGAGTTGGAGTGGACGCGGGCAATTGATGAGATCCCTTCCTGTGGGCCACTTGGAGGGCTATACACGGTTTTAAAAATGTGTCGATCCCAGGCATTACTAGTGGTCAGTTGTGATGTCCCGTTGTATCGTGCAGCGTTTGGATATTGGCTGTGCGAGCAGCTGGAAGAGCCGTGGGACGCGGTAGTGCCGGTGACGCAGGACGGAGCGCATCCTCTTTGCGGAGTTTATCGGAAGCGCTGTGCACCTGTTTTGGAACGGCAAATTTTAGATGGAAATTACCGGATTCAAGGTGGATTGGAGCGTCTTCAAACCCGCTTTGTGGAGGCCGGCAGTTGGGAAGGTGTACTGCGTAACATCAATACACCGGAAGAGTATAAAAAATTGATTGAATTTAAATAACAGGAAATTAAAAGTAAAATTGAAAACACCAGTCTTCGAGCCTCTTTTTCTAAAGCATCTGCCATGAAACTGAGGCCAACCAAGCAATTGGTTCGGGGTCATATTTGGAAACGAAGTGGCCTTCCTGATTGAAAAGGGGACGGAATACAGTGCTGTGTGGGGTAAAATCCCAAACATGGTTTTGTTGTCCGTTTCAAAGAAGACGGGCGATTTTTATTTTAAGGAGGAAAAACCATGAAAAAGATATTAGCAGCACTGATCGCCTTGAGTGCCATGTTGGGCCTGCTTAGTGGCTGTACGGCAGGAACTACTGCCGAAGAAAATTCCATATCGACACAGAGTAATCAGCAAAGCACAGACGGAAGTGAGCCGCAAGGAGAAACTGAGGAGACGGTAGAACTAATTGTCTTTGCTGCTGCTTCATTGACAGATACACTGACGCAAATTGGGGATGCCTATACGAAGGAGCATCCCGACGTAACGTTTGTCTATAATTTCGACTCTTCTGGAACGCTGAAAAAGCAAATCCAAGAGGGTGCGGATTGTGATATTTTTATTTCTGCCGGTCAGCTACAGATGGACCAGCTGGATGCCTCTGCGGACCCGGCGGTAAATACAGAGCAGTTGGACTTTGTTTTGGAAGGGACACGTCTAGATGTACTGGAGAACAAAGTGGCCCTTGCCGTCCCAGATGGAAATCCGTCAAATATTCAATCATATGACGACTTAAAGAGTCGACTGGAGCAAGGGGATATATTGCTGGCCATGGGGAACGGGGACGTACCTGTGGGACAATATACTCAGAAGATTTTAACCTATTTTGGACTGGATGAAGCGGCGCTGGCAGAAGCGGGATGCCTTACATATGGGTCCAATGTCAAGGAAGTGACCACACAAGTATCAGAAGCGGCAGTAGACTGTGGAATTATTTATGCTACCGATGCATTCTCCGCAGAGTTGACCGTAGTGGATACGGCTACGGCAGAAATGTGTGGTCAAGTTATTTATCCTGCCGCAGTGCTAAACACCGCTGCCCATCCAGAGCAGGCCAAAGCATTTTTGGCATTTATGACTGGAGATGTAGGGGACGAGATTTTCCAATCAGTGGGCTTTACCCCTGTAGGCTAAGGAAAAAAGAATTAGGCAGGACGGGCATAAACGCCCGTCCTGCCTGCGGCGATAGGGGGAATAAAATATATGGATTGGTTTCCGCTGATTAACTCGCTGCGTATTGCGGCCATCAGTACGGTGGTAATATTTTTTGCAGGCATTTTTGCCGCCTATTACACCTCAAAGGCGCCTCGAATGGTTAAAGGGGTGCTGGATGTAATTCTAACTTTGCCGTTGGTACTGCCACCCACTGTAGTGGGGTATTTGCTGCTGCGACTGTTAGGTCCTAAGCGGGTAATTGGCCGATGGTTTTTGGAAATGTGGGACATAAAGCTGACCATGACATGGTGGTCGGCCATCTTTGCCACAACAGTTGTAATTTTCCCGTTGATGTATCGTACCGCCCGAGGTGCATTTGAATCTTTTGACGAGACATTAGCATACTCTGGTCAATCTTTGGGCCTGTCTAATACCTATATTTTTTGGCGGATTCGGATGCCCTGTTGCCGCCAAGGAATTTTAGCTGGGACTGTGTTGGCCTTTGCTCGGGCCTTAGGGGAATATGGTGCCACCAGTATGATTGCGGGATACACACCAGGTCGAACAGCCACGATCTCCACCACGGTCTACCAGCTGTGGCGAACCAACGATGATGCATTGGCATTTCGATGGGTCCTGGTCAATCTGGCCATCTCTTTTGTAGTACTGCTGGCGGTAAATATGCTGGAGAAAAAGCCTGCCGCCCGACGAAATCGCCCCAGGAACTGGGAAAGGGGGAAGTGAGATGTCCATCTCAGTGGAAATTGAAAAGGACTTTGGGTCCTTTTGTCTCAACGTAGCCTTTTCTGCAGGAGATGAGACATTAGCACTGTTGGGGGCATCCGGATGCGGGAAGAGCATGACACTGAAGTGTATTGCGGGTGTGGAACGGCCAGACAGCGGGAAAATCATAGTAAATGGGAAAACTCTCTTTGATCGGGCAAAACGGATTAATCTCTCACCACAAGATCGACGAACTGGTCTGCTGTTTCAAAACTATGCCCTATTTCCCAATATGACTGTTCTACAAAACATTACAGCTGGTGCAGTGCGGGAGAAAAATCGGTCATGTCGGGAGCAAGTTGTTGAAGAAATATTGGAGCGTTTTCGCCTCACACAGCTAACGGGGCATTATCCACATCAACTCTCCGGTGGGCAACAGCAACGTACGGCACTGGCCCGTATTCTGGTGTCCGCACCTCAAATTCTATTATTGGATGAACCTTTTTCCGCCTTAGATAGCCACTTGCGCTTTCAATTGGAACAAGAGGTGCGTGAAGTAATTCAGCGCTTTACAGGGACGACCTTGCTTGTGTCCCATGACCGGGACGAAGTTTTTCGACTCTCGGATCGGATTGCGGTTCTCGACAATGGACGGGTAGATACGATTGGAAGCCGGGAAGAAGTTTTTTCTGCACCATCCACCACCCAAGCGGCCCGACTGACCGGATACGGCAATATTTCCCGCATACAAACAATTGGAGAGCGCCGGGTTTTTGCATTGGACTGGGGCGTAGAATTGCAGATAAGGCAGAACGTAGAGGATGCCAAAGCCATTGCCATCCCTCGCAGCAAGATATGTAGCGGTGGAAAAGAAAACTCGGTGATTTGTCGTGTGGAGCAAGAAATGGAAAATCCATTCTCATATACCGTTATGCTACGCCCAGAGGGGGCAAAAAGTGAAACTGGGATTGCTTGGGAACTTGATAAGGAAACCTGGGAACGGATACGTGGGCCGAAGCAGGAGATTTGCCTGCCGGCGGCTGCAATTCGACTGCTGAAGGAATGATGTATATGTGGAAAAATCCGGACTATTTGACGGCTCGGCGGTTGCTAATCGATACAGTGACGCCGGTGGGGACAGAGCATGTTCTGTTGGAGAACAGCCCAGGGCGGATTCTCGCTGAGGAGGTTCGAGCGAGGGCAGATGTCCCGCCTTTTGACCGATCTGCCTATGACGGATATGCATTTCGTGCAGCGGACGTGGCAAAAGCCGGTACAGATTGCCCAGTTACGCTACAGGTGCTAGGAGAAATTTCAGCGGGAGCCGTGTCGACCTTACAGGTTGAGCCGGGTACGGCAGTGAAAATTCTAACTGGTGCTCCCATTCCGCCGGGAGCAGATGCAGTTATTCCATATGAAAAGACCCAATTTACCACACAGCAGGTGACAATTGCCACGCCGGTGATCCAGGGAGGCAATGTGGTCCGGCGAGGAGAGGACGTGGAAAAGGGGCAGTTGCTTGCTCAGCCAGGCATACAAATTGACCCAGGATTGGCGGGAACATTGGCCTCTCAGGGAGTAACTCATCCTGCAGTCTATCGTTTGCCAGTAATCGGCCTGATCTCCACTGGAAATGAAGTGGTGGAGGTAGGAAAACCTTTGGGAAGCAGTGGGATTTGGGATGCAAACCGCTACACTTTGTCCGCAGCGCTAGAAAAAAACGGCTGTCAGAGCCGGTATTTGGGATGGAGTGGGGATGCAGTAGAGGGCATCCAACAACTGTTGGAGGAAGGTTTGGCGTGCTGTGATGCAGTGCTGCTAACTGGCGGAGTATCGGTGGGAGATTATGACCTGACGCCGGCAGCTATGGAACGGGCTGGTGTGGATGTGTTGGTGCGGGGAGTGGCCATGAAGCCTGGCATGGCCTGTGCCTATGGAGTGCGGAAAGGGAAATTGGTATGTGGTCTATCAGGAAACCCGGCGTCTTGTATAACCAACTTCTACGCTGTGGTCCTGCCTGCATTAAAAAAACTGGCAGGCTGGCAAACGTTTGAGCCAGAGGAGATGCCAATTGTTCTTAGCAGTGGATTTCCGAAGAAAAGTCCGGCTACACGATTTCTACGAGGAAAGTTAGACTTCTCCAGTGGGGTTGTCCGGATGACATTGCCTCAGGACCAGGGAAATGTGGTATTAAGTAGTTCCATTGGATGTAACGCAATGGCAGTAGTTCCGGCGGGCAGCGGGCCTATACCAGCAGAGACAGAATTGAGAGGGTTTTTATTATGAGAAAGGTTCGAGTGGAAGATGCAGTAGGGATGTCCTTGTGCCATGACATTACCGCTATGCGGGACGGATTTAAGGGTGCCGCGTTTCAGAGAGGGCATGTGATTGCTCCGGAGGATATTCCAAAACTGTTGGACTTGGGCAAACGCACCGTTTTTGTCTGGGAGGAACAGGCGGGGGAAATCCATGAAGAGGATGCTGCCCGGCGCATGGCGGCTATGGCTCCGGTGGTGGGTGCACATTACACGGCGCCTTCGGAGGGAAAGGTATTGTTGTTGGCGGATACTCGAGGGATGTTCCGAGTAAATACGGCGCTGCTGGAACAACTTAACCATATAGCAGACGTAACCATTACCACTCTGCCCGACCATTACCCAGTGGAGCCAGGAATGCGCCTGGCATCGATGCGAATTGTTCCCTTAGTGACCCGGGAAGAGAACATTGAAAAGGCGGAGCAGCTGTGTAGAGAAGAGAAGCTACTGGATCTGCGGCCTTATCATAAAAAGAAAGTTGGAGTCATTGTAACTGGTTCAGAGGTGTATACTGGCCGAATCCAAGACAAGTTTCAGCCGGTAGTGCGGCAGAAGCTGGGGCACTACCCCAGCGAAATCTTGGGGGTAAGCCTGTGTGACGACGATTGTGATATGATTCGTGAGACTGCTCAGCAATATCTGGCGGCTGGAGCGGAGATCCTGATCTTCACCGGGGGAATGTCGGTGGATCCGGACGACTTGACCCCCACTGCTATCCGAGAGTTGGGGGCGGAGATTGTTACCCATGGTCTGCCCTCTCAGCCTGGAAATATGACGTTAGTGGCTTATCTGGGACAGACTGCAATCCTGGGGGTGCCTGGGGCGGCGATCAGCCTGCCCACGACGGTGTTTGACGTGCTGCTGCCACAGGTGTTTGCTGGGGACCGGCTGACAAAAGAGGATCTAATTCGATTGGGAGACGGTGGGCTTTGTCAGATGTGTAAGGCATGCCACTTCCCCAATTGTACGTTTGGCAGGTATTAAGCCATGAAAGATGGATATGGACGCGCCATCACCTATCTCCGGCTGTCGGTGACGGAACTGTGTAATTTACGTTGCCGGTATTGTATGCCGGCGGACGGGGTGTGTAAGAAGCATCATGAAGAGATGCTTACAGAAGATGAAATGATTCTAGCAGTAAAAGCAGGGGCTAGTCTGGGAATCCGGAAACTTCGAATTACTGGAGGCGAGCCACTGGTAAAACAGAACATTGTCTCCATCTGCCGCCGGGCCAAGGAAGTGGATGGAATTGCAGAGTTGTGCGTTACCACTAACGGCTGCCTGTTACCGGAATTGGGGAGAGAATTGCGGGCGGCAGGGGTAGACCGCATCAATTTGAGTCTAGATACGCTGCGCCCGGATCGCTATACCTATATCACCCGTATTGGCACATTGAAACAGGCATTGAGTGGGCTGGAAGCGGCACTATCACTGGGATTTCAGCGAATAAAAGTCAATACCGTTCTAATCGGAGGATTTAATGAGGACGAGATTGTGGACTTGGCGGAATTGACGCGGGAATTGCCGGTGGACGTGCGGTTTATTGAACTGATGCCCATGTATGACAGCGGAGACTTCGGGCCGGAGGCGTATTTACCCTGTTCTGAAGTACTCCGGCGGCTGCCGCAAGCGGAGGCTCAGGCCTACGACGGCAGTGTAGCACGGCTATACCGGTTGCCGGGGGCCAAGGGGAATATCGGACTTATCAGTCCTGTAAGTGACCATTTCTGTGCTTTATGTAACCGTATTCGTTTAACTGCAGACGGAAAACTGAAGCCGTGCCTACACTCATCGGAAGAATACCCCATTAAAGGGTTGGAATTTGAGGAGATGGTGGAGCAGATGAAGCGGGCTATTTTTGCAAAACCAGACTGTCATGCAGAGCTTTCGGCGTACAAGCGCAGTGGGGCGGGGCGGAATATGAACCAGATTGGGGGTTAAAGCATGGAGGCGATACCCATTTTGGGGATTGCGGCCTACTCTGGGACGGGAAAGACCACACTGATAGAACGTCTGGTGTCCAACCTCACGGTGCGAGGTGTGCGGGTGGCGGTTGTAAAGCATGATGGTCATCGGTTTGAAATAGATCGGGAGGGAAAGGACTCCTGGCGTTTTACCCAGGCAGGAGCTGTGGTGTCTGTTATCAGTTCCCGGGAAAAGACGGCGGTGATTGAACAGCGGGAACTCTCCTTCCATCAGGTATTGGATCGGATCCGGGATGTAGACTTCATTTTGGTGGAGGGTTATAAGGCGGAAGAGGGATTCCCTCAGATTGGAATGAGCCGAAAGAGTACAGGAAAAGATTTCCCTGGTCCGCTGGAACGCTATGTGGCCATTGTAACCGATCGAGAAGACGTGGAGACGTGTCTCCCCAAATTTGGACTGGATGAAATTGAGGAGTTGACGGAGTTTCTTATGGAATATGGAAGAGAGAACTCCCGCTTTCAGGAATATTTGGAACCGGAAAAAGACTTTACTCATTTTAATGAGCAAGGCCGGGCCAAAATGGTGGACGTGGGAGAAAAAAATGTGACCCGTCGAACTGCGGTTGCAGCGGGGAGAGTACTGGTGAACCCGGAAACGTTTGCCCGCATTCAAAGTGGAGGAATGAAAAAAGGAGACGTACTGACAGTGGCTCAAATTGCGGGAGTCATGGGAGCTAAGAGAACCCCAGATTTGATTCCCATGTGCCACCCAGTTCAGGTGGATGGTATTGATTTGACCCTGTGGCTGGACCAAGAAAGGCACTCAGTGGAGATTAAAGCCACTGTCTCCTGCCAGGGAAGAACCGGGGTGGAGATGGAGGCGCTGACGGCGGTATCTACTGCGGCGCTGACAGTGTACGACATGTGCAAGGCAGTACAGAAGGATATTGTCATAGAAAATATCCGATTGTTGGAAAAGACCGGCGGAGTCCACGGTGATTTCCGCAGGGAGGAGGAGCAAAAATGATGTATACAGCGGCGGTACTTACTATAAGTGACAAAGGAGCTAGGGGAGAGCGGACAGATACCAGTGGACCAGCACTTATCTCCATGGTGCAGCAAGCCGGGTGGGAAGTAATTCACCAGACAATTCTGCCTGATGAGCAGGAGCAGATCCAAAGGGAACTTATCCGATGTGCCGATGAATTGGAAGTGGCCTTGGTATTGACTACCGGAGGGACAGGATTTTCTCCCAGGGATGTGACACCGGAGGCAACCAAGGCAGTGCTGGAACGGGAGACACCGGGGATTCCGGAGGCAATGCGGGCGGCCAGTATGCAGATTACTCCGAGGGGGTGCCTGTCTCGTGGGGCAGCAGGAATCCGAGGCAAAACACTGATGGTAAACTTGCCGGGAAGTGAGAAAGCGGCCAGAGAAAATTTGGGAGTGGTGTTGGATGCCCTGAAACATGGGGTAGAAATGCTGCGTTCCTCCGGCTCCGCCGACTGTGGGGCAGCGACAGCCCTCATCCAAGCAGTTTGTGTCAGTGAAAAAAAGGGGCAACAGAAGCACCCGGTCGAGGAGATTGAACTGCTGCCGGACCATGGAATTGTAGGGGACGCCCATGCGGGCAACTGGCATCGGCAAGTAAGTCTTCTGGGAACGGAGAGCGTGGAGAAGGTACAAAAAAATATTTCTTTCCCTCTTTTACCTGGAGCCTTTGCAGAGAACATCTTGACCACGGGGATCTGTCTATACCAGCTTCCGGTGGGAACTCGCTTGCGCATTGGCAGTGCAGTGTGCGAAGTGACTCAAATTGGTAAGGAATGTCACGCAGACTGTGCCATCCGGAAGGCAGCGGGAGACTGTGTAATGCCCCGAGAAGGAATATTTGTGAAAGTATTACAGCCTGGTCGAGCCAAAGCGGGAGACTCCGTCACTGTTTTGGATAACAAAAAATAGAATCTCAGAGATAGACGGATCTTGGAAGAAAAGGTAGAAGAGCCACGTTGCCTTTTGAGTCGGGCTGTGATAAGATGAGGGCATAAAATGACGCAGCGGGAGGGCAAAGCGGATGAGTTATGCAGATCAGGTGTTTCAAGAGACCTGTAAACAGATACTGACCAAAGGCGTGTGGGATACGGATCGCCCGGTGCGTCCCCGCTGGGAGGATGGAACTCCGGCCCATACGATTAAACTTTTTGGGGTGGTTAACCGGTACGACCTGCGCCAAGAGTTTCCCATTTTAACTGTGCGGCGGCAGTATCTAAAGTCAGCCGTGGATGAACTGCTGTGGATCTGGCAGAAAAAGTCGAATAATATCCATGACCTGAATAGCCATGTTTGGGATGCCTGGGCAGATGAATCGGGCTCCATCGGCAAGGCATACGGTTATCAGCTGGGGGTAAAGCACCACTATCCCCAAGGGGATATGGATCAGGTGGACAAGGTACTTTGGGACTTAAAGCACGATCCAGGCTCTCGGCGAATTCTCACGAACCTATATAATCACCACGATTTGAGTGAAATGGCGCTCTATCCTTGTGCTTACTCCATGACGTTTAATGTCAGCGGCCACACGCTAAACGGCATTTTGAATCAACGCTCTCAGGATATGCTTACTGCAAACGGTTGGAACGTGATGCAATATGCGGTGTTACTGCACATGATGGCCCAGGTGTCTGGATTAGAGGCGGGAGAGTTGGTTCACGTGATTGCGGACGCCCACATTTACGATAGACATGTGGAAACGGTGGAGCAATTAATCGCTCGGGAGCCCTTTGATGCCCCAAGATTTCTTCTCGATCCGTCGGTGGAGGATTTTTATTCCTTCACTCCCGATAGTGTTAAGCTGGAGGGGTACCAGGCCCATCCCTTAGATGGAAAAATTCCGGTGGCTATTTAGAAAGGGGACAGGGATGAATCTGATTGTAGCAGTAGACCTCAACTGGGCCATTGGGAAGGATGGAGATCAGTTGGTTTATATTCCCCAGGATCTGCGCCGATTCCGGGAATTGACGATGGGGCACCCGGTGATTTTGGGACGAAAAACGCTAGCTACCTTTCCGGGAGGGCGCCCACTAAAGGGGCGTCGAAATCTGATTTTGTCCAGTAACCCGAATTTTGCGCCAGAAGGTGCAGAGGTCTATTCCAGCTTGGAGGCTCTGCGAGCAGCAGCACCAGAAGACGCTTTTGTCATTGGTGGGGCGTTGGTGTACCGGGAACTGTTGGACTGGTGTGATACTGCGTATGTGACCCGACTTGATCGGATTTACCCGGCAGACTGCTGGTTTCCAAATCTGGAACAAGATCCAGCTTGGGTTCAGACGGAGCAGTCGGAGCCTATGGAACACGAGGGGCTATCCTTTACCTACCAGACCTACAAAAGAAGAAAATAGTTTTCAAAAGATGAGAAAAGGACCCGGATGGAAATCATCCGGGTCCTTTTTCAAATAGCAAAATGTTTATAAACCTAAAGTAATACTTTGGTCGGTTGATAAGCCGTCTTTTGCCAGCATCCGCTCCAAGACAGCTACATCGGCTGTAATATCCATAGCCTCGCCCTGGAAAAGTTGATCCAACTGTTTTTCAAAGCCCTCTACAACTTTATCCATCATTCCTTCGATGCGTTGCATGGCAGCGGTAATATTCTCTCCAGCTACCTGTTGAGACTCTAACTGGCCATAGGCACGAAGAATTTTCAGTGTAGTGGGTAAATAATAACTCAAGAAACTGTGCAGCTGAGGTGCCTTTTCGGGGCGACTGTGCTGATATTCCAAAATCTTAGCAGTAATGATACCGATCCGGTCAATCTGTGCAGACAGCTTTTCATTTTCCACCGCATCATTCACTGCCCGGATTTCCGCTAGGATGGAATTTTCTGGGTTGGTATCCGTTTTCGGCTGGGGGTTCGGCTGAGAAGTGGGAGAAGGGGAGTCGGATAGACCTTCTCCAGTGAGAACCAGGGTGTCACCACCATAGTCGAGGAAACCGGTGGGGAAAATTCCAAATTCCAGCATATCCTCCAAATCCTCCCGGACGCGCTCGGGAGACAGGCGGGTGGCAGAAGATAGTGTGGAGACTGAAATGGATTGCCTTCGGCCTATCATGGCCAGGTAATTACGGTAGCGACTAGCCTGCTTCCTGCGTCGAATGCCAGCCCATAGGCACCCTAACCCGCCAGCGACAAAGCAAAAGTTTGGCAGTAAATCAAATAAATTCGATAGAAACCAGCGGGTCTCACCCTCCAGAAGGTAATAAGCGGAATTGGACAAACTGGCGAGAATGGCAAAAGTAAAAATGGCAGCGACCACAGCACCAATGGTGGTTAACCGCTTTCCCTTTCGGCTCAAATCAGCTACTAGGTCAGCAGCGCCTACTTTTTGAATCTTTTGTTTTTTTCGTGTAGGGGGAGAAGCGGGTTGGGAAGCAGTGGTACGGGCACCGATGGGCCCTTGGCTCTCCCTCTGTGTATAATAAGGATGGCGACCCCGGGGCCGACTTCCGCTAAATAGTTTTAACACCACCAGGAGAATCCCTACTGGCGGAAATAAAACGAGAAAAATAATGGGTAAAATCCAGCTGGAGAGAGTATTCCCGCTGGATTTACGCGAATTGTCAGCCATTGCGCCGTGCCTCCCAAAGGATTTGTTATAAACTATCTTAACAGGTGGAGTTCAAAAAAGAATGGAAATTTCTTTAAAATTGGATAAAAGACCAAGTGTGAACTTGCCTTACAATCATAGCGCATACAGGGGAAAAAGTAAATGCCCAGAGTTTCCTATTTTATTGGAAAGAGGGAGAAATGAGCAGGGAAGTTGTAACTGTTCTGTAATTGTATTGGGACAGGCAGGGGTGATATAATAATGCCTGTTGAAGCAAGAAAAAATGTGATTTGAACAGGCGAAATGGAGAAAAAGATTCCCATTTGCCTTTTGGAGGGAACTATTTTATGGACGGACAACGGATAGAAAAAGGGTCCGGCGGGGCAAAGAAATGGCTAATTGTGGCCGCAGTAATTGTAGCGGTGCTGGTTTTGGCCTATTTGGGGCTGTGCGTTTGGGTTGGAAGGAGCAATACCGTGCTGCCGAACACCACTGCGGATGGGGTGGAATTGGGCGGTTTGACCCGAGAGGACGCTCGAAGTAAATTGGAACAGGAGCTAAATAGCCAAAACAACGGTTTTTGTGTCAATCTAACAGTACCCGGACAGGACAAGAGTTACGCGTTCCCTGCGGACAGCACTAACATTGTGGTGGATCCGCAGCAGGGAGCACAGGAGGCCTGGCAGACTGGACGGGAGTACGGTTTCCTGGCTCAGGGTTGGTATTTGCTCAAGGCATTGATTGCGGGCAATGAAGTAGAGCTACCCTATCAGTTTACCCCGGTGGGAGAATCAGAAGTAGAGCGATTGTTGGATCAGGTGGATGAGGAACTGGGGGGCGGCGTAAAGGAGACCACCTGGGAAGTTGTAGGAGATGAACTGCACATTCAAATGGGAGAACCCGGTCACGCGGTGAATCGGGAGCAGGCCAAACAAGTCATTTTGGAGCAGACCAGTCTTCAGGATGAGACTCCGGTAGAACTGGAAGTACAGATTACAGAACCTGCAGCGGTGGATATGGCGCAAGTTCATGAGGAGATTTATACTGAGGTAAAGGAGGCGTCCTTGGATCGAGAAACGTCTACCATTATCTCCAGCGTTACAGGTCTAGATTTTGATCCGAATGAGGCGGCCAAAGCAGTCACAGGGGCCGATTGGGGGACGACAGTGTCCATCCCACTGGAAGTGACGGAACCCAAGGTATCTACGCAGCAGTTAAAGGAACTCCTTTTCCGAGACCTGTTAGGCGAAGGGACTAGTACAGTCAGTGGGACTGCGAATCGAAAAAGCAATGTAAAACTGTCTGCGGCAGCTTGCAATGGGGTCATTTTGCTACCAGGAGAAGTGTTCTCCTATAACAATACTACAGGCAGCCGCACAGCGGATAAGGGCTATCTACCAGCGCCGGCTTATGTGGGAGGTGCATCCTCCGACGAGGTGGGCGGTGGTATTTGCCAGACGTCCTCCACCATTTATTATGCCGTACTCCATACGACGCTGGAAATTGTGGAACGGGCACCCCATCGCTATGCTGTAGGGTATGTGCCGGATGGAATGGATGCTACTGTCTGGTATGGAAGCACCGATTTCCGCTTTAAGAACAACACCGACTATCCAATTAAAATTGTAACAGAAAGTTATGATAAAGGTGGGGAACGGAAGCTGACCGTAAAGATTTACGGTACAAATGTGGATGGCAGTTATGCCATTCCAGAACGAGTGCAATCAAATTGGATCCAACCTGGTACGTCCTATGTAGCGGATGAAAGCGTCCCACGGGGCACCTTGGTACTGGATAAAAAGCAAAATTCTTACCGGGGTCGTACTGCACACACCTATCGCTATATATATGACAAAGATGGGAACTTGATAGAGAAGCAAGATATGGGGGTTAGCAACTACAAAAAGAGAGATAATTTATATCACTATAATCCTCTTGATGGAGACCCCTCTACCTGGCCGGATGGAGTGCCCCCCAAACCAGATACTGGAACGAGTTCTGGTACTGGCACGGAAACCGGTACAGATGTAGAAACTGGAGGCAGTGGAATTCCAGATACTGGAACTGAAACCGGCGCGGAGACTGGGAGCAGCAGTAACTCAGGAAGAGATTCCCAAACAAGTACAGAGACACAGACCGGTGCACAGACGGGGACTGGAAATGATTCTACGCAGGGGTCTGAAGCCGAGTCAGGGAGTAATGGAGGGAATCAGCCTGCACAGGACGCTTCCTCCAGTTCCAGCAGCACGGCAGGATCCAGTGGAGGAGAAAACAGTAAACCTAGCCAAGATGTAGGTGCGTAGTAAATAGACAGTCAGAAAGGATACAGCATGTTTCAAGGATTTACCCAGGACGCGGTGGATTTCCTGTGGGGTATCCGTTTTCATAATGAGCGAAACTGGTTTTTGGCGCATAAGGAGGAGTATCTCACATTTGTGGATAGACCTATGCGTCAATTGGCAGATGAAGTGGGGCGAGTTATGACGGAAGCCTATCCGGAACTGGGATTGGAGTGCAAGGTCAGCCGGATTTACCGGGACGCCCGTCGCCTTCATGGACGGGGACCATATAAAGACCATTTGTGGTTTTCGTTGCGGCATCGGAGTCAATCCGAGGGGGCTCAGCCAAGTTTTTATTTTGAGCTAGCCCCAGAATATTATAGCTATGGAATGGGATGTTATGACCCAACACCAGAGACAATGGCAAAGCTGCGCGCACGGATTGACCGAGATCCGGCGCCGCTAGAACAGTTGGCACGCCGGCTAAACCGGCAAAAAGAATTTGTACTGGAAGGGAAGTTGTATCAGCGGGCTAAGGGAGACCCTGGAAAGTTACTTTATCCTTGGTATAACCGTCGGCAGTTGGTACTCTCCAGCGACCACAATTGTGAGGGGCAGCTTTTTACACCTGAACTGACAAAGCAGGTATTGGAAGGATTTCGCTTTTTGGTACCTTATTACTGCTACCTGAACAATCTACAAGGGGACCCACCTCCGAATCAACTCAACTAAATGAAGCATGAAAGCCGCGGACATTGGGAACATTCCTTGTCCGCGGCCTCTTGCTTTTTTGACAAAATGCAAGAAAAAGCAAATTGTCCTGCGAGACAAAAAACTAAATTTAAAAAAATAAACAAAAACTATTGACAAGAGCAATATAAAGTGGTACATTATAACCAGAAAGGATGAGTCCAATGTACTAAGAAGTGTCCCAGCACCTGACGTCAGAATGCAAGGTCAAAGGTGAAATAAGCCAAAATAAATTTCTAAGCAAGGCAGAACCAAACGATCGAAAATAAGGTGCGGCACCAAGACAGGAACCTTGACTCGCGGAAAGGAACCGGCAACAAGCACAAGGAACCCTGACCCAGGAAAGGAGACTCGCCACATCCGATCAGACCAAGTGATTCCGACACAGGGTATGCGCATACCAAGAAAAAGCAAGCGATCCGAGAACATTCCAACGTCCAGGACCTCAGGTATGAGGAGTATGAGCCGCAAAAGCGGACACAAATTAGGTTGAGAATTGAGTTCGAGTGAAGCGAAGCAAAATGGTTGGTATGTGGCAATTCTAACGAAAGAGAGGTAGCCAAAATGATGTTAGATAATAAGAGCGAACAGAAATGACCCTTGACTGCAACGGATTACGAAACGGGCAGTCAAGGGTCATTTCTGTTTATGTTGATCGGAGATTTGTGGGAGGAGCGAGCAAAATGCGCGCTTATTTTTTTGCCCTTTTTGAAGGAGAGAGTGCAAAAATAGCACGAACATGGACTCCTTGCGCAGATAAAGCGGCTAGATAGAGAAGAATTGCAAAGCAGAAACAAATAAGCCAAGCTAAGACGAGAGAAATTCCAGAACGTTTTAAATGCTGTAGCAGCAAATTGGTATTAAGGGCTGAGAGGAGAGAGGCCAGGCCGGGAGCAACCATCCAGGAAAAGAACTCCAAATGAAGCCCGGTGTGGCGTTTTGCGAACCAAAAACAGAGAACTGTTTCCACGAGCGTAGAGACGAGAACCCCGGCTACATAACCGTCCATTCCGATTCCAGGAAGAGGGACTAAGGCAAAGGTAAATCCCAGCAAAATAATACCACCCAACAAAGAGACAGCGGCAACCTGGCGCTGGCAGCCGATACCATTTAGTACACCACCAAGGAGTGAACAAAAGGAACTAAGCGCCATAGCAACGGCCAGAGGAAGCAGGTAGGTGCCAGCCTGTTCTTGCTGGAAGAGAAAGCGACTCAGGTCTGGTCCGAGTACGACCATAAGAGCCATGGCTGGAAGCACGATAACAGACACAACATCTACTGCTCGACGGGTCAAGCGACGGACTTCGGCGGCATTACGCAAGGCAACAGCGCGAGCCAAGCGGGGAACGAGAATTAAGTTTAAAGCACCTAAAAAAACGGTGGGAAGTGCTAGCATAGGGAGGGTCATACCACACACTATGCCAAACTGAGCCATTGCTGCGCTCCGATCCATTCCACCTTCCACTAATTTTTGAGGAATAAGGGTAGCGTTGGCAGCGCCTAAAAAATTTCCCAGTAGCGCGTTGGCGCCTACAGGCAAAGCGATGGAAGCAATTCGGTGCCTTCGAATTGTGCGTTGTTCTCCTGGGCCAGTAAAACGATATCGCCCTAATCTGCGCCGATAAAGAAAAACTAAAGTGACAGCTGAAAAAATTTCGCATAGGACCATACCCGACACAATGAGACCTACCACGCGTTCTGGATACTGAGGAAGAAACAGAAGTAAAAGGCCCAATACAGCGCCTGTACGTAGAATTTGTTCTAGCAATTCCACTACAGCAGGAGGATGAATAAGGCCGGCGCCGTAGAAAACATGTTTATGAAAATTTTCTACTCCAGTTAGCGCAACACAGGGTACGAGAAGGATAAGGCCTAACTGAGTCCGTGCATCTCCTAGAAAAAAGACGGAGATAGGGTCGGAAAAGAAAGTGACAACTCCACCCAGTGGGAGAAGTAATAAAAAAAAGATCCAAAGACAGGTTGTCAGAGTCTGATGTGCCCCCCTGCGGTTTCCCAGAGCAAGATATTGGGAAGTCAAATTAGAAACTGCGGCAGTCAGTCCCACCGCAGTAAAGGAGAGGAGTACGGAATAGACCGGCATGATCAGTTGATAAAGGCCCATCACCTCGGCACCAACTAGACGGGAAAGCGCTACCCGATATGCAAAGGCTAGAGCATGCGAAATGGCACCGAGGGCAGTTAAAAACAGTGCTCCCCTGCCGGCAGATTGGATACATTGACCCAAAGAAATCCCCCCTTCACAAAGCAATCTATTCTCAACAAAGAAATTTCATGACCAAGAAGCTGGGAAAGGGAAAACGTAGAGGCTTTGCCTTGCTCTTAGGGAAAAAATCGGCTATAATTGCTCCAGAAGTTTCCGCCTGTCACGGTGTAGGGCGGAGAAAAACAGTATTAGAAATACAATGAGGAGGATTTAGACATGGCATTTGTAACCCTGGAACAAAAGGGAGCAATTGGTATTATTACCATGAACCGTCCGGAAGCTCTCAATACATTGAACGACCAAGTACTGCGAGATTTAGATGAGGTGCTGGATCAGGTCGAGGCAAATGAAGAAATTTTGGTAGCTATTGTGACGGGGGCAGGCCGTTCTTTTGTGGCTGGAGCGGATATTGGACAGATGTCCAACTTAACAGCGGCACAGGCGAAAAAATTTGGTGTGCTGGGCAACCAGGTATTTCTGAAGCTGGAGAACTTGACAAAACCCACGATTGCAGCGGTTAATGGATTTGCGTTGGGTGGCGGGTGTGAACTGGCCATGGCCTGCGATATCCGGGTGGCCAGTGAGCGGGCGCGCTTTGGCCAGCCGGAGGTTGGCTTGGGTATTACGCCTGGATTTGGAGGAACCCAGCGACTGCCCAGACTTGTAGGGTCTGCAAATGCAATGGAGTTAATTTTAACGGCTCGCAACATCAAGGCGGAAGAGGCGAAAGAATTGGGGCTTGTCAGCCATGTCTATCCCGCGGAAGAGTTGATGGACAAGGCGCTGGAACTGGCCAATGCCATTGCCGCTAATGCACAAGTGGCCGTGCGCCAGTCTAAGGCGGCAATTCGGAGAGGGTTGCAGGCGGATATGGCTACCGGTGTAGCCTATGAAAGTGAAGCTTTCGGCCTTTGTTTTGCAACAGAGGATCAGAAGGATGCAATGAAGGCGTTTTTGAATAAAGAGAAGTTGGAAGGATTTAAAAATCGCTAAATAAAAAATGCACCCAGCTGTCGGTTCTATAGGACCGGTAGCTGGGTGTTTAAAGGAATGAGAAATAGGAGCAAAAGGCGAAGGGAAAATTGAGCCTTTTGTAAAATGAGATGAGGTGTAGGGAACGGAACTGTCGGTATCAGTCTTGTTTTCAAATTTAATTGGTTTATTTTCCCTTATAGGAATTGGTTTCTTTCTGGTGCGAACCAAGGTTGTATCGAGTACGGCTGTAGGTGCGCTGACGGCTCTGTTAATGAAAGTTGGGCTGCCTGCCACCATCTTTGTTTCCATGGTCCGGCCGTTTGAGACAGACTTTTTGCGGGATGCAGTTATTATGATAGGAATTGGATTCGTTATGCATCCAGCCTATGCAGTGTTTGCTTGGTTATGTGCCCCTTGGTTTCGGGTGCCAGAGGGTCGACGTGGAATGTGGACCATGTGCTGTGCATTTTGCAACAATGGTTTTATGGGATTCCCGGTGGCATATGCTCTATTTGGGGAGGAAGGCCTGGCTCTGGCGGTGATGCTAGGGGTACCGTTTAACCTATTGGTCTATACACTAGGGGCAAAGTTGGTGGCAGTAGACTGTGCAGGGGAGAACGGAAGTGTGAAACTTCCGTGGAGAAAGGTGTGTTTCAGCATCATTAACCTGTCCATAGGGCTAGGATTGGTGGTGTACTGTGCGCAGATCCCAATTCATGAGGCTATTTTGAGTCCCATCCGCCACTTGGCAAATATTACAACACCGCTCTCAATGCTAGTGACTGGTATGAGTTTGGCAGAGGGTAAACTGCGCGATGCGATACTAGACAAAGACGCTGGTAGTATTTCTTTTATGCGTCTGCTGTTCCTTCCCGTTTTGACGTGGATTGTGTTAGAACTACTGCCCATTGCCAACCCGCTGGTAGAAGGAGTTACACTGATTATTATGGCGATGCCATGCGCTGCCGCAGCAGTCATTATGGGGGAAGAGTATGGGGGATGTACCCGCCTGGGAGCACGAGCGGTTTTTCTCTCCAGTCTGCTCTGTATAGGAACAATCCCGCTGATATCTATGCTTTTGTAAGAGATATTAAGCAAGTGAACAAAAAGCAAGACAATTAATATAGTTTCGAGGCAGGAAAAGCGGATATCAATATATATATGAAAAAGTTGATTAACTTTTCTTGTCCTTTAACTTGTATTTGTTTTTATGTGATGAAAAAAGAGCGGACCTGGGAAAATTGTTGAAACATCATAGAGGAAGAAGCAGATATTTTTGCCAGAAAATATGATTTTGCTTCCAGACAATCTTAGGGTATATTTTCAGAAGGGCACGTTATCCAGGCAAGAATACGACTACATACTAGGGCTGAATTACGATGAACAGTTTTTGGGGATTCTTCACCAGCAGGCGGTACCAACAAATAAGGAATCATATGTATAGAGTTGTCGCGTGAAAAAAAGTGTGTATTCAATCATGTTGTATTTGTGTCCACATGTAGGCTCAGAAAAATAGAAGGCCGAATTGCAAATTCAATGCAATCCGGCCTTTTTGCGTGCTTCTGTTTCGTCTGCTTAGTGTTTGCAAGGAATTGCCATACCCAGATTCTGTTAACATTTTGTTGTTATAAATTCTATTTCGCACTGCGCTCATATAGAGATAAACTTAAAATCCCTCTCTATCCTTGCCCCACAATTCTGTCCGATCGAGAACTGCCTGAAAGAAGTCTGCAGATGCTCCAAAAGGCCTTTAAAAATAAGAAAGGGAGACAAAAGGGCTTTGTTTTTCATTTGGGCCTCCCTCCCAAAAACAAGGAGTCTAAGGCAATCATTACGATTACCTTGGACTCCAAACAGATCAAAGTTGAGTGGATATTGAGGCGTAAATTATAGAGACTTCCATAAAATGTAATCGTCCTATTTTAAACCGTGGCCTGTCCCACTAAAAGGTATCCTCGGATGATATTCTCGAACGTCGCACAAAAACACCCAAAAAGTGCTTGGAATCAGTAAAATAGAGGTAATATCGAGGTCTATGGAAAAAGAATAAAAAAGAGCCCCGGGGGAACAAACTTCCTCGGGGCCCCTTTTTATTCATTATTGGGTGGTCAATGAGGCGCAAATGCGAGGGATGGCCTCAACAAAAACGAAACTTACTTCAGTTCCACCTTGGCGCCGGCTTCTTCCAGCTTCTTCTTCATTTCCTCGGCCTCGTCCTTGGAAACAGCTTCCTTCAGAGCCTTGGGAGCGCCCTCAACCACAGCCTTGGCCTCAGCCAGACCCAGACCAGTGATCTCGCGAACTGCCTTAATGACCTTGATCTTGGCAGCAGCATCAAAACCGGCCAGAACTACGTCAAACTCAGTCTTCTCCTCAGCAGCCTCAGCAGCGGCACCAGCACCGGCAGCAGGAGCAGCCATAGCAGCGGCGGAAACGCCGAATTCCTCTTCCAGAGCCTTTACCAGTTCGGACAGTTCCAAAACGGTCAGAGCCTTAACTTCTTCAATAAGAGCGGTAATCTTCTCGCTAGCCATGATAAATACCTCCTAAATTATGGTGTTATTTCAAATATAAATAGTTCCTCCAGAAGGGAGGTACCGCCACACTTACTCAGCGGCAGGGGCTTCTTCCGCAGCGGCGGGAGCTTCTTCTGCGGGAGCAACTTCGCCGTCTTTCTCGGCGATGGCTTTCAGCACAATGGCAAGGCTGGTAATGGGGGCCAGCATCATGCCCAGAGCCTGAGCCTGCAGGGTCTCCTTGGAGGGCAGTTCAGCCAGAGCAGTAATCTCTTCCAGGGAGAGAACTTTGCCGTCCATAAAACCGCCCTTGATAACGAACTTGCCATTGAGTTGTTTGGCATACTTATTGACCACGCGCATAGGAGCGATGGGATCGCCAGCACTGGTGGCCAAAGAAGTGGTACCATTGAGAACCTCGTCCAACTCGTTGAGACCCACGTTGTTCATGGCAAAACGAGCAAGGGTATTTTTCACGACACCGTACTGGACATCGTTTTTGCGTAATTCTACGCGCAGAGCGGTATCCTCAGCTACGGTAATGCCCTTGTAATCCACCAGAACACCGCTGGCCGCGTTTTGCAGCTGTTCGGTCAAAGCAGCCACGATAGCCTGCTTTTCGGAAAGGACCTTTGCGTTAGGCATTTGGAATTCACCTCCAGAAAATAAGAAAATCCTCCGCGTCAAAGGACAGGAGGACAGTACCATCAAAAGTATTCTTTTGAAAGCACTCTCGGCAGGATTTACATCTGGAACCCCAGATACCTGCTGTCTTTGAACGCAAACGATATTTTATCACCCTGGACAGGCTTTGTCAAGAAAAACCTGTCCAGGGAAGATAAAGAAAGTAGAGATTCAACGCGCCTAATTCCGTCTTACCTACCTACGATAAGAGTGCTCTGTTTACTGGGCATACAAACGTCTGAGCGTTGGCCCGAACAGAACCTATGCTCTTAATCGTATTCATAGGAGAAACAAAAGTGCAATTAGGACAACTTAGCGCCGTTGATCTTGATGCCGGGGCCCATGGTGGATGCTACGGTGCAACTCTTGATATACTGGCCCTTAGCAGCGGCGGGCTTGGCCTTGATAATGGCGCCCATAATGGCGTTGAAGTTCTCAGAGAGCTTCTCAGCGCCAAAGGAAACTTTTCCGATGGGGCAGTGGATAATATTGGTCTTGTCCAGACGGTACTCCACTTTACCGGCCTTAATCTCGTTGACAGCCTTGGTTACATCCATAGTGACGGTGCCGGCCTTGGGAGAGGGCATTAGACCCTTGGGGCCCAAAACCTTACCTAAACGGCCCACGACACCCATCATATCGGGAGTGGCGACGACCACGTCGAAGTCGAACCAGTTTTCTTTCTGGATCTTCTCCACCAGGTCCATCTCGCCTACGTAATCGGCACCGGCAGCCCGGGCTTCATCCGCCTTGCCAGCCTTGGCAAACACCAAAACACGCTGGGTTTTGCCAGTGCCATGAGGGAGAACGATGGCGCCGCGGACTTGCTGGTCAGCATGCCGGGAGTCTACGCCCAACTTGACGTGCAGTTCTACGGTTTCATCAAACTTGGCCTTAGCGGTTTCTACAACCAGGCCCATGGCCTCGGTAGTATCATATAGAGTGTTCTTGTCAATTTTCTTGACACTGTCCTGATATTTCTTGCCTCTAAACATTCCTGCACCCTCCTTACTCGCCCACAACGACGCCCATGGAGCGGGCAGTACCGGCGATCATGCTCATAGCGGCCTCAACGCTGGCAGCGTTCAGGTCGGGCATTTTGGTTTCTGCAATCTTGCGCACATCTTCCTTGCTAATGGTGGCCACTTTTGTCTTGTTGGGGACGCCAGAGCCAGACTCGATGTTGCAAGCCTTTTTAATCAGGACGGCAGCGGGGGGAGTCTTGGTGACGAAGGTGAAGGAGCGGTCAGCATAGACGGTGATAATGACCGGGATAATCATGCCCACGTCGTTTTTGGTGCGCTCGTTAAACTCTTTGGTAAACGCAGCAATATTCACACCGTGCTGGCCCAGAGCGGGGCCAACCGGGGGGGCAGGAGTTGCCTTGCCAGCGGGGATTTGAAGTTTTACATATCCAGTTACTTTCTGTGCCACGAAAGAGCACCTCCATTAGAAAAATGTGGTTGTTTGGGACCTTTTCGGTCCATTTGGCGGAACAGCCGGGCTGTTCCTCCCACGTTTTGCGACCTGCAGCCGCAGAAAATCGGGCGATTAAGGATTGGCCAATTCTGCTTGATCCAGTTCCAACTCCACGGGAGTTTCTCGCCCGAACATTGAGACCACAACGCGGACCTTTCCGCGTTCCAAATCCACTTCCTCCACGGTACCGAGGAAGGATTCCAGGGCACCGTCGGTAATCCGAACGGTATCGCCCTCTTGATAGCCCACTACCACTTCGCGCTTTTCCACGCCAAGGGCGGCAACATCCGCTTCGGACAGAGGAATGGCTTTGTTTCCCTCGCCCAGGAAACCGGTGACACCGCGGATGTTGCGTACTACATGCCAGGTCTCATCGTTCATGACCATTTTGACCAACACATAGCCCGGGAACACCTTGCGTTCCACATCTTTGGGGCCGTTGTCTGTGATCTCGGTGACCGTCTCCATGGGGATGCTAATTTCATGAATCAGGTCCCGCATGTTCCGGTTCTCGACATACTTTTCAATGGTGGCCTTTACCGTATTCTCATATCCAGAATAGGTGTGAACCACATACCAATTCGCATTGTCCGCCATGTCGCTTACCTCAGGAAGGTGAGCAGTACGTCGATGGCGCTGCCGGCGATAAAGTCAAAGATCCAGATAAAAATGCCGACCACGATGACGCAGGCAATGACAATCAAGGTGTTATTGACAGTCTGCTTGCGGGTGGGCCACTGAACCTTCTTCAGCTCACTTTTCATTTCCTTGAGCCACTTGCCAATACGGGCAAAGATGCCGGGCTTTTTCTGCTTGTCGGGCTTCTTGTCCTTTTTGACCTTGTCGGCCTTGTCGGAGCCGGCCTGAGTGGTCTGCTCCAGCTTTTCGTTTTCAGCCATGTTTGCCTTACCCTTCTTTCCTTTCATCCTGAGAGACAAAATTACTTCGTCTCATTGTGGACAGTGTGTTTTCTGCAGAAGGGGCAGTACTTGTTCAACTCCAGGCGATCGGGGGTATTCTTTTTGTTTTTCATGGTGTTGTAGTTTCTCTGCTTGCACTCAGAACACCGGAGGGTGATCTTGATGCGCGCGCCGGCCTTGCTTGCCATTTGTTCGGCACCTCCTTTTGATCTAACAGCACAAAAGTGTGCTGTATGGTAAGATGAGTCGCGAAACGTTTTTCTAAAAAAGAAAAACGCTGGAACCGACTCTGTGCAGCCGGATCCAGCGGAAAAAGACGCAATGGCAGCGCCTTCCGATTACGGTGGAATCCGGCAAATTGCCTCCCTGCGCCCCACAAATAGAGGAAAAGAGGGATATGCGTCAAACACCGTAAAAATGCGCATAACAAAAAAGCCTCTTTCACAGGTAAAGTCACTATACCACAAATTATGAGGATCCGTCAACTGTTTTTTCGCAATTAACATATAAAAAATTCGTAAAAGATAGTAAAAGAATGATAAAATGTTCGGTATAGTCGGGAAATAGGGTGGGAAATCCGTTGCAATCTGAGATAAGGTATGATATACTCCATCCCAAATACATATCAAAATGGGGTATGAGAGCCCAGGATGTGTATGCATAAAATTTAATGAAGAAAGTGGAGTTGATTTTTCCAATATGGAACTTGACAGTGCCAGTATCGGCATGATCGTCGCCCTGGTGATTTTGGTGGCTATGTCGGCCTATTTTTCTGCCACCGAGACCGCTTTTACTTCCCTCAATCGTATTCGTTTGCGCACCAAGGCGGACGCCGGTAGTGTGCGGGCAGCTAAGACGCTGGAACTGGCGGAGGAATATGATAAATTATTATCCACTATCCTGATTGGAAACAATATAGTAAACAATGTGGCCACCACGGTAGGCGCGGTATTGTTTATTAAATTGGTGGGAGAAGAGCGTGGACCGGCGATCTCTGCTACGGTACTGACAATTGTAATTCTGATTTTTGGAGAAGTATCCCCCAAAAGCTTGGCCAAGGAGAATCCAGAGAGTTGGGCTATGTTTGCCCTTCCGCTACTGAAGTTGTTTTTAATTATTCTCACACCAGCCAATTTCCTGTTTACTCAGTGGAAGCGGTTGCTCAGCCGGGTATTCTGCCACCAAGTGGATGACGGGATCACGGAGGAGGAACTCGTGGGAATGGTGGACCAGGCCGAGACCGAAGGGGGCCTGGATGAACACGAGAGCGATCTCATTCGAAATGCCATCGAATTTAACGACTTGGAAGTTTCAGAAATTTTAACTCCGCGCGTAGACTTAGTGGCAGCGGAAGAGGACAGCACGATGGAAGAGGTGGCCGCCCTGTTTGTGGAAAGCGGCTATTCCCGCATTCCCATTTATCATGAGACCATTGACAACATCGTGGGAGTGGTTCATGAGAAGGACTTCTACGCTGCCCGTTACCGGGGGGAAACTATGCTCAAGAACTTGAAGGCCCCCGTGTTCTATACGACTGGGAACACCAAAATCTCTGAATTATTGCGGATTTTGCAAAAAAACAAAGCACACATGGCGGTGGTTGTAGACGAGTACGGCGGTACGGAAGGCATTGCCACCTTGGAAGATATTTTGGAGGAATTGGTTGGCGAAATTTGGGATGAACATGACGAAGTCATTGAGACTTTCCAAAAGCAGCCGGATGGGAGCTACCTCATTGCCTGCTCTGCTGATCTGGACGATATGTACGACCTATTTCAAGTGAAGGGTACCTGTGACGCAGCCACCGTTTCTGGCTGGGTGATGGAACAGGTGGGACGTGTGCCTGAGGAAGGAGACCATTTCCAATCTGAGGGGCTAGATGTCACGGTTACCAAGGTGGAACACCGAAGAGTGCTGGAGATTCAGGTTCGAACGCTGGAAGAGCGTGAAGAGAGTAAATAAAAAAGAGGAACCTATACAAAACGTATGGGTTCCTCTTTTTTATACCATTTGTATTTGCGATTCTACAGGTTAGGAGGTTCAAACTGTTCCTGAGATCGGAATATCTACTCCGCACACAGTCACATACTCCACCTGGTCGGGATCAATAATCCGGTCGGGGATTCCGGCGAGTGGAATGCTTTCATATTCCATCCGCCGTTCTACATAACACTCGCCTGCATAGACGTGGCCCTCGGTGTTAAAGCCGTCCTGACATTCGGAGGGCACGGCGCTCCGGGGGATGACCACAGTGCCATCCTTCATGTGGAACTCCACTGTCAGTTGACTCCAACAGTCGATTGTTCCAAGGACCAGCTGGTAACCGTCCCGCTCATCCTCCGACTCCGCTTGGGAAATGTTGTCCGATTTCACCCAGTAGTGATGGTGAAAGTAGCAGGAACCGCCGTCCACCCGGGCAAAGGCGCGGAAAGGAGAGAACTCCAGACGGGTCAGGGTAGCGGTGCCGTTCAGATAGGGCACCTCCACATCGGGGGTCAGGCGAATGGTGTGATTGGGATAAGCCAATTTCACATCGGTAAACACCACATCTCCTTCCCACAGAGGGACGTGAATCCAGCTGTCGGAGTCCGGGGCCGAACCGCTCCAACAGGGAGGTTCCACCACAATATTCCCGGTCTTTCCGGCAACAGAATCGGCGGTGGGCCATCCGGAGCAATAGGTAATGGTCCGGGAGGATTCATCCCAGGAGATGCGGTCATTTCCTGAGGCGTACGTCTGCCTTTTCCCGTCGACGGTCAGATTCCATCTGGCGTACAGATCCATGTATTCTTCTGGGGGCTCATAGGTGAAGCCTTCGGGGGCCTTCATCTCTACCCAAATATAGAGCATCCTGTCATCGCCAGCACACCGGCTCAGGGTAACCTCCCAGCCGTCTACCCATTGGGTCTCTCCAATTTCATAGGTCAGTTTCTCCAATAATGCCTGTTCCTCAGAGGCCTGGAGGTGGAACAGCCCCCCCCAAGCAGGGGTTAGCACTGCTGCCATGGCTCCAATTGTTAAAATCAGAGCCGCCGCCAGGCCGATAATCATACCACGGCTTAGCTTTCGTACTTGTCTCTTGATTTGGCCGGACTGCATGGTATTCTCTTCTGCTGCCCGGACCAAACGTTCTGCCAGCACTCGCTTTTCCTCTAGGGTAAACTGCAGTTCGTCAAATCCCTGTTGTATGCGATTCATACCATTGCCACCCCCAATTCTTTTGCTAAGAGTTTCCGACTTCGACTGAGCCGTTTTCGGGCTGCAGCCGGTGTACAGCTACATAGTTTGGCAATTTCATCTAAACTGTACCCCTCATAATAAAAGAGGTAAACTACAACTCCGTAATGTTGTGGTAAGGCACGAATTTGTTCCAGTAGCGCGTCTTGTGTTGTGGATGGTGCCGAGATACGCTCCGCTTGGTCGATCGGGACGACCCGAGTGCGCCCCGGACTTTTCAGCAGATTTTTGCAGGCATTAATTGCCATTCGGAAGAGATAGGCCCGTTCATGGTCCAGGTTTTCAAATTGCTGCCCCCGTTCCAGAAGTTTGAGGAAAATATCTTGGCAGATATCTTGGGCATCTTCCCGACTCAAGGAATACGTGCGGCACAGTCGGAGAATGGGATCAGCGTAGAAGTCGACAAATCGCTGTGCCTGTTGGGGAGAATTCCATTCAATCATTGCCTCAGCCTCCTTTCACTCTAACTACAATAGAGAGCGCAGAATTGTGACTTCAATAAAAATTTTTTATTTCGAGAGAAAGTAGTTTGGTAGTGAAAGAAGTCATTTTTCATAGGGGAGAAACAGGAAAAAGATGCCGGGAGCATACAAGATGTATGATCTCGGCAAAATAGTACGGATTGTATTGAATAAAAGGGGATATTCTGGGATCAAGTGTCCGGCGGCACTTTGGCAACCACCCAAACATCCTCGGCAATCTGGACATAGAGTTGCTTGCCGTCGCTGCTTTGGAAGACCGGACAATCCACATAATCCTTCCGGTCTGTGTTGGGAGAAGGGGCATCTGGGTAGAGAGCAGATAGAGTTCCAAGAGCGACTGTACCTTCCGGTAAAGATGAGAGAGTTTCCTCGGTGATTTGGTAGGTGTGCTGGTCAAGGAAGACGTTGCCATATGTCTCCTCCGGTGAGGCACTGCCGTTGCTTTCTTCAATGGAACTGGAGCCGGCGGCGCCCTCCCCTGCAGTAGCTTCTCCCGAGTCAGCAGACGCGCTGGTAGAGCCACTGGAGGTGTTTCCCAGCTGGAAGTGTGTCAGAACATAACCTACAGATAGGAGCAAGACCAGGCAGGCTGCAAAGGAACCAACTCGTCGCAAAATAGGGCGTAGGTCTTGGGGAGAGTGGGTGTCAAGAGAGGAAGATGACCAAGCATCTTGCAGGAGATCGTCGTCCAATAAACCAATGGCGTCCAGTAAGTATTCCGGTGTCATACAGCAACCCCCTCCTGTTCCAAAACAGCTTTTAGCCGCTGGCGGGTGCGATGGAGGCGGGATTTTGTCTGAGGGAGAGACAGTCCAAAGTGAGAGGCCAAATGTTGGATAGATTGGAGATAAAAGTAGCGACCTACAAATAAATTCCGATCCAACTCCGGTTGGCTGCGGAGAAAGGCGGAGATCGTTTTCGCTGTTTCGCCAGCTTCCAGATGCTCCTCTGGCGAGTGGCGATCGGGTAGGCATCCCTCTAGTTCCTCCAGAGCCAGATCAATTTGGCCACCTCCACGCTTGGCCGCTCGATTTTTTCGCCATCGGTCTAAGGATAAATTGCGAGTTAGTTTGCCGAAAAAGGCAGATAGTATATTGGGACGTTGGGGCGGCATGGCATTCCAGGCGTGGAACCAAGTGTCGTTGACACACTCCTCTGCGTCTTCCTCCAGGGCAAGAATCCCTCGGGCAATGGCGCGGCAATAGGCGCCATATTTGAACTCGCTTTCTGAAATGGCCTGTTGGGAACGTGCCCAGAATAATTCAATAATCTGATGGTCTTCCATGGTAAACCTCCTCAGACGAATCCCGATGGTAGGGGGAGTTTGCCCACAAATTGGGCCTTTACCCATCTAGACGAAAAAGGAGCGGACCTGTTGCGTGCAATTAAAAAATAATCTAATAATTGGAAATGACTCGTAAAATTTACTCCAACAGTTGAAAATCAGAGGCGGGGTGTTTACACCAGGGGCAGATAAAATCATCCGGGAGGAACTCTCCCTCATAAATATAGCCACAAACAATACATACCCAACGTTTTTGAGTGGAAGGAGCGGAGGCAGCCTGAGGTTTAGGTTTAATATTGTCCTGGTAATAGGCGTAGGTGACACTCGGGATGTTGTTGATTCGATCACCATCTTCTACATCCGCTAAAAAGAGCGTGTGGGTGCCTAAATCCAGGGTGGAAACCACCCGACAGGACAGCCAAGCGCATACACCTTGGGTCACACGTAAAATACCGTTTTCACCTCGTTGAACGTGGGCGGAAAAGTCGGCAAATTTGTCTGTGTCCCGGCCAGATTGAAAGCCAAAACGTTGGAATAAGGAAAAGGGTGCTTCCTGGGACAGAATGGACAGGGTGAACTGACCGGTAGCCAGGACCATATCATGGGTATAGTTGGCTTTATTTACAGCGATGGTAATGCGGTTCGGTTGGGTGGTAACTTGAGTAGCGGTGTTGATGATGCAGCCGTTATCTTTGCCCTCCTGATGGGCGGTGAGAACAAACAAACCATAACTCAGTGCATACATGGCAGATGAATTTTTCATAACCATCCTCCTTAAATCTAGTAAGAATCTCGACTTTCAAGGAATTTTATCAAGAATAACACAAACTGAGACAGAAGTCCAGAAAGATAAGAACAATTCTCATTATAAGAAATTTGATGCGAGAAAAAGGAATTTTTAGAAGAAGAATTTACAAAATGTCGAACTTTATATACTATAGTGCCGCCGGTGGTATTATTGGTGCTGGCATTTCAAGTGCTCTATCCGGAGCAGTTGCTGAACGGAACGATTGCGGCGCTGGCAGATTTAGTTATTTTTATTGGATTTCAAAATCGTAGGATTGAGCAAGATAGTTTGACCGGGATAGGAAACCGGAAAAGTTTATTTGCAGAGTTATCTTTTCGTATGGCTAGAGGTCAAGCTTTTCAAGTGATGGTTGTAGGTTTGGAACAGTTTTCTCGCACGAATCAAATGCATGGATATCGAAAAGGAGACGGACTTCTTCGACTCATTGCCCGGCGCTTAGATCGGCTGGGCGGTGGTGCACGGGCATTTCGTTTTGGAAATGTGGAGTTTGCAATTGTGCGGCCAATGGAGCGGGCAGAGAATGGGACGATGTGGTTGGAGCGGGTATGTCAACTCTTTCGGGAGGAGTGGGTGTTCGGAGGGGAAACGTGTCGGGTGAATGCCAGAGTATCGGAAGTAATATTTCAAGATCAGATGTGGTCACCGGAGCAGCTGATTGAATCGTTAGAATTTGCTTTGCACCTGGCGCGGGAAGAACAAATGGAGTTTGTGCGATTGGAGGGAGAAGTGGCGCAACGGTATCAGCAGCGAAGTAAACTCATTCAGATGATACAGCAATCGATTCAGGAGAATCGATACCAGGTGTGGTACCAACCAATTTATTGCACAAAATTAGAACGCTTTGCTGCGGCGGAGGCTCTGCTGCGGTTGACAGACGAGCATGGCGAGGTGATTTCGCCAGAAGAGTTTATTCCACTGGCGGAGCAGACAGGGTTGATTGATCCACTGAGTTGGCTGGTGCTGGAGACAGTGTGCTGTCTGCTAGGAGAGGAAAGTTTGCCGGGATTGGAGTGGATTTCAGTTAATCTTTCTATACAGCAGATTTGCTCTGACCTGCCACAGCGGGTGGGGAAACTTCTTCAGCAGTACCATGTGGAACCCGATCGCCTCAAACTGGAAATCACAGAGCGAGCGTTAATGGAGGATGCGGACGGGATCAGAGATCAGATGGCGCAGATGGCGCAACAGCGAGTGCGGTTTTATTTGGATGACTTTGGAACCGGGTATTCAAATCTCTCCTGTGCATTAGATCTCCCATTTGAGGGGGTAAAATTAGATCGTAGTCTTGTGACCGATTTGGCTGAGCACCCCAATCGAGAGCGAATGGCAGAGACATTAATCCCATTCTTCCAGAGTCTGGGACTAGAGGTTGTAGCGGAAGGAATTGAAAGCGAGACCCAGGCGCAACGGGTGCGAAAGCATGGTGTGGATTGCATCCAAGGATTTTATTATGCAAAACCAATGCCAAAAGATCAGGTCGTAGCCTTCTTCCATCAGCAGGCGGAGGAAATGAAAAAGGACCGAAGAGGCGAATGATTGCCTCTCCGGTCTTTTTTGAGAAATCTATTTAGGGGTGGAAAAACTTGCTGATTTTACTGATTGGCCTTGGAATCGACCACTTGCTCGAGTAGAGCAGCAAACGCATCATAGGACATGGAGCCCAAATCACCCTGTGCGCGATGACGGACAGAAACGGTTCCTTCCTGAGCTTCTTTGTCGCCAACCACTAACATATAGGGGATCTTCTCCAGCTGAGCTTCCCGAATTTTCTTACCAATTTTCTCATTGCGGCCATCCACTTCAACACGGAAGCCAGCGGCATCCAATTTTTGAGCGACGGAGTCAGCATAGGCAGCTGCGCGATCGGTAATGGGAAGCACTTTTACCTGTACAGGGCTGAGCCAGGTGGGGAAGGCACCGGCATAGTGCTCAGTAATCACGCCGATAAAGCGCTCGATGCTGCCCAGAACTACACGGTGGATCATTACAGGACGGTGCTTCTGACCGTCTTCCCCAATATACTCCAACTCAAAACGTTCGGGAAGCTGGCTGTCTAGCTGAATGGTACCACACTGCCAGGTGCGTCCAAGGGAGTCTGCAAGATGGAAGTCCAGTTTGGGTCCATAGAAAGCACCGTCTCCCTCATTGATGACAAAGTCTTTCCCCATGTCAAGGATGGCATTTTTGAGGATGTCTTGGTTGCGCTCCCATTCATCTACAGTACCGATGTGGTCCTCAGGCATCGTGGACAACTCAATGGTATAATTCAGACCAAATGTGGAGTAGACTTCATCGAACAGACGGACCGTCTCCTGGATGACATCTTTCATCTGGTCTCTGGTCATAAAGACATGAGCATCATCTTGGCTAAAGCAACGGACCCGGAACAGACCGTGAAGTGCCCCGGAAAGTTCATGGCGATGGACCAACCCAATTTCTCCCACACGCAGGGGCAAATCACGATAAGAGTGGGGCTCCGTCTTATACACCAGCATTCCACCAGGGCAGTTCATCGGTTTGATGGCAAAATCCTCTCCATCAATGACGGTGGTGTACATATTTTGCTTATAGTGATCCCAGTGACCGGAGCGCTCCCACAGTTGGCGGTTGAGGATAATGGGGGTGGAAATTTCTACATAGCCGTACTTCTTGTGAACCTGGCGCCAGTAGTCCAAAAGGGTGTTTTTCAGCGTCATGCCCTTGGGCAGGAAGAAGGGGAAACCAGGACCCTCATCCATCAGAGTAAACAGCCCCAATTCCTTGCCCAGTTTCCGGTGATCCCGCTTTTTTGCCTCTTCAATGCGTTGGAGGTAGGCGTCCAATTCTTCTTTTTTCGGAAAGGCAATGCCATAGATACGCTGGAGCGTTTCACGATTAGAATCGCCTCGCCAGTAGGCAGCGTTGCAGGCAGTGAGTTTTAACGCATTGCCTTTGATACGTCCCGTGGAGTCCAGGTGGGGGCCTGCGCACAGGTCAGTGAACTCCCCTTGCTTATAAAAAGATATATGGGCGTCTGCAGGAAGGTCCTGAATTAGTTCCACCTTATAGGGCTCCTGCTTCTCTTCCATAAATTTGATCGCCTCTTCCCGGGGTAACTCGAAGCGCTCTAATTTCAATTTCTCCTTGCAGATTTTGCGCATCTCTCCCTCAATTTGCTCCAGGTGATCTGGCGTAAAAGCGAAGGGAGCATCCATATCATAGTACCAGCCCTCGTCAATGGAAGGACCAATGGCCAATTTTACCTCGGGCCACAGGCGCTTTACAGCCTGGGCCATCACATGAGAGCAAGTGTGCCAGTAGGTTTGCCGGTATTCTGGATTTTCAAATGTGAAAATGTTGTTTTCTTGTGCCATACAAAAATACCTCCTGTCTGAAATACGACGGGGTGAATAAAAATGCTTCACCCCTGAAATGGTTCAGGGGTGAAGCATCTCAAATAACACTTTGATTATACTCCACGGTTCCACCCTGCTTGCAGCGGGATACAAAGCCGCTGCCGCTCGTGACCACGCTGTAACGGGCGTTCCCGTCCCGGTTAAAGTCCCGGGCGGCTCGGGAGTGGTACGGCCGGTGGCATACGCAGGACACTTGCAGCGAAGTGTGTCCCTCTCTGGGGCGTAGCGTAAGCGGCAGCTTCTCCGTCTATGCCAATTTACGCCTGCCACTATATCACCCAGGAACCGAATTGTCAAGGGGGAGGAAAAACGCACTATGGAAGAAGGAGATAGTAGAGGGCCTCTTTCCATTCTTGAGGTGGAAATTGAGTAGCTGGAATTTGGTAAATCAATTGAAGTAACTCATTGCGCAGCATAGGATTTCGCAAATCAGAGAGCATTGAAATGCCTAGTTGTTGGGCAAGATATTCCAATAATCCAGGGGGAGAAAGCGGGCAGTGCATGGGTCTGTAAGCCCCCTTTTAAACGAAAAGTTGATAAGTACACTATAACGCTAAAAAAATATAATGTCAAGTTTATAATTAAACTAATAAGCGATTTTTTTTTAAGGTAATTAAGGATATGATAACATTAAAGAAGAAGCGAATATGAGAGGAGGCGCACACTTGAAGGTGGACTACCAATCCATTGGAGCCAGAGTTGCTCAGCGCAGAAGAGGGTTGCGCCTGACACAGTCAAAAGTTGCGGAGCAGTGCGAGATTAGTGATCAGTATCTCTCCAACATTGAACGGGCGGTGTCCATCCCTTCCATAGAAGTGGTTATGCGCTTGGCTGCTGCTTTGGATACCACGCCGGACGCCTTTTTGGTGGGAACTATGAACACGTCTAATGAGCGATGGAGGCGTGTGGCGGAAGGGCTGCGAACCCTGGATGAAAAGCAACTGGAACTGACTGAGCGGTTTATTGGGTGGGTATCGGAACAATCCTTGTAGATGCAAACATGAAAGCGGCCTTCTAGGTGGAAGGCCGCTTTTCAACGGTTTGGAATTGACAAAGCCAGAATGTCTCCTCTATACTGGGAGGCAATGAATGGTGGTGAAGTGTGTGACCAAAAAGGAGCTACTGGATCGCTGTGCTCGCAGTGGGGAGGAGCGGGTTTTGCTGGCTCGGGTATTGGATAAATTGGAGCAAGCCCAGAACCGAGGAATTCCAACTTATACAGCTTTCTTGTCCCCGGGGGAAGGGGCGGCAGTAACTGGGCTGTTAGCAGCTTGGGGATATCCCAAACACTGTTTTTGGGGAGGCTATGAGCAAGCGGAGCGGCGGATCTGCGCATTTTTACCAGATTGGCAGGAGGAAGAAGCATTTTGTTCTGATTCAGAGGGGCCGGTGGCTGCAATTGAGGCGCGTTTCCCCGATGGGGCCTCATTGGGACACCGGGATATTCTAGGCTCATTAATGGGGATAGGCTTGACACGGGAAAAGCTAGGAGATATTTTATTGCCCTCTCCTGGGCGATGTCAAGTTATAGTGCTGCGAGAGGTGCTACCGATTCTTCTGAGCCAGTGGGAGCAAGCGGGGCGATGGCATCTGTCAGTGAAAGAAGTCTTGCTTAACCAATTGGAAGTACGTCCCGCACAGGTGAAGACTGTGCGAGATACAGTGGCCACGCTTCGCTTGGATTCTGTGCTGGCGGCTGGTTTTTCTCTCTCGCGATCCAAGGCGGCGGCCTATATTTCTGCTGGAAAAGTTGCATTAAACCATCTAGAATGCCTGAAAGGGGACAAGCCTGTGGAGTCGGGAGACGTACTCACCTGTCGTGGCCTTGGTAAGTGCGTGGTAAAGGAAGTCCTGGGCGCGTCAAAAAAAGGCCGTATCATGTTGATCTTGGAGCGATACATTTAGACTTAAAGGGGAAAAGAAATAAGATGACACAGGAAAAGATTGACCGGATTAATGCCCTGGCAAAGAAAGCGAAAAACCCAGAGGGGCTGACGCCAGAGGAACTGGAAGAGCGAGATAGGTTGCGTCGCGAATACATTGACGCTTATAAACGCAATTTAATTGCGCAACTTGACAATACCTATATCCAGTACCCAGACGGTACCCGGCGAAAGTTAAAAAGCAGTAACTAAGTGGCTGATTGACAACTGTGCCGGTTTTTGCGATAATAACAACCGGTGTAACAACCGTGAAACCGGGCCACGCCCGTATATGCGAGGAGAACGACATGGCTCATATTAAATTTTCCACTGATTCTGCTGCCGATATCCCCGTTGAGATTCAAAAAGAATTGGGGATTCAAGTCCTCCCATTTCCCATCGCTATGGGGGAGCGGGAACTGGAGGACGGAGTGGATTTTACTCCCCAAGAATTTTACAAAATGCTTTTGGAGGCCCCTCAAATCCCAACCCATGCCCAGCTAACTCCTTTTTTGTTCTCACAGTGCTTTGAGCAGGCATGGCAAGAGGGGTATACGGATTTAATTCATACTTCTATTAACTCGAAAGGGTCCGCTACCTATCAAAATGCGGTGCAGGCGCGGGAAGAGTTTTATGAAGATCACCCGGAAGCAAAAGGAAAATTCCAAATCTATATCCTTGACTCCCATAATTACACGATGAGCTACGGCTGGGCGGTGATCCAAGGCGTCCGCATGGCGCAGCAGGGAGTTGAAGCGGAGGAAATTGTGGCGTACATTGAAGATTGGATCGCGCATGTACGAGTCCTCTTTGCTCCTCTGGATCTGCGATTTGCCAAAAAATCGGGTCGGGTATCTGCGGCAGCTGCATTTGTGGGAGAGGCTTTAGGGCTAAAGCCCATTATGACTTTTGAGAACGGTGATTCCAAAATTCTCTCTAAAGTGCGTGGGGAGAAGAATGTAATCTCTACTCTGGTGGAATACTGTCAAAAAGAGCGCCGGCCGGACAGCCCGTATTTATTGATCCGTGCAGGGAATGCAGAGCAGGCAGATAAATTGGAAGCAGCCTGCTGCCAAGCGCTAGGACAGGCACCCAGTGCAGAATTTTATATTGGTGGTGTGATTGCCATCAACGCTGGCCCCAATCTGGTGGGGTTGATTTACCAAGTGTAATGAATAAAAACCGCCGTGTTTCAAAAAATGGGAACCGGCGGTTTTAAATTTACATTTTATTCACCCATTTTATGGTATGTTACGATAGGATACGGAACAAAGGCAGGTGTGTAGCCAGAGAGGAAAAGCTGGCTTGCCCGCCGGAGAGGAAGGCAAAGAAAATGAACCCTGGACAACTTTCCTGGCGAGAACGGGGATGGCTGTGGTTGCGGCTTGGAGTACGCCTGGTGTTGTTCCTAGCGGCAGTGTGGTTAATTGCCCACTTTGGGCGGCCACTGCTATCTCTGTTTGCGCCCTTTTTAGCGGCGCTTTTTGCAGCAGCGCTGCTGAATCCAATGGTGAAATGGATGCAGCGGCAGCTGGGGTGGACCCGACAGGGGCTGACCATGATCCTGCTGCTGCTCCTCCTTTTGTTGTTAGGTGGGGCGCTGGTGTGGTTGGGGCGCGCAGCGGTTAATGAACTGGTGAGTTTGGTTAACAACTGGGATGCCTTGCTTAAAGCGGGAATGGAGATTTTGGAGGAGTTAGATGCGCTGTTTCGGCGGATTGTGGACATGCTGCCCATTTCCATTGCTGCTCCGGATCAGGGGCTTATGGACTGGTTGCTGGGACTGTTGCCGGATTCTGCTCCAGATTTGAGCCATTTGACAAGTTACGCAGGAAATAAGGTGGTTTCCATCTCGTCCTTTCTGCTGGGGGTACTGTTTTTTGTCATGGCCACATATTTTCTCACAGCAGATTACCCCTACTTGCGGACTCGAGCCATTCAAAATTTGGATGATGGAGTGTTATCTTTCTTAGATCAGATCCGAGCCACGGCACTGGGGGCATTCGGTGGATATCTAAAAGCGGAACTGCTGTTATCGGTAGGTGTTTTCTTTATCTTATTAGCGGGGTTTTTGATCATTCGGCAACCGTATGGCCTGCTGTTGGCTCTGGTATTAGCCATGATGGATTTCATCCCCATTATTGGGGCGGGAACTGTAATGGTGCCGTGGGCGGTGATTGCATTATTTACCCGAGATTATCAAACAGCCATTGAGATGATGGTAATTTGGGGCCTCATTGCTATGTTCCGCCGAGTCATGGAACCGAAATTTGTAGGAGATCAGACAGGGCTATCCCCGATTTTGTCACTGATCAGTATCTATGTTGGAATGCGTCTTGCGGGCGTATTGGGAATGATATTGGGACCTATTTTGCTTTTGGTTTTCTTGAATCTGGCCGGTATGGGAATGTTTCATGGCCTAAAGTTAGATCTCATTGCAGCGGGGAAAGATTTGGCAGCAATTTTGTCCCGCCAACCTGGACAAAAATAGTTTCGGGAAAGTTTAAAAATCGTACCCTTTTTCTTCATGCTTTTTTCATAATTTCGCGTTATGATAGTGCCAGTTCAAGGGAACGAGAACAAAAGAAAGCATTTTGAAGGGAGCATGAAGAATCATGAATGACTTCAATTTTTATAACAGTGAAAACGATGGCTACCGCGGTGGATTCGGTGACTATACAGACCCAATTCCAAGTAGCGGTGGTCCGGTCCAGCCAGAGAAAAAGACTGGGAAAAAGAAGACGGGCCTGCGAATTGCGGCATTGTTGCTTGCTTGTGCAGTGGTAGGTGGCGGAGCCGGTGTAGGCGGCGCGGCACTGTATGGACAGATGAATCAGCCGGAGACGGTGATTTATGAGGAGGAGCGCCCCAAGGTGGAGACCATGGTCAACACCAATAAGGACCAGCCTATGACGCCAGAGCAGCTATACGCAGCGAACTTGGCCTCCTGCGTGGGCATTACAGTAAATACAACCGTGAACATCTTTGGGCAGACAACTACTTCGGCTGCTAGTGGTTCAGGCTTTGTCCTCACTCAAGACGGCTATATCGTCACCAACTACCATGTGATCGAGGATGCCGTTGAAAATTCCTCGGTTAGCATTGATGTTTCTTTTGCCAATGGGGACAAGTACACCGCTAAGGTGGTGGGAGGCGAGCCGGACAACGATGTGGCGGTGATTAAAATTGATGCCACGGGTTTGCAGCCTGTGACTTTGGGCGACAGCGACCAACTGGTGGTGGGTGAGAGCGTCTATGCCATCGGGAATCCCTTGGGCGAGTTAACTTATTCTCTGACCGACGGCATTGTCTCTGCCCTAGATCGACTCATTACTACCTCTAGTACGAATTCCAACGGCCAGACGGAGACCACAACCCTCAATGTGTTACAGACCAATTGCGCGATCAATCCCGGCAACTCCGGTGGCCCGCTGTTTGACAGCTACGGAAATGTGGTAGGTATTGTGTCCGCTAAGTATACCCAATCCTCTTCTGGTGTCTCTGCAGAGGGTCTTGGCTTTGCCCTCCCAATTAATGATGTGAAGGATATCATTTCTGAACTCATTGAGCATGGCTATGTGACAGGAAAACCCTACATGGGCATTCAGGTGAAGGATGTCTCAGCTGAAGTTCAGAGTTTTGGAATTTCGGCTGGTGCTTTAGTAAGTTATGTGGCGGATGGTTCTTGTGCTCAGAAAGCGGGCCTTCAGGTCAATGACATTATTACTGCCATTGATGATACCGCCATCGATTCCAGCACTGCCCTCACTGCGGCCCTGTCCAGCGGCTACAAGGCTGGAGATACTGCTACTCTGACAGTGATTCGTCAGCAACAGGAGATGAAGCTGACCATTACCTTTGACGAGAAGAATGACCAAACAGAAGCGGCAAATCAGCCGCAGCAGGAGTCCAATCAACAGCAGTCCGGTCAAAATGGAAACTACTATTACCAGTGGCCCTTTGGTAGCTTTTTCTGGTAAGGTCTTATATTCTCAATTGATTCCTCCCATCGAAAGAACGCGGGGCCGGCCCTTTGTGACCGGCCCTGCGTTTTGCTTCTTGCCAGTTGGTGATTGGTGCGGGAAGAGGTGGACAAAAAGAGAAAAATGGCTATAATATAACATGGATTACTATAAAATCAATAAAATATCAAATTTGATTTAGGGCTGCGCAGGGAAATGGTGTTTTGGGAACTTCTGTTTTGATTGGAGGCCTTGAATCGCAGGGATAGAGACAGAAGAAAGGGACGAGAAGCAATGGAAATCAACGGGCAGACGGTAAATGAAGTGCTAGAGTACCGACAAATGGGCCTATCACCAGAGGTGATGCAGGCCATTGATAAAAAAGGGTATTCGGTGGCTACCCCGGTGCAGACGGGGGCAATTCCCTACTTTATGGAGTGGAAAGACGTGATTGCCAAAGCACCCACCGGGACAGGAAAAACCTTTGCCTTTGGTATCCCTATGGTGGAACATGTGGATGGAACACGGGGTGAGATTCAGGCACTGGTGCTGGCGCCCACCCGGGAACTGGCACTCCAGATTCAGGAGGAACTAAGGGATCTGTGTGCTTATAAGAAAGGTGTGCGGGTGGTATGTCTGTATGGAGGGCAACCCATTGAAAAGCAGGTAGCCCAATTGAAAAAACACCCGCAGATTGTGGTGGCCACTCCAGGACGGCTGATGGATCACATGAAGCGACAGACCTTGCAGCTAAGCCGGGTGGAGACTGTGGTGCTGGACGAGGCGGATCGGATGTTGGACATGGGATTTGTCCAAGATGTCACACATATTTTGGACAAGATGCCCCAGCGCCGTAATTTAGGTATGTTTTCAGCTACCATCTCCCGGGAAGTGCTGGACATCTCCTGGGTATACCAGCGCACTCCGGTAGAGATTACTGTCCCTGCCGATGAGGAAAATCGGCCCGATATTGCTCAATACCGGCTGGATGTAGATCGAGGGGAGAAGGCCGATGTCATGGCTCGACTCTTGGAGATGGGAGGCTATGAGCGTGTAATCGCCTTTTGCAACACAAAAAACATGACCGACCGGCTCACCGGCCTGTTGCAGATGCGAGGGATTTCATGCCAGGCAATCCATGGAGATATTCAGCAGTCCATGCGAGAAAAGACATTACAAAAGTTTCGGAATGGAAAGTTGAGAGTACTGGTAGCCACCGATGTGGCGGCCCGCGGCTTGGATATTGACGACGTAGATGCAGTATTCAATTATGATATCCCCGATGAAAATGAGTACTATATCCATCGTATTGGCCGTACCGGTCGAGCGAAACGTCATGGGGTGGCATTTTCTCTGGTGTCCACAGTGACGGAGGGAGTTCGTCTGGATGAAATACAAAAAATTACCGGGAGTAATGTCCGACAGGTGTACTTTAATACGAGAGGAGACTTGGTGGCGGCGGTGGCACAAAAGTGAGAAGACAGAGGCGGAGCAGCCAATTTTGGGTCGATTTTTTTGCTTGTTTTTTTCTACCTGCCTATACGCTTTTGTTTGCAGGGAGCGTCGCTTGGTTTGGTACGAATTTTTCAGTTCTAGCGGTAACAGGCCCAAAATATTACAGAGGATTTCTGCTTTGGGGAATTTTAGCGGGCGGTTATTTTTTGGCAATACTGTGGAATGTAGGGAAACGGCAGCTGGATGGGAGAGGGCGTTGGGTGCTGCGGGGATTGACGGTGGCGGCCTGTGCTTGCTTGGCCTGCGCGCTGGTGGTACCCTATCTACCGGAAGACTTTCCCCGCTATGCTAAGCTACATGTGTTATTGGCTTTTGTGGCCTGTGTGTTGCTGATGGCGGCCCTTTTGTGGGCACTTCTATATGGCGTCCGCAGACAGCCGGGCAGGTACAAAAAAATGCTGCGAGCCTGGTGGTTGATTGCTGTCGGCTCCGGAGTCATCTTTGCTTTGGGTGGTATGGTGACCAGTGCGCTGGAGGTCTTTTTTACCATTTCTACCGGGTTACTTGCTCGCAAACTTTGGCTGTGCGGCGAGGAACAGGGATAATTTATCTGTTTTTAATGGAATTTCTATGGATTGTTTTTGCCGATGCGCGTATGCTGAATATGTAGGGAGCAATCTCACACAAACGCGTCAGGAGGAAATACAAGTGGAAAAGAAACGACTTTATCGGACAGAAGGTCCTTATAAGATGTTGTGTGGAGTGTGTGGCGGGCTGGCCGAATACTTTGATATTGACCCTACCCTTGTGCGGGTGGGGTGGGTTATTGCCAGCTGTGTTACCTTTTCCGTGGGGTTCTGGGCTTATCTAGTTTGCGCTATCATTATGCCTCGCAAGAGTAACGCCTACCCAGATTGTTAAAACGTAGGGCCTCCGTTGCAAACGGGGGCCCTTGAAAAAAGGGGGAGCAACTATGGCGGAAATACGGCTATCCCGGCCGGAGGACGAGCCTCGGCTTCGGGCACTTTGGGCGGCGGCCTTTGGTGACAGCGGCGATTATGTGGATAACTATTTTCGGTGCTACTACAAGCCGGAGCGAATGTTTGTTTTGGAGGAGGCGGGGCAACTTTGTTCCATGACTGCCTGGTTTGATACTGCGCTTTGTGTGCCTGGTCAGGGTACGTTTCGCGCTGCCTATCTGTATGCGGTAGCCACTGCTCCCCATTGCAGAGGAGAGGGAAAGGCTGGGGAGTTGTTAAAAGCGGCTGACCGGTGGTTTGCACAGTGGTCTATCCCCGCTGTTACCACAGTTCCGGCTGAGCCCAGTCTACACCGCTTTTTTGAAGCAAACGGTTTTCGAGAGTGTTTTACCTATACGGAAAGGCGGGCGGATGTGTCCGTTACAAAATTGCAATCGTTGGATGTACCTACAATGGTTCCCATTTCCCCTCAGGAATATGTTGCGGGTCGGGAGGCATGTCTGGCAGAGAGTGTACACATTGCCTTTCCGGAAGATGCAATGGTTTATCAGATGGGTGCCTGTGAACTAACACCAGATGGAGGATTATATCGGGTGGATACAGAGGCGGGGACAGCTTATCTGTGTTTGGAAGGGATGGAAGATGGTCGCCTGTTAGGAAAAGAACTTTTGGGACCGCCCCGAGCGCAGGAACTTGTGTTAAGAAATTTGTTTCAGTTGTTGCCCAGCTGGTGCGGAGTATGTCGAGTGCCAGGGGAAGAGATCCAATTTGGAATGCTGAAATGGTTAGATCCAGCGATGAAACGCAATTGGAACTGGTCAAGAAAAGGATACCTAGGACTTGGATTTGACTGAAAACTTGCATATTATACAAAAATAGCTGTTCTTTTTTGTGGGAACGGCTATTTTTTTAAAAAAACAGGGAAAAAATACGGGAAAATTGGGGCGCCACAACTTTTTGATTGTAGCAGCCCCCACAAAAATTTTGCTTTACTCTTTTCAAAATTATGGTATGCTATACATGAAGCGGGGCAAAAAGGGAATGAAATGCCCCCGGAATGTGCCATGGGCACAAAAAAGTGAAGGAAATCCGTCAAAAAGAAGCTGTCGACGAAAGAACAGGAGGAAATGACGCTATGAACAAGTATATTGAGAGAGTTCTGGCTGAGACTAAGGCGAAGAATGCCAACGAACCAGAGTTTCTGCAAACGGTGGAAGAGGTATTGACCTCCCTGGCACCTGTCATTGAGGCGCATCCGGAATATGAGAAGGCTGCCCTTTTGGAGCGCATTGTAGAGCCGGAACGCGTCATCGAGTTCCGCGTCACCTGGATGGATGATAAAGGGGAGTACCATGTCAACCGTGGTTACCGTGTGCAGTACAATGGAGCCCTGGGCCCCTACAAGGGTGGCCTGCGCTTCCACTCCTCCGTCACCCTGTCTATTATGAAGTTCCTAGGCTTTGAACAGATCTTTAAAGACAGTCTGACCACTTTGCCCATTGGTGGTGCCAAGGGCGGATCCGATTTCGACCCCCGCGGCAAGAGCGATGCAGAGGTTATGCGGTTCTGCCAGGCATTTATGACTGAGTTATATCGCCACATTGGTCCTGACATTGACGTTCCCGCCGGCGACATTGGCGTGGGCGCTCGGGAAGTGGGCTATCTGTATGGTCAGTATCGCCGCATCAAAGGCGCGTTTGAAAACGGTGTCATTACCGGCAAGGGCTTTGCGTTCGGCGGTTCTCTGATGCGTCCCGAGGCCACTGGCTTTGGTGCAGCTTACTACTGTAACGAGGTGCTCAAGCATGAGAATGACTCGTTCCAGGGCAAGACAGTGGCGATTTCTGGATTTGGTAACGTGGCCTGGGGCCTGTGCCAGAAGATTGCTCAATTGGGCGGCAAGGTTGTGACTTTGTCCGGTCCGGACGGTTATATCTATGACCCCGATGGCATTACCACCCAGGAGAAGTTTGACTTTATGCTGGAGATGCGCGCCTCTGGCCGTGACCGTGTCCAGGACTATGCTGACAAGTTTGGCTGTGAGTTCCACGCCAAAGAGAAACCCTGGGGCCGGAAAGTGGACATCATCATGCCTTCTGCCACCCAGAACGATGTGACTATGGAGTGGGCGGAGAAGATTGTGGCCAACGGCATTAAGTACTACATTGAAGTGGCCAACATGCCCACTACCAATGAAGCTCTAATGTATATGATGGAGCAAAAGAACATGATCGTGGCGCCCTCTAAGGCGGTCAATGCCGGCGGTGTGGCTGGCTCTGCTCTGGAGATGGCACAGAATTCCGAGCGCCTGTTCTGGACCGCGGAGGAAGTGGACCAGAAACTGCATCAGATCATGATCAACATTCACAATGCCTCTGTCAAAGCTGCTGAACAGTACGGTTTGGGGTACAACCTGGTGGCTGGTGCCAACATCGCCGGGTTCCAGCGGGTGGCAGATGCAATGATGGCTCAAGGAATTTTCTAATCTCCCTTTCCATTTTACTGTCATCGGGGACCTCTCTTTTTAAAAGAGAGGTCCCCGATGACTTGCATTTGAGAAGGTCCGCCTATTTTGGTGGGCCTTCTCAAAATTTTAGTTAGGAGAAGGAGAAATAATCTAATCCAAGCCGTATTTGGTATGCAGTCGTCCGAATTGCTCCAACAAGGTGGGACCACCAGCCCAGAGAAAGAAAGCAGTAGCGGCGGCATGGACCAGATCCATGGGGAAACCCAGGACCCAAGATGCAACCAACATTTCCCAAGATGGATAGGGTTGATACATGAAAACAGAGGCTGGGTTTAAAATTCCACCGTAGAGAAGCAGTACTGCGAAAAAGCCATATAGAGCCAGTCCGTAGCGATTTCTTCCTACCCACCGACTGAGCCAGCCAGCCAGTAGCCCGATCAGGCCCATGGCTGCCATTTGCCACGGAGTCCAGGCACCTTGGACGTAGAAGAAATTAGACAACAGCATGGACAGTGCGCCTACCAAGAAGCCAGACTGCCCGCCGAAAGCCACGCCCGTCACTATAGTCACTGCAGCGATGGGTTTAAATTGTGGAAGCATGAAAAAAGCAGCCCGGCCTGCAGCGGCTAAGGCGGCCAGGACGGAAAGAAGCACTAAATATCTGGCTTGAGGTCGGGTGCGTTCTAGCGAGAGAAATAGAGGAAGCAAAGCCTCCAACAGGACCAGAAGAGAAATAAAGTAATACTTCCGATCACCTAGCAGATAAGTGCCCGCCCAAAGAGTCGCAGGTATTAAACCAAAGGAACAAAGAAGCGATATAGCCCAAGCAGAGAGAGAGCGGGTGGGTAGAGCGATAGAGGCGGAAGACATTACTGACTGCCCAACTCCCAGTAAATGCAGACCTATACCTGCCACACATAGCCAAGCGAGAGAAGGCAACCATCGTCCGGCGGCCAAGCCCGCGAAAAGCGGGGCATCCTGCCAAGCCATAAAGCCAGCCACCAGGCAAACACCCAAAAGAATGACACCCAACCAGTGTTTCGTAGTCCTAGCAGTATGTGAGGATCTAGAGCGACGGAAGGTGGGGGAGACAGAGTCAGAGGGAAACTGAGGGGAGTTGGAAGGGGAGTGGATAGGCGAAACCGGACCTTTAGAAGCCGGTGAAAGGGAACGATCATGGGAAATGTCTGTTTCCTGTGATAGTTTCTGTCCGCTGCAGGCGGAAATCAAACCCTCTGTGGTCACTACGTTGGGAAGTAATTCCCGCGCCATGCGGCTGGCGGCGGTGGTGTAAAATCGGGTCTGGGAAAAAAACAAATGGGGTGGGGCACAAACGGGAATCTGACCGTCAAAGAGTAGTGCACAATGAGAGGCGTGACGGGAACAAAACTCTACATCATGGCTCACCAAGAGAGTGGTTAACCCCTGGTTTTGTAGGGAGTGCAATAGAGTGGCAAATTGTTCTTTCCAAGGGGCATCCATCCCCTTAGTGGGCTCGTCTAGTAGTAGGATATTTGGCTGAGCCAAAAGTACTTTCGCAAGAGCAACACGCTGCTGTTCTCCGCCGGACAAATCATAAGGGTGGCGGTTCTGCAACCCAACAAGACCACAGAGATCAACAATTCGTTGTATTTCTGTCTCATCTTTTGCGCTGAGAGTCAGTTCCTCCTGTACTGTATGAGCGGAAAAGAGCGCCATGGGGTTTTGCGGTAGGACGGCCAGAGCACCAGAACCAAACCGCTCTTGTTCCGGCCAGTCTTGCAGTGGTCGACCCAGCAGGGTGATAGAACCTCGCTGAGGAAGATGAGCGCCAGCTAGCAGCTGAAGTAGCGTGCTCTTGCCTGCGCCGTTGCCTCCCAAAAGGGCAAACAGACTTCCTTGTGGAATACGGAGTGAGAGACCGCGCAGAATGTCTTTTCCATCTCGAGTATAGCGAAACCATACGTCTTTTATGGTCAATGCATCATGCCGCTGAGGAAAAGGGGGAGGGGGCGGCGGCGCAGTGAGGGAATGGTGGGCTGCAAAGGAATGAAGCCATCTTCGCCCTTGCCCGGCTGTGAGTGGGCAGGAACCACCTTCCTCTGTGGCGGACCAGACCCGTATAGGGGCGGGAAGAGCAATCCTCATTGGGTGATTGGACTGTCGCAATGCAAGCCCCAGCTGAGAAGGCGGACCCGAAAAGTCCAGGTGGCCATCTGTAAGGAGTATAACCCGGTGAGACAGGGGGAGAGCCTCCTCTAATCGATGCTCTGAGAGGAGAATCGTAGTACCAAGGTCGCGGTTAATCCGGCCAAGGCAGTCTAGAAAATTTTGAGCAGCAATGGGATCCAGCTGGCTAGTGGGCTCATCTAAAAGCAATAACTCCGGTTCCATTACCATGATTGCAGCTAGATTGAGTAACTGCTTTTCTCCCCCAGATAGAGATGCTGTGTCCCGATGAAACCATTCCTCCAAGCCGAAAAAGCACGCCATCTCAGAGACTTTGGCACGAATGGCATCTTGGGAGAAGCCTAAACTCTCCAGACCGAAAGACAATTCATGCCATACTTTGTCAGTAACAATCTGGTCATCTGGGGATTGGAGTACAAAACCAATTTTTTTGGCTTGGTCCGCCCGGCTTAGAGACTCTATCGGTTGGCCTGCGAACAGGATAGAACCGCTCCGACTCCCATGAGGAGCTAGGGGCGGCTTGCATTGACGTAAAAGAGTGGTTTTTCCACAGCCGGAAGGCCCAAACAGGGTGATGAACTCTCCTGGTTCCACTGACAGGGAGACACTGTCCAGAGCGGGGTGAACCTGGTTTGGGTAGGCAAATGTCAGGTTTTGGAGTCGAAGCAGGTCCATGCCCGATCCTCCTTCCAGTTTAAATATAAGGGGAGGGCGCAGAGTACCGCCCAGTCAGCTAATGCGGAAACAGTCCAGAGGTCCAGCGGGGCCCAGCGTAGAGAAGGGTAATAACGCCAAGCTAAATTGCCGTGCAAAGCCATAAGGAACAGGTAGCCGCCCAATAGAGCCAGCCACCCCAATGCGTTGCGATCACGGTGCTCCAAACGGTAGTTGGTATAGGCAGTACGGCCGGGAAGACCATATCCGCGGCTTTCCATGGAGTCGGCTGTGGTTAAAGCGGCCTCCAAAGACCAGAAAATAAGAGCGGAGATCTGTCGTACCACCTGGCGTGCTCGTGCCAAAGGGGTGTGTCCCTGCTGCCCCGCCTGACGCTGGGCAGTGGTGGTCTGGGTCAGGCGTCGTTGGGTTTGGGGAAAAAAGCGCAGTGCCATGGAGAGCAGCAAAGATAAAATGGGCAAAGCACGGCCCATGAGACACATCCATTTGTCGGCGGTGAGTACCGCACCGCCACAGCGAAGCAGCACTGCTGCGGTCAATAACATTCCGCCTGCCCCTAGACCGAAAAGGATGGATTCTAGTGTAAGGGGGTTACCGTTGGGGAAGTAGCATAGAATGGTGACCCCTGCGTGGGTGAAAAGAGGGTTGCACACCGCTGCCAGCAAAAACAGTGCGAAAAGGGAGAGCGGGCGCCAATGCAAGCCCAATTGGATTGACCAGGCTAGCCCGCACCCTAGGGCAATCAGCAACAGAGCAGGATGAAAAGAGGTGACAACTCCAACCAGAACCAGAGCAAACCAGGTGGCGTTGACAGCGGGGTGGTAGCGGGAAAAGGCATCTGTCATGGAGTCCCCTCCACATCTGCACCTAGATCACAAGTGTAGATCCACTCCACGACATCTCCATCATGAAGCGTATATTGGGAACTGGAGTATCCGGGAGAGATGCCGTTCACTCGATATAGCCAACCGGATTGCTGCCCACAATCAAATTCATAAAGATTGGCAATCCCCTCCACATAGCTAGAACCGTAGCCAGGAGTAAAAGAGGCCTCTAAGTGAATGGATTCTTGGCGAGTTATCTGCTGAAGTAGGGTAAAGGCGGAGTCACCTTGGGAAAATGAGATTGTAGTTTCCGGCAGAATGATACCGTCGGCAGGGATCAACTCTACTTTATCTGGGTCTAACCAGTCCAGATGGTCCAAAACTGCACTGCAAGAAATGGATATGGTACAAACTGGCTCTGCCAAAACGGATGTACTATCCGGGGACGTCAAGTTGACACCAGAGGAAGTTGTGTCGGAAGAGGATACCGGTTCTTTGGGAGATTCTTCAGAGATAACAGATTGAGAAAGGGAAGGGTCAACGGCCTCTGGGGAAGGAGTGGGCGGAGCAAGTTCCGATGGCTCTGATCCGGCAGAGAGAGCAGAGGAAGAATTCGGTTCAGTAGTAATTGAACTTTGATGGGATGCGTCTGGCGTCTTGGGGGAAGTGTCCGGTGTAGAACTCTGGGGCTGAACGGTGAGCGAGGAATCAGGCGTTTCAAAAGAAACGGAGGAGTTTGGAGAGGATATCTGCCAGCCTTGTAAGCCCGGGGCACTGCCACCATACCAGAAGGTAAAAAGTAAGATTCCGAGTAAAGCTGCTGCACCTAGCAGCTTTTTAGGGGGCGTCATGGGGTCACCTCAAAGTTTGGCAAACAGATCGGTATACCTTGTCCTAAGATAGAAAGGGGGAGCAAAGACAACCCGGTGCACAAAAGAGCGCCCTGGAAAAGGTTATCATTGCCTTTCTCAATTGGATCTCCGGCTGGGCGGACATCGCTCATCTGGTATATGGAAGGAGCGCCCCGCTCCAAGCGGTCTAGAGCCACCAGTGCGCAAAGCCCCTGTTCGGAAGCCATAGAGTCTGCAGTACCGCCGAAGAGGTGACAAAATCCACCACTTGGAAGCTGATAGGAAAGAAAATCCGCCACCAATTGATCGTCCGGCTGCTGGCCGAGGGCACACAGGGCTAAAATTGTTTGGGCATAACTCTCCAAGGTGGAAAAAGCCCCTTGTTCTCGAAGTTCGACCAGGCAATCCAGGCCTCGCTGGATGGCAGGTTGTACTGATTCGGCGTAGGGGGCAAGAGCCTGAAGAGCCTGGGCAGTGAGATCTGGATCAGCTTGTTCACCGGCTAGTGCCCAGCCTCCATCGGGAAGCTGAGCATTTAAAAGATACATCAAATACCACTCCCTTAGACCTTCAGGGGCGGAGTAATTGCCGCAGTCCAGGGCGATAAGGGCATAGATCGCTCCGTTTACCCCTTGACGCACCGTCTGTTCCATATTTTCTAGAGGTGTTAGCATGTTGTAGCCCGCCACGCATCGAGGATCATCTCCCAGTGCAGTGAGAGCTAAGACTACCCGAGCATACTCTGTGTATTTCCGAGTGGATAACACCCCTTGCTCCTGAAGAGTAAGGTCGATAAGAGCCTTTCGGTAGGTGTTGTACCAGGCTTGTGGAATGCTTGCGCCGCTGCGGGCCAAGCCCAGGACCGCCCATTCTCCGCCAGTGCTTCCAACTTGGGGGCTGGGTAAGTTGGAGTAGACATAATCTACAGCCTGTTGCAGGGCATCAGAACGGTTTAAAGCGTAAGCGGGGAGAATGGAGCAGGCCCAGAATGTTGCAGCGAGCGTAAGGGATAGCAGAGAACGAAAGGGATGTTTCATAGTAGACTCCTTTCTGCAGGAAAAAGATTGGCCGCGGCAGGAACTCCTACCGCGGCCGTTTCCCGCGCAACCAAATAGACGCCTCACGGATGAGCAAGGTGTCACAAACTTCAAGCAGGTCTTCTGACTGGCGGAAACGGCGCACAGGCGCCAGGGGCGCGTGCAGCCTTCTCAGGTTTCCCCAATGACTGACTTTCGTCAAATGCACACAGCCCATTTCCCGCTTACAGCGGCGGTACCGTCCGGGCTTTCCACCCGGTTTCCTATTCTCCTGTCCCGGCCACTCGCCGGGACAGGCACTTGAAGAAGATATTCTTATTGTAATAAATTTTACGGAAAAAACGAGAGGTTGTCAACTATCTCCAGCCCAACCTTTACTTTCCGCAAAAGAACCCGTATAATAAAAAACAATCATAAGGTCGAATATGGTCGGATTATACAAGAGGAAGTGTACGTGATGAAGCGCGGTACAATGCGGCAGTTGTCTCTAGTGATAGCACTTGCACTGTGTCTGGTGGGGTGCAGTTCCGGGCAGCCAGAAGCCCATTCTGTCTCAAGAGAGGAAGACCCCCCAGAAGTTTCTTCTGCGGTAGAGACCATTGTTCCCCAGGAGATAGAAGAAAAACCGCAACTCACTCAGGAAGATGTGGATGCAGCTTTGGAGCAAGTGATGGATCATTACAAAGCTGCTGGTGTGTCGGTAGCAACGATAGAAGGGGGAGAACTCAGCGTATCTGGGGCTTGGGGTTGGGCAGAAAAAGAAAAACGGCCCATGACAGCGGATACGAAGGTACGTATTGCCTCCATTAGTAAAGTAGCGGTGGGGCTTTGCGCCATGGCCATGGCGGAGGATGGCCTGTTGGAGTTGGAGGCTCCCCTCAGTGCCTATTGGGGGGATGGGGCGGAAAATCCATATAGCGATGGCCAGCCAACCTCCCTTACGTTGATGACCCATACCTCTTCGCTTCGAGACTTGGATATTACTCGGGGATTGTCTAAATTGGAAGGACTGCTCCATCAAAATAGCACCTGGCGCGATATGGAGCCGGGAGACGGGGGATACTGGTACTACAGCAACTTTGGTTTTTGCATCTTGGGAACTACATTGGAGTTGGCCTCAGACCAAGTGTTAGATGACTATTTCCAGAGCCGATTCCTAGAGCCTATGGGGGTGCGGGCCACCTTTTTCCCTGGAAAGTTGGAGGAGGATGAAGTAGCTACCCTGTATACCACCGGGGGCGTGAGCCGCAGCGCCGCAAGTCACGTGGCCCAGTCGGTTCCTGATGTGATTGGAAAGGGGGCCTCTTACTACCCGGGTGGCTTGACGATCAGTGCTGTGGATATGGCTAAATTAGTCTGCATTCTGGCAAATGACGGCATCTATGAGGAACGGGCGTATCTGACGCCAGAGACTGTGACAGATCTGGAAACCCCACGATTTTCTGTAGATCCGGAAGATGGTACCCCCTTCGAGCAGTGTCTCGTGCTGCGCCGACAAGAGAACTTGCTGGGTCAATCTCAGTTGTACTACCATACAGGCAGTGCATATGGAGTATTTTCTCTCCTGTCCTATAATCCGGAGACAGGGAATGGAGTGGTAGTCATTACTACTGGAACAGAGCGAAAAACAGATTCATACGGGCTGTACGCGCTGTGCTCAGAATTGTCGGAAAATTTATATCAACGAATGGAGAATATGGTTTGAAAGCAATCTTTTCTGTGGCATTATCTCTAGTGCTACTGTTGGTGGGATGTACCCAATCCTCAATGGAGACAGGGACCCATCAACAGACTCCTCCCCCATCCCAATCTGAATTGGAGCCGGAACCTGTCCCAGAACCGCAACCGGTGGTGGCGCATCTGATGGTGGCTGGAGACATCATGAGTCACATGCCCATTACAAAGGATGCCTATGTAGAGGCCACTGGAGCGTACGATTACAGTCATCTTTTCCAGTTTGCTGCTCAGCAGTTGGAGAGGGCAGATTATGCAGTGGCTAATTTGGAAACTGTTTTAGGTGGTGGGCCAAAGTATTCTGGTTTTCCTGCTTTTAACTCCCCGGATGCCTTGGCATATGGCGCAAAGCAGGCAGGGTTTGACTTGCTGTCTACCGCCAATAACCACAGCCGAGATCAGGGGCTCAACGGCATTTACCGGACCCTGGATGTGTTGGACCAGGTAGGGATGGCCCATGTGGGAACCTACCGCTCTCAAGAGGAGTTAGAAGAGAACCGAGGCATCTATGTAGCCGATGTAGGGGGCGTTTCGGTGGCTTTTTTGTCCTATACTTATGGCTTGAACGGCTTTCGACTGGATTCAGACAAGATGTACGCGGTAAACTTATTTAATGTAGATTATTATACTACACTGGCAAACCCTGACTATGACCGCATTCAGAAGGATTTGGAGGCGGCCCGGGCATTGGACACGGATTTGATTGCGGTGATGATTCACTGGGGGATTGAATACCAAAATTCTCCCAATGTACATCAGACGAAGCTGGCGGAATTTTTGGTAGAGCAAGGAACTGATCTGGTGCTGGGGGGACATCCACATGTGCTACAGCCCTACGAGACCATTACGGTCTCTGGCTGGGATGGAAAGCAGCGTGAGGGCTTTGTATGCTATTCCCTGGGCAACTTTATCTCCAACCAATATGATCCGGCCCCAGCCACTATGACTACTGCAGTGCTAGATTTGGAGTTAACCCGGGACCCAAGTACTGGAGAGACTTCTGTGACGGATGTAGGTTATCAGCCCTACTATATGCTCCACCGGGATGGTGCTCCAGTGGGGGAACGGCGTTACCTGGTCAATATTCACCAGGCAATCGCAGAGTACGAAGCGGGTGAGCATTCCCTAGTGGACGCTGGAGCATATAAAAAATTGAAAGAGGCACTGGAGCACTGTCACACCATTTTAGGTGAGGAAGGGGATCTGGGTTGGCAGGAACCCCTACCAGAGGCGGCATGAGTTGTGAGAGAAAAGACGGCTTTCCCCTTGCAGCTATGGGGGAGGCTATGGTAAAATAATCTGCTAACGGAGAAATTTTGTAAGGGAGTGGACCCTTTGTACCAGTATGAAGCGGAAATTAAACGGAGACGGACCTTTGCCATTATCTCGCACCCTGACGCCGGCAAGACCACTTTAACAGAAAAGTTCTTGCTCTACGGCGGTGCCATTGCCCAGGCGGGACAGGTAAAGGGAAAGAAAAACACCCGCGCGGCCACCTCCGACTGGATGGAAATTGAGAAGCAGCGTGGCATTTCTGTGACCTCGTCGGTGATGCAGTTTCAATATGAGGGATTTTGTATCAATATTTTGGATACCCCGGGACACCAGGACTTTTCCGAGGATACCTACCGTACCCTGATGGCGGCGGACTCTGCGGTGATGGTCATTGATGCAGCCAAGGGCGTAGAGGCTCAGACACGGAAATTATTTAAAGTATGTGCGTTGCGGGATATTCCCATTTTCACATTTATCAATAAGATGGATCGGGAAGCTCGAGATCCTTTTGAATTGTGTGAGGAATTGGAAAAAGAATTGGGGATCGACACCTATGCCATAAACTGGCCCATTGGTTGTGGGAAGGAATTTAAAGGGGTGTATGACCGCCAAAATCGAAAGGTAATTCATTTTACCTCCAATACCAACGCAAAGGCGGCTACCGCTACAGTGATTGAACCAGACGATCCGGCGTTGGACGACCTGATTGGGAGCGGGAAGCGGCAGCAGCTGGTGGATGAAATTGAATTGTTGGACGGGGCTAGCTGCGATTTTGACTTGGAGCGAGTGCGCCACGGGAAACTGTCCCCCGTATTTTTTGGGTCGGCACTGACGAATTTCGGAGTAGAGCCCTTTTTGGAGGAGTTTTTGCGTATGACCACGGCTCCTCTTCCCCGCAAGGCGGGAGATGCAGTGGTTGACTCTTTTGATGACGATTTCTCCGCCTTTGTTTTCAAAATCCAGGCCAATATGAATAAGGCCCACCGAGATCGGATTGCCTTTATGCGCCTTGTTTCGGGAAAATTTGAGGCAGACCGAGAAGTTTATCATGTTCAGGGCGGCAAGAAAATTCGACTCTCGAGGCCCCAGCAGTTGATGGCTGCAGAGCGGGAAATAATTGAAGAGGCCTACGCAGGGGATATCATAGGTGTTTTTGATCCAGGGATTTTTTCCATTGGGGATACACTTTGTACTCCAGGAAAGAAGTTCCAGTTCGATCCTATCCCAACTTTTGCTCCCGAACATTTTCAACGAATTCGCTCTGTGGATACTATGAAGCGCAAGCAGTTTCTAAAGGGTGTGGAACAGATTGCGCAAGAGGGAGCGATCCAGATTTTCAAGACTCCCTATACTGGCATGGAAGAAGTCATCGTGGGAGTGGTGGGCACCCTGCAATTTGACGTGTTGGAGTACCGCCTGCGCAGCGAGTATAATGTGGAACTATACAAGGAAGGGTTACCTTTCGAGTATCTGCGCTGGATTGTGAAAGAGGATGAGGATGCTCCTCCCATCAAAGAGGAAGATCTGTTGTTGCCCAATGATGCGAAACTGGTGGAAGATTACAAGGGCAACCAACTGCTATTGTTTGCTTCGCAGTGGTCAATTCAGTGGGTGCAGGACCGGAATAAAGGCTTGAAACTGGCGGAGTTTGGTGGCGCGGGAGTATAATCAAACAGAGTCGATAAAAAGTTCGGTTTCCCAATAAAATGTTGGGAAACCGAACTTTTCTTTGACACAACATGAAGATCTGGTCATAGCATGAGAGAAAGGGGGCTGGGACATATGGAGCAAGTGGAAAAAGAACAACTGTGCCAAAAAATCAAAGAAGCCGACCTCTCGTTAGGGTTTATCGGGATACTATTGACATCAGTAGGGCTATCTTGGAGGGCCACAGCCGTTCAACGGGAAGGATTGGAACGAATGCTCTGCGAAGGTGCAGAGAATATGCCGGATGTGACTGGCCTTCGCCTTCCGGCCAGTCTTCTGGTGGTGGTGGCACTGACATTTTTCTTTGTACTTTCGCTAGAAGGGTGGGAAAATAGTAAAGAGCAAACTTGTCAGGTGCAATATTCTGCAACACTAAATGTGTGGGCAGCGCTGTTTGTGCTAGCCGCAGCTTTATTGCGGTTATACGATTTGACACAAGTACAGGCGCGTATTTCCAGTGATAATGGGGAGTGCTAGATGTGGTCATTTGGGGTGGGAAGCAATTTTTTCCGGCGAGCCAAAAACAGAGACAAGGTAGTCGTTGCAGCTAAGATATCCGCAATGGGTTCAGCGGCATAAATGCCCATCACGTTTCCGGTAATGCGGGGCAGAAGAATCGCAAGCGGAATCAGAAGGATAATTTTCCGCAGCAGGGCCAAGAACAAACTGGTCTTGGCCTGGCCCAGTGCCATAAATGCAGCCTGGCAAGCCATCTGTGCCCCCATAGCCCAGATTCCCGCGAAGAAGAGAGGCATGACCTGGCCTACCAATTCCACCAGTTCGGGGTCGTTATTAAACAGCAATGCAAGAGGCCTGGGAAATACTGCGGCCACAAGGGTGGAGGCAGTGGTAAAAATCATGGTAGAAATGAGTAGCTTTTTAAAGGTTTCTCGTACACGAGGATAATTTTTGGCACCAAAGTTGTAACTCATAATGGGCTGTACCCCATAGGTCATGCCGTGTACTGGCATAACTACCATCTGCATAACACTTTGGAGGATGGTAATGCTGCCCACATACAGATCTCCCCCGTAAGTTTGTAGTCCGGTATTAAGGACTACGGTTACCAAACTTTCCGTAGATTGCATAATAAAGGGAGCAATGCCCAACGATCCAATTTGAACGATGACTTTCCAATTGGGACGCATATAGGAGAGAGACAGGCGCAGCCCGGTGTGTCGGGAACACAAGAAACCCACGACCCAAAGAGCACTTACAGCCTGAGAGAGCACTGTGGCGATAGCGGCTCCCCGCACACCCAGGCCGAAGACAAAGATAAAGATGGGGTCTAACACAATGTTTAGAATAGCGCCAATTAAGACGCTGAGCATAGCGACCATGGCCTTTCCCTGTGCACTGATAAAAGTGTTAAGACCCAGGGAAAACTGTACAAACACAGTGCCGAGTAGATAGATAGAGATATAGTCCAAACCATAGCCAATGGTAGCGTCGGAAGCGCCGAAAGCCATCAAAATAGGGGTTTTAAAAGCGGAGAAAACCACGGTAAGGACAACGGAGGTGCCTAGCAGCATAGTGGCAGAGTTCCCTAAAATTTTATGAGCTCCGCTTCGGTCTCCCGCACCCAGCCGGATAGAGGCCAAAGGAGCGCCCCCCATACCAGCAAAGGCAGCGAAAGCTGAGATGAGCATCAAAATGGGAAACGTAACGCCCACACCAGTCAGTGCAGTTTTTCCCACCACAGGGATGTGTCCAATGTAGATCCGGTCTACGATGTTATAGAGCATGTTGATCAGCTGTGCTGCCACAGATGGGACAGCTAATTTGATCATCAATCTACCAATCGGCGCTGTAGCCAGCGCAGCTTCATCCTTAGGGGTAGCCAAAATAACGCTTCCTTTCCTTTGAAGATGGAACGATAAAAAATATTATAGCACAGCTGTGTTGGAAAGGGAAAATAAATTGTAAACGATGTTGTGAATTGATAAGGATAATTTCTGCAAATATTTAAGCCGTATCCTCCCTTTTTTTCTATGGCAGGTTGTGTACAATGGAAGAGTAAAAACAGGGTGGACCGGGATTGGCCGGATAAAAGCCCGCTGTGCGAAGGAGATTGCGATGAAGACAAAACGAAGCTTCAAGCCGGAGGAACTGCGCTATTTAAAACTGCTGGCCAAGCAATATCCCACCGTTCAGGCTGCCAGTACAGAGATTATCAACCTTCAGGCCATTTTAAACCTGCCCAAAGGGACGGAACACTTTATCTCAGACATTCATGGAGAATACGAGGCATTTCTGCATATTTTGAATTCCTGCTCTGGTGTGGTGAAGGAGAAGCTGGACGAACTGTTCGGCACAAGTCTCACCCGTGGGGAGCGGGACCAGCTGGCCACACTGATCTATTACCCGGAGGAAAAACTGGAATTGGTGCGTCGAGAGGCCGATGACATCAAGGAATGGTATCGAATTACCTTGCACCGACTCATTGAACTGTGTCGCTGGATTTCTTCCAAATATACCCGTTCTAAAGTCCGCAAAGCGTTGCCAAAAGATTATGCGTACATCATTGACGAATTACTTCACACCCACTATGATGAGGCGGATAAACGGGACTACTATGAAAATATTATTACGACCATTATTGACATCGATCGAGCCCCTAGCTTCATTGAGGCCGTGTGTGGAGTTATCAAGCGTATGGCAGTGGATCACCTTCACATTGTGGGAGATATTTTTGACCGTGGTCCCCGTGCAGACATCGTGATGGACTCCCTCTTGAACTATCACAGTGTGGATATCCAGTGGGGGAATCACGACATTCTGTGGATGGGAGCCGCCTCCGGCTCTCGGACTTTGGTGGCCACAGTGTTAGCAAATTCCATTCACTATAACAATCTGGATGTCATTGAAACCGGATATGGTATCTCTTTGCGTCCGCTGTCCATCTTTGCAAATGAGGTGTATAAGGACTGCGATACCCATCGTTTTGCCGTCAAACTTACCGGTCCAGATGCTGAGCAATATACAGAAAAGGATAAATTACTCTCTGCCCGCATGCACAAGGCCATTACGGTAATTCTTTTCAAATTGGAGGGGCAAAAAATTCTCCGCCATCCGGAATTTAATATGGCTGACCGGCTGCTATTGGACAAGATTGATTATGACAGTAAAAGCATCACGATCGGAGAGACCACCTATGCACTAGAGGACTGTGACTTCCCGACTGTAGATCCGGCGGATCCTTACACCTTGACGGCGGAGGAAAACCAGGTAATTGACCAATTGACCGCTTCTTTCCAGCGCAGTGAAAAACTGCAGCAGCACATTCGCTTTTTGTATTCAAAAGGCGGACTCTATAAGGTGTTTAACGGAAATCTTCTTTTCCACGGCTGTATTCCAATGGCAGAGGATGGAACCCTTCTTCGTTTCACCATCGGGGGTCGGGAACGTTGCGGGAAGGAATTTTTAGATTATGCCGAAAAGACGGCAAGGAAAGCGTATTACGACAAAACCGGTTCTCCAGAACGTCAGTTTGGAATGGACTTTTTATGGTGGTTATGGGCGGGACGAAACAGCCCCATTTTTGGACGAGATCGTATGACCACCTTTGAAAGACGGCTGATTCGAGACGAGGGAGCATGGACAGAACCCAAAAACAGCTATTATGTCCACTACCAAGACCCAGCCGTGTGTGAAATGTTGCTAAAGGAGTTTGGGTTAGAGGGTCCACATTGCCATATTATCAATGGACATATTCCGGTAAAGGCGAAAAAAGGAGAGAGCCCCATCAAAGGAGGCGGGAAACTGATTGTCATTGACGGCGGCTTCTGCAAGGCTTACCAGCCTACTTCGGGGATTGCAGGCTACACCCTAATTTATAACTCCCGAAACATCCGTATTGTTTCCCACCAGCCCTTTGCCGGTCGACAAGAGGCGATCCGTTATAACCACGACATCGCAAACGACTCACTGGTGTTTGAACGGATGGAGTCTCGAGTGAAAATTGCCCAGACAGATATTGGTCGTACCCTTCAGGCCCAAGCAGACGACCTGCGTCGGCTGCTGGAGGCATACCGATCCGGCGCTGTTACAGAGGACCACAAAGACTGAGTTTATTCGTTATTTTCAGCAAGGCCGTACCCCGAAGGAAGAGGGTACGGCCTTGTTGCGCCTGGGGGCAGATCCTTGACAAACCATGATGGGGCGCATACAATGATAGGTGTCGAATTCCAGCCGCCGATTGGGTTTTCCGGCGTGTGCGGAAGGGTCCATTTGCCCCGTGCAGGGGCAGAACAGGAGGCGGAAATGGGAAAGTTTGATGGTGTGCTGCTGGTCAGTGATTTTGATGATACGTTATACGACTCCCACTACCGAGTCCCACCTCGAAATCTGGATGCGATTGTATACTTTCAGAATCAAGGTGGTCGGTTTACTGTGGCTACCGGTCGGGCACACCGTACCTTTGCGCCTCATGTCCACCTGGTTCCAGTAAATGCGCCGGTGGTGTTATCCAACGGGTCAGCACTATATGATTTTCAATTGGACCAAATGTTGGAACAGACTTTTTTAGCAAAGAGCGCACCGGACGATTTTGCCAGGCTTTTGGAGGAATTTTCCACGGTAGGAATTGAAGCCTATCACGGCGAGGATATCTATGTTTGGAACCCAAATCCCATAACGGATGCCCACATGAAGAAAGTGGGTACTGATTACCAAATCTGCCCTGTATTGGAAACACCTACTCCGTGGACAAAGGCAATACTCCAACAGGAGCATTCAGAACTGCTTCGGGTACAGAAGTGGTTGCTGGAGCGGTATGGGGATTTGTATGAGGCCATTTTTTCAAATTCCTATTATCTAGAGATTACCGAGAAAGGAAGCACGAAGGGCGGAATGGTGGCAAAATTGGCTCATCGCTTGGGCATTGCGCCAGAAAAGGTGTACTGTGTGGGGGATAATCAAAACGATATTCCCATGTTGATGCAGTCTGCTATCCCTTTTGCTCCAGCCAATTGTGCACAGGAAGTGAAAGATTGGGGAGCCAGGGTATTGTGCCACTGTGATGATGGAGTCATCGGAGATATTGTGGAAATTTTGGATGGGCTGTATTAGAAAAACAAAATTTGACCTAAAAATGTGAAGCGCCGCGGCCTTTTGGCCACGGCGTTTTTGTTGGATCAATAGAACTACCCCAATCCCAGTAAGCGGCAGGCATTACCACCCATAATGGCAGATAGGTCGTTGGAAGCCAGTGGGAGTGCTTCCAGTGCCCGCCGACTCTCAGATTGGCTGGTCCAGGGACTGTCTGATCCAAAAAGAATACGTTGGGGACCAAACTGATGTACCAGGTCTAAAAACGATTTTGGATCCATGAGTCCCAGATCTGAGGGACCATAGTAACCGTCCCCATTTGGGCAGATTTTACCCAAGCAGAAAGAAGTGTCCAGATATACCTGGGTCTCTGGGAGCAGTTGGGCCACCTGTTCCCAATTGCGCCACCCGCCCATGTGGGCCAAAATAAGTGTCACGGGGCCCACTTGTCGCACTGCGCGTAAAATCATATCTGGAGAACAGTTCACTTTACCGGGAAAGCCGATATCCAGGCCCGCGTGGGTCAGTACCAGAAGCCCTAATTCTCCACAGCGATCCAAGATCCGGAGATAACGCAAATCATCAAAATCTACCCCTTGGTATACCGGGTGTAGCTTAATTCCCTTGAGACCCAGTTGAGCAATACGGCCGAGTTCTTGTTTCCAGTCAGAAAAATCCGGGTGCATACAACCAAAGGAGTAAATCCCACTCTGGGGAGCCAAAGCGTTCAGTTGGGCGGAGGCGTCGTTTACATGGGGAACCTGGCGGGTGTTAGTGGCCACAGGAAGGATGAGGGCGCCATCGATTCCAGCCTGAACCATGGATTGGGCAAGGCCGTTTCGTGTACCGTCGGTAAATGGGCGGGAATGGGACAGAGCCTGTAATTTTTCCACTGTGGTATGGGCAATGGTGTCAGGAAAGGTATGGGTGTGAAAATCAAAAATCATAACAGAACCTCTTTTTTGTGGTGTTATGCTATATAGGCTTTCGACAGTCTAAAAATAGCATAACACAGCGACGGGAATTTTAAAAGTCTGACGCTTGTCGATCTCCAAGAGCTTGACGTTGAAGGACGAGGACTCTTTCTTCATAGCAGGAGAAAGCTGCGTCAACTAGTTGACGGTCTGGTTTGGAGGTGAAAAGAGAGACCAATGGGACTAGAATCAAACCGGCCAACATGCAAAAGGCCCCGGCATTGATGGGGGAACGTAACAGTACGGGAAAATATTGGCTCCAAACTATATTGGCTAACATAAAGCAGGTGGAAAAGAGAAAACTTACCCAGCAGGCCGTCTTGGTGGTTCTCTTCCAATATAGCCCGTAAAGGAAGGGGGCCAAAAATGCTCCAGCCAAAGCTCCCCAGGATACTCCCATCAACTGAGCGATAAAGGTGACGCTCGACTTATACTGAATAATAGCAAGTACCACCGAGATAGCGATAAATAGGACAATGAACACCCGCATCAGAGAAATCTGTCGCTTTTCCGCCATATCAGGAAAGAAGTGACCCTTGAGTAAATCTAATGTCAAAGTGGAACTGGAGGTGAGGACCAGAGAGGAAAGGGTGGACATGGAGGCGGAGAGGACCAGGATAATCACAACTGCTAACAGAATGTCAGGCAATCCGGAGAGCATAGTGGGAATGATGGAGTCGTAGCCATTTTTGGCCACATCTACCTGCTGAGAAAACAACCGCCCAAAGCCTCCCAGGAAATAGCACCCACCGGCGACTACCACAGCAAATAAAGTGGAAATAACCGTGCCGGTATCAATTGCTTTTTCACTTTTAATGGCGTAAAATTTCTGCACCATTTGAGGCAGTCCCCACGTCCCTAGAGAGGTGAGCAAAACAACACCCAGAAGATTTAATGGGTCAGGGCCAAAAAAGGAGGCAAAGATCCCTGGAACTTGAGAGACAGAGGGGTCATTTACCTGTGCTAAACTCTCCAGTGCAGCAGCAAATCCGCCTTGGCTCTGCAATACGGCGGCAATCACCGCACAGATGCCAAAAATCATGATGATACCCTGGACAAAGTCGTTGATCGCGGTGGCCATATACCCGCCTGCAATGACGTATACGCCGGTAAGGACGGCCATTACTACCACACAGATGGAATAGTCAATCTGGAAAGCCATGCCAAATAACCGAGACAGTCCGTTGTATAGGCTGGCGGTATATGGGATGAGAAATATAAAAATTATAACGGAAGCCGCGATTTTTAAGGATGAACTGCCAAATCGTTTTCCAAAAAATTCGGGCATTGTAGCGCTGTCCAAGTGTTGTGACATGATACGAGTGCGGCGCCCCAATACCACCCAAGCCAAAAGTGAACCTAAAAGGGCATTCCCAATTCCTGCCCATGTAGCGGCAATGCCATATTTCCAGCCAAATTGTCCCGCGTACCCTACAAAAACCACAGCAGAAAAGTAGGAAGTTCCATAGGCGAAGGCTGTCAACCAGGGCCCCACCGAGCGTCCACCTAGCACGAATCCATTTACGTCTGTTGCATGCTTCCGGCAGTATAGTCCGATACCGATCATAATGGAAAAGAAAAGGACTAAGAGCAGTAGCTTGATTCCCATGACAAAAGCCCCTCCTAAAAGTGTTTTGCGATTTGCTGTGTTGAAGTTTAACGCATAAAAGCGATAAAGTCAAGAAGAAAATGAAAAAGAAAAGAAATGGGTGACAGAAATAAAAAAGCCGCCAAATGATGGCGGCATAAGTCTGTTTAGGAAAAAAGAAGGGTGTACTCCAACAAAAGAAGAGCCAAAAACAGTAGATTCGCGCAGGAAAACCAAAGTAAGTATCGAAGGCGGAGAGAGGGGTAGACACGAGCGATCTGCTTGTAAGAAATGAGACTTGCCATGGAAGCGATGAGAGTGCCGAGTCCTCCCAAGTTGGTCCCCACAAGAAGAGCCTTGGCGTTGTCCGTAAAACCGGAGAGAAGAAGAGCAGCAGGGACATTGCTAATGGTATCCACCCTGACGATTGAATTCTTTCAAGGGGAACAGCGAGCTAAAATGATGGGATACTGTGCCGCAATTGGGATGTTGGGAGGAATGTTCTACACCTATGTTGGCGGTATTTTAGGAGAACTGGGTTGGCAGTTTAGCTTTCTGGCTTATCTGGTTGGGGTTCCAATTTTCCTATGCCTGCTATTCCTTTTTCCTGCAAAAATTAAGACAGGTTCAGGAAAGGAGGCCGCTTTTACAAGCAAGAAACTACCAGGGGAATTATTTTGGATTGCCGGTGTCTCCATGGTCTATATCATCTTATATTTCGCCTATACCAATAACATTTCTCTTTTTGTCTCCAACACAAAATTAGGTTCTGCTACCCAAGCAGGTCTTTCTTATAGCATTGTAAATGGTTCTGGGTTTATAGGGGGGCTCTTTTTTGGGGCGTTGTCCAGACGATTCAAAGAGCATGTCTTTGAATTAAGTGCTGTAACTACGGCGTTGGGATTTGTTCTGGTAGGAATTTCAAAACAGTTATCTGTGCTGTATCTCGGAAGTGTATTTTTAGGTCTTGGGTTGGCTTGGTTTTTACCCCAAAGTAACTTGCGTATTTCCGCGGTTGTATCCCAAAACCAACTAAGTTTGGCCTACGGCATGAATAGCGCTATTAGCAACCTAGGACAATTCCTATCTGTTTTTGTCTTAAGTGGACTATGTGGAGTCTTAGATATTACAGATCAGAGGGACATCTTCTATTTGGCTTTTTGGGGCAATTTAGTAGTTGCAGGAATTTTGCTTGGATACACGGCAGGTTTCTTACCTAAAATGAGTCGACAAAGTAAGGGAAATCTACGGGCATGACCATCTTCTATTCAATATAATGTACAACTCAAGTATGGAGGTCATTTTATGGCAGACAAAAATGAAGTTCAGCGTCTGGAAAGGCTTGCCTATGAGACGCGTGAAAAATTGCTACAACTCTGTGGTACCTACGAGGGTGCAGTACATATTGGCGGTGACTTATCCGCTGCAGATCTAATGGTTGGACTCTTTCACCATGGGTTAAAACTGAATCCTGACAATATCCAGGACCCGAGCCGAGATCGTTTTGTTCTCTCCAAAGGGCACAGTGCTGTCTTAATGTATATTACGATGGCGTTGAGGGGATTTTGGAACTATGATGAAATGGTTCGGACTTACGGCAAGTTGGATAGTGCTTATGGGATGCATCCATGCCGGGTACAGCTTCCTGCGCTGGAGTGTTCCTCCGGTTCGTTAGGACAGGGTCTAGCTATGGCCGTTGGAATGGCCATTTCCGCCAAAAACCGGAAGGAGTCCCACCGTGTAGTGTGTTTTATGGGAGATGGAGAGACCACGGAAGGCTCTGTCTGGGAAGCCGCTATTGCGGGTGCGTCTCAAAAACTTGGCAATCTGGTGGCGGTAGTAGACCGTAACCGGCAATTTATGACTAGCTATTCAGAAGACCTTATTCAACTGGAACCCTATCCCAGCAAGTGGACCGCTTTTGGGTGGAATGTGATGGAGATTAACGGACATGATATGAACATGATCGTAGATGCTCTGGATAATTTACCTGCTACCGACAGTTTGAAACCCACGGTAATTGTAGCCAATACGATTAAAGGAAAAGGTGTCTCCTTTATGGAGCGGAACCTAGGTTGGCATGCTGGGCGTCTGAGCGAGGAGGACTATGCTCGGGCACTGAGAAGTCTACGGGAAAATTATCAAAATGAGTCAGGAAAGGAGTAAATTCCATGGGCGTTACCTTTAATTTTGGTGAGTTGATGTCGGGAAGAACTGTCATTGGTGATACGCTTGATGAAATTGGTAAAACAAATGACCGCCTTTATGTGGTTACGTCCGACATTGGTGGGGCGCTGAAAAAGTTTCGGGCTGACTGCCCCAACCGATACATTGATGTTGGTATCGCAGAGCAGTGTGCTGCTGGTGTGGCTGCTGGTCTTGCTTTGGCTGGAAATATTCCTGTTATCATGGGTATGATTCCCTTTATGACCATGCGAGCCTGTGAACAAGTCCGTTCCGCAATCTGCTATCAAAACTTACCGGTTCGCCTAATTGGAACTGGTGGTGGCCTGACCAGTGGCGGTGGATCTACTCATAATGCTATGGAAGACATCGCAATCATGCGCTCTATGGTAAATATGAGTGTCATTTCCATTGGAGATCCAAATATGATTCGTGACATTTTGTATCTCAGTATGGATTATCCAGGACCTATGTTTATTCGCTTGGCCCAAGGGAAAGCAGACCATATTATTTACGAACCTGGAACAGTAAAATATGAAATTGGGAAGGGATCTATTGCACGAGATGGAACAGATGCCACCATTATGACACATGGAGAAATGGTGTTCCAAGCGCTACAGGCAGCAGAAAAGCTGGAGAAGGAAAACATCCATGTCCGGGTAGTAGATATGTACTCCATTAAGCCAGTGGATGAAGAACTTGCACTGCGGTGTGTGGAGGAGACTGGTAATATTGTGGTTTTAGAGGACCACTTAATGGTGGGAGGATTAGCCAGTGTCTTGGCAGATCTTTATCTTGACCGTGGAATCCAACCAAAAGGGTTTAAACGTCTAGGTATTCCACAGGTCTATGCTGGTTTTGGGAGTGGAGAAGAATTGCGCACTAAATACGGCTATGATGAAGCTGCTACCATTGAAGCAGTGAAACAGCTTCTCGGATAACCGATCTGTAATCTTCGTCTATATATACTTAAACTGCATTATACGTTATATAAAATGGAGTGCAATGCCGTTTCTGTAGATGTTGAATCTACAGAGACGGTATTTTATTTTATGCTATTTGTGGTGCAAGATTGGTGAGAAGATACTGAACGAAATCAGGAAATAAGTCCGATCTTACATTTCATAAAAAAGGAGCAAGCGACAAGCACTTGCTCCAATGATGGCACCCCTGACCAGACTCTAACTGGTGGCCTACCGCTTAGGAGGCGGTCGCTCTATACAACTGAGCTACAGGGGCATATAAAATCGTGTGATAATTGTTTCTCTCACTCAAATAGAAGAGATATGGGAGAGGGGAAACCCTAACTATTTTAGCCCAGGAAAAAGGGGATGTCAACGGGAAAAGAGAAGGCCGATTGTCGCATAGCACCAACCGACCATCAAAAAAGAATGGACGTGTGTGACGCCATTAAGGTATATTTAGGACAGGAAAAAGGGAGAGGTGCTGCAGGTGGAAGTGGAATTTAAACTGGAATCTGGTCGTAAGGATCCCAAAATAATAATTTTGGCCGAGAAAGAGACGCAGCAACTTCGCGACTTAATGCAACAATTAGCGCGCCTGCCGCTTGCGCCAATTCAAGCATGGCAAAGGGAGCGCTCTTTTTTCTTGCAGCAAGAGGAAATCCTTCGCTTTTATACGGAAGGAAAAGGAGTAATGGCCCAGGCAAAAAGTGGAAATTTTAGTGTTCGGTTGCGACTCTATGAACTGGAAGAACGGGTGGATACCATGCAATTTATTCGTATTTCCAATTCTGAAATTATTAATATAAAATTTATAACCGGTGTGGATTTATCTTTAACAGGTACAATTCGAATGACGCTAGGAGAAGGGGAAGCTGTTGTGTATGTTTCTCGGCGCTATGTAAAGAAAATCAAAGAAATATTAAATTTAGGAAGAAAGGGAGTGGGGAGATGATACAGGAAAAGAGCGTGTGGCTGCCACGGATTTGGCTAGGTGGAGGAATAGGCGCTGTGTTGGCTCCCCTGTTAGTATATTTTTTAGGGGGTGGATTGTTGGGCGCTGATGCAGGGCATCCAGTTTTTGCATTTGGAATTCCCTACTTTGCTGTATTATCGGAGATGGCGAATCAATTTGGAGCCGCTAATAGTGCGGCGTTGGCACAAAGTTTATTGGGAGGGGGATTCGGAGCAGTAGTGGCCAGCAGCACTCTGCCATTTGCGGGTAGAGGAAAGGAATTGGTGTGGCACTCCCTGATTCATTTCATAGTCACGGAGATTACCTTTTCTCTACTCCTGAGTGTATGTCGATGGGCGAATGGATTTACACTTTGGGTTTATATGCTCCTGTTGGCCATCCTTTATTTACTTATTTGGTTGGGGCGCTGGGTTGGCTGGTATATAGAAGTGATGCAGTTGCGCCAACTGCTGGGGTTGGAACCTGGTCCATCTCCTTTAAAATGGCGAGAAACCGTTCCGTATCTACCTGTGATACTACTCGGCTGTGTGGGAATCCCGCTGGGATTGCGGGGTGTGGAATTTTCCTTAGGGACAGATATTCCGGTGCTTACTGGAGCAATATATCCGTTTCTCTTGTTGCCGGCTGTTTGCTTTTGTATGGGCTTGTTTTTAGGAAAGCGCAAAGGAATGTGCCCGCTGTACCCTGTGGCGGTGTTGATCTGTAGTTTGCCTGCGCTGGGACTGCTACTAAATTCGAGTGCTTTGTTTTTTGCCAGCCTAGCAGCAGTGTTTGCTTTGGCAGGTGATCTGGTGGGGTGGGGATATAGCAAAGTCATGGAAAAGAAAAAAGGCAATCAAATACAGTGAAAATAATAAAGATCTAAAACAACGAGTTAACACGGGCGCCGCAAACCTGGTAAGGATTGTGGCGCCCGTGTTTCAAGCGAAAAGAGGATTAGGACAACTGGAATTGTCCGGTGTACAGTCGATAATATCTCCCCTTGTGTTCTAAAAGCTCTTGGTGATCGCCTTTTTCTTCAATCTGGCCATGTTCAATCACCACAATACAGTTAGAGTTACGAACCGTAGACAAACGGTGGGCAATGACAAATACGGTGCGTCCATCCATTAAAGCGTCCATGCCTTTTTGTATGAGTGCCTCCGTTCGGGTATCTATGGAGGAGGTAGCCTCATCCAGAATCATTACTGGAGGATCGGCTACGGCTGCTCGTGCGATAGCTAGCAGCTGGCGCTGACCTTGGCTCAGATTAGCTCCATCGCCGGTAACAGGTGTCTGATATCCTTGGGGAAGTCTGCGAATAAAGGAATGGGCGTTTGCACTCTTGGCTGCGGCAATACACTCCTCATCCGTGGCATCTAGTCGGCCATAACGGATATTGTCCAATATAGTGCCAGTAAAGAGATGGGTATCTTGGAGAACAGCGCCCAGTGAGCGGCGCAGATCTTCTTTCCGGATAGATTTCACATCCAAACCATCGTAGGTGATGAGTCCACCTTCAATTTCATAAAAGCGGTTAATTAGGTTGGTGATTGTGGTTTTTCCAGCTCCAGTAGACCCCACAAAGGCAATTTTCTGGCCAGGGTTTGCATATACGGACACATTATGCAAGATTCGCTTGCCGGGGATATAGGAAAAATCTACATGACTAAAACGTACTGCCCCTGTCAACTCCGTGTAGGTGAAGTTCTCGCCTTCTTTACAACGTACTGCACCTCGAATGGGGTGTAGACCGGCTACACCATCCGGTCCAGGGTATTTCCATGCCCACCCTGTATCTGGGCCAGTTAATTCTGCGTTGGCAGGCAATTCCACTGCGGTCTTGTCTGGTAGATTTCGAACGCGGACCAATTGCATGGAACCATCTTTGGGGACTTTCCAGGCCCAGGTTCCGGTACGGGGTTCGCCAGGTTTTAAGGGAATGAGAACGCCGTTTTCTTTTCGGGCCCGAACCAGAGTAATGGTACCTTGATTAACTTCCGGCTGGGTGTCCATTACTTCAAAAATTCGTTCTGCGCCAGCCAGAGCGGAAAGCAGAGAAGTCATTTGTTGGGAAATTTGGTTCAGAGGTTGCCCAACTTGCTTGGAATAATTGAGGTAGACAACCAATCCACCCAGATCGAATCCCTGAAGTACAGACAGCAATCCTCCAAAAGCGGCGGTAAGCGCATAACTGATGTTCATCAGATTGCCAGATACAGGCATTATCATAGTGGAATAAAAGTTTGCTTTTTGGGCTGCGTCTCGATAAGCTTCATTCAATACTTGGAAATCAGCTTTGGCCTGTTCTTCGTGGGTAAAGGCTTTTACTACTTTTAGGCCTTCGATGATTTCTTGAATGTTTCCATTCACGTCGCCAAGTGCATTCTGTTGCTTTTGATAATAGGAACGGCTACGGCTGCTTAGGGAGCGAAACATTGTCATAGTAAAAATGAGAACTAGAGCAGTAACAAGAAACAGCTGCCAGTTAATAAAGAGCATCATTACTACCAAGCCAACAAACATCAGACAGCTGGAGCAGAGAGAGACTACACTCTGTTCCAAAGCGAGTTGGACATTGTCAGCGTCGTTGGTGAAACGGCTCATCAGTTCTCCATGGGGATGCTTGTCAAAATAGCTTAGAGGGAGCTTTTGAAGTTGGTCAAACAGATCTTGACGCAAGCGATTAATGCCGCGCTGGGCCAGGCGGACCATAGCTGCAGACTGACCATAGGTTGCCAGGCAGCCGACCAAGTAGATGGCAATTAATTTTGCAATAGAAAGGGCAAGCCCGGCAAAGTCAGTACAACCCGACCAGATAAAACGGTTAATAATGCCCCGCATCATATAGGATCCGCCGATGTTGGTGGCTACGGAGAGCAGGAGGCAGAGAAGAATAAATAGTAGGGGCAATTTGCTGCGGGTAAGGTAACTTACGAGGCGGGAAATAGTTCGCGTAAGGTTTTTTGGCTTTTGGTAGCCTCCGCGTGGTGCGTGATTGGGTCCGGGCATTATTCCTTCACCCCCTCTTGCTGGGATTGATAAATCTCTTGATAAATTGGGTTCTCGGCCAACAGCTGTTCATGGGTGCCACGGCCGGCAATGTGGTCATCGTCCAGGATCAGGATTTCGTCAGCGTATTGTACAGAGGAGATCCGTTGGGCGATGATGATAACGGTGGTATCTTTTAAGTTGTGGGCAAAAGATTGGCGGATAGCCGCTTCAGTGGCTGAGTCTACAGCAGAAGTAGAGTCGTCTAAAATAAGAATAGCAGGCTTGCGCAGCATTGCGCGGGCAATGCAAAGCCGTTGCTTTTGTCCTCCGGAGACATTGACACCACCCTGATCGAGTTGAGTGTCAAAGCCGTCGGGGAAAGACATGATAAAGTCATAGGCCTGGGCATCCTTTGCAGCTTGGATTATTTCTTCCTCCGTGGCGTCTGGGTTGCCCCAAAGTAGATTCTCTCGGATGGTACCGGTAAAGAGAACGTTTGTCTGTAAAACCATTCCAATCCGATTGCGCAACTCTTCAATGGGATAGTCTCGCACATCCACACCGTCTACCAGTACACGTCCGGCGGTAACATCATAAAATCGAGGGATTAAGTTGACGAGAGAGGATTTGCCAGTACCAGTCCCGCCTACAATGGCCAAAAATTGACCGGGTTCTACTGTGAAGCTGATATGGGAGAGCACATCGTCTCCAGATCCAGTGGCCAAATATTTAAAGGAAACGTCCTGAAACTCTACTCGACCCTTTGGCGTGGGAAGTTGTGTCTGGTTTGCGGTGTCTTTGTCCTGAACGGAGGGATTGGTATTTAACACCTCGTTAATTCGGTGAGCACAGGCCTGGGCACGGGAGAGTTGCAGCAGAGACATGGCCACCATCATTACACTCATCAGAATTTGGACAATATAGTTTATAAAGGCTTGTAAGCGTCCCAAGTCAAATGTAGCGCCCATAACCATTTTCCCGCCGAAGTAGAGAACCGCTACAGTTGCACCGTTAAGAGCCAGCATCATAATAGGCAAAATAGCAATGACTTTTAGCCCTACGCTTAGTGCAGCATCCATTAGTTCATCATTGGCCTTTTTAAATTTTTTTCGCTCATGGTCCTCGCGGACAAAGGCCTTCACCACCCGAATAGCTACCAAATTTTCCTGAAGTGTATTGTTTAGTGCGTCAATACGGGTTTGCATGACTTCAAAAAGATGGGTACATACTTTCATGAGAAGACCAATTGCCAAAGCCATAAGTGGAATGACTACCACCAAGATCACGGCCAACTGCGCATTCAGGAAAAAGCTAATCCCTAACGCAGCTACAAGCATCACAGGCGCACGCACCAGCATGCGAAGGCCCATGGCAAGCATCATGGTCATTGCGTTAACATCATTGGTCATGCGGGTAATGAGGGAGGCGGAAGAGAAGCGATCGATGTCAGCAAAAGAAAATTGCTGCACCTTGTCAAAGAGACACTGGCGTAGATTTGCACCAAATCCCTGGCTAGCAAAGGAGGAATATTTGGAAGCAAACACGCCGCAGAACATGGCTACTAGTGCCAGTACCAACATGAGTGTGCCTAGTTGAAAAATATAGGTTGTGTTCTCGGCAGGAATTGCAGTGTCTACGATTTCTGCCATAACGAGTGGAAGCAGCAGTTCACAAATGACTTCCACGACAATAAGAATGGGGGACATGATTGCCTGCCGTTTGTACCCCTGAAGGTGGGTAAGGAATAGAGAAAGCAAGTTAGGGTTCCTCCTTTGATTGAGATGGAGCGGAATGATATCCCTGTAAGTTTTGCAGCATGCGGTGGCGCAAACAGGCCAATTGTTTTTTCTCTTCCGGGGAGAAACCTGCTAACATGCGCACAGCAACTGCTTCAAAGGCCTGTTCGCATCCCTCCACTGCTAATTTGCCCTTTTCAGTGAGCAAGACGCGGTTGCGTCTGGCATCCCGGGCCCCAGGTTCCCGGCGGATGTAACCACCACGTTCTAGAGATTTTAGGGAGTTTGCCACGGCAGCCGGCGAGATATTCAAAAGTTGAGCCAAATCTCGCTGCGCCTGACAGTCTCCAGGAAGGGAACTTTTTAAAATTGTGAGCAGCATGGGATGGCCAATTTCGCCAAGCCCTTTTGCTGTTAATTCTGCGGCCACAGCGTTTCGATGGGCCTGGTAAAGCTGCTGGTTAAGCAACTCTAGCTGGCCGGGATAATCCGGCATATGGACACCTCCTAAATTTATTAACCCATTAACTATTAACGTGCTAATTATTTTAGCATGGAGACTCGGAAAGTCAAGTGAATTTATAATGTTTTAAAAATTGTTTACATTTCTTGTGCTTGAGAACAAAAAATGCCACCAAATTGGTGGCATTTTTAGCAGGAAATAGGAAAAAGACATGGACATAGACAGACGAAGAAATGTGGTATTAGGGGGCAAAACGCCAAGCATTGTAGAAACAGACAAAGACGATAACGGTTAGTAAACCAGCAAAGAGTTTGTCGGTAGTAGCGGCAGAAATCCGTTTATTAATACGAGTACCTAGTATACCACCTAAAATTCCAGCAGCAACCATAACAATTAGATAGGTAAGTTTAAATTCTGGTATGGTACGCTGAATACAAGATGTAAAAAAGCTGGACGCTTGAGAAAACATAATGATGTACAGAGAGTTGGCTGCCGCTTTTTTGGTGTCCATAGAAAAAGCAAAATAAAGAATTGCTAAATTAATGGGGCCGCCACCGATGCCTAAAAAAGCGGAGAGAACGCCCATGAGCATTCCCAATAAAGTGGTTGGGATAAAGTGTTGCACATGGAAAGACGGAAGCCGGGAACGTAGGAAAGCGCTATATACCAATGTTAGGATGGTGATGACGGCTAGGACAATGGCCTGAACCATCCCTACTAAGCTTTCTTGTGTGAGCGTTTTTAACTGATGGAAGAGTGCATTTCCCAACATTCCGCCTAATACGGCGCCAACAGCCAACAAACTACCCGTTTGAAATTCTACAAGGTGACTTTTCCGTTGCTTAACCATGGAAACCACAGACATGGAAAGTACGGATAGGCCGGATAGAAAACTGATACTACTGACACTCATTATATTTAGAGCATCTAATACCGGCTTAATGATGACGCCGCCACCAATACCGCAAATTCCGCCGATTGTAGAGGCAATTAAACAGATGAAAAATATAAAGGCTTCCATAAGAGTCCTCTCTCCTAAAAATAAAAACATGATATTGCCCAACAATTCAGCAGATTAGTTCCCGCTTTCTGTGTTTTACGAGTTCAAACCTAGCTGCATCAGGAGGGAATGCGGTGGCCACTAGAGAAATGAAATATAAGTTAACTCATTTATTATAGGCCTTTTCTTTTGTTGCGTCAAGGAGATTTTTATGTTTGTAGTAGGAGAGTGAAATTAAATAATTAGATCGATTGAAATTCAAGATGGCCTAAATAAGTGTCATTTAAATTCCAATATCATTTTGTAGTTGTTCTCTTGCTTCATAGAGTAGAGGGAGCAGTTGGACAATATGTTCGTCCGATAACTGTGATTTTAGAGATGATAGGGTAATAGCGTAATAATCATCATTAAAGGTGTCATAGAAGGAGACGGCGATGCAAGAATATCCTAAAGTGTTTTCTTCGCATTCAATGGCATATCCGATTTTGCGGAACGTTTCCATTTCATTCTTTAGCCGGTCAAAAGAAGTAATAGTGTAAGGTGTGATGGGGGATTTATCTGCAATTTCCCAGTATTCTCGCAAAAATTCTGGATCATGGGCGGCGAGAATCGCTTTTCCGCCAGCAGATGTATGAAGGGGACGACGCATTCCAATATTTACTGTGCTACGGTAAGAGGAATTCATGGGTTCCAAACGGTCGAGGTAGACTGTATTAGTGTGATCTTGAATTACAAAATGTACAATTTCTTGTACCGAATTGGATAATTTCCGAAGGATGGGAAGAGCGAGGGGAAGAACACTGACGTTGTTAATAATTTTTTGCGACAGGCTACAGAATTGAAATGTCAACCGATAGGTGCCGGAAAAAGTTTGGACGACATATCCCCTGTTTTTTAAAGATCCCAACATTCGATGGACGGTACTTTTGTTTAATCCGGTAATCCCACAAAGTTGAGAAATGGAGAGTTCATTTCCGTTGTTGGCTAATGCTTCCACAATATCAAACACGCGATCCAGTGATTGAATGTTTCCGGATGAATTCATTGCCCTACCCCCAGCGCAAAAGATAAGTAGTATTTAGCAAATCTAAAGATATAAAATTAATAACTAAAACGTTGTTTTATATTATAAAACGAATTAAAAGAAATTGCAACTACAAACAGAAATTGTTTTGGACAAGTTTTATAACAATATTATATTTAAATTGCATAAAAAAATAAAATAAAAATTACACAAAACAACCATAATAAATAGATTGACAAAACTCGAAGTGCGCGAGTAAACTAAATATATCAAAAAACAAAACGACGTTTCATAATACGAAACTTTGAGAGGGCGGAGAAGAGTACGATGGAGTACAAAGTAATGATAACTCCCCGACCACTTTGTAATATGGGGATGGAGCTTTTATCAAAGAAAGCAGACAGTTTGGTAGTAGATCCGGCCAACTGCAATTTTACTGCGGAACTACAAAAGGTAGATGCTCTAATGCTGAAAGAAGGTGGAATTGGGCGTCCTGAAATGCTTGCTTGTCCCAGATTAAAAGTGATTGCACGGCATGGAATTGGTTTTGATACCGTGGATGTAGATGCAGCTACCGAATTAGGAATTCCGGTAGTTATCACACCGGGAGCAAATTCCCGTTCTGTTGCAGAGCACACAGTAGCGATGATTTTAGCACTGACCAAAAATTTAGTAGAAAGCCACAATGAAACTGTGAAAGGCAATTGGAATGTTCGCCAAGAATTTCGTGCGTTTGAATTTCAGGGAAAAGTGATTGGATTAATTGGAGTAGGCAGCATTGGTAAAATGGTGGCCAATATGTGTAGTGGCTTGGGATTCCAGGTGGCAGCCTACGATCCTTTTATTCCGGCAGAACAGCTGGTTCGAGAGGGGTATCAGGCCTGTAGCTGTTTAGATGAAATTTTACAGTGTTCCGATATAATCTCAGTCCACGTGCCTTATAATCAGCAGACCAAAAATTTGATTGGGAAAAGGGAACTGGAGAAAATGAAACGCACCGGGATTTTAATTAATTGTGCGCGAGGTGGGATTGTAAATGAGGAAGATTTAGTGCAAGCACTGCGTGACGGAATTATTAGTGGAGCGGGGGTAGATGTTTTTGTTGGGGAACAACTGCGGCGGGATAATCCCTTGGCATCAGCGCCACATTTGATTCAATTTGGACCATCCGATTATGCGATGAGTTGCGGACTGAATTTAGGAGAACATCGACAGGAAATCTTCCGTGTGGAGGAAAACGTCATTCGAACGGCACAAAAGCATGGGATAGCTGTTCGATGTGAGATTGCAACACCTGGGGAAGCGGAGCGGTACATAGATCTGGGCGTGCAACATTTTTGTCTTGGGGATGAGATGAAGTATCTTTTGGGACAGTGGCAGAGCGCTGGAGGAATTCTGCGTAACCGAATCGATGTACTGGGCGGACCGTAAGGAGAATGTACAATGAATAAGGGGGAAAAAAGCCCAGTTATTCGACTGGACGAAAAGGATAATGTTGTGGTAGCCCGCGTTCCAGTGAAGCAAGGGACACGAATTGAAGAGGAGAATTTGGTGGCCCAAAGTGATATTCCTATGGGGCACAAAATAGCGTCCTGCACTATTTTAAAAGGAGAACCGATACGAAAGTATAATACAATCATTGGGTATGCATCTCGGGATGTGGTTCCGGGGACTCACATGCACAATGACACCATCTGCTTTGAAGCGGTGACCAAACCGGAGGAGTTTTGTGTAGACTATAGTCCGGTGAATCTAGTACCAGAGGACCAAAGAAGGACGTTCCGCGGCTATGTAAGGTCCGATGGAAAGGTGGGAACTCGCAATTATATTGCTGTTGCTGTAGTGAGTAACTGTGCGGCGACAGTGGCACGAAAAATTGCCGCACATTTTAACCGGGATGTGCTGAAAGACTATCCCAATGTGGATGGAGTTGCTCCGCTGATTACTACCTTAGGATGTGGAATGGAAAAGGGAAATGCGTTAGCTATGACATATTTGCGTCGGGTCATTGCTGGTCACATCCGCAATCCAAACATGGCGGGAGCGTTGGTTATTGCGCTGGGGTGCGAAGGTAATAATCTGAATGACTTTTTTGAAGTGGAACACTTGGAAGAGGGGCCAATGCTCCGAAAATTGACTATCCAAGACATGGGGGCGGCAAATGCAGTAAAAGCAGGAATCGAGATGGTAATGGACATGGTTTCAATTGCCAATCAATGTGTCCGAACAGAGTGTTCCATAGAGCACCTGACAATTGGGCTACAATGTGGCGGTTCCGATGCATTTTCTTGTATGTCGGCAAATCCTGGCTTGGGAAAAGCAATGGATCGGTTGGTTTACCACGGGGGGACGGCATGCCTGTCAGAGACGACAGAATTATTTAGCGCAGAGAATGTGTTAATCCGGCGGGCAAATAGTCAAGAAACAGGAGAAAAGTTGCTTTCTGCATTGTCGTGGTGGCTAGAGTATTGCAGAGGAAAAGATATGCAGATTAATGGGAAAGTGACGCCTGGCAACAATGCAGGCGGGTTGACCAATATTTTAGAAAAAGCGCTGGGTAGCGTAAAGAAAGGGGGTAGTACACCCTTAAACGCGGTGTATGAATATGCTCAGCCTATTAACGAAAAGGGACTAGTTATAATGGATGCACCGTCCTATGACCCAGTTTCTGCAACTGCGCAATTTGCTGGAGGTTGTAATCTTTGTATTTTTACTACAGGGCGTGGTTCCTGTTATGGTTCAGGTTATTTTCCAACTATAAAAATTTCATCGAATACACCACTCTATCAGAGAATGCCAGAGGATATGGATGTTAATGCGGGACTTGTAGTAGACGGAGAGTGCACATTAGAAGAAATTGGGGATTGCATTTTTGAAAAAATGATTGCCGTTGCCTCCGGAGAAAAGACAAAAAGTGAAGAATTTGGAATGGGAGAAGACGAGTATATTCCGTGGGCAATTGGGGCCACAGGCTAAAAGAAAACGAACACGGATGAAAAAGTGTTCTGAATCTTAGGTTACGTATAAAACCCCCGGAAATCCAAACGATTTCCGGGGGTTTTATTTTAAATGAATTCGGTATTATAAAGAAAACTATCGTTAGGAATTTTGATTATGGGAGGCAGAGAAGGTTTGTTCTTCTATTGCTTGGACATGTGTTTTGGCGGCAGAGAGCCACTCCTTACGCCACTCTTCTAGATCTTGGGTGAATTCAGTAGACAGAAATGTCTCTGCCATTCGAATGCCTAACCAGTCTGCAATTAGCCAACCACCCATGCAAAGTACGTTTGCATCGTTTACAGCCCGACACATTTTAGCGGCATACACACTCTCACAACATGAGGCATAAATGCCTTTGTATTTATTGGCAACAATGGACATTCCCATACCAGTACCACAGCACAGAATGCCGCGTTCAGCCTCGCCGGACTGAATTTTTTGCGCCATACGTTGTGCGCATTCGTAGTAGGGAACGGGGGACTCTGTGTCCTGAGTTCCAATGTCTAACACGGTATGGCCGCTCTTTATAAGAGAATCTTTTACCGCTTCTTTCAGGGAAAATCCTGATTTATCCGACGCAATTAGAAGTTTCATAATACGGTCTCCTTTCGCCCTAGGCTGTGCAATGCATTCTCTACAATGTGTTCTACGGTGAGTCCAAAACGCGGGGCTAACTGTGGCATTTTTCCGACCTCGCCAAATTCATCTTCTACGCCTACGCGAGCGACAGGAACGGCGTAAGTCGCGGCCAGCAATTCGCAGACAGCAGAATAAAGACCGCCAATGACATTGTGATTTTCTGCAGTTAAAACGTGGTTGGTCTTTTTGACGGAGGAGAGAATGGTGTCTTGATCCAAAGGTTTTAAAGTGTGAACATTGATAACCTCTGCTGAGATGCCCTGTTTACTCAATATTTCTGCAGCATCCAGGGATTTCTTTACCATAATGCCAGTGGCCAAAATAGTAATGTCCGAACCTTCGCGCAGTACGTCTGCCTTCATAAGATCAAACTGGTAATCTTCTGAGAATATCACGGGCTGCTCTTTTCGAAAAAGTCGAATATATACGGGAGCGGGATATTCGACGAGTTGAGGCATGGCTTTCCGCAACTGTATTTCGTCTACTGGCTCAAAAATTACCATAGTGGGAATGGACCGTAGTACACCAATGTCTTCAAACGGCATATGAGTTCCTCCGTTTAGTTCGGCGGAAATGCCAGGATCAGTCCCTACAATTTTTACGTTTTGGCGAGCATAAGCAATGGATAGCATAATTTGGTCGCAAATTCGTCTGGATGCAAAACAACCAAAAGAGGTAATAAACGGGAGAAACCCATAAGAAGCTAAGCCAGCGGCAACAGATGCCATGTTTTGTTCTGCAATTCCAACGTCCAAAGCACGGTCTGGAAATTTTTCTCTTAGGCTAAAAGTTCCAGAAGCTTTTGCTAAATCTGCATCAATAACGCAGATGCGGGAATCTTGTTCCATAAGCTTGCCCAATTCCTGGGCAAAAACCTGTCTCATTTCCATGTTTACACCTCTTGACGCAATTCTGCCATTGCCTGTTGAAATACATCATCGGGGAGGGGCATGTTGTGGTTGCCTACCCCGGCATTTTCTGCAAATGTGACACCTTTTCCTTTGATTGTATCTAAGATAATCATAGTTGGACGGAGTGCAAGCTGCTTGGCTTGCTTTACTGTGTGAAGGATAGCTTCACAATCATGCCCATCAATGCGATAGGTTTGAAATCCGAAAGCGGTCCAACGGGCCTGAATATCTTCCAAAGAATTGATTGCATCTACCGTACCGTCAATTTGAAGTTTGTTATAATCTGTAAAGGCAATCAAATTGGTCAATTTCTTTTGGCTGGCAAACATAGCAGCTTCCCAAATTTGCCCTTCCTGGCTTTCTCCATCTCCGATAATTGAGTAGATGGTAGCGCCATCTCCTTTTATTTTGGAGCCTAATGCAATTCCAACCGCGCAGGAAAAACCTTGTCCCAAAGATCCTGTGGTCATGTCAATGCCAGGAGTGCGGTTCATGTCACAGTGGCTAGGTAAGTTTGTTCCAAATTGATTCAGAGTTAACAACTGCTCTTTTGGGAAGTAACCTTTGCTGCATAAAGCGGCATAGACCGCTGGACCGGCATGTCCTTTAGACACCACGAGTCGATCCCGTCCCTCCATTTTGGGGTTTTGGGGATCTATGTGCATAAGGCCGCCGAAATAGAGACAAGAAAGTACTTCCGCGATGGATAGGCAGCCACCTACATGACCAACTCCAATGGAGTGGATACATTCAAGGGTTAGCTGTCGGATTTCGTTGCTTTTCCGTTTTAAATCTACAACCATGTCCTGCATGAGACTGCCTCCTGATTATCTAAAATTGCGATACATTTTATATAAAATTTCGTCTGTAATTTCCACTGGACTGTTTTTGATATTGGGATGATAGCTATTGCGAACCAAATCATCAATGTCTGCGTCGCACAAGTTCAAATCTTTTAAATCGGTTCTGACCCCTAGACGGAGTTTCATGGAATGGATTTCATCGGCCAACTCGTTTGCCGTACCAAACCCGATCAATTGTGCGAAGTGATCCATACGGCCGCCGTCTCCGGCGGAAATCACTTTGACAAAGTAATCTTGGGTCAGAATACAAGCTTCGCCGTGAGGAATGTGATAACGATACCAGCGTATCGTTTTGGGTGTTGTTGCGTTTTTCTCGAATTTTGCTCACGCGATTTTGAATGACTCGAATAATAGCGGTGACAGAGGTAATCGGTAAGATAATGTAAATGACCCAGTAAGGAATATTTAAAAGAGGAAGATTTTGCGGATATTGAATCATGGTGTTTACAACTTTCATACCGTAATAAACAAGGCCCATGGAAAAGACGATGGTTGCAATATCTCCCAGGATTTCCATGACAAATTTAGTTTTCGGACCTACACGGGAAGTTAAAATGTCTGCACGAATATGTTCATCGTGACGATTTGCGTAACTGATACCAAACATCAACGCGACAAGGAATGAATATTGGTAAACTTCAGAAATTTTAGCGCCTGGGATCCCAAACAGACGGAAAAAGATTTGTAAACCAAAGGAAACAAACGTGATCCCGAGCAAGATGGAGGCGGCAAGTTCTTCGAAGTGATCCAATATCCACAATAATTTCTTCATGAATGTCTTCTCCTCTCGGTTTAAAATTGGAACGGCACAAATATGTGCCGTTCCAATCTCTATAACACCAGATTTGGATTTAGGAAATCATTTCCAGAACGGTGTTAACGATCTCTTCTCCGGCGGCGGCATCGCCTTCGCCAATAATGGAGTACTGACTGGACCAAACGCTCTTTCCGATTTCAATCCACTGGTCATAGTCAGTGGGGAGCCCTAAAAATTCCATGCCACCGTCTTTTAGAGCCTGAATGTCCTTCTCGTTCATTTCCAGGAATTTGGCAATCTCTGCCTCGGTTGCATCTTTTCCAGCTTTATCCACGGCTTCTTTCAACTCATCTGGAAGTTGATTGTAGAAGCTGTTGGAGATGGTCAGCATACCAATGGTGTACTGCCACTGGATATCAGTGACGTACTTTTGGACTTCTGCATAGCTTTCTGAAACGGCAGTGGTTAGGCAGTTTTCTTGGCCGTTGACAGTGCCTTGCTGCATAGCGGTGAATACTTCGGAGTAAGCGAGAGGGGCGGGTTCGAAGCCAAGAGCGGTAAAGGCGGCCTCAGAAATAGCATTGGAAGGAATGCGAACCTTAACACCTTTAGCGCTGGCCAAATCTGTTACTGGATGTTTGGCATCGGTGGTCAGATTGCGGAAACCGGCAAAAGCATACCCTACACTGTGTAAATTGGCTTTCTCTTTCAGCCATGTATCATTTTGCTCCCACATTGCATCAACGGCATCTTCCGCAGCCTGCTGGTCTTCAAACATGTAGGGCAGAGAGAAATAGTACAGGGGGGGACAGAACACAGCAAAGTTTTGCACTGAGGTATAGGTCATCTCCTGTGAGCCGTTTTGGAGAGCGCGAATTTGATCTTGGTCATCGCCCAACTGATTTGAAGGATAGATCTCAACTTTAATTGCACCGTTGGAGTATTCCGCAACCTTTTCTTGGAAAGTAAGAGCCATGTAGTGGACGATGTTGTTCTCATCTCCTGGGTTGCTGTGGCCGAGACGAATGGTATAGGTGGCATCGGAGCCGCTGCTGTTTTGCCCTGCGGAACCACTGGTAGCAGGAGCGTTGTTGCTACAGCCTGCTAGGGTGCATAAGACGGTTGCTGCAGCCAGTGCAATGGATAACAGTTTTTTCATAGTTTCTTCCTCCTCATTTTTATCTGCCAATTCTACATTTTTAAAAATTGGTTACATACCAAGGAGATACTGAGCATTTTTATAAAAGATTATATCTTGTGTTTCTTGATCTAAATTTAGCAGTTGAAACAGGTGTTTTTGAGTTGTCAAGGCTTCTTCTATTTCGGAAATTCCAACATCGGTGCCGAAGACAATTTTTTGGAAGGCATCTTTCCAGAATAATATGCGTTGAAAATCGGCGGGAGATAAGCGGCATCGCCATCCGTAGCTTGATCCGGTTAGATCAATAAAGACGTTAGTGTGGTAACGGGCCATAGTAGCTGCCTCATCAAACCAGGGGTATCCCAAGTGGGCTAGCACCATCTTGAGAGTTGGGAATCGACGGGCTACACGATCTAAAAACATTGGACGCATACGTGCGCTACTGACATCATCGTCTTTATCGAAACAGGTTGTTAAAATCATGCCGGTATGAAACAAGATCGCCATATTTTGCCGTTCGGCCTCCTCGTAGAGAGGCATATAAGAATCATCATCGTAATTTTTGCGTGGACGGGTAATTTTTAATGCCCGAAAGCCCGCATCTTTCATCTCTGATATGGCACTGGGGGTGTGCTTATCCAAATCAAGGACCCCCTGCCCAATGATTCGATCTGGGTATTTGCGCATAACGCGAAGAACATCATCGTTGTTGGGACTTAGACTTCCCAAAGAGAAATTTGAGTAGTCGGAAAAGTCTTGTTTGCCGTGTCCGATTCCTAGACCGCTAATGCAGGTATATTGAATACCAAGTCGATCCATTTCGGCCAACAACTTGTCTTCGTATCCATCTTCCTGCAGTAAATGATGGTGAAAGTCAATGACCATTTTATCCCTCCTTGGCAAATAATCTCATGTATTTACCGTATAATCCCACTGGGTGGAAGAACCGCATAACTTGTGACCCCCAGTTTAGCATCTGGGTGTTCCTGGAAGAATGTAGCGGGGGCGTGTCCGGATACAGGAGCTAGACATATAATCCGAACGATGCCCTTCTGCCATTCGCGGTTAAGGTAAAAACGGATTTTGCGCGCAGAAAGAATTTCTTTCATACCAATTGTGATGCACCACTTAGGGATTCCGTCAATATATCCACCCAAACCTGTGACAGAATTGATTGTACGGGTCTCTTTGGTTAAGGGTAAGATGCGGGTTGGCAGCATGCGGAATTGTTCATTCGGCATTTCTTCTTGTTCATCCAAGGCCTCATTGAAAGCGATGTGCCCGCGAATGCCAATTCCACCAAGCGCCACATCGACTCCTCCGAGTTCTTGGATTTTTTCCCAGATTTCTGATTCTTTTCCAGGTTGAGGGAAAAAGCGATTTTCTTCGGGGATAATAGATGGACCTTCCAAACGGTCATATAATTCCCGCTTCATAAAACCGCGGAAACTAAGCGGATGATCTTCTGGAATCCACTGCTTGTCGTCGGTTAAGTATTCGTCCATGTTAAAGAGATAGACGCGACTACAGTCCAACTTTTCCATATTAGCAAGTCGTGCGAAACGGCGATACTGGAATACGGGCCCGACGGGGACAATCATAACCGTATTTTTTCCTTTTGCATTATTGGTGCGAATTTCTTCCATCATGACACGCACCATATCATAGTAGATATCGTCGTCGGTATCTAAGATCTCTAGTGGAATTTTTGTTCTTTTTAGTAACTCTTCAACAGAGAGATTGCGGTAATCTTCCATCGATGAATGACACCTCTTTTTTATTTTTAATAAAAAGTATTTTTAGTTACTTGTGTTTTTGACAAAATAAGTATATACTAAATGATAATTTAAGTTCAGTTGATGAAAATTCTATTCTTTTAAAATGTTTTTGTGCAAGCTAGTAAAAAACTTTTTATTTTTTTAAAATAAGATAAAGAGGTGTGACGAGATGGAGTCGTTGTCATTTCGACAAAAGGCGCAGCGTCTGTGGGGGAATAAAATACTAAATATTACACGAGAACGAGGAACTGTTTCCAAAAGTGATCTTTGTCAACAGCTGGGTATCAGCACAACTGCTTTAAACGGGGTTCTCAACCAGTTAATTCAAAAACAGTATGTTAAGGATGCAGGGATTGGTCCCTCCAGTGGAGGAAGAAAACCCAGCCTTATTTCCTTAAATGGAAACGGAGCATATTTGTTGGGACTAGAATTTTCAATTGAAGGACTTTCGTGTGCCATTTTGAACCTAGAAATGAAAATTTGCTATCAGAACTTTCGTGCGTTTCACCTGACGGAAACTGCTGAGGAGTTAATTACTGCTATATTGGAGGAAACCTCCTCTGCATTGGAGCAAACACAAGTGCCCGAGAAGATGATTTTAGGAGCGTGTATTGGCGTCCCTGGCCATGTTGACTATGATACTGGAACCCTGGTGCTATATACGTCGCACCCTATGTGGAACAATTTAGAACTTGTAAAGCGGCTTCAGCCTCATTTCCCTTGGCCGCTCTTTTTAAAAAACAATGTAGATGTAATGCCCTATGCGTATAAATGGGTATATCGAAATGGAACATGTGAAGATCATGCTATAATGGCGATTCGCTATGGATTTAAGATTTCCTCCTGTCTTAATAACCAGCAGGTACGAGGAAATCACGGTTTTACCGGTGAAATTGGACATATGCGTGTTGCTGGCTCAAACCGACTTTGCCGTTGTGGGAAGCGGGGGTGCTTTGATACCGAAGTCACCTATGAGGCAATTTGCCATAAGATTCAGGAAGGGCTGCATGTAGGGTTGTTTCCACACTTGGCGACAGCTATTGAGCAAAACGGCGGTCAATTGACCATTGATTTGTTTATTCAAGCGTGTAATGATGGGGATGAGGATGCCCTGCGGTTGATGCAAGAGACAGCCGATACGCTGTGCAGTGCCATTTCTTGGGTGTATTACACCATTGATCCTGCTGTGCTGCTGATTAATTCCAGATTGGGGCAGTACCGGGGTTTTTACAATTTGCTTTCGAAATTGTTGTATGAACACCATGAAAATAGCTTTACTTATGGAAAAATGATTGTAAGACCTTCGCCATTCGGGGAATATTTTGGTGCTATTGGAGCAGCGGCATATGTTTATGAGTATAATTTTGGAATGACACTAGAGTGATAAAATTTGCAATGGTAGCTTTGATTGAATTGATCCAAATATAGAAGTGGATACTATACTTTTGTTTTGATAAGCCACACGCAGTAGGAAGTTTTGAATAAGAAAAGCGGCGGCTAATTTCTTTTTACGCAAAGAGAGTTTCTCCCAACCAGGGAGGAACTCTCTTTTAAAATTTGTTACATGTAAATATCCCTTTTATATGTTTACAGAAACATTGGGGAAAGAGCATGTAAAAAGATTGGCGTTTTGCTTAAGTTATAAAAAAAGAACCCCCGGAAATCGTTTTGACTTCCGGGGGATAAATAATACAAGTATACAAGTGCAAACAAGTGCAAATCAGCGCTTGCTGAACTGCGGAGCGCGACGAGCGGCTTTGAGGCCGTATTTCTTGCGTTCTTTCATTCTTGGGTCGCGAGTGAGGAAGCCAGCGGCTTTCAGCGCAGGGCGGAATTCCTCGTTGGCCAGGAGCAGAGCACGAGAAATGCCGTGCCGGATTGCACCAGCTTGACCAGTTACACCGCCACCGGTAACAGTAGCAACAATGTCAACTTTTCCCAACTGCTCGGTGGTGACCAGAGGCTGACGAACAATCAGCTTCAGGGTTTCCAGCCCGAAATAATCGTCCAAGTCGCGGCCGTTGATGGTGATGGCGCCAGTGCCATTGGGAAACAGATGGACGCGGGCCACGGAGGACTTCCGGCGGCCGGTGCCATAGAAATAAGGCTTTTTGCTCTTATACATGATCTAAATCCTCCTCTTACTCGGCGTCCCAGGTTTGGGGCTTCTGGGCGGCATGGGGATGCTCGCTGCCGCGATAGATGTGCAGGCGAGTCAGGGAGTCCTTGGTGATGATGTTGCGGGGCATCATGCCGCGGATGGCCAACTTCATAGCCAGTTCCGGCTTGCTCTGCATCAAGGTGCGATACTTGACTTCCTTCAGACCGCCAACCCAGCCAGAGTGAGTGCGATAATATTTCTGATCCAGTTTCTTGCCGGTCAGAATTGCCTGTTCTGCATTGATGACAATGACGTAATCGCCGCAGTCGGCGTGGGGGGTGTACTCGGGCTTCCGCTTGCCGCGCAGCAGGTCAGCGGCGATGGCAGCGGTCTTACCCAGGGGTTTGCCGGCGGCATCCAGCACATACCAGTTCCGCACGATGTTCCCCTTGTTTGCCATGAAAGTGGACATAGGTGAAACCTCCATTTTCCTCTACATTATCTCAACCGTGTGGCTTGTGATAAAACAGTATACTCGCTCTGTACAAGCGGAGCGTTTTGTATTATAGTACGGGGGTAACCGGGTGTCAACGGCATTTTTTGATTTTTTTCAAAAATAAGTTGAAATCTCTTTTTATCTCTTTTATTCTGCTGAAATCTCTTTTATTCTCATTTTTAATTTTTGATTTTCTTTTTTGCAAAAGTGAAAAAAAGTTTGAAAAAGTAGAGATAGATCCGTTTTACTGGGTATTTCTGAAGGGAGGATGGATATGAATAAGATTTTATCACTGACTCGCCGATGTGTGGAAGATTATGAGATGATTTTGCCTGGCGATCGTATTGCGGTAGGAGTTTCAGGAGGGAAGGATTCTTTGACATTATTGGTGGCGCTCGCTAAATTGCGGGAATTTTATCCCATTCCATTTACTGTGGAGGCAATTACGTTGGATATGGGACACGCAGATGGGCGACCTGGAATGGACTTTGCGCCTGTAGCAGAATTTTGTCAAAATCTGGGTGTACCCTATACTAAGATAAATAGCGAAATCCATCATGTAATTTTTGATTTACGGCAGGAAAAAAATCCGTGTTCTATGTGTGCAAAAATGCGTCGTGGGGCGCTTCATGATGCTATGAAGGAGCGGGGTATCACAAAAATTGCGCTGGGACACCATTATGATGACGCCATAGAGACCTTTTTTATGTCCCTTATTTTTGAGGGACGCTTGTCTTGCTTTCAACCGGTGACTTTTTTGGATCGTACTGGTATCACACAAATTCGTCCGCTGCTGTATTGTGGGGAGAAGTTAATTGCCCACACTGCTCAGCGCCTGAATTTTCCAGTGGTAGAGAATCCATGCCCCGCCAACGGCAATACCAAGCGCCAGGAGATTAAGGATTTAATTTATCAGCTGCAGGGCCGCTACCCAGGGTTGAAGTCACGGACGTTTGGCGCCATGCAGCGTCTGCCCTTGCCAGAGTGGGGGCCCGTGGAGCACCGGCGGCGGCCCTTACCGGAAGAACTGGAGGAATAAAAGAAGCCGCCTCAATGCACGGCTGTATGACTGCGGATAAACTGGGACAGGGCGAGGAATGTCTCACGGTCCACCGAACCCCGGAACAAGAACCACTGGGTTTTGGAAGCCTTGAGTTTGAGAAAACAACTGCGTACAGTGGCTCGCTTTACCTCAGACCAGAGAATATGGACTTGCCGATCACGCCAGGTCTCCGTCAATCCGGTATCGTCCAGGTGTACTATGCTGACTGTCCCAGCCTGGCGCTGACACAGAGAAACAAGCAGGGAAAAGGGGACGGAGATCAAAAGGGTTAGAGCACAGAGTGATAGAAGCAGAATCACGTAGGAGGAGAACAGATGCAGAGGGATGTTTACCTCCTCTGTGGGGACAAGGGTAGGACACATAATGGCAGGGAGTAAAAGGAGAACGAAGCGGAAGGTATAGAACATGTATTTGGCATAAGCCAAAGGGTTAATCCGGTAGGAAAACTCCATGGGAATACACTCCTTGTACATAATGTAGGAAATGCTTTATCAGCAGTATAACATGCTATAGTTCTGCCAACAAGAAAAAGGCCCGGTAGTAGTGGAACGGGGCAAGGAAGATGGTATTGCAACTTCTCCTTAAACCAGATATAATATTTGGGCCAACTTGAGAAAATGAAAACGGAAAAGAGGAATTGCCGTGAAATTAGGTATCGTAGGCCTGCCCAATGTGGGGAAGAGCACCCTGTTTAATGCCATTACCAATGCAGGTGCAGAGAGCGCGAACTACCCGTTTTGTACCATTGACCCCAATGTGGGGATGGTGGCGGTGCCGGATTACCGCCTAGATAAACTCAGCGAAATGTATCACCCGAAAAAGACCACTCCAGCAGTGATTGAATTTGTGGACATTGCGGGCTTGGTCAAAGGAGCCTCCAAAGGGGAGGGCCTAGGGAATAAATTTTTGGGCAACATCCGTATGACCGACGCAATTGTCCATGTGGTACGCTGCTTTGACGATGATAATGTTATCCATGTGGAAGGCTCTACAGATCCAATCCGTGACATAGATACCATTGATTTGGAATTAATTATGGCCGATCTGGAGATGGTGGAGCGGCGGATTGAGAAAGCAAAAAAAGCAGCCAAAGGAGATAAGAAATACCTCCAAGAGGCTGCAGATTTTGAAGGGTTGCGGGATTGGCTTAACGATGGTAAGTCGGCTCGTTCCTATGAGGAAGTTGACATTGCAAAAGAATATCCTGATTGCGAACTGCTTTCTCTCAAGCCGGTGATATATGCAGCCAATTTGGATGAAGACGGTTTTTCTAACCCACATGGAGTGGATTACTATTGCCAAGTGGAACAGCGGGCCCAGGCAGAGGGAGCGCAGGTTATCCCGGTGTGTGCAAAACTCGAGGCAGAGATTGCAGAACTGCCTGCCGATGAGAAAAAGATGTTTTTGGATGATTTAGGAATTGCCGAGTCAGGGTTGGACCGACTGGTGAAAGCCAGCTATACCTTATTAGGGTTAATCTCTTATCTTACCTCCGGAGAGGACGAGTGCCGGGCTTGGACCATCAAGCGGGGGACAAAAGCGCCTCAGGCAGCAGGGAAAATCCACTCCGACTTTGAGCGAGGGTTTATCCGGGCAGAAGTGGTGTCCTATGAGGATCTGATGGCATGTGGAACTATGGTGGCCGCTCGAGAAAAGGGATTGATCCGCTCGGAAGGAAAAGAGTACGTAGTGCAGGACGGAGATATTATCCTCTTCCGTTTCAATGTGTAAGAGGGGGTAAAACAAGCGGCTATGAAATTACTCCTTGACCTCTTTTTAACATTTGCCCAAATTGGTGTGTGTACCTTTGGGGGTGGCTATGCCATGCTGCCCATTCTGCAACGCGAAGTGGTGGAAAAGCGGGGCTGGGCTACTGACGAGGAACTGACAGACTACTTTGCTATTGGTCAGTGTACGCCTGGAATTATCGCGGTGAATACGGCCACCTTTATTGGGTATAAACTGAAACATTACGTAGGTGGGGTAGTGGCCACTCTGGGCCTGGTATTTCCCTCCATTGTCATTATTACAGCTATTGCTGCCTTTCTATCTGAATTTGCAGATATTCCGGTGGTACAACATGCTTTGAGTGGCGTCAACGCCTGTGTGGTGGCACTTATTGCAGCAAGCGTTATTAAGCTGGGAAAATCCACGTTGAAGGATGCGGTGTCTATTGGTATTTTTCTTGTGGTGTTGGCACTTGCTTTCTTTGTGGGCCTGTCTCCTGTCATTTTGATTGTGGCAGCTGGATTGGTAGGCTATGTGACCCGTCAGCTGAAAAGGCTTTCGAAAGGAGGTGAGGGGAAATGAAACTCTTGCTTCTGTTTTATGAGTTTGCCAAGACCGGCCTGTTTGCTGTGGGCGGGGGCTTGGCTACGATCCCCTTCCTCCAAGATTTGGGAGCGCGCACCGGATGGTTTACAGATGCGGAATTGACCACCATGATTGCCGTATCTGAATCCACGCCAGGTCCAATGGGGGTAAATATGGCCACCTACGTAGGCTATGAGATTGCTGGTTTACCCGGAGCGGTGGTCGCCACGTTGGGCCTAATTTTCCCTTCTATTGTGGTAATTGTCATCATTGCCGGTTTTTTGCAGAAGTTCCGCCAGTCCCGGGTGGTAGATGCTGTATTTCAGGGGCTGCGCCCTGCCTCCACTGCACTGATTGCCTCGGCTGGACTGTCCGTAGCTGTTGCAGTGTTTGTGATAGTAGGAGGGACCTCTACCCACACCTTTACCATTCATTGGCCGGCAGTTGTCCTGTCGGTGGCGGTATTTCTGGCAATGCGGCATAAGAAACTGAAAAAGCTCCATCCCATTGTGTTTATTGCTATCTCTGCGGTGATTGGGGCGGTGTTTCAATTTTAATGAGAAATCCCCTGGGCAAAACGCCCAGGGGATTTTTTATGAGGGGTGGAATAGCAGGGACAATTAGTAGCGCCGCACAACAGCTACTACTTTCCCAATAATATCTGCTTTTGTGCCATCAATAGGATCGTAGTCTGGATTTTCTGGTAAAAGCCAAATGTGTCCATCCTGGCGGGAAAGAGTTTTAACCGTAGCCTCATCTTCAAAGAGGGCCACAACAATTTCTCCGTTGCGAGCCTCTTGCTGACGGTGTACCACCACTAAATCGCCGGGTAGGATACCTGCGCCAAGCATAGATTCTCCACGTACTTTCAAAGCAAAATGTTCACCGGAGAGTCCTTGGGTGTCAAAAGTGAGGTAATCCTCAATGCATTCCTGAGCTAGGATGGGGGAGCCGGCGGCGACATTGCCCAAGATGGGAATTTGATTGGCATGAGGGTCAACTTCTTCTGCCACTGGCCCTAGGGAGGTGCCTGGCAGAGAAATGGCGCGGGTTTTGCCTTCCGCTTTGACGATGACGCCGGCTTCTTCCAGGCCTTTCATGTGAAAGTGAACGGTGGAGGGAGATTTGAGCCCCACAGCGGCACCAATTTCTCGTACAGAGGGGGGATAGCCATGGTCAGCAGTAAAAGCAAGAATATAGTCGTAAATTTGCTGTTGTTTTGCAGTGAGCTTTGCCATAAAAAGGCTCCTTTCAACGGAAACCGGTTGCACGATATGTATGAAATTATTTTATCATACATTTGTACGAATGTCAAAGGCTTCTTATCAAAAAGCCCCCTCTTTTGTCGGAAGAGGGGGCTTTACAGATTAAACTATAAAAGGGGAGCAGCCTGCTGCTGTAGGCGTAAGCGTGCGCAGTAAAATCCGGAACGGGAAACCAGGCGGTAAGGAATTAACCATAAATAGAGAGGGAGCGTGATGAAGTCGGAAGTCAAGGAGACCTCCAGACTGTTGGTTATGTTGAAATAGAGAGTGTACAAATTGACGTATTGCTGGGAAAAATCAAAAAGGTCAATGGAAACTCCCGACTGCCACAGAAAATAACCTCCAATTAGGTCAGGAATTTGGTGCAGAGGAATGCCTGCCAGGGCCTGAAAAAAGCCGTTTTGCCAGAGCCAAAAAAGATTGGCAAGGACAGACAGGAACATACCGATTAGAAGCCAGCCTATGAAGGAGAATTCTAATTTAAACAACTCCCACTTAAAGCCACGCGTTAAGTCAACGCTGCGACGCACAGCAGCTGCGGCCCCAGCGTCGGGTTGGTCGGCCAATAGGTATGGAGCCAAAGCATAGCGCAGCATAATGGCCCAGATCGCGGCGTAGAGAATCAGAATACAAAGCGGCGTTAGTGAAGGGATAGTTGAAGACACAATGATTAACAACGGCACCAGTAAAATGCTGAGACAAAGGGCCCAGCCTAAGATCCGGAGTGCCACAAAGAGTTCCATTAACAACACGCGGCCAGCGACTGAAAAGCCCTGAATCAATGCACCCGCACCAGGATTGAGGTGACGGGAGGTCCACAGGGCCCATAAATTCATCCCAAAGTCTACTACTAAGTTGTATAAAAACAAAAAGATAACTGCAAAGAATGTGGCAAGCCCAAATCCATGAAAAGGGTCTTGAACGGGAGGCAGAAAGGAGAGCAAATATCCGACGCCCGTGGTCATTAAGAGATATAGTAAAGTAACCAACCAAAAGGGAGGCTTGGTTAAACTCATATCTTCCCGGGCGCGGTGTTTGAGTTCACGGCGATCAATTTCCATGGGTCAGGCTCCAATCCTTAAAAATAGGGGCTAGGCGATTAAGAGTCCCATTTGTCCATGACTTGGCGAAGCTGGTCAGCCAGCTTTGCCAAATCTTTGTTGGAACGGCCACGGCTGCGGCTGATAAGCAGTTCCAACTCCTTTGCCACATCTTGCAGACGCATGAAGGCCGGAGAACCTGCAGAAGCACCAGCAGTGCGCGGCTTGGTTTCCAAAACCACACCCTTTGCTAGCAGGCGGTTTTCCAACAGATCATAGACCTCTTCATAGAGGGGAGCGTGGGCTGGAATATTTCGCTGGTTCAGGGTGTCGGCAAACAGTTCGGTTATTGGGGCATCACCATGGACCACAAAGACCTGCTGAGGGGCAGGGGAGAAGTGATCAATCCAACCCAATAAATGTTCGCGATCCGCGTGAGAGGAGAGTCCTTTAAAATTAACAATGCGGGCGCGTACTGCAATTTCCTCTCCGAAGAGTTTTACCGTTTTGGCACCATCCAAAAGGCGGCGGCCAAGGGTCCCTTCTCCCTGGTAACCGACAAAAACCACAGCGCACTCCGGACGCCAGAGGTTGTGCTTCAGGTGGTGGCGAATCCGCCCGGCATCACACATACCAGAGGCAGAGATAATAATTTTTGGAGTTTTATCCAGGTTTAAAGCTTTGGATTCTTCTGTGGACTGTGTGAGCGTAAGACCAGGGAAAGTAAACAGATCTTCCCCGCCCTGGAGTACGGCGATGGCCTCCTCGTCTAAATACCCATGCAGATTGCCTGCATAGATTTTGGTGGCTTCTGCTGCCAGAGGGCTGTCTACACAGACCGTAAAGTTGGGGACCGTTTTTACAAGACCGTCATTTTTAATCTCCCGCAGAAAATATAAAAGTTCCTGCGTGCGCCCCACAGCGAAGGAAGGGATAATAATGTTTCCGCCCTGGGCAAACACGTCATTGATCAATTGAGCCAGAGCTTGTGTATAACTTTCTGGTGGCTCGTGGTTACGATCACCGTAGGTGGACTCCATCACCACGTAGTCCGCCTGAGATACAAAATCCGGGTCGCGGATAATGGGTTGATCTACATTGCCTAAGTCGCCGGAAAAGACAATTTTCTTGGTAATTCCAGACTCCGTAGCCCAAATTTCCACTGCGGCGGAACCCAGAAGATGACCTGCATCATTAAAGCGTACCTTTACCCCATCACACAGGTCAAAAATCTGGCCATACTCATAGGTGACCACTTGCTGCAAAGCTGCCTCGGCATCCGCTAGGGTGTACAGCGGCTCCACCTCTTGGCGGCCTGCCCGCTTTCCTTTTTGGTTTTGCCACTGGGCGTCGCTCTCCTGAATGTGGGCGGAATCTCGTAGCATAATGGACATCAATTCTCCGGTAAGGCGGGTTGTAAAAATTTGACCATGGAATCCCTCTTTCACAAGAAGTGGGATACGGCCAGAGTGATCAATATGTGCATGGGTGACAATGACGTAGTCGATATAGCTGGGAGAGAAGTCCAGTGCATTGTCGTCATGTTCATCCCGCCCCTGCTGCAGTCCACAGTCAATGAGAATTTTTCGGCCATTTACCTCCAGACAGTGACAACTACCAGTAACAGCATGAGCAGCACCGAAAAAGGTCAGTTTCATAGGAAAACCTCCTTTGGAAAAGATACAAAAAGTTGTCTTTATTGTACACCAATCTGGGGAGAAATTCCACATGAAATTGTAAATATTGTGTAAAGAGCCGCACTATAATAGGGAGAAGTGCTTCAAAGCGGTAAGAATGCCATCTTCATCTACTGTACCGGTGACATAGTCGGCCTGCCCTTTTACATAGTCGCTGGCGGAGCCCATGGCAACGCCGATGCCGGCATGAAGAAGCATGGATAAGTCGTTTTCTCCGTCGCCAAAGGCCATAGAATCTTCCAATGGGATGTGGAAATGGTTCAAGATGGCGTCCATCCCTTTATCTTTCCCACCGGAAGCAGGAATGACGTCAAGAAAGTGGGGATGCCAGCGAGTGGTTTTTAAGTGTGGGGCCTTGTCGAGCAGAAGGTGTTCTTTTTCCTTTGGTAGAAATGCAATCGCTTGGTAGAGATGGGCATCCAGGGCGCGCCTGGGGTCCTGAATAGGTGGGAGAGGGAGATCCAAATCGGTGAGAAAAGCTTTTGTATGTGTGTCGGCAAAGTTAATATAAAGTTGAGATTCTTCCAAATAAATACAAGAAAAAGCATCGGAACGGGTTGCTTCCACCAATTCTGCCACTGCCTGGTGATCCATAGGATTTCGGTGTACCACCTGATTGCCGCAGAAGCAGTATTGTCCGCTAAGAGTAACCCAACCATCAAATGGGAATGCGGAACGGACATAAGAGAGCATTTGAGGATGTCTTCCAGTGGAGACAAATAACTTTATGCCTTGTGCCTGCAGATGATGAAGGGCAGAGAGGACAGCAGGAGAAATACAGTGGGTGTGAAAGCTGACCAAAGTACCGTCTACGTCCAAGAAAATGGCTTTTATCATGATGAGCCTCCCGAGGAAAGATTCAGCATCTGGGATACATGTTTTTTATTCTACAACAAAAGAGCGTTTGGTTCTATGTGCGAAATGGACAATCCGAAGGTATTTGAAGGAAGAAAAGGCATAAACAGCGACGCAAAGGCCATAAAATGGAAAAACGGAAAGGGGGAACCGGCATATGGCGTATGAAGAGAATCGAATGGGGCCAGGGCTGCCTCACCATGTGACACTGGAAGATCGAGAACAACTGACCATTTCAGGGGTAGAAGAAGTAGAAAGCTTTGATGAAGGGACCATACTGCTCTCTACCACTTGTGGGGGACTAGAAGTACAAGGAGAAGGGCTACACATCGAAAAGCTATCGTTAGATGGGGGCGATTTAAGGGTAGAGGGGACCATCAATGCGCTCATCTATGAGCCACAGGTGCAACAGCGGGGCGGATTATTGAGCCGGCTGTTTGGGGGATGACGGTAGATGTGATGCAGCAGGGCCAAGCACTGTGCCAAGCCTTGCTGTTGGGTGTTATTTTAGGACTGCTTTACGATTTGTTTCGTATTCTGCGCGTACGTGTCCCAATGGCCTTTTTAGGCAGTTTGTTGGATTTCTTGTTTTGGTGTGCTGCAACGGTGACGCTGTTTGTGTGGTCCCAAAGTGCTTGGAACGGGCAGATTCGGCTGTATGGTGCGGCCTTTTGTCTGGTGGGCGGCGGAGTCTATTTTTGGATCTGCAGCCCCATCTGTCTGTGGATTGGTTACCGAATTGCCGATTTGGTAACGCTATTTTTGGGAGTTTTGACCTTTCCGCTGGGGGTTCTCAATACAATTTTAAAAAAAATCAGAAAATTTGGGAAAAACACCTTTCTTTCCAGACGAAAATGGTATAGAATAAAACGGAAAACCAAGGAGTTGGAGTTGGCAGCGATCCGACGTGCTGCTCAGGAGAAAGGGGAGGCGAAAGATGCATTTCAAGCGCGCCAGTTTTTTGACCAAGCTGGTAGTGTTGGTTCTGCTGATTTATTTGGCCACTTCCCTGCTCAACCTCCGGGGCCAGATTCAGACTGTGCAGGGCGAGGTAGACGCCATGAATCGTCAGGTGGAAGATCTGCGTATCAAAAATCAGGAAACCAGAGACGCCATCGAAAATAAAGACGATCCAGATGTACAGGAGCAAGTAGCCCAGGAGAAGGGGTTAGTCCCAAAAGACTCGCTGCTCATTTATGACGTCGCCAACTAAAGAGAGCAACCTGCAACCGCACGCAGCTGTGTGGGCGTACGGAGCCAGGAAATAAACAAGGAGGATATTTCGGTCGCTTATGGAGTTTGGAGTTGGGTCCATTTTGGACGGGAAGGTAACGGGAATTACGAAATTTGGGGCGTTTGTCGCTCTACCAGATGGAAAGTCGGGACTGGTGCATATCTCGGAGATTGCGTACTCTTACGTCAACGAGGTGTCTGACCACCTGCACGAAGGGCAGGAGGTAAAAGTAAAGGTGATTGGAATTGACCAGTCCAATCGAATTAATCTGTCCATCAAACAGGTTACGCCTCCTCCGCAGCGACCTGCGCGTCCGGCTGGTGGACCGCGACCGGCTGGCGGTGGACGGCCCCAAGGTGGACCTAGGCCTATGGGCTTTGTCCGTCAGGCCCCCAAGGAACCCACAGACTTTGAAGACCGACTCAAGCAGTTTATGCAGTCTTCCGACAGTAAACTTTCGGAGTTGCGCTATATAGAGAAAAAGGGCGGGAACCGTCGCGGAGGCGGAGGCCGCCGCTAAGGAGAACGGGAACAGGGCCGCCGCAGGAAGCGACGGCCCTGTTTTTTTTGTATGTAAAAAAAACGCCCCTTTTGGGGCGTCCAGCCTGGGGGAGAGACAGGCAGCCTCTTCCAGGCAGCACAATATTGATCGAGCTGCCAACTTAAAATACCATATAATTCCATTTATGTAAAGAGGAAGTTTTGTCAAATGGGGTCGAACCCGGATCATGGAGGAACAGCGCATGTTAATTAAAAATGGAACCGTTCACACGATGCAGGGGCTTACCATTCCCAATGGTTACGTGGCGATATCAGGCAATAAGATTGCTCGAGTGGGGCCAATGGAGGAGTGTCCCAGTCATTGGGAAGGGGAGACTCTGGATGCCGAGCAAGGACATATCATTCCGGGACTAGTGGATGCACACAGTCATTTGGGGATGTTTGGAGATGCGTTGGGATTTGAGGGGGACGATGGAAACGAGGCCACCGATCCATGTACACCACATTTGCGGGCAATCGACGCGATTAATCCATTGGATCGATGTTTTGCTGAGGCGCGGAAAGCTGGAGTGACTACAGTGTTGACAGGTCCGGGCTCTGCCAATCCGATTAGTGGGCAGTTTGCTGCACTGAAGACCACTGGGCGCTGGGTGGATGCTATGGTGTTGAAGGCGCCGGTCGCTATGAAATTGGCGTTGGGGGAGAACCCCAAAAGTGTATATAATGAACGGCATGAGACCCCGGTGACTCGCATGGCGACAGCGGCGATTATTCGGGAGAATTTCTATAAGGCGTTGGAATATGGGGAAAAACTAGACCGGGCGACTCAGGATGAGGACGAGGACAAGCCGGACTACGACGCCAAGTTGGAGGCACTACTACCAGTGGTACGGGGAGAGTTGCCGGTCCATATCCATGCCCATCGAGCGGACGACATTGCAACCGGGATCCGCATAGCCAAAGAATTTGGGCTTCGGTGTGTTATTGTGCATGGGACGGAGGCGCATCTAATTCCTGAGTTACTTGTTCAGGAGAATGTACCGGTTATTACAGGCCCCTGTTTGGGAGACCGATCCAAGCCGGAGTTGGCCAACATGACGGTGGAAAGTCCGGCGGTATTGACTCTTCATGGAGTGAAGGTGGCCATCTGTACCGATCACCCCGAAGTGCCAGTGCAGCATTTGGCGTTGTGTGCGGCTATGGCGGTAAAAGGCGGGATGAACCCAGAGGCGGCACTGGCAGCTATTACAATTAACGCTGCTGAGATTGCGGGAATTGATCATTTGGTAGGGTCTTTGGCACCAGGGAAGGATGCTGACTTGGTGGTAACCAGCGGACATCCCATAAATTTACTCAGTCGTGTTCGGGCTGTACTGGTTGACGGGCAGCAGATAATAGGTTAGACACTCTGGAAATTTAGAAATTGTTCACAAAAAACTATGGTATTTTTTCGCCAATATGGTATAATGAGTTAACGGAGGGAGAGGATGCCCTCCCCCTCCCGTATACCAGCCCTTTGGGGCGAAAGGAGCGGAAAATATGAAATTCGTGTTTACGGACAAAAAGGTGAGCCTGCCAGCCTCTATCCACGCCTATGCAGAGAAGAAGGTAGGAAAACTGGACCGTTTTTTTAAGGAGGATGCCACCGCCGCAATTACCTTCAGTTTGGAAAAGGAACGGCTGAATAAGGTGGAAATCACCATCCGATCCAGTGGAACCATTTTCCGCGTGTCCGAGAGCACCTCTGATATGCACGCCTCCATTGATGCCGCAGTGACTACTCTGGAGAGGCAAATTCGTAAGAATAAAACTCGCCTGGAAAAGCGGCTGCGCCAAGGAGCTTTTGAGCGAGTAGTTGATGTAGAGGAATTTCCTTCTTTTGTGCCTGATGAGCCGGAGGAAGGTGAATACCGTATTGTTCGCAGTAAGACTTTCCCCATTAAACCCATGACTCGTGATGAAGCCATTCTACAAATGAATTTGCTGGGGCATAGTTTCTTTGCATTTAAGGACGAGGAGGCCGATGGTGCCTTCGCGGTAGTTTATCGCCGGTACGATGGGGATTATGGCATTATCGAGGACGAAAATTAATCAATAAAATTTCCTACAGGCGGGGAGCGGGGAGCCGCTCCCCGATTTTTTGGCCTGAGGCGGTTAGGAGGAAAGCACCATGAGCCGAGAGAAGGTGTTGTCACTGCTGCTGGAACATCCAGAAGAGTCTTTGTCTGGGGAATGGATGAGTCGGCGGCTAGGCGTAAGCCGGGCGGCGGTGTGGAAAGCAATTGAAGCGCTGCGGCAGGAGGGGTATGTCATTAATTCGGCCCCCAATCGGGGATATCGCTTGGAATTAGCTCCAGATCGTGTGCGAGAGGGAGAGTTGGCTGGCCCTTTAGAGGGGTGCTTGATAGGACGTCAGTTGGCTTGCCTGGAGAGTATCGACTCCACCAACACAGAGTGTAAGCGTCGGGCTATGGCTGGAGCAGAGGAGGGGCTGGTGGTCCTGGCTGAGGAACAGACAGGGGGACGAGGGCGACTAGGGCGCACGTTCCAATCCCCTAAGGGCTGTGGCCTGTATCTTTCGGCACTGCTGCGACCAGATCTGCCACCTCAAGAAGCGACAGATTTTACTGCCTGGGTGGCAGTAGCGGTATGTGAAGGAATTGAAGCGGCTTGTGGCATTCAGCCCCAGATCAAGTGGACCAACGATATTGTATATGGTGGAAAGAAACTGGTTGGGATTCTGACAGAACTGGGGTTGGAAAGCGAGACCAATTCACTGCAATATTTAGTGCCAGGGATTGGGATCAATGCCAATCACCGACCGGAAGATTTCGGAGCGGATATCCGTGATATGGCAATTTCTCTGGCCCAAATCTTAGGCCATCCTGTGCGCCGAGCTTCGTTGGCTGTGGAAGTGATACGAGCGTTGGACCGCATGTATGCCCAATTCCCTCAGAATAAGGAGTTGTATTTGGAACGTTACCGTGCACTGTGCATTACACCAGGTAACCGGGTACAACTGATTACCCCAGTCTCCCGGCAGGAGGCCTTTGCGCTGGAGATTGATGACGAATTCCGCCTAGTGGTGGAGTTGCCGGATGGGACACGAAAAGCGCTTGCCTCTGGAGAGGTCTCAGTGCGGGGAATGTATGGATACGTATAATGAAATAAGAAGCGCCTGCCTTTCACTCCATGAAGGCAGGCGTTTCTCTTGTTTTCTTGTAGAATTCATGCCTCCTGATAGGGGGCAAATTCTTGGGCATTGGGGTCAGTAAATACTTTGGCAAAAAGGTCAGCGTCCATGGTTTCATGGTCCAATAAATAGCGGGCCGTTAACTCTAACTCTTTGTGGCAGGAACGCAGAATTTCCTCACAGCGATGATAGGCGCGGTCTACAATGGCTTTGACCTCCAAGTCAATCTGTCCGGCTACTTCCTCAGAATAAGTTCGTGCTTGGGCCATGGAACGACCAATGAAGATTTCGTCACTTTCATTCCCGTAAGCAATGGTTCCCAATTTTTCGCTCATGCCATACTTGGTAACCATGGCCCGGGCCGTCTGAGAGGCTTTTTGGATGTCGCTGGAGGCGCCGGTAGAGATATCGCCTAAAATCAATTGTTCCGCCACCCGTCCTCCTAGACAAACGGCAATGCGCTCTTCTAGTTCCCGTTTCGACAGATAAGCTTTGTCCTCACTAGGCAGTGAAATAGTCATACCACCGGCAGGGCCTCGGGGGACGATGGTGATCTGGTGAACGGGATCCTGAGATTCCAACTCGTGAATAACGATTGCATGGCCCGCCTCGTGATAGGCGGTTAATTTCCGGGCATGTTCTGTCACCACCCGGCTCTTTTTCTCAGGACCGGCAATTACTTTGAGCATAGCCTCGTGGAGATCGGCCATCGTAATAAACCGTTTGTCCTCACGGGCGGCCAATAAAGCGGCTTCATTGAGTAGGTTCTCCAGGTCGGCCCCCGTAAAGCCTGCGGTGGCTCGAGCCACATCTCGCAGCGATACGTCTTCTGCAAGAGGTTTTTTCTTTGCATGAACCTTTAGAATGTCCTCTCGGCCTTTAATATCGGGCAGTCCGACATAGATTTGGCGATCAAATCGGCCAGGCCGTAACAGGGCGGGATCCAAAATGTCCTGACGGTTGGTGGCGGCAAGAACAATTACCCCTTCATTGGAACCAAATCCGTCCATCTCCACCAGCAGTTGGTTGAGTGTTTGCTCGCGCTCATCGTGGCCGCCGCCTAAGCCGGCGCCTCGCTGACGACCCACAGCGTCAATTTCATCGATAAATACAATGGCAGGAGCCTCTTTTTTTGCCTGGTCAAATAGGTCCCGGACGCGGGAAGCACCTACACCTACATACAGTTCCACAAAATCGGAACCAGAGATGGACAGGAAATGGACACCCGCTTCACCAGCGACTGCTTTGGCAATCAGAGTTTTACCAGTACCGGGAGGGCCCACCAGCAGAACACCTTTTGGAATACGGGCGCCAAGGGCAGTAAACTTCTGGGGGTCTCGGAGAAATTCCACAATTTCCTGTAATTCTTCCTTCTCTTCATCAGCCCCGGCCACATCGTCAAAGGTGACCTTTTTACCCTGGTCGGCCAGTGTGCGGGTGCGGGCGTGGCCAAAGCGGGTAGCTCCGGGGGCTCCACCTCCAGCGTTTAAGCTGGCCATTCGCTGGCGGTAGAGGAAAAAGAAAAATACTCCCACAGCACCCAACACCAGCAGAGTAGGCAGCCAGTTGTACCACCAGGAACTCTCCAGGCCGGGCTGTAAATCATAGCGGAGCAGCCCGGCAGCCATCTGCTGTTCCCACAACTCATGTAAGTCCTGATAGAGCCACTCTGGGCGGGCAATTTGGTAGGTCAGTGTGGAGGATTCACCATTGGCCTCTCGAAGGGTGAGGGTGAGGGTATTGTCTTCCAACTCAAAATAGGATACCTTTTCCTGTACAAACAGGGTGCGAATATCGCTATAGATGGGGGCATCTTCTCGGTCCATCCTCTGTAGAACGGTGACCGCAAAGATCATCATCACCAGTACCAACAAATAGAGGGATATATCCCTGGGGCTGATTCTTCTCATAGGCGTTACATCCTTTCCGGCGGCAGCGTGTTTACGTCGATCTGCCAATTGCAACTAACAAAGAAGGAGGGCAGGGGACGTCAGCCACCGTAAACTTCGGGCTTCAGAATGCCAATGTAGGGGAGATTGCGATAGCGCTCCGCATAATCCAGGCCATAGCCAACCACAAAGGCATCTGGAATGGTGAAGCCGGAATAGTGGACCTCCACCGGTTTAACCCGGCGCTCTGGTTTGTCCAGCAAAGTACACAGGCGCACAGAAGCGGGGTTGCGGTGGTTGAGGATATTCAGTAGGTAACTTAGCGTATTTCCACTGTCCAAGATATCTTCCACCACAATAACGTGGCGGCCAGAGATGTCCTCCGAGAGGTCCTTGGTGATCTGAACCTGGCCACTGGATGTGGTGCCTTTTCCATAGGAGGAGACGGCCATAAAGTCCAGTGTACAGGGTAGGTGGATGGCTCGGCACAAGTCGGCCATAAAAATGAAGGAACCGCGCAATACACTGATGAGCATAATTTCCTTCCCCGCATAGTCTCGCTCAATGGCCTGGGCAATCTCTTGGACGCGGGAGTTGAGTTGATCTGCGCTAAATAAAACTTCCTGGATGTCTTTATCAAGCATAGATGGGTACTTCCTTTCCAGAATCAATGTGGGAATGACAAAGTTGAGGTAAGGGTAATGTGCCAAGCTGCCGCGCCTAATTGTGGTAGGAGAGGGGCATGGGGCCCAAGCCCCGCCACAGCAGCTACTGTGCCGTTTTCCAGTATAAATACTGGGAGAAAATCCCGCTGTTGTGCAGGAATTTTTTCATCAATAAACCATTTTTTTAAAGTCCTTTCGGGACGGTGAGCCAACTGAAGGCGGTCGCCCTCTTGCCGCCGGCGTAAAACCAAAACCGGGGCTTTGGAGCGATCCAACCAAAACTCCAAAGCGGTTTGCAGTTGCCCTGTGTATGTCTCGCTTTGACAGGTTATTTGCCAATTTCCGATCTGTATCTGACCAGGCAGAGGGAGAGGGGTGGAAAGAATAGGGGAAAGTGGTTGCTCCGGAGCAAGAATGAGCCAATCATATTCCCGGCGTGCCAGGAGACTGTCAGGGAGGGAAATCTGCGCAGAGGGGTCTTTGCTGTGGCACAATTTTAAAATTGACTCCAAGTGGGAAGAAGTACAGTCCGGGTTCCCGTCGCGAAGATGCTGTAGCATTTGACGGATGGCTCGAATCGCAAGCGGGATGGGGGCCTGAGCCAGAAGTTCAGCAGGAAGAGCAATTCCCCCACTTCGAGAAACCGCTTGCCCCGATAAGACTCGAGCTTGTTCCGAGAGGAATTCCTCGTCGGCAAGCAGATGGGCAGCAGTAGAACATGCGCGGTGGGAGAAGCCAGGGTATAACTCCTCCAACACTGGAACCACCTGGTGGCGAATTCGGTTGCGTGTATATGTGTCATCGGCGTTGGTACGGTCCTCACGGTATGGAAGGCCGTAGTAGGCCAGATAGGATTCAATTTCAGAACGGGAGGTCGTGAGTAGGGGACGAATCAGGTTGCCCGAAGCGGGAGAAATTCCGGATAGACCCTTTAGGCCGGAACCACGTGCTAGGTGGAAGAGGATGGTTTCCACATTGTCTCCTGCGTTGTGGGCAGTAGCAATTCGACTGGCTCCAATTTGGTGGGCGGTCTCCCGCAGGAAGGTGTATCGCATGGCCCTACCGGTTTCCTCAAGCCCTAGCCCTAAGACTTTGGCCTGTTTTGAAACGTCTCCACAGCCAAGATAGAAAGGGACGGCAGGTAGCACTGAGCCATCAGATTGATGGAGGGGGCCACAACAAAGCGAAACGAACTGTTGGACAAATGCAGCGTCTCGGTCAGACTCTTCCCCTCGAAGGCTATGGTTATAATGGGCGACAGCCAGATGGAAATGGAGGGTTTCTTGCAAGTGATAGAGTGCATGGAGCAGGCAAATAGAGTCCGCTCCCCCGGATACAGCGCACAGGACGGTGGAGTCGGGGGGAATCATTTTGTGCGCTTGGATCAGATGGGCCATAGCTTGCAGCATGGGGACTCCCTTCTCGGCCGGAACCGTTATATCAATACTCCTGACGCTGCCATTCGATGTCGCTGAAGGTGGTGAAATCAGGCAGCCATTGTAATTCCACGGTACGGGTCTCGCCGTGGCGGTTTTTGGCCACAATGCACTCAGCCAAATTGGGATTTTCGGTATCTTTGTTATAGTAACCTTCTCGATAAAGGAACAGTACAATGTCAGCGTCCTGTTCAATGGCACCTGATTCTCGCAAATCAGAGAGCATGGGACGTTTGTCTTGGCGGGACTCGTTGGCACGCGAGAGTTGGCTGAGGCATAAAACTGGGACATTGAGTTCCTTAGCCATAATTTTGAGGGAACGAGAAATGTCTGAGACAATCTGCTGGCGGTTGTCTCCAGCACGAGCCTTGCCACCGGCAGACTGCATCAACTGCAAGTAGTCAATAACCACCAGACCCAAGTTGTCTACACGACGGCATTTTGCATTAATGTCGGCCACAGTTACAGAGGAGTCGTCGTCAATCAAAATCTTAGAGCGATTCAAAGAGTCAGCCGCAACTGCTACTTTCTCCCAATCCTCCTCTGTGAGTTTTCCGGTAACTAGCTTTTTATTGTCTACAAAACATTCGCTGGAAATAAGGCGCAAGGCCAGTTGCTCCCGGCTCATTTCCAAGGAGAAAAAAGCCACATTTTTACCTGACTTTTTGCCTGCCTCCAGGAGGATATTCAGTGCCATGGAGGTTTTTCCCATACCAGGTCGGGCAGCCAAAAGAATGAGGTCTGACTTATTCAGACCGGAAATGGCCCGGTCTAAATCCCGGAGACCGGTGGAGAGGCCCGGTATAGCGGACTCGCTGGCGGCCAGTTCACTCAGACGGTCATAGACGTCGATGAGTACATCAGAGATTGGGGTAAGTCCCCGCGCGGCACGGCCTTGACGAATTGCGTAGATGCGCTGTTCTGCCGCCTCTAAAATGTCTTGGCCGGTATCGGTTCCCTGCTGGATCATAGCAGTCAGGTCGCCAGCAGTTTCTGCCACTCGCCGCAGCAAGGTCTTGTCCTTCAAGATGTCAATATATTCCTTGACATTGGCTGCTGTAGGAGTGGTGTCCATCAGTTGGAGAATGTAGCCCCGAGACAACGTTTCGTCGTAGTAGCCATTCTGCTTCATGTTTTCCAGCACCGTGACCGGGTCAATGGTGAGCGAGTAGTTAAACATGGAGTAGATCGTCTCGTAGATCTCCCGATTTTGACGCAGGTAAAAATCATCTGTACGCAGTTTGTCAATTACTTCTGGCACACACCGGGGATCAATGAGCATAGAACCAAGCACAGCCTGTTCCGCTTCCACGCTGTGAGGCAGCTGTTTAAGCAGCAATTCCTCATCCTCCAACGCCATGGGACACACCTCCTTTGCCGCTGAAATGGGCGGTGAATGAGAGTTTAGGCCTCCGTAACCATTACGTTTACCGTTCCAGTAATTTCATAGCCCAACTTTGCCTTGATCTGGTAACCACCACAGGCTTTGATGGGTTCATCTAACACAAGCTTGGTTTTGGCAATGTCCACACCGTGCTGGGACGAGAGAGCCTCGGAAATTTCCTTTGCGGTGACAGCGCCAAATAGACGCCCACCCTCTCCAGCTTTCGCTGCAATCTTTACCATGAGCCCTTCCAGCTTTTTAGCGGTAGCCTGAGCCTCAGCCTTTTCTGCCGCTTCTTGGGCTTTCCGGGCCTTTTCCTGCTGCTTCATGGTGTTAAGATTTTCCGCTGTAGCAATAACAGCCAACTTTTTGGGAAGCAAGAAGTTGCGGGCATAACCGTCGGATACCTCCACCAGCTGCCCCTTCTTGCCTTGGCCCCGTACGTCCTGCTGCAAAATAACTTTCATTGATGTTACCTCCAAAAATGTAAAATGAGTAACGGACCTCAAATCCATTGGGCCCAAGGATAGTTTGTAAAATGAAGTACGCCTTTAAGATTCGTCCAGATAGCGGTCAATGGCCCGAGCCAAATCCATAGCAGCTTCCTCCATGGTCTTCCCGGTGATCTGCCCGCCGGCGGAAGCAGCATTGCCACCTCCGCCCAGCTGTTCCAGAATGACTTGCACATTGGTGTCTCCCATAGAACGAGCGGAGATATTGATCCGGTCACCGTCTTGGGAGAGCACGAAGGAGGTGTCAATGCCGATGATATTGAGTAGTTCATCGGCGGCTTGGGCGGCGATAACGCGACCGACAGACTTGTCAGTGATGGCCACAGCAATGTGTTCCCGGTAGAGTTTCGCGTTTTGGATAATGGCATATTTGGCAATGGTACCGGCGAGATCATTCTGATATAGCTTCTTCACTTCACCAGTGTCCGCTCCGGAGCGGCGTAAGAAAGCGGCCGCCTCAAAGGTGCGTCCCCCAGTGCGCATAGTAAAGTTTTTGGTGTCTAATACAATACCGGCCAGGAGTGCCTCTGCCTCCAGACGCAGTAGTTGGTTTGGCTCCACAATGTACTGCAATAATTCGGTTACTAACTCGGAAGCGGAGGAAGCATAGGGCTCGTGATAGTTCAGAGCCGCACCCTCGATGTAGGTGGCGGCACGGCGGTGGTGGTCGATAACAGCAACCCGATTGCAGGACTGGAGCAGTTCCTCCGCCTGGACTTGTTCCGGGCGGTTGGTGTCCACTACCACAGCCAGAGACCGGGTGTCGGCAATGAGCAATGCCTCTTGAGCGGAGAGGAAGCAATCCTGATACTCCGGCAAAAGGGAGAGCTTGTCGATCAGTTCTTGAGCAGGGGAAATGGTGGTGTCCTTGAGAATGTGGACCGGGACTCCATTTTTTCGGCATAGGGCACACACACCAGCAGCGGCACCGATTGCATCATTGTCGGGAGACTTGTGGCCCATAATAAACACCTGAGAGGAGTCCGATATGAGGGCAGACAGGGCATTTGCCATGACTCGGCTTTTTACTTTGGTGCGTTTTTCAGTCTCTTTCGAGCGACCACCATAAAATTCAAAGGTAAACTTGTTGCGGATTACAGCCTGGTCTCCGCCTCGGGACAGGGCCATATCAATGGAAAGGTTGGCAAACTGAAGCAGTTCTTGGAAACTCTCTCCATCCTTGCCAATTCCAATGGATAAAGATGCGTTGATACCGCTAGGGTTCACCACTTGGTGTACGGAGTCCAGAATGTCAAATTTTTTCTCAGTGAATTGAGTTAAATATTGTTCTTCAAAGATAAAAAGATATCGTTCCCGCTGCAGGCGCCGCAGTAAGCCGCCGGTGTGGGCAACCCAGGCATCCAGACGAGAATCAATTTCGGAAGTAATGGCAGAACGCTCATTTTCCGTAAGATTTTTCATTAAATCGTCGTAGTTATCCACCAACAGTACGGCCGTTACAGGACGGGAAGCGCTATATTCGTCTCGAATCCGACAAAATTCGGTGACATCTACCCAATAGGTAGTGGCCAGGAACCCGCCGGTGCGTCCACCAGTACGGACCAAGTGGCCGTAGACTAGAAAACGGCGGCTGCCGTATTCCACTTCGGTGGGACACTCATTTTTTCCTTCCATCAACCACCGTGTATCAAAACCTGGAATCAAGGAGGAGAGTTTGGCATCGAAAAGGTGTTCCCGTTGACCGGTCAACTGTAGAAAGCGGTCATTGGTCCAGATAATATCGTTGCTCTCTGGGCGAAAGATGATCATGGGCAGGGGGGAGTTGGCCATGGTATCTTTCGTAGCGGTATCCACCGTACCAGTCACATTTTCCAGGTATTTGGAAATCTCCCGTTGCCTGCGTTTGGCGTTTTCGCGGTTATAAATCCCCATACCCACAATGACTACCAGTTCCACCCCGGCTAGAGGGAGAGAATAGAGGGCAGAGAGTAAAGCAAAGGCAATTAGGCAGACGAAATAGAGCTGGAAGCTTGGCTGAAGGAGCTTGGAAATCTTCCGGTTCATAAAAATCGTCCCCCTTTCTTGAAAAAATAGGCCAATGGGTGTTTGTCATAAAAGCGGACAAGCCCAAACAAATTCACACTATTATATCAGATCGACCGTTGGAAAACAAGAGGAAAGGCACGTGGGAGAGCAGCGGTGAGAAAAGAAAAATTCCAGGAAAAAGGAAGGCAGCCGTTGCACCAGCGGGGAAAGGCTGTTATAATACGAGAAAGGCCGTATTCCGCACGGCCCCCCCTTCTTTTGTTGGTGGGAAAAGGAAGAGACAACAGGCGCTTTCAGGCGCCCTTGATATGCCGCTGGACAGCCTTGTGTGGAAAAAGCCAAAGATAAGGAATAAGTTTTTAGGAGGCGCCCTGAAGATGGAAGAGATTAAAATCACTCGTGCAGCCACGTTGAAGGAAAAACCGGATTCCTCCAAGCTGGTGTTTGGGACAGCAATGACCGACCACATGTTTATTGTGGACTATGATGAGGGCCGGGGTTGGCACGATCCGCGGATTGTCCCATACGGCCCCCTGCAGATTGACCCGGCTGCAAAGGTTCTGCACTATGCCGAAGAAATTTTTGAAGGACTAAAGGCCTACCGCACTGCCGATGGTTCCATTCAGTTGTTCCGTCCAGATTGTAATATCCAGCGGATGAATGCGTCTGCTCAGCGTATGTGCCTGCCCCAGATTCCTATGGAATTGGCCTTGGCGGGGATTACCGAACTGGTTAAAGTGGAACAGGACTGGGTTCCCAGCGAGAAGGACACCTCCCTGTACATCCGACCCTTTATGATCGGTCTGGATGCTGCTCTTGGAGTGCATGCATCCCATCATTGTCAATATATTGTCATCGTTTGCCCGGTAGGGGCCTATTACCCGGAAGGACTCAATCCGGTGAAAATTTATGTGGAAGACGAGGATGTACGTGCCGTTCGGGGCGGTACCGGTATGGCTAAGACCGGTGGCAACTATGCCGCCTCCCTGCGCGCTGGAGACCGGGCAGAAAAGGCTGGGTACTCTCAGGTGCTTTGGCTGGACGGGGTGAACCGTAAGTATATTGAAGAAGTGGGCTCTATGAACGTGATGTTCAAGGTGGCCGGAAAGATCTTAACACCGGATTTGAACGGGACTGTGCTGCCTGGTATTACCCGCCGCTCCTGCATCCAGTTGCTGAAGGATTGGGGATATGAGGTGGAGGAGCGCCGCATCTCCGCGGAAGAATTGTTTACAGCCGCAGAAAATGGCCAGCTGGAAGAGGCCTGGGGTACCGGCACAGCGGCAGTGGTTTCTCCTATCGGAGAACTTGCTATGGGCGAGAAAAAGGTCACGGTCAGCGACAACCAAATTGGCCCAGTTACCCAGCGGCTATATGATGAGTTGACGGGCATCCAATGGGGTCGTCTCCCTGATACCCACGGATGGACCGTGAAAGTGTGCTAATGGTATTAACTCCTATTTGAGAAACGAAAAGGGTTCGGCTTATGCCGAACCCTTTTGTTATCACTGCTGTGAACGGAGAATAGAAAAACAACGTTTTGTCCGGTGTAGGATATTCCACAAAGGGACATTTCGCTTCTGGAAGCAGTGGGAAGGGAGAATTCTCCTAGTCCTGGTGGAGACTGGCGATAAACTGCCGGGCTACGCGGGGGGTGCGACCAGAGTGTCGAATCTCCCAAGTCATGGCTTGGGCATGGAGAGCCGGCTTGTCCAGTGTAATTCCGGCTTGGGCAGCCAAATAATCGACCAAAGCCAAATAGCCGTCCTTGTTCATAGTAAGATAGGGAATGCGCAGGCCGAAACGTTCTGCTAAAGCGGTCTTTTCCGAAATGGTTTCTGCAGCGTCTACCTCATCGTTTCCGCGGTCGCTGAAATTCTGACGAACCAGGTGACGACGGTTGGAGGTGGCATAGATGGCTACATTGGACGGCCTCTTTTCCAGACTGCCTTCTAAGATGGTCTTAAGGGAAGAATAAGTCTTGTCATCCTGGTCGAAAGCCAAGTCGTCGATAAATAAGATGAATTTCTGCCGTCTCCCGCCCAGAGAGCGCATCAGACTGGGCAGACCAGTAAGGTTCTCCTTTTGGAGCTCAATGAGGCGTAGATCTCCCATGCCGGGGAGATAGAGCATGGACTTGACTGTAGCGGACTTCCCTGTCCCACCATCTCCAAAGAGAAGAACATTGTTGGCAGGTTTTCCTTGGACGAGTTGACGGGTGTTGGTCTCCACTTGGCCCCGTTGTAACTCATAACCCAACAGGTCCTCTGGCTTGGGGCAGTCGGGATCAGGTACTGGGATCAGCTGCCCCTCTTCCCATAGAAAAGCGTGATATCGGGCGTATTTCCCACAACCGTAGTCATGATAAAATTGCGTCAGGCTATGAAAATCAAAGGGGGCCTCTGCGGTCCAACGGGGCAGGCCAGCCAACACTGGAGCATAGTCAGCGGGAAGTAGAGTCTGTAAGGTTTCTAGGTATCTATCACAATCAGTGGTACACAGTAGGGCTAGTGTGTCCACATCTCTGTGGGCCGCATTTTCCAAGGCGGGGTCCTGCTCACCTTGGGCGCACAGGGTACCATAAGGACTATCCGTATATCGCAGATAATCGAAAACCCAATCTCCGAGACTCACAAAACCCTCTTGACGCAAAGTATAGAACAACCGAGTGTAGCAGTCCAGAGCCTCCTCCCCTGCCGATTGATTGCAGGCGTTGAGAAAGTGGCGCACCAGGGAGATGAGAGGGGTGTCTAAAATTGGGCGATAGGCAGAGATCCCGTTGAGAGCCAGGCGTAGTGCATTGAGATTCATTGTTTTCTCTCCTCTATATCAGGTCAAAACTTCCTTTCATTGTAATGTCATGGGCTGACCTTGTCAACGGGGAGGGGCTGTGATACAATCCCAACGGAGTAAAATGTAATTCTAAAAAATTTGAGGTAATCTATGGTATCAATTGCTGGTATATCCATTGAAACACCGTTAGCGCTAGCACCTATGGCGGGAGTCACTGACCTAGCTTTTCGCACCATTTGCCGAGAGCAGGGGGCTGGTCTGACCTGTACTGAGATGGTCAGCGCAAAGGCCCTTTGTTATCAAGATAAAAAGTCCATACCATTGCTAAAACTGGGGGAGGGCGAGCATCCGGCGGCAGCCCAGATTTTTGGAAGTGACCCGGTTTGTATGCAGGAGGCTGCCGCCATTGCTAGAGAGGTGTCTGGGGCAGACCTGATCGATATTAATATGGGCTGTCCAGTTCCCAAAGTGGCAAATTCCGGAGATGGATCCGGATTGATGCGAAATCCGGACCTGGCTGTAAAAGTGGCTCAGGCAGTGATTCAGGGGGCGGGCTGTCCAGTGACGGTAAAATTTCGCCTGGGGTGGGACAAAGGTTCTATCAATTGTGTGGAATTTGCCCAGGCCATGGAGCAGGCGGGAGTGGCGGCGGTGGCTGTCCACGGGCGCACACGGGTCCAGATGTATTCTGGAAGTGCAAATTGGGACTATATCCGCTCCGTGAAAGAGGCGGTGAAGATTCCGGTCATTGCAAACGGAGATGTGTTCCGGCCAGAGGATGCACCTCGAATTTTGAAGTATACTGGGGCGGATATTGCTATGATTGGCCGGGGGGTATTTGGAAACCCGTGGCTGTTTGCCCAATGTAAAGCGGCATTGGAGGGCCGGACCATTCCGGAAATGCCTCCCCTGGCGGAGCGATGTGATACAGCGGTGCGACAGTTTGAACTGTCTGCAGCGAATAAAGGTGAGAAAATTGCCTGTCTGGAGGCTCGCAGGCACTACGCCTGGTATTTGAAGGGAGTGCCGCATGCTGGATACTACAAAGAGCAGATTGTACGTATTACCACATTGGAGGATGTGTATCGCGTGACAGCGGGAATCAAACGAGATTTATGCTGAGAGTGCGGACAGGGAATGGTCAAACGATTTTAGGGGAAGGGAGTGAGGAGCGGTGACAGAGCGTGAACTGGTGAACCGGGCCAGGGCCGGGGACCAGGACGCCTTTGAGCAACTGGTGTTGGACAATCAAAATCGAATTTACAGCCTAGCGGTGCGCATGAGCGGGAGTCAAGAGGAAGGGGCAGATTTGGCACAGGAAGCCTTTTTGAAGGCATGGCAAGGACTTGGCTCTTTTCAGGGAGAGAGCAGCTTTTCCACTTGGCTGTACCGTTTAGCTACCAATGTGTGTATAGACCACCTACGTAAGCAAAGACGGCGCCGAGAGGTGGAACCGGTGGAATCTTTGGACGACGAGGCGCGCAACTGGTCTGAACCGGCAGATTGGAGCCAGGATCCCCAGCAGCGCTTGGAACGGGCAGAGCTATCCCGAGCCGTAGAGCGTGGACTGCAAGCGCTGCCAGAGCACCAGCGACAGATTTTGGTGATGCGTGAACTGTCTGGCCTGAGTTATCAGGAGATCGGGGCACGCCTGGATCTGGATTTGGGGACCGTAAAATCCCGTATTGCCCGGGCACGTTTAGCGTTGAGAAAAATTTTGGAGCGAGATGGGAACTTTTCTGCCGTGCTGTCGTCCAAAGGGATAGAAGAACGAAAAAAGGAGGTGAAGGGGCATGGGAAGCTGTGAAGAATATGAGCAATTGCTCTCCGCTCAGTTAGATGGAGAGTTGAGCCAGGAGGATGAAGTGCGCCTGAAGGAACATTTGACTGAGTGTCCTGCTTGCCGTGAATTGGAAATGGAATTACAGCAAATCCATGCTGCCTTCCCGGAATTGGAGGAGTTGTCCCCGCCGGATGGATTTGCGCAAGAAGTGATGGCAAAAATTCGTGCACAAGAACCCACAGCAAGTCGGCAGGAAGAAAACTCTCGGGGAACAGTCATCCCGTTTTTCCGTCGGCCAGCAATGCGGTCACTGGTTGGACTGGCGGCTTGTGCCCTTTTGTGTATGGGGGTGTATCAGGCGGGATTGTTGGATGGCATTCCAGCATCAGCAGATCGAAACATGGGAGAAGTGTCAAGCCTGCAAGGAAAAGATGCAGAAGATGGAGCGGGAGGTCAGTCAGAGGAAGACTCACTGCAACCTAGGCTGCAGACCTCGGCGTCTTTACCGAATGAGGGGGCACTTTCTGATGAATCCCAGATTGCTGATGCAGAACCTCAGGAGGGAATTGCTGACAGCAATCTGTCCCAGGAACCGGGATTTGATCAAACCGCTGGAGAAAAAGAGACTCCGAATCAAGCAGATTCTCATATAAGCGTAGCACAGGGCCAGGCCACGAACCAAGAAACGGCCCAGGTCCAAGGTGACACTCCTGTATCGGAGGAGAATGGAGAACAGGGAAAATTAACAGTGGAACAGGAAAATTGGACTGTCCGAGGAGAAGAATCTGTCAACAGCGCGTCAAATGAGACGGATGAGAGACCGACAGAGGGAGAAATTTCCTCGTTTGAAGGAGACTCTGCCTCTGATACGACAGCCCAAACCGGTACCACTGCTGCTTCCAATAATGCGGGACAGACGGATGAAACGGGTTTACCCAGTGCAGACAATGCCGCGGGCGAGACTGCGGATGTGCCGCAAACTGAGGAAGAGGGGAATGGTACCTCTGGGCAGTTGGGAACCGTAGGGGAATCGGGAGAGGAACAACCTTTGCCAGACCAGTTGGCTGGACAGCCGGTGGATGGGATTTTGACCATGGAAAAACTGCCGGAAGAAGCAGAGAATGTTCTGGGTGGCGAGATAGAGTGGTTTGAGGATGAAGAGGGGCGGCCGTGTTGTATTCTCACCGGTACTCAGATGGAGCAAATTGTGAATTTGGCTTTGGAACAGAAGCAAGAATTCCCCCAGCAAGTCCCCACCTCCTTTGTGCCGGATGGCCAGTATGGACTTGTTCTACTCGCAAAAGAATAAATGAAAAGCCGGCAGGATAGCATTCCGTCGAAAAAAGTGGAAAATGTAATTTGCTGGTATAAAACGGCATGGCTTCAGCCATGCCGTTTTATGTTGCTATGGGTCAGGAACTAGCAAAATTGCGAAGAGCAGCACTATGTGCTTGTGAAAAATGAAATAGAGGAAAACAGTCTGGACCTTTGTTGTCCGGACTGATCGCTTTACAAGAGTGGATATGAAGTTTTTGTGCGTTTTATAGGAAGTACACGATCATTGGCAGGATTTGATATGTTACGTTTGCTGCTCCAGAAAGTGTAAGTTTGCCTATCTGGATATGAACGGGAAAAAGGGTTCTATGGATTTTTTGGTAGAAAACAGCTATGTAGAACGAACTTGTGCAAAGAGATAGCAAAAGGATTTTTCTAAATTGTTTTTGTGGTATTCATGCAGGTCAAAATTCTTTTATATTTTATCTTTTTGTTTCGCTTTCAGTCATTTTCGCCAAATTATGCATTTTTCACGAAAAAAAGAAGAAATATTTGACTGGGTTGAGAATGGGTGCAGGTGGACCAGCCAAAAAAAGAGTTGTCAGATAGCGAATTTTAATGTATAATAACCAACAGCGTGTAACGTCTTTTCCCTGGAGAGTCCAGGTTGGGAGACGGAGCAATATTCCGAACATAAGGAGTGGAAAGAAGACATGAGCTATTCTGTACAAAACATCCGCAACGTTTGCCTGTTGGGACACGGTGGCAGCGGAAAGAGTGCCCTAGCGGAGAGCCTGCTATATATGACTGGCGCAATTGACCGTATGGGAAAGGCCGTGGACGGGAACACCGTGTGCGACTATGATCCAGAGGAGGTCAAACGCCAGATTTCCATCTCCCTGTCTGTAGCCCCGCTGGAATACAAGGGCTGCAAGATCAATGTGTTGGATACACCGGGATCCTTCGACTTTTCTGGAGAAGTGATGGAGGCACTGCGGGCGGCGGACGCGGCAATTATTGTCTGCTCGGCCAAGGACGGTATCTCTGTGGGCCTGGAAAAGGCGTGGAAATACTGTGAAGAGCGGAATATGCCCCGCTTTATCTATATTTCAAAGACGGATGAGGACAACTCCGACTATAATGCTACCTTTGAGGCGCTGCGGGCCAAGTATGGCAATAAAATTGCGCCGGTAGTGGTACCTATTTGGGACGAAAATAAAAAAGTGACCGGAATTATTGATGTGCTGAATAAGCGCGCTTACGAGATGCAAAATGGCAAACGAGTGGAGATTGAAATTCCGGAGGGAAAAGAAGAGGTCATCACCGAATTTAACGACGCACTGAAGGAGTCGGTGGCGGAAACAAGCGAAGAATTTATGGATAAATTCTTCTCCGGAGAGGACTTTACCTATGCGGAGATGATTCAGGGGCTGCGTCAAGGTGTACGGGAGTTATCCCTATTCCCTGTGCTATGTGGTTCGGCAGTGAACACGATGGGCTCCCTGATGCTGATGGACGACATTGTGGACCTGCTGCCCAATCCTATGGAGGGCAACTACCATAAGGCTACCCGTCAGGACGGGGAAACAGAAGAATTTGTTGTTTCTCCCGGCGGCGTACCGACGGCCTTTGTGTTTAAGACAGTGGCTGACCAATACGGAAAGTATTCCTACATCAAGGTCCTCTCCGGTGTTATCACCTCCGACCTCTCCTTGGTGAATGCTCGCACCGGCGCCACAGAAAAGCTGGGGCGGCTATATGTGATGCGGGGGAAGAAAGCAGAGGAAGTGAAGGAACTCTCCTGTGGTGACATCGGTGCCATTGGTAAGATGGAAAAAGTAAAGACTGGAGATACTCTGTGTGACCCGCGTAAGGTGGTAGCTCTGAAGCAGATTCCCTTTGCGGAGCCCTGCTATTCTGTGGCTATTTCTCCAAAGACCAGAGGGCAGGAAGACAAGGTGGCCCAGGGGCTTAACCGTCTCAACGAGGAGGACCCCTCTTTCTATGTAGTAAACAACGCCGAAACGCACCAGATGGTTATCTATGCTGCTGGCGACATCCAGGTGGATGTATTGGTGTCGAAACTAAAAAGCCGATTCAACGTAGAAGCGGAATTGAAGGCTCCGCGGGTTCCCTATCGGGAAAAAATCCGCAAGACCGTGCAGAAGCAGGGACGCCATAAGAAACAAACGGGCGGTTCCGGACAGTTCGGCGACGTGTGGATCCGCTTTGAGCCCAACCCAGAAGAAGAACAGATGGTCTTTGCCGAGGAAGTGTTTGGCGGATCGGTACCGAAGAATTTCTTCCCTGCGGTGGAAAAGGGACTACGGGAAGCTTGTGTCCACGGACCTTTGGCGGGCTATCCGGTGGTCAACTTAAAAGCAGTGCTATACGATGGAAGCTATCACCCGGTAGACTCCTCGGAAATTGCTTTTAAGACCGCTGCACAGCTGGCTTATAAAGCGGCTATGCCGGAGGCCAACCCCGTACTCTTGGAGCCGGTAGGAGAGTTAAAGGTCACGGTGCCGGACAGCTATATGGGCGATGTGATTGGGGACTTGAACAAACGCCGGGGACGTGTTATGGGTATGACCCCCACCGGCGACGGAGATCAAGTTATTGAGGCCGAGGTTCCCATGGCAGAGATGACCTCTTATGCCATTGATCTTCGGGCTATGACTCAGTCTCGAGGCAGCTATACCTTCCATTTTGTACGCTATGAGGACTGCCCGCCTATGGCCCAGGAGAAAGCAATTGCTGCGGCGAAAGCCATGGCGGAGGAATAAACAGCCTCAAAGAGTATAAAATCAAAAGAAAGCAAAAAAGCATCCCGCTCAGTAGCGGGATGCTTTTTGAAATATAGGGAGAGAATAAAAAGAGAGCCGCGGGCAGAAATAAAGATTTCCATATTTTTCATATATTGTATGGAAAAGCCGAGTTACCGAGTCATTTGGTCCACATAGGCTTTGTAGGCATCCAGTGTGTACGGAGCTTGATAAGAATCAATCAGAGATTTGGCTTCGACTGCACCGTTTTTTAGCAGTTTGTAAGTGAGCAAGGCCATCATCTTGGCGGGGAGAATGTGAGCGGTGACGGGGTTTGCGATACGGTAATCGTTGGAATGCAGTGCCCCTGTACTACCGCCAAACGTAAAGTTGAGAACGGGCATCACAGCAAATAGATCTCCTACATCTGTGCTGGCGGTGTTACAAATACCTTCGGGAATAGAGACCACCTTTATGTCGTCTCCCAACAAGGCGGCGGCCTCCCACATCACCGGTTCTGGGAGTCGCTGAGGGCAGGGCATGTAGCCCAGGGAATCTACAATCTCTGCCTGGCAGCCGATGGCCATAGCTGCTCCCTGGAAACAGCGGTCCACCTGAGCACTGACAGCTTGAATAGCTGGTTGGTTGTTGGCGCGAACCATCATATCTACTGCAACTTCACTGGGAACGATATTGATGGCCTCTCCACCTTTGCGGATGTAGGGATGGACTCGAACGCAGTCTTTTTCCTGAAAGGTCTCTCGGATCATGCCAAGAGCGGACATACCTAGGCAGGCGGCGTTGAGGGCATTTACCCCCAAGTGAGGTGCGGCTGCAGCATGGGCAGCTGTCCCATGGAGCAGTACGGTTTTTCCCACAAAGCCGGTGCAGGCGCTATTTCCAAGCATTAGGTCAGCATCAGAATCCCGCCCCACCATCAGGGTGTGTGTGGTAACGGCCATCTGGATATCATCAAATTCACCACGGCGCAGTAGTTCGCATTTACCTCCAGCGCATCGGATGTCCTGCGTGCGTCGCACATCTTGACGGACGGAAGCATCCTGATATTCTTCGGCGGGTACTGCGAAAAAGGTAACTTTTCCGTCCAGATGTGGGGCGACCTCAGGGCTACTTAAAGCGAGAGCGGCCCCCAGCATACAAACAATTTGAGCGTAATGGCCACAAGCATGGGCAAAGCCCTGAGGAGTAGCATCAGGGTGAGTGGGACAGGCAAGGCCATCTAACTCCCCAATGAGAGCAATGTTTGGTCCATCCTCTAGCCCAATAGAGGCCTTGACACCGGTGGCAGCCAAACCTTCCCTGGGATTTAAGCCCAAATCCCGGAGAAAGTCGGATACCCGTTTCGCGGTGCGAGACTCATGATAGCCCTGCTCCGCATGGTGATAGAGGTCCTCAGCCAACTCCTGTAACTGGGGTGCGTGAGAGTCTAAAATGGAGAGAATGTTTGCTTCTATGGAGTCCAAAAAGACACACTCCTTCTTAAATGGAATTCGTTGTCGGTATAGTGGTTTGTTTAGCAATAAATTCGGGTAAAGTTTTCTGGTAGGCAATGCGGGGAGAGCCGTCTTCTACCCAGATGCGTCCACATGGAGTGAAACCGTTTTTGGCTAAAACATGTTGCATGGGGAGGTTATCCTCATGGGTATCGATGCGGATATTTCCCCATTGTTCCAGACACCAGGTGAGAATCTGGGAAGCAATTCCCTTCACCTCGCCCCGGCTGGCGACTCGGTGCACGGCACGATAGGGAAAATCGTTTTGCCATGCACCCTGGATAACCTGGTAGGTGGGGTCATCCCCTGGAATCATGGCAAATACACCCTGAATTCGGCCATTGATTTCACAGACAAAGCCGTGTCCCAGACGGATATCGTCTTGTAAAAGCGCGTGGGGAGGAAATGAGTCACCCCACTGCGTAGGATTACCTGCTTTTTTCATAAAACGGCGTGCAATGGCGTAGATTTCTAGAATATCCTGCCAATCAGCAGGCTGTGCATTGCGGATCATGGATTTTCACGCTCCAAGTGTATCGATTCCGGCTGGACCGGTTGCGGGGCTATTATACTCTTTTTTTGACAGGACGTACAGGTTGCGGGGAAATTTTCTTCGCGTGTTCCTTGCGGCTTTACCGAATGAATGGGGTGTGTTATACTAAATAAAAATGGAAATAGATATAATTTCATGCTGTTGCCCGGCGGTGAATGCAGGAGTGGAAGGGGACATATAACAGATGGATTTTACGGAGTATCCAGTAGAGAGTCGGACCATTTTTGAAGGAAAGATTGTGAAATTAACACTGGATCAAGCCCGATTGCCTGATGGCAGCCTGGCTAGCCGAGAGGTAGTGTACCATCCTGGCGGTGTAGCAATTTTGGCGCTGGATGAGGACCTGATGGTAACATTGGTGCGGCAGTATCGCTATCCTATCGGGCAGTTGCTGCTGGAATTGCCGGCAGGGAAGCTTGACCATGGGGCAGAAGAGGACCGACTTCTGGGAGCACAGCGGGAACTGAGTGAGGAGACTGGACTGGAGGCGGCAGAGTGGACCTATCTAGGGTATCTTTTGGCTTCTCCTGGCTTTTGTAATGAGGCGCTGCATATGTACTTGGCCCGAGGTTTGCGCCAGGTTGAGCGGCATCCAGATGAGGATGAATTTTTGGATGTGGTTACCATGCCCTTTGATCAATTAGCAAAGCAAGTTATGGATGGAACCATCACGGATGCCAAAACGGTAGCCACTACATTGAAGGTTAAAGTTTTGCTGGGCCTTTAAGTTCAGCTAAGGAATAAGAAGGAGGACGCTGTGGGGAAGACAATATTAATTGTGGAAGACGAGCAAAATATTGTGGATATCTTGTCCTTTAATTTGAGCCGGGAGGGGTATGACACGTTAGAGGCCTACGACGGTCCGACGGGACTACAACTGGCGCTGGAACAAAACCCAGATTTGATTTTATTGGATTTAATGTTGCCCGGAATGGACGGATTTGATGTGTGCCGGAAAGTGCGGGAATCTGGATCTTCCACGCCCATTTTGATGCTTACCGCTCGGGAAGAGGAAGCGGATAAGGTATTGGGTTTGGAACTGGGAGCGGATGACTATATTACCAAGCCTTTTTCCATGCGGGAGTTGCTGGCCCGTGTAAAGGCGAATATTCGCCGGGTATCCATGGCACCGGTCCCTGTTAGTTCAGACTCTGAGGGGCAAAAAGAAATTTTGCACCTGGGTCGAGTGGCCATTAACCGGGAGAAAGCTACGGTAACTAAGGATGGGCAGCCATTGGAGTTGACGCAGCGAGAATATGATCTCATTTGTTTTTTGGCAGCGCAGCCAGGTAAGGTGTTTTCTCGAGAGGCGTTAATGGAGCATGTGTGGAATTACGAGGGGTATGTAGGTGATGTGCGGGCAGTGGACGTAGCAATACGGCGACTGCGAGAAAAAATCGAGGATGACCCGGCAGCACCTAAATTTATTGTAACAAAACGAGGAATGGGCTATCTTTTCGGCGGCTGACGCAAGAAAACGAAAACAATAGTATAGAGAGACAGAAGAATACGGGAGAGACAGCCCACTCCCGGGAAAGGAGGTGGCCCCATGCGCAGCTTGCATATGAAATTAGTTATGATTATGGTTTTGCTTATTTTGTCGCTGATGACGGTTGTGGGGGCCTTCCTCATCAATTCGGTGACGGCCTTTTATTTGGATGATTTCTATAGTCAAATGGCGGATGCTTTTGCTGACCCAGATATGATTCGGGACCTTACCACCCAGACAGAAGAAGAGCAGGCTGGGGGGGTAGACGGTGCAGATATGATTTCGGCGGTGCTTGAGGCCTACGTCGGCGAGCTAGGAGTGGACGGACGGAACCGAAAACTATATGTTTTAGACAGTAGTGGGGCGTGTCTCGTTCGGCCGGAGGGGGAGACCGCACCGCTGGAGTATACCAACAACTTGACGTTTGCCCTGACCACTGGAATAGAGACAGGAGAGGCTGGGGATGAGAGCAACTTGGCAGTGGATTATATGGACGTGGCTGTCCCTATCCAGAGGGGAGAAAAGGACTATGTGATCTACATTTTGGACAACAAGGCCACTGCCAACGAATTGACCGACCAGATGTTTATTTTTATTGCGCAATCCCTGCTTTTTGGCCTGATTATCTCCATTTTACTCTCTTTTTTGATGTCAAAAACGATGGTTACTCCTATCCAGCGTCTGACAGAAGGTGCAATGCGGGTGGCAGAGGGAGACTTCTCACGTAAGATTGAGGTGTCGTCCCGGGATGAAATTGGGGTATTGACTGATACATTTAACGATATGGCAGGTCAATTACAGGACACATTACGTCAAGTAGAGAATGAGCGCAATAAGTTGGACACGCTGTTTTTGCACATGACAGATGGTGTTGTGGCCTTTTCCTGCCAGGGGAAGATGATCCATTCCAACCCCTCTGCTGCCCAGATGCTGCATCGAAAGATTGGAATTCAGACGACTTATGAGCAGTTGTTTGGTTCGATCGCTCCTCTGGAAGAGGTGCTTGAAACCTCCGACTATTTGGAGGGTGAGATGAAAGTTCAGGAGACTTACCTGCAACTACTTATGGCGCCATTTGATCAGGGACGGGAAGACGGCGGTGCACTGGTGGTGCTACATGACGTCACAGAGCAGCGAAAAAATCAGGAGATGCAGAGAGAATTTGTGGCAAACGTGTCCCACGAACTTCGTACGCCGTTGACTAACATTCGCTCTTATGCGGAGACATTGACGGAGCGGGCGGGAGAAATTCCGCAAGAGATGGAGAAAAGATTTCTTGGCGTTATTCTGAATGAAAGTGATCGAATGACCCATATTGTGCAGGATCTTTTGACCTTGTCTCGATTTGATTCTGGACGGGATGATCTTCGGCTGACCCGATTCTCCTTCGCGCAGACGGTACAAGATTTATATAATGCAGTATATATGGAGGCACAGCGGCATAACCACACCCTGAATCTGGTTGTGGAAGAAGAAATGCCGGACATAGTGGCAGATCGGGAGCGGATCCTTCAAGTTATGATGAATATTGTGTCTAATTCCATCAAGTATACGCCGGACGGGGGACACATTGAAATCTCCGCTGGTAAAACGGAAAACCGTGTGTGGATGGAAGTGGATGATGATGGGATTGGAATTCCAGTAGAAGATCGTCCCCGGATTTTTGAACGTTTTTATCGGGTTGATAAGGCACGATCCCGACAATCTGGTGGGACAGGCCTTGGGCTATCGATTGCGAAGGAAATCGTAGACCGGCACCAGGGTGAACTTTTCCTTCTGGATAAAACAGGGCCTGGGTTATTGGTGCGACTGGAACTTAAAATTGAGGGACCGGAGCATGGATAGGAAAAAGAGATGGCGCAGGACAGTAGAGTTGATCAAAAATGTGCTAATTGTGGCGTTGTCCTGTTCGGCCGTTTGGTTGGTTTCCCACATCCACCAGGGAGAATTGGGTGTGTTGTCCAAAAATGAGGTGGAAACGACTGGGGTACAGCAATCGGAGGCAGGAGCACGAACCGATATGGCACGACCACTTCGAATGGTGATCAATCGCGAGAGTACAACTGGTGAGTGCGTACGGTATGGAGTGCAATACGATACGGCTCGATCGGATCAAATGTTTCAACAGGTGGCCAGTCTCCTTGCAGAGGTATTGTCCAGCGCAGGGGAACTTCAAGAGGTTACCCGTAGTCAGTGGGAATTGGCGCTGGCACAGGCACCGGGTATTGTGTTCGACTTTCAAGGAAATTTACCTATGGAAGTGTTGGTGGGGTGGCTAGCCGAGGAGGAGACTCACTTAACAGGAAATGTCCGGAGGATGATTTTGACCGTATTTTCGGGACAGGTTGCCGTGTATTATTGCGCAGAAGAAACAGGGCTATATTACCGCTGCCAATCTGAAATAGTAAGTCAAAACTATTTAAGTGACTTAGTCGCGGATTATGTGGAAAATGGGGCTTATTTCGCCTTTGAGGTGGAGGAGTACGCAAATCTGGATCCAGATACTTTGATCTTAAATTCTGTTCCACGCCCTGCGGTGTATACCGCAGTCAATCCCACAGCTGGAGGGCAAGCGGATCTGGAAGCTTTGATGGACGACTTGGGTCTGGTGGGAAATAGTAGCTTCTATCCAGCGGAGGATAGCCAAGTAGCCCGTTTGGGTAGTGATACTTTGCGCCTATATGAAAATGGGGTAGTGGTATATCAGGCAGGGGAAAAGGGAAATGGATTTTTTTCGGTGCCGTCCCGTGGAGAAATTCCTAGTCAGTATGAGGCGGTGGAAGCCTGCCGCCGTATTGTGGCATCTACACTTGGCACTCGATGTGGTACAGCACGCTATTATTTGAGCAGTGTTCAAGAGACGGACAATGGATTGGAAATTATGTTTAACTATTGCTTAAATGGTTCTGTTGTCCATTTGGAACAAGGATATGCCGCTCGTTTCTTGGTGGAGAAAGGGCAGATTACTCAATTTTGGTTGTGCTTGCGTAACTACACGGATAGTGGCAAGACCTCTGTAGTGATGCCAGTACGACAAGCGGTGGCAGTCATGGAAGCCCAGGGACTGGATGGGATGGAACTGCTGCTCGTTTATAGTGATACCGGATCGGAGACAGTGACCGCTTCTTGGGAAGCCATAGGCAGTGACCGGGGAGAGAGGTGAAAAGATGGAGGGGCGCAAACTAAAGAATATTGCTCTTCTGATCTTAGTGGTGACCAACCTGTGCCTGTTGACATTCGTACTGCAGAGAGAACTCCAAGACCAATACTATTCCTGGCAGGCACGAGAAAATGCAATCCAGCTGCTTAAGGAGCGAGGAGTGGATCTTAAGGAGGAGCAGGTACCGGATCAGGATGGGTTACTTCCACAAATTGTGGAGCGTGATTTAGAACGAGAGGGAATCCTGGCATCTCAAATCCTGGGAGATGAAGTTCAAACGGAAAACCGAGGTGCGGGCGTATATCGATACTTTAATGTGTCTGGTTCCCTCCAATTCCACAGTGATGGAACGTTTTCTGGCGAGTTTTCCCCTGGAATGTTCCCTGTGGGAGAGCAGCCGGCGGAAGACTGCTTAGCCCTTTTAGAGCGGATAGGATTTGAAGGAACGTTGATTGAAGAGACAGAACATGCGATGGTTTTTCAGCAAAGTTGGGATGAAATTCCAATTTATAATCAACAAGTCACATTAGAAGTAAATAATGAATGTGTGACGGCGATGCGTTCTGGTCGCCGTTTGATCGGCACCCCACAAGAGGACACCGGCCGTTCCACTGTTACAGCAGCCACTGCTCTGATTGAAGCTTACAACGGTATTAATGCTTTGGGGTATGTCTGTAGCCGTATTGACTCTATAACACCGGGTTATCTTAGTTCCACTTCGTTGACGGGGGTCATGTTTTTAACTCCAGTGTGGCGAATTGTCACAGATACCGGCAGCTATCAACTCGATATGGTGACAGGGGAATTAACGCGTATGGCATGAGAGAAGTCCATTGGTTTTCAAGTATGGAAAAATGAAAGAAAAGGGATTTTTCGCCTTTACCTGCCCGGTGGAATGTGATAAGATATCCAGGCTTTTAGAATTTGATTGTGGCGGGGAGTGAGAATTTGGAGAACGAACAACGCCCAATAGGAGTTCTAGACTCAGGAATTGGTGGTTTTAGTGTAGTCCGCCGGGTGCAGGAGTTGCTGCCTGAGGAGAACTTGATCTATTTTGGGGATGGAGCACACATTCCATATGGGAATCATTCAAAAGATACCATTGTGGCAATGGCGCGGTACATGTTTCAATTTATGGAGCAACAGGGCGTGAAAGCCCTGTTAGTGGCCTGCAATACCATTTCCTGCATTTTAGATCAGTGCCAAGATGTGGTGCATTGTCCTGTTTTTAATGCAGTACAAGCGGGGGCGGATGCAGTGTCCGGGATGGATGTGGAGAAAGTGGGGGTTATTTCCACTGTTTTTACCCATAAGTCCCGGTGTTATCCGGAAAAAATTTTAGCTCAGAGCCCAAAGAAGAAGGTAGTGCTCAGCTGTGGGTGCCCCGACTTGGCCCGCTTGGTGGAGCATAATCTGGGAAATCCTGCGGGGATGGCTCAGGTAGAGGAAAATTTGCGTAAAGAGTTGGATGGGATGGTATACCATGATCAAATCCAATGTTGTGTTTTGGGCTGTACGCACTACCCATTGGTGGAGGCAAGTATCCGAAAGTTGTATCCGGGCCTGCCGCTGATTGACCCGGCAGCGCAAATGGCTCAGGAACTACGAGCGGAATTGGAAGCTTGTGGGCTACGGCGTACGGGGGGAAAACAAGGAACATTGGAGATTTATACCACGGGAGATGTAGAGGAGTATGCGCTTCGAGCGGCGCAGGTGGGACTGAGCGGAGTGCGGTCAGTTTCTTTTATCCCTCCTATGCCGGTATGAGTCGTTGGCCCGCTGGTTTCAGCGGGCTTTTTCGTGGAGGGGAATATCTCAATATCACCGTAGAGAGAGGAGATCTGGATGGAAAAATTCACCTTTGTAGTCCCTACCTTGTTTGGTTTGGAGGGGCTGTGTGCCGAAGAGATGCGTCGGCTAAATTTGAACCAGGTACAGGCGGAGACCGGAAGAGTATTTTGTACTGGAGTGGTGGAGGATCTGCCTCGGCTGAATATTAACCTGCGCACTGGGGAACGGGTGTTGCTGTTAATGGGGACCTTTTCAGCGGATGATTTTGACGCGTTGTTTGAAGGAACCAAAGCACTGCCCTGGGAGCGATTTATTCCTCGGGAGGGTCGGTTCCCGGTAAAGGGGCATAGTTTGGATTCAGCATTGCATTCCATTCCCGCCTGCCAGTCTATTATCAAAAAAGCGGTAGCGGCTCGCCTAGGGGAGATATATGGTCTACGAACACTGCCAGAATCCGGACCACTCTATCAAATTCAGTTTTCCATTCGGAAAGATCGGGCGATGCTGCTGTTGGATACCAGTGGTGCCGGACTGCACAAGCGGGGCTATCGGGCACAGGGGGTGGAGGCTCCTCTACGTGAAACATTAGCGTCAGCTATGGTGCTGCTTTCCCGTTATAAGGGAAGAGATCCTTTTTGCGATCCTTTTTGTGGCAGTGGGACTATTCCAATCGAGGCGGCGCTGGTGGCAAAAAATCGGGCCCCTGGTTTAAACCGCACCTTTACAGCACAAAAATGGGCTTGGTTAGAAAAGCGGGCGTGGCTCTTGGCGGTGGATGAGGCCATAGAGAAAGAATACCACGGAACTTATGAGATTTGGGGTGGAGATTTAAACCCAGAGGCAGTTGAGTTGGCTCGGCACAACGCAAGATTGGCGGAAGTGGATGATATCGTAAAATTTGATGTGGAAGATGCTCGCCGTTTTCACTGGGGCGGATTGCGAGGACGGATTGTGACAAATCCACCTTATGGAGAGCGCATTATGGAGCGACGGGAGGCGGAGGAACTGTACCGGGATTTTGGCGTAGCTTGGCGGAAATTTCCGGAAGGTTGGAAGCTGTTTTTACTTTCTTCCCACACGGAGTTTGAAAGAACGTTCGGGATGCCAGCAGAGAAAAAACGAAAGCTATATAATGGAATGCTGAAATGCGACTTGTTTATGTATGGTTTGAAATGAGAAGAAGAGAATGTCCATGAGAAAAAACAGCATGGTTATAAAAGAAACATCCTGTTATATAGATTAGATGAAATGTTGGGGGATGTCCAGTTCCACACCTCTCGTTTTCTGGATGTTCCTTGTAAGAGATTGGATCAGACAAAAGACGTGCGCAGAATCATTGGGAAAGTGTGTTTCCATTGGTAATGACCTTGGCAAGGGAAGATATGAAACCCCTTGAATCTGCCAAATTACCTAGACCATGCCAAGACGGTGACATTTTATAAAGGCACGGTAAGGAAATACATGAAATATATCCAAGCAGAAGATGAGGAGAGTATGGTTGATGTTTGAACTGTCCTTGAAAAATATTTGGAGCAGAAAACTCGAAACTGGGAAGTATTAAGGGAGAAAATAATTCTTCTCCGGGAAGAGTGCTGTTTGAAAATAGAGTTAGCACTCGAACTTGCCAATTGTGAACGAAAAGTAAATTAATTAAAAATCACCCCAAAAAACTTGAAAATAGGGGTTGATTTTTTTGGAGAAAGCAGGTATTATCATAGTTAGATTTGGCACTCAGATAAAAAGAGTGCTAAAACCGGCGGGCGATGTGTCCAGAGCATTTTTGGAGAAACGGTAAGAGTGGAGGCATCACCTGGATCAGTTTTGTAAGTACCAATATCATATAAGGAGGAACCCTATTATGAAACTGAAACCTTTGTCTGACCGTGTAATTGTTAAGCTGGTAGAGGCGGAGGAGACCACCAAGGGTGGAATTATTCTCACCGGTGCCGCAAAAGAGAAGCCGGAAGTGGCAGAAGTGTTGGCGGTGGGACCCGGCGGCATGGTGGATGGCAAGGAAGTTGTTATGACGGTAAAAGTGGGCGATAAGGTTATCACCAGCAAGTATGCCGGAACGCAGGTAAAATTGGATGGGGAAGAAGTTACCATCGTCCGTCAGAACGATATCTTAGCTATCGTAGAATAAGCTGGAACTTGGGCAGACCCGTATAATGGGTGGGACGCCAAGAAAAATGAATTACGCACTATTGGAGGGAATGTGTTATGGCTAAAATTATTTGCTACGGAGAAGAGGCCCGCAAAGCGCTGGAAAAAGGCGTCAATCAGCTGGCAGATACCGTAAAAATTACTCTGGGTCCTAAGGGACGCAATGTGGTACTGGACAAGAAGTTTGGTGCTCCTCTGATCACCAATGACGGTGTGACGATTGCCAAAGAGATTGAATTAGAGGACCCCTTTGAGAACATGGGTGCTCAGCTGGTGAAGGAAGTGTCCACCAAGACCAACGATGTGGCAGGCGATGGTACCACCACTGCGACCTTGCTGGCTCAGGCTATTGTACACGAAGGGCTGAAGAACTTAGCAGCCGGAGCAAATCCCATGGTAATGAAGAAGGGCATTTCCAAGGCAACGCAGGCTGCTATTGAAGCAATGAAGGCCAACAGCCAGAAGGTCAACGGCAGCGCAGATATTGCCCGCGTTGGTGCCGTCTCTTCTGGGGATGAGAGCATCGGCAAGCTGATTGCCGAGGCAATGGAGAAAGTGGGCCACGACGGTGTCATTACCATTGAGGAGTCTAAGACTGCTGAAACCTACTCCGAGGTTGTGGAGGGAATGCAGTTTGACCGGGGCTATATTACGCCCTACATGGTGACGGATACTGAGAAGATGGAGGCAAACCTGGACGACGCTCTGGTTCTAATTACAGATAAGAAGATCTCTAATATCCAGGAGTTGCTGCCCATTTTGGAGCAGGTGGTGCAGTCTGGCAAGAAGTTGCTCATTATTGCAGAAGATGTGGAAGGCGATGCACTGTCCACTCTGATTGTCAACCGTCTACGTGGTACGCTGAATGTGGTATGCGTCAAGGCTCCTGGATTTGGTGACCGCCGCAAGGAGATGTTGCAGGATATTGCTATCCTCACTGGTGGCCAAGTTATCTCTGCCGATGTTGGTCTGGAATTGAAGGAAGCGCAGCTGGATATGCTGGGCCAGGCTCGTCAGATTAAGGTGACCAAAGAGAACACGACGATTGTCAACGGTGCTGGTAAATCCGAGGACATCAAGGCCCGCGTGGGACAGATTAAGAGCCAGATTGAGGTAACCACCTCCGACTATGATCGCGAGAAGCTGCAGGAGCGCTTGGCGAAGTTGGCTGGCGGTGTGGCAGTGATCAAGGTTGGTGCTGCTACTGAGGTAGAGATGAAAGAGAAGAAGCTGCGCATTGAAGATGCTCTGAATGCTACTCGTGCCGCTGTGGAAGAAGGCATTGTGGCTGGCGGTGGTACCGCATACCTCAATGCTATCCCTGCAGTGGAAAAGCTGCTGGCTGAAGCGGAAGGGGATGAAAAGACTGGCGTGCAAATTATTGCACGTGCGTTGACTGCCCCGGTGAAGCAGATTGCGGCCAATGCCGGTATCGACGGCTCCGTGGTTCTGGAGAAGATCAAGGATTCTGGAAAGACCGGCTATGGTTTCGATGCCTATAATGAGACTTACGGAGATATGATTGCTGCCGGTATCGTGGATCCTACAAAGGTGACCCGTTCCGCGCTTGAGAATGCAGCTTCCATTGCCAGCACCCTGCTGACCACGGAATCTCTGGTAGCCGACAAGCCTCAGCCCCCCGCACCTGCGGCTCCGGCAGCACCGGACATGGGCGGTATGTACTAAAAAATACCGCAAGCCCTTGAGAATACTGGGTTTCAGCGTGCAGAAAGGCGGATTTACGCCAGACTTACGCCACAACAAAAGCGCATGATAGGGTAACAAAAGGCCGATGCTTACCAACTGGTAGGCATCGGCCCTTTGTCGTGCTGCTGATGAATTTTGGCCATCAAATCTAAGGAACTTGCGATAGTAGATAGTGCAAAGGATTCTATGTGTTTTTTGTCGAAGTAATTATATAAAATTGTCATATCTTTACTCCGCTTCGAGTTTATCCAATGATTTGAGGATCCCGCAATAAAACATGATGCCAATTTATCCCATGCTCTTCATCAACATATACAACATCGTCTACAGTTCCAGATACTAAGATTCTTTCGCCCGGTTTATAAGCAACATCGGTGTCTGTTAATTCAAAACCTAATGCTTCATAGTTTTCGACTCTACTATCCTCGTATTCTTTCCAGTACTTAGTATAATCGGGGTCTTCAAAGAAGTCTTCGCTATATCCGTATCCGACATAGCCTAAAACATCAGAACTGTCACTTACAATTATGTAGTCGATCCAAAAATCACCGTCAATATTCAAAACGACTGCGGACGAAATATATGCGGCAACTACTACTGTTTCCCCGTCGAGAGATCGCCGGTTTTCTAAAATATATTCTAATGAATACGTGTGTGGTTTTTGTTGATACCGTTCAGATAATGTTGTTATTTGGCTTTTTGATGATAAAAGAACTTTGAGTTCATTTGAAGAAATTGCCAGATTCATATTCTGCCCATCAATGTATGAAGCTGATATAATACCAATCACTTCACCATTTTCATCGAGTAAGGCTCCACCACTGCTACCTGAGGAGATAGCCGCTGTTGTCTGCAGTATATCCGTTCCAGCTTCATCGATATATCGGGAACTGATGATACCCTCGGACATGGTGTTTGCCACGCCCAAGGGATACCCGATGGCGTATACATTATCGCCCTGTGCCGCGTGATCTGAATCGGCAAGGGTTAAGCTGGATAATTCCGTCGGATTTTCAAATTTGAGCAATGCCAGATCCGCCACATCATCATACGCAAGCAAAATGGAAATATCAGATTTACCGCCGTCTGTCGAGATTGCACGGACACTATAAGCATCCTCAATGACATGGTAGTTGGTTGCGAGCGTTTTGCCATCATCAATAATGAAACCACTGCCGGTCGCCGTGAGCTGACCGGCATCATCATATACTTCAAGCAAGAGTACCGACTTTGCTTTTTCTGAAATATCCGTTCCGGTTGATTGATTGTCATTGAGCGATTCGTTAGTACCTTTGTTCAGAGCGGCCTCGTGGGACGCATTTTTTAGAACGGCTCCAATCGAAATTAGAAGGACAATGACAAGCATTGCAACAGTAAAGATTGTCTTTCTGTTCGCTTTTTTTGGCATCGGCTCCGCCTCTGGATCATGAGGTTGCTGCATTTGGGTGTCCTCTTTGAGGGGGCTTGGATTCTGAAGATCAGCTGCGTCTTCTGTCGAGAGGGTTATCCCTACATCATCTTTAAGCAAAGCATCGATCGAAACATTAAATAGCTGACTTAACGTAATTAGTGCTTCTGCATCCGGCTTCGATGTACCAGATTCCCACTTTGAGATGGTTTGCCTCGATATATTTAACATTTCTGCGAGTTTTTCTTGCGAAATACCTGCATCTTTTCGTAGCCGATAGATTTTCTCTGCTGTATTCATCGTGCACCTCCAAGAAGCTTTTATTTGCATTTATTGTATCGTAATTGGTCCAAATTGTCACGAAATACTAATAGGCATTTTGCTCACGAGATGTATGTTCCCGGCGCTCTCCAATGCCACAAAATTTAACATTTCTTATTATTTGTTCGATGACAGTAGCAAAAAGTTGCGCTTACCGCCATACCCGACATAGTTCCGTAACGACTACATTGGCTTTCTTATATGCAAACTCAACCAGCTGTTTTGAATTGCTCCCTGGTTGCCACGCATAGGCAATTAAATAATCGCAATGCGTTATCATATACTTATTAACTCTTAAAATTGCAAATCGACGCGGAACATTTTCCATTCCTGGCGGATAAAATGTGCTGTCATACCCGTCTGGTGCCATAACATCCCTCTCAAATGGGTGATATGGAAGCAATATTGAAAGTGATATTTCTGAGAACAGGCGTTTTACTTTGATTACTGCACAGGCAGCCATTCGATCAAATGATCCGTATTGCCCCACCACAAATTTGGTTACACCATAATCGATGATGTGTTTTCTAACAGCATCCTCTAAACGTGGCATAATGGGTTCATTTGCGTTTCGATGTCCAATAAAGAAGCATGTCATTATAAAATCACCACCCTATATATTGTGATTATAACCACAATATTTGTTTCCATCAACATTGAATATAATTACTGTATGGAAACATGAGGTGGTGATGACAATCTTTGATTATGGCCCACTTTGGAAAACTATGGAGCGGATGCAAGTGTCACAATACCAACTTCTAAAGGGCGGTATCGATAATAAAACTTTGGATTCGCTGAAAAAGGGAAAAAACATTACCATGGTTACACTTGAAAAGCTATGTAAAATCATTGGTTGCACCCCAAATGATATCATTGAATTTAAGTAAGGCTACCAAGCAATATGCTTGGTAGCCTTCTAATTCTAATTGTTCATTCAAGTGGTCGATATTAGTAACCGCATAGAAGCCCCAGAAATGAGGAACCTGTTGGCGTACCAATAGCGTTCAGCATAGATCATCTTTTATGTAGTTGAATTGGGAATAACACAAGATATGGGCGGCATGTACTAAGTAATCGCCGGAGGTACAGCCGTGAATTTACGATAAACTTACGACAATTGCAAGGAAAAAGCGCCTGATATGTATGAACGCCGCTGCCTGTGATTTGCAGGCAGCGGCGTTTTACCTGTATTCATACATCGGTATCGATCATTTTAACCATTCAATTTTATAATTGTTTGATATTGAACCAAGGACGGAGATATTATTTTTATGCGAGAATTTTTGAAAGTGTTTCAAACGTGAAAATTTGGAATGAACCTCAATTGACCTCTAATATCCATGATAAAGGATTTAGATTGCTTAATTTTAGTGAGCGAGCGGTGAAAGTTATTGGATTGGATGAGATCTATGTAGCAAAAAGAAATTGTCTATGCTATAATATATAAAAATCTAGTAGTCGGCTATATTAAGTCAGACAGAAAGGAGCCACTATGCTTCCAAGTGCCATTTGGTTAATTGCCCTGATTGTTTTAGTGGTTGGAGAGGCTGTGACCGTGGGATTGACCTTTGTCTGGTTTGCAGTGGGGGCTCTGGGTGGCCTACTGACCGCAGTATTAGGAGGTCCAATTTGGCTTCAGATTGTGGTGTTTTTGGGTTTATCGGCTGTATCATTGATTTTAATTCGTCCAGCAGCTACCCGCTTTTTAAAAACCAGTCGTTCCCCTACAAATGCAGATCGTGTAATTGGACAGACGGCTATTGTTACGCAGTCTATAGACAATATTGAGGGAAAGGGGCAGGTTAATATTGCAGGACAGATTTGGTCCGCACGTAGCCAGGAAGGAATTGTGATCCCCGAGGGAACAGAGGTAACGGTATTGCGAATTGAGGGCGTCAAAGTGTTTGTGTGTAAAAAGTAAATTTGGAGTGGAGGGAGAAAGAGTATGTTAAAGTGGATTATTCTGGGTATTATTGTCTTAATCGTTCTTATTATTTTAGGATCCTGCATTAAAATCGTTCCTCAGTCCCGCGCGTTTGTCATCGAGCGGTTGGGGGCATTTCGTACGGTATGGGAAGTGGGGTTCCATGTGAAGGTTCCCATTTTTGAGCGAGTTGCGAAAAATGTGTCCTTGAAGGAACAAGTGGTAGATTTTCCGCCTCAGCCTGTGATTACCAAGGACAATGTGACGATGCAGATTGATACGGTAATTTATTTCCAGATTACCGATCCCAAGTTGTATACCTATGGGGTGGAAAACCCCATGTCCGCAATTGAAAATTTGACAGCCACTACACTGCGAAATATCATCGGCGATTTAGAATTGGATCAATCCCTTACCAGCCGCGATCATATTAACAGTCAGATGCGGGCTATTTTGGATGAAGCTACCGATAACTGGGGCATTAAAGTGAACCGAGTAGAGTTGAAGAATATTATGCCGCCGCGCGACATTCAGGAATCTATGGAAAAACAAATGCGGGCTGAACGGGAGCGCCGTGAGGCTATCCTTCAGGCAGAGGGGCAGAAACAGTCGCAAATTTTGGTGGCGGAAGGGGAAAAGCAATCTGCCATTCTCCGAGCAGATGCGGCAAAACAGGCTGCAATTTTACAGGCTGAGGGCTCAAAACAAGCGAAGATTTTGGAGGCCGAGGCCGAGGCAGAAGCAATCCTGAAGGTGCAGCAGGCTACGGCAGATGCAATCAAGCTAATTAACCAGGCACAGCCTGGGGAAGGCGTCATTAAAATCAAGGCGTTGGAAGCTTTTGAGGCTGCGGCTAATGGGAAGGCAACAAAAATTATTATTCCTAGTGAAATTCAGAGCCTAGCAGGACTGGCCGCGGCAGCTAAAACAGTATTTGATACAGAAGACCCAGAAAGTTTTGAAAAACCAATGGGAAAGAAATAATAAAAGATGAAACGGAGGCTGATAACAAAGCCTCCGTTTTTTAACATAAATTTCAATTCAAAAAAATCTATTTCCTTCACATACTGAATCTAAACGTAATATGGCGGGAGAAGGAGCGGAAGGTTGTGAAGGATACAGTATGGAAACGAGTAGGAATAATAATGCTGGGAGTCTTAACCGCTTGTGTTCTAGGATTGGAACAGTCAGAAGATGTTTGGCAGGCAAGTGGAGGCGCTCAGGTGGAAATGGTACAAGGAGGCAGTCCACTGGTGGCGCTGACCTTTGACGACGGACCGCGGGATATTACCACAGGACGTTTGCTGGAGGGATTGGCCTTGCGAGAAGTCCCAGCGACCTTTTTTCTTGTTGGCTCACGGATTGAGGGAAATGAAGAACTTTTGCGGGAAATGAAGGCGGCAGGACATCAGATTGGAGTGCATACCTATGACCATGTAATGGTGACGGATTTATCCCGGAAAGATTTTGACTTACAGGTGGGAAAAACGAGAGCGCTATTAGCGGGAACACTGGGCGCGGGAGATTATTGGTTGCGGCCACCTTATGGAATTGTAGATAATTCAGTGAAACGCTGGGCCGATGGGCCGCTTATCTTATGGTCAGTTGATCCAGAAGACTGGAAGGATAAAGATACAGGACGAATCGTAGCTGCAGTGACGGAACATGTAAAAGACGGAGATATTATCCTAATGCATGATATTTACCAAAGTTCTGTGGATGCGGCACTGGATGTGGTAGATATCTTACTAGATCGGGGTTATTGTTTTACTACGGTTGAACAGTTAATGGAATTAAGGGGGATAGAGCCCGAAAAAGGCGTGTTGTATACATGTCTTCCGCCAGAAAGAGAAAAGAATTAAATTCAATAAAAATTTTTAAAAACGATTGTAATTTTTTGCTCTTTCATGTAAACTATGAGCAACAGCAACGGCAAAGGAGGAGCAAAAATAATGAAAATCGCCCGTTTTGTTCTGAAAATTATTGCGTTGTCCCTAGGGGCAGCGGCAGTGGTCTGTGCGCTGATTGCCTATTGGGATCGGTTGGCGGAACTGGGAGACTGTGCGAAGGAGAAATTTCAGCGCAGTACAGGAAGTTCCGAATATGACGATTATGAAGAATAACTACCACATAAAAAGGCAGCCGTTTTAACGGCTGCCTTTTTATGTGGTATAGGGCTGCGAGTGCCACTGTAGGCAGGTAATGGTTCCAGTGCGGCGCAAAAGAATGGCAGAAAACAGTGCGTCTATAACCACAGTTACCAAAGCAAACTGCGACAAAAAAAGCGGAATGTGGGAAAACCAGAGGGAAACCTGGGGGTGAACCCAATGGACGAGGAATAGAGAGAGAATTCCCCATGCGAAAGAAAAAAGAAGGCAAACTCGTCCTTGAAAATTACCAGGTAAGCCTTGATAGTTCCAAAAAGAAACGTGCAAAATCTTTTCGTAAAAGAGTGCGGCAAAATATTCGGCAATAGTGGCAAGCAAACTTCCCAGAAGAAAACAGGCTGGTAGTGGCAAATCAGATTTATAAGCGAGGCCCACAATTAAACAAGCACCGAATCCATAAACAGGGCACAGTGGAAGAACCCACAGACATTTCCGATTTAAGTTTCCTCCTGTAATTTTTGCATATATGGTTTCTAAAACAAAACCCAAGAAACTATAAAAAACAAACGACCAAAACCAAGTCAAAGATGTAATCCCTCCTCTTCTGGATAGTAGGTTGTGGGTAATTGGCCAAACTAATTCGGGGTAAATTTTGTAAAAGCGGTTACACAGAAAAAGAAAAGTTTTTTCTAGATATCTTGCGGAATGTACAGGATTGTGGTAGGATAACTGGAAGAAAATGATGATGGTTTGAAAGTAGGAGTGGGGAATAATGCGGCACTTGATCGATTTTGGTGACCTGCCAAGGGAAGAATGGGATGCTCTATATGCGCGGGCCAGCCAAATTATGGATGAACCAAATCGCTATATCGATGTGTGCCGGGGCAGAGTGGCAGCAAATTTATTTTATGAGCCATCAACAAGAACCAATTTTTCGTTCCAGACGGCGATGCTGCGACTGGGAGGAACGGTATTTGGCTTTGCTGACCCCAACTCTTCTTCTGTGGCAAAAGGAGAGACGCTAAAAGATACGATTAAAATGGTATCTGGGTATGCGGATGTTATAGTAATGCGTACACCATGGGAGGGGGCAGCGAAAGCGGCGTCCCTATATTCTCATGTCCCGGTGGTGAATGCGGGAGATGGAGGACATATGCACCCCACGCAGACCATGGCGGACCTGACAACGATGACGAGATTGTTAGGTGGGGTGGATGGATTGGCCCTTGGCTTGTGTGGAGATTTAAAAAACGGTCGAACCGTTCATTCTCTTATTAAGGCAATGGCTAAATTCCAAAATATTCAGTTCTTCTTGATCTCTCCTCGCGAACTGGCAGTGCCGGAGTATATGCGGGTTTTTATGCGAGAAAATAATATGCGCTTTACTGAAGTGACCGGTCTGGAGGCAGTTATTCCACAACTGGACGTATTATATATGACTCGAATCCAGAAGGAACGGTTTGTAGATCCACTGGAGTACGAAAGAAATAAAGGAATCTATGTGCTAACGCGGCGGAAATTGGAGCGGGCGAAAAAAAATATGCTGGTGATGCATCCATTACCCCGAGTTGATGAAATCACAGTGGATGTGGATGATGATCCCAGGGCTGTATATTTCCAACAGGCCCGCTATGGCATGTTTGCTCGCATGGCACTATTGGAACACTTGGCGCTACAACCTCGAGAGGAGACCGTAGCACCGGTGGAGATTGGTTCCAAGCCAGTGTGTAGAAATCCGAGATGTATTACCCAAACGCAACCTTATTTGCCACCTTTAATTAAAAAGGTAGGGAAGGTAGACTGCTGTGGATTTTGCGACGCCGCTCTCTGACCAAGAGCGGCGTCCGGTTGGATAGCCATAGAAAAAGGAAATGGAGAAAAGAAGGAAAAAAACAAAGAAAAGGGATTGACAAATTAGTGGTTGCTGTGGTAACATTTTAGGGCTGACACAAGGAGAGCACGCCAAATATGCGGGTGTAGTTCAATGGTAGAATCCCAGCCTTCCAAGCTGGTCGCGTGGGTTCGATTCCCATCACCCGCTCCATATGCGCCTGTAGCTCAGGTGGATAGAGCAACTGCCTTCTAAGCAGTGGGTCAGGGGTTCGAGTCCCTTCAGGCGTGCCATGCATGTTTTATGCAAGGTGTCATTCTCCAAAGTCCATAGCGACATGGTGGGTGTAGCTCAGTTGGTTAGAGCACCGGATTGTGGTTCCGGGTGTCGAGGGTTCGAGTCCCTTTACCCACCCCATAACATAAAACAGAGAGGCCGGAGCTTCGGCTCCGGCCCACTCACTCTTAAATGAACCTCGGTTTTCTATAGGGGTGTAGCCAAGTGGTAAGGCAAGGGACTTTGACTCCCTCACTCGCTGGTTCGAGTCCAGCCATCCCTGCCACGGCATAGGGGGTCCAATTGTCCCTCAGCGATTTCTGCAAGTTTAATTTGCGGAGTCTCTGTCCCCTCCAAACCGCAGTCCTTTTATTGTTTGGTTGCGGTTTGGATAAGCCGTCTATGACCCAGTAGCTCAGTCGGCAGAGCACCTGCCTTTTAAGCAGGGTGTCCGGAGTTCGAATCTCCGCTGGGTCACCAAGTCGGAGCAAGCGACATATCGCTTGCTCCGACTTTTTTATAACAGTCAGAGCGCACTCATTTTTCTGCTCCTTCTTTTCAAATCGAAACCGCTTGTGTTGGGTTGCAATTTGGGCCTGCGTGAGAATCTGAGGCAGCCCTCGAAATTGTTTACTCTAGCTTTGATAAGCATTTTGAGGGCAGTGTGACCTGTTTTGTGTGGATATTTTATGTTATGCACGAATGGTTTTCTGTTCAGGCCTCTTGAGGTGCGTAAAGAAAACAGCAAAACGAGCAAGGTTAGATCACATTGGAGAAAAATAATTGATTGCAGAGATCAAATAGAAAAAATAGTAGCTATTATGGAAACATAAGATGTTGGATATGAAAGCAGTACTTCGCCATCCAAAAAGGGACACGCAAAAGTGGGTGCGACTTAGGGATTTCATCCCTTTGAAAAATTCGGCATAGTTGGATTAAATTCCGGCTATGCCGTTTTTTCTGTTTTGCTTGGAATATCCAAGGCTCCGATATAGTTGTAAACAATCTGAATACGCTGCTGTCTGTGACCATCCACCTTTTCTGCTTGAAACACAATAATGCGTTCCACGAACTCACGAATAATTTCAGCATCCAATTCCTTAATATCCGTGTATTTCCTAACAAGTGACAGGAAGTATTCGGTGTTAAGGGATTTTTCTTTTGCCTCGTCAAGGAATGCCTGTAATTCCACCACACGGCTTTCCAACTGTTTTTGCTCGGCATCGTAGGTGGCAGTCATCTTGGCAAAACGCTCATCACTGATTTTTCCTTCGATGTTGTCTTCATACAAACGCTGTACGATGGTGTCCAGTTTAGAAATTCTCGCTCTTGCCTGTTCGTACTCCTTACGACATTCACGCAGGCTGCGATCAATCTCTCTTGATTTGCTCTTGGTGACCACTTCCACAAATTCAATTTCATGCTCCCTCGCAAAAGCTGTGACCTGCTGAAGGTCTGCCAAAAGTAACTGTTCTATGACCACATTGCGAATTTGGTGAGATGGGCATTCGTGCTTACCCTTTTTACGATAGGTTGCACATACAAAATGCTCCTTATCGTGTTCCCAGTCCCTTGACCTTACTTGGTACAGTTTCTGACCACAGTCGGCACAGTAGACCATACCGGAGAGAATCGGCATTTCACCCATCGGTGTGACCCTACGTCTGCCATCACGGATACGCTGAACGATGTCGAAGGTTTCCTTGTCGATAATGGCTTCGTGGGTATTCTCGAAAACTTGCCATTCAGACGGGTCATTCTTCATCTGCTTTTTCAGCTTGTAGGACTTGCGGTAGGTTTTAAAATTAACCGTGCGACCGAGGTACTCCTGTCTTTCCAGAATATGTACCACAGTGGAGGTCGTCCAACGGTACGGGTCATCGTTCTCACGATATGCCGCCGCAGGAACATTCACACCCATTCGCTTGCCGTATTCGGCAGGTGTTTCAATCTTGCGCTTACGCAGTTCCTTGGCAATTTGTGTCGGTCCATAGCCGTTCATACAGAGTCTAAAAATCTCCCTAACCACATCGGCTGCATCTTTATCCACAATCCAATGTGTCTTGTCCTCCATGTCTTTCCTATAGCCGTAAGGTGGATTGGTACACAGCGGTTTTCCCGCCTGTCCCTTCGCCTTAAACACCGCACGGATTTTCTTACTCGTGTCCTTGGCATAGAATTCGTTGATGATATTGAGAAATGGAGTAAAATCGCTTTCTTGCTGATTGATACTGTCCACACCGTTGTTAATGGCAATAAATCGCACATCAGCCTGTGGGAATGCAATCTCCGTGTAATAGCCGACCTTTAAGTAATCACGCCCTAAACGGCTCATGTCTTTCACAATTATCGTTCCGATGCGACCTGCGTCCATTTCCGCCATCATGCGTTGGAAACCCTCACGCTCGAAGGTAGTGCCGGACACTCCATCGTCAACGAAAAACTGGGTGTTGCGGAAACCTTGGTCATCTGCGTACTTCTGTAATATACTCTTTTGATTTTTTATGGAATTGCTGTCGCCTTGAAGTTCATCGTCACGGCTCAATCTACAATAGAGTGCTGTGATTTTGTTGTCAAGGGCTGCAATATTTGGCTGCCTGTTCATGTTTTGCTCCTTTCCGACAGCCTTCAAATCGTGCGGTTACCCATTAGGGGTATGAGCATATTACCGTACTATTTCGAGGAAGTCGAGTCTATTTTGGAAGATAATTGTGTAGTTTCTGATAACTTTTCCGGTGCGTTTGCATTGCTCAAAATGAGCCTTTTTATTTTGTTATAAGCAGTTTCCGTTGCCGTATCACTCTGCAACGATTCCACGATGTATAGGGTGTCACCGATATAGGTTTGGCGAACACGCTTTGTCGGGGTATCCATATCAATAGACCCTCCTTCCTTAAGATAGTGTCAAAGGGGGATTTACCCCTGCAGGATATACCCACAGGGGCATCCCGGTTGGTTAAGCGGTCATCTCCATAACCTTAATAGCTTCGGGGCGGACAAGTTTTCCGTCAAGGAACTCATATGCCAGATAGCCGATGCAGTCGACCATAGCAAACTGTTCCACAAGGGTACGGACGCTGACAGGACGGCGGCCTACAATCCAGTAGTAGGAGAAATCTCCAAAGGCGATAGGCTTGCTGCCGGATTCAGCGGAAGGCATCAACTCGGAAATACACACCTTTTTACCGAGAATGGTGTCGTTGACGTGATTCCAGATGTAGTTGCCACCTTCATCCTTGAGGGTGCGGAGTGTCATAGCGGTTTCATCGTTCATGAGCCATACACCGCTTTTGCGGTATTCCGGCTTCACGGAGAAGAACAGCTTGACCACATCCTCATAGGTAATGGCAGAAGCGGTCACACCTACCTCTGCACCGCCATTGGCTGCAAGAATACCAGTAGGCATATCAGCGCCAGTGCCGTTGATAAAGCCGTTGTCCTCGGCTCTGCCGAAGTTTTTGGCAAGACGGGATACAAGGTAGTCCTCGATGTTGAAAGTGGCATCCTTGATAAACGCCTCCTCCAATTTGAGGAACACAGCCAGTTTGTGGCTTTCCAGAGCAATATCGCTGAAATCAGCCATACCATCGGCAATAGGGATAGTGCCGCCCTCCGGCACCC
>JBMNQA010000007.1:0-112639 GCA_050943895.1 Lawsonibacter sp.
AGCCTGTCGGCAAGCTCCTTCATCTTTGTCTTGCAGTCCATGCCGTACAGATCGGCGGTGTACTGCAAAAGTTCACGGACTTTCATGTTTTCGTAATAGCTGTTCTCGCTGGGCAGATAGCCCACATACTTGGCAATGACGCTGGCCTTGGAGTGACAGTCCAAACCGAAGATAGATGCGCTGCCTCCGGTGGGACGGATCAGCCCCATCAGGGTGCGGATCGTGGTGGACTTACCCGCACCGTTGGGGCCGATAAAGCCGAAAAACTCTCCTTGGTTGACAGAGAAGCTGAGTTTATTGATTCCTCGATGCTTCCCATAGTTCTTGGTCAGTTCATTCAAGACAATCGCTTGTTCACTCATTTCAAATACTCCTCCTTATAAAAATTTTTCCGCAAAATCGCGATGTTCTTTTGAAAATCATCCATGACGGTATCAAAATCAAAAGTGTCCGCTCCACGGTATCGGGCCGCATAGCCCTCGGCCATCAGCAGAAGCATTTGGAATACAGGGCCAGCATCTTCCGGGTTCTTGAATTTCAAAGCGTCATCTTCCCGCAAAATCATATCGTTTCTGAACTTGCAGGTTTCTTCCGTCAGGATGACCAGCGAATCCAGCACATCGGGAGAAGTTTCCTCCCAGACGCTGGAAATAAATTGGAGAATGAAGGGCTGTGTTTTGAAACTCTCCATTTCTATTTTGCTGGAAGTCATGATCCTGTCGAACAAATCTGTTTGGGAATCGAGTGCTTCCTTATCAAATATTCCCTCTATGATTTTCTTGCAGTATTCCAGCAGGTAAATGTAGAGATGCTTTTTACTGCCAAAATACTGAAACACAGACGCTTTGGAAATGTGTGCGGCTACCGCAATATCATTGATTGAGGCTTTTTCATAACCAAACTTGCCGAAGCACTGGAGCGCCGCATTGAGAATGGTCAATCTCTTTTCTTCGGTCAGGGCCAAAAATTTATCCATTGTTATCTCCTCCCGCCAATTCATTCTTTCCCATCAGTACGTCCATTCTTGTATCATCAGAGAATAAAAACCGATTCGGTTATTTACATATATAGGATAGCACCGATAACCGAATCGGTCAAGCGCTTCGTGCAAGAATTGCAAAATTATTCTGTTGTCGTTCTGACTGATTTAAGCGGAGCACATTAGATTGAATAGGCGTTCAAGTCGATAGTATGTGAAATTAACTATCATGCATTATCAAAATGTAAATCGTTCAAATGTCAACACCTGAAATGTAAAATTATATTGGGTGATGTCTATGCAATTTGATTGTGCTGTGGTACTTGGGAGCAGCAATGACGGACAGATCGTACTCCAGACACACCTGGTCAGAGAGCCGCCGCAGGGCAAAGGTGGAGCCGATGAAGTTGCAGAACTTCCGGGATCGATCATAGGGCATGGAGTTGTAGTATAGATATTTTTTTGCCATATAGATCGTTCTTGTCTTTGTTTTAGCGGCGCAAATTTTGACGCTCTGTATTGTGATAAATCAGTTGAACACCTTGTTTTCTGGAGTTAAAATGTAAGTGCAGAAAAGAGGTGTGACTCTGATGCAAAAGGAATATCCGACTGCCAGAGATTATGTCGAGGCATATAAGGGTGAGCAGGAAGAGTTTTATGAGATCTTTTTTCAGGTATGCCGTAAATTCGATGTTTCCTGGCCAGACGCAACTGCGGCTGAAAAGGCATTTATAGAAGAGTTTACACGGGTCACCTTCCAGCGACGGAAGGCCGTCAGAGAGGGCCGACCGAAGGAAAGTGTTCGGAACTTCTTTGACCGCACAACCTGAAAAAAACACCGATAGTCTTGAATTGCCCACAATTGCAGCTTTTATAAACGAGACACCCAAGGCCAAAGCCTTGGGCGTCAACGGTTTTGACCACACAAACAGCCACAGAGCCGTCTGGAGCACCTGGATACCCTGTGGTCAGAGAGTGTCAAAGCGCAAATGAAACGGAGCAGAAATCACTACAAACAACCGAAAATAGTTCAAAAAATATTGAAATTGGTCTTCGCATCCGTAAGGTCGTCGGTTCGATCCCGATTAGGTCCACCATTAATGGAAATCGCCGCAGTGAAAGCTGTGGCGATTTCTCATTTGACCACAGAAATATCTCAATATTAGATGGATAGATTTCCGTTTTGATCACTTGAAAGGGACCTCTTTTCGGGCATGACCTTCTTTTTTGTTTGCAGTTTTCCCATTTCTAAGCCACCAAAAGATTAGTCCTTAAAATGCAGGCAATCACTCCTCGTCTGAGTCGATAAACGATACCAGATCAGATGAAAATATTCTTACCCTCAGAAGTCGTCACATGCCGTTCCAAAGGCATAGATAATAAATATGTGTGGGTAAGCCATTAAAATGGGGTTAACAGCAATATAAAAGCAAAAATAGCGGAAAAAGTTCTAAAACCGCTTTTTATTAAGCACAGTGGAGTTTAAACCCATCTCGGTCCACTAAAATAGAAGAAACCTACGTATAGCAATCGTTATACGCAGGTTTTATTTTTTTCTCAGAGATTCTAACTTTTTACCTAAATTGTGTTCATGGCTCAGGGTTTGAGCATCATTCTATCTTACAGTACAAATTTGCACCAAATGTTTTCTCTTTTAATTTTATTTCTTTCTAAATCTCTCTATTTTTCGCATACAGGCACTCCATGGCATTCCACAACCTTGATTAGTTCCAATAGACTTTGAAAAGCCTTCCGCTCTCCTGAAGATGGAAAGTACACCGCCCCCTGCCACTCACGATTCTCTGTGCCGGTAACGATAATCTCACATACAGTCTGATTTTTCATAGCGCTGCCATTCCCCCAGTCCTTTTGCCCACTTTTAAAACTTCTCCATTGATTCAACCGCTATCCCTTCCATTCCGTAATCTCGCTAACCTTACGGCCATACCGGTAAATCAATAGTATTTCATACACGGTATAATACCTCTTAGTTTAAATATTTCTTCTTTTCTCCACTCTAACACAAACCCTCTCCCTTGCAATCCCCCATTTGATCAAAAAAACGGGCTATGCCCGTAAAGTTCCACGGGTATAGACCGTTTTAGCGTAACATGTGTCGCTTCAAGTCTTTCCGCTGTCTAATGTTCAATTTCTGAAGTGCAGTGGAAATATATTGCTTCACCGTGTTAAGCGATATCCCTAGATGATCAGCAATTTCCTGATTAGTCCATCCTCGAGCTGCCAGCATCGCAGTTGCAAACTCAGTAGTAGTCAAATTATCTGCCACATCATGACCAGTAACAGGATTATGTACCTTGCGCCAGCCAGCAGAAAACCGATAGGTTATCGATATAATCCGCTTAAAATCCTCTGGATAATCCTTCTTTAAAACTGCCTCCAACATACCTCCTAACAAACCATGGTGCTCTCCAAATCCTTCAATCAAGTCGTCCGGTCGGGCCAACTCCCAAGCCGCAAGTAGATGCGCTTGCGCCCGTTCTGGCTGTTTTAAACTCATGTAATCCATCACCGCTACCAAATGCATATAGATTGAAGGGATCGGATACACCTCCACTTGCATGGCAAAAGCAGTCTCCACAATACCAATGCTTTTCCCATAGTCTCCCTGCAAGTAGGTATAGTGGGCCTGTACATACAGTGCAAACATCCGCAAGCCAGGAGGCAAGAGTCGAATATAGTCCTGCAATCCCTCTATCTTTTGTGGCAAGGGCAAGTGGAGCAATACCGTAGCCGCTGTAGCCACAAAAGTCAACGTCGCATATAGCTGAGGAGACATATCGCTATTCGCTGTATCGACCAGTTTCCGTATTTCTGCCAAAGTATACCGCACACGATGAATTTGCCCAATGGATAGATTCGCATATGCATAGATGAGGCACGCAGACAAGCGTAAGGTTAGATCCGGGTGCGCCAAATATCGTTCTGCTGTTTGAGAGGCTTTCTCTGCTTGACCACTAAAGTAATAATATTCCGCTAATGCGATATCACGCAGGTGTACATCTTTAATTTCGCTCACATATTCCATGCAATGTCCTGGTGTAAACACTCCATTTAGCAATGGCATTGGAATGCAAGCAGACTCTCGCGGCTTCTCAAATATTTTAGTCGGCTCCGGTAATTTTCTTTGAACTTTCCTCGTTCTCCGATCTTCAGGTCGTTCAGCGTCTTGTGGAATTGCCCAGGAACCACTGAATTTTCTAGCTCCTGGAATACGACCCGCAGTACAATATTGTTGAACCACACGCTCAGAAACTTCCCATTTTTGTGCCGCTGCCCGTACCGTAATATATTCCATCAACATTCACCCGCCATGTACGATTCATTTTTTATTATATTCGTTTTTCCGCACAGTGCAAGCCGAAAGCCCAGTCCTCCAAAAATATCTCTGCTCCTCTCATATTTTTTGCAACTATCTTTTAAATTCTATAGTCATAGTAGAAGAAAGGAGGTCAATGGCTTTTATGCAACTGCACAAAGAGAAAAAAACACTCTCAGAAACGGAATTTCTTTCTTTAATACAACAACGACAAGACTCTTTTTATCGCGTTGCTTATGGATATGTCCGCAATCCGGAAGATGCAAAAGATATTGTCCAGGAAGCGGTCTGTAAAGCCTATATCGGAAACGCCAAACTCAAAGATCCAGATAAGTTTTATCCCTGGTTCTATCGAATCTTGACCAATACCGCTATTTCTTTTTTACATCGCGTTTCCCCCACGATTCCGTGGGACCCAGATCTTTTACAATTTCAATCCAATGACGAAGAAGAGCACTGGGGCAATGCTCTATGGATTCACGAATCATTAGGACAAATTAACACCCAAAGCCGTACAGTCATCGTCTTGAAAATATATGAGGGGATGACCTTTTCCGAAATTTCACAAATTCTGAACAAATCCGAAAATACAGTAAAATCCTTATACTACCGAGGTTTGCGCTCACTGAAAGAAAGGATGCAATTCAATGGAACCTAATCGTTTTATCCCTGTCTCCATTCCCGACGACCTGGATGAAGTAATTTTTAGAGGGATCGACCAAGGACGAAAAAAAATGATGCAACGCAGGCGGATAAAACGTTTGACCATCCGATCTGTTGGGTCATTGGCTGCTGTTTTTTGCATTCTGTTTGGAGGTGTGAATCTTTCCCCTGCTTTTGCCTCCGCAATAGAAGATGTTCCTGTTCTTGGACATTTGGTGCAAATTTTTGGCGATAATCAATCTATTGTCCAAGGTGGTATTTCCGTGGAAACTGGTACTGCTACCTTAATTATGGAACGCAGAGAAGACACTGAACTAATGCAGTTGCTGTTTCAACAAGAAGAGGCTTCTTTATATAAAGCCGAATTTTCATCTTATCCAAAGACAATTACTGTCACGCTCCCCGGAACCACCAGCGTACAAATTCTTTCTGAGATTTCCCGTGCAAAAGACACCAGTCAGTATATTAAATCTGTCTATCAACTCCCTACGAGCACACAAGATACAAGCGCCATTCAATTGGAGTTAGAAAGCGACGCCAACGTTCAAATTTCAGAATATGGAAACCCTGGCAGTTTGGTTATTTGCCTAACTCCTGCCCCGTCGCAACTGGACACCATTTATTCCGTGCGAACGCTTTCCTTTGATGAACAAGATATCCAGACTGTATCCCTCAACTACTCAAACAATTCCTTCCGTCTGCTCCGAGATGACTCCAATAGCTATTTTTTAGAATTTGCCCAATACAGTACCCTCCAAGAAGCACAAGTGGTCGTCGACACGTTGCCAGGCGATGTAATTATTGAAAGCAGAACTGGCAACAATGTTCCCGTCAGCTACTTTTCTATGGAAGATTATGAAAAAAGCCAGATGATGGATGCATATTATCAATTGCTGCGCTCCTCTTCCACTGTAGATCCCATTTTAAACTTTTTAGATCAATATTTCCCATCTGCTGCTTCCTCAGAACAGGATATTATGCTCAGCGGCTTATGGGGATTCTTAGAAGATAGCACGGAAGAAGAAGTGATTGATTGAAAACATGTAGCTTTTTTCTATGAACTTGTCAATCAAGATCTGCCCGAATTAATTCAAAAGCAAATTTCCAATTAATCGGAGGTTTTATAATGTCACAACGTATGATTCGATTTGTTGTTTTGATCCTGATCTTAGGATCTCTACTGACTGCTTGCAGTCCATTCGATAAAAGTGGCGCTCCCACTCCTGAAGGAAACAAATCTGATTCTGAAGGCAGTCAAACTACCGTTCAAGATAAACAAACACCATCCGAGGAGCCATCTGTAGAGCAAGTCGTCCGAGGAGTTATTAATCGCATCGATTCCTACTTAGTTTTGCTAACGGAAGATGACCAATATCAAATCATGGATTTTGGAGAAGGACTTGCCTGGGATGATTTCTCAGAAGGTGATCACGTCGAAATCACTTATACGGGTATATTGGGCGATGATGAGTTCTATCCAATTATTACATCTATTGAGGCGATCTCATAAATCCACTTTTTTAACGGCAACTCTATTTATCTTATCTCTGATATTCTAGTTATATCGTCCTATTTTTTGCTTTGTGAAAATGTTCTCCCTCTACCTATTATTGCTTATTTCCAGTCGTTAAACTACTTATCCTGTTTTTTGTCCCTTCAAAGCATTATTTCTTCCGGTACTTTGGAGTGCTGATAACATAAGGCCCACATCCTGGTGCAACCAGAATGTGGGCCTTATACATTACGGCCTTTTTCCTTCCACTGCCTGAATCAAGCGCAGGATATCTTCCAAAGTCCGTTGGTAATTTTCTTGTGTGCGGTGGGCATATTTCTCAAATGCCACCGCCTCCCGGTCAATGCCAAACATCGCCGTCACCCCCAGGTCATAGGCCTCGGATGCACTTTCAGCAATCCCACCTACCACCGCCACAAGAGGGATTTGTCTTGGGCTAGTTCTGCGGGCAATTCCGGAAATCACTTTCCCATGGACGCTCTGTGAATCAATTCGCCCCTCACCGGTCAGAACTAGATCAGCCCCGTCCAGTAAATGGTCAAATTCCACCATATCCAACACTGCCTCAATTCCGGATTTCAACTCCGCATCTAAAAAGGCCATGCAACCGGCTCCCATGCCGCCTGCGGCACCAGCACCGGGGACTTGGGCAATGGACTGCCCCAGTTCCCGCTGCAGAATTTGATCAAAGGCCCGCAGCTGGTCGTCCAATTGGAGCACCATCTCCGGGTCCGCCCCCTTCTGGGGTCCAAAAATGTATGCCGCACCCGTAGGACCATAAAGTGGGTTCTCCACATCACACATCACGGTGATTTTTATGCCCTCCAGCCGTTTGCTGGCCTCAGTCCGGTCAATTTTTGAAATGCGATCCAGATCTTTTCCCAGAGGAACGAAGGTTTCCCCTTTCTCATCATAGAAGGTCACGCCCAGTGCTGCGGCACAGCCACAGCCGCCATCGTTGGTAGCGCTCCCGCCCAGTCCCAGCAGGATCTCTCGGCACCCACTCTCGACTGCATGGCGGATTACTTGACCTACCCCATAAGTAGTAGTCACCCGCGGGTCACGCCGTTCCCCTACCATGGGTAGACCCGCTGCACAGGCCATTTCCACCACTGCTTTCTCTCCAATACGGGCATAGGTGGCTTGGATAGGCTCTCCATATGGGCCACTGGCTGACACAGTCACCGGCTGGGCTCCAATGGCCTCTACAAAGCACTCTACCGTACCTTCGCCACCATCGGCTACCGGAACGGTCACCACTTCACAGGTAGGAAAGAAACGCGGAATGGACTGTCGGGCTATCTGGCAAATTTCCAAGCTGGACAAGGTGCCTTTAAAGGAATCCGAAATTACAATACACTTTTTCATGGCGTCTTACTTGTTCACCACGTTAATGGGAGCCCCCTCCTGATACGCTTTCACGTTGGACACCGCACAGTCCATAATGCGCTGACGGCTCTCCTTGGGCGCCCAGGAAATATGGGGGGTAATGATGCAGTTTTTCGCCTGCAGTAGCGGATTGTCGGCACGAATAGGCTCCGTATATACCACGTCCAGTCCCGCAGCCCCCATCTTACCACTATTCAATGCGTCCGCCACATCTTGCTCGTTAATCAGCTGGCCTCGAGCGTTATTAATCAGAATCACTCCGTCTTTCATCTTAGCAATGGAGTCCTTGTTGATCATGCAGGTGTTTTCCGGGGTAAGGTTGCAGTGCAGAGAGATGACATCAGCCTTAGCATATAAAGTATCCAGATCCACATACTCCGCAATAGCCTTTCCGCTCTCGTTGGGGTACAGGTCATATGCCAACACATTCATCCCCATGGCTTTGGCAATCCGACCTTCTGCCTGACCGATTCGTCCAAAGCCGATGATGCCGATGGTCTTCCCCTCCAACTCAATCAGAGGATAGTCCCAATAGCACCAGTCAATGCAGTTGGCCCAGTTCCCAGCGTGAACCGAAGCGTCATGATGACCGATATGATGGCAGATTTCCAGCAGCAGAGCAATCGAGAACTGGCTGACAGAAGCGGTACCATAAGTGGGCACATTGGTCACCGGAATTCCCTTTTCCTTAGCATAAACATAATCTACCACGTTGTACCCAGTGGCCAGCATACTAATCATCTTCATGTTAGGGCAAGCATCAATGACTTTCTTGGTAATGGGAGTTTTGTTGGTGAAAACCACTTCTGCATCGCCAATACGTGCAATCGCCTCGTCTTCATCTGTTAAACTGGTGCGGTCATAAACCGTCAGTTCCCCTAATTTTCCCAATTCATCCCAACTTAAATCCCCGGGGTTCTCCGTGTAGCCATCCAAAACCACAATTTTCATGCTAGGTTCCTCCTTTATTTCGTTTAAAAATTTAAGCCACTGTATACGTTCTCTTGTATTTTGATAATCAAATTATAACAAACTTGTTGTTGTATTTTTTCCAAATTTAATTTATAATTTTTATAATATTTACAACACACAAGGGAATGGTTTCGATGTTTATCTCTTCTCAACATGCTCAACAAATTGTAGATGAAATGAAACAATCTCTTCACCGCGATATCAATATTATGGACGAAAATGGAATTATCTTAGCCAGCACCAATCCTGTACGCCGGGGTACTCTTCACCAAGGGGCGGTACGAGTTATTCAGGAGCGGTTATCTGAATTGACCATTCAGAAAGACGACCCCGCTTCTGGTGTGCAGCGAGGGATCAATTTACCAATTTCAATCGATGGGAAGTTAGCTGGCGTAATCGGCATTACCGGTGATCCAGAGGAAGTATCACTATTCGGTGAAATTATTCAGCGAATGACAGAGATTTTAATTTCCAGCGCGCGCCAGGCGGAACAGTCTGATTTGATGGACCGGGCAAAGAGTCTATTTGTGGAAAACTGGCTCTTTGCCACCACCCCCGACTGGCCGGAACTGGAAATACGAGGGCGACTGCTTGGACTTGACATCAATGTTTCTTATACTGTGGCCCTGCTAGAACTTTCGGATCAAGAGTTATCAGGATACTCCAAGCCAGAGGATTCTACCGAGATGCGCAGCAGCTTAATTTTACGCATGATTCAAAACCACCTTCGAGATGATCCTCGTCATTATTGCGCGGTTATTCGCAGTAAAATGATTATCTTGCTGTGTCAAATATCCCGCCAAAAAGCTTACGATAAGATTACCGGAATCTGTCGGGATATCGAGAGTTTTTACGGCTTAGCCGTTAGCGGGGGTATCAGCGGCGCCTCCCGGGATCCCATGGATATCCGCCGTTGTTACCTCGAGGCACAGACAGCCAATACTGTGGCTGTTCAATCACTACAGAGTCGGGTGGTTTTTTATAATCAAGTCTCTTTGGAGTTCATTCTCCGCAGTATCCCTCGCTCCATCCAGCAAGATCTGCACCAACTGATTTTTTCCCCCTGTACGCCTCAAGAGCGAGAGGAGTTTTTACAGACTATCCTGCTCTATTTCGATCAAGACGGAGACATCCGTCGATGTGCCGATAAAATTTTCGTTCATCGAAATACCTTCCAGTATCATATTGAGCGTATCAAGCGGCGCACCGGATATGACTTACGGGTACCCAAAGATGCCATGCTGCTCTATCTTGCCACGCAAAGAGGCAAATAAAAAAGCCCGGCCATCCGGCCGGACTTTCTTATTTGCATAAAAGAGGAAAATGCTTATTCCTCTTCATCCGCTTCTACTGTATCGTCGCTGAGATCCAGAGAAAACTTACTCTGACAATTGGGGCACTGGATAAAGCCCTCTGCTAAAGCCTTGTCATCAATAATCAACGGCTCTTCACAGGTGGGGCACTCCACCTCAAACCAATCGTCATCATAGTCCCCATTCTCGTCTTCATCGGCATCCTCGTCTTCAAACACGACGGACTCCACATCGGCCAAGTCGTCGGACAACACATCGATCTCCTCACCCAACGCCTGGGCGTTCTCCTCCAGGTCCTCAATGGACAGTCCGACTTCTTCCAGGATGCCAATCATCACTGAAATCAGTTTGCCCTCCTTGGACTTCTCCGTGTCCAGATTCAGGCCTTCCGCCAGACCCTTCAGGTAGGCGACTTTTTCCGAAATAGTCATGTTCATTTCCCTTTCTGAGGCTATGCCTCACAGACAATAAAGTAAAACTGCTCGCGACGGTTTTGAAGCTTACGCTTTGCAGCGCTCCAGATACTCACCAGTACGGGTGTCAATCTTAATCTTGTCACCGGGGTTAATAAACAGCGGCACCTTAATTTCAGCACCTGTCTCCAGAATTGCAGGCTTGGTTACATTCGTGGCAGTATCCCCTTTAAATCCGGGGTCAGTTTCTGTAACTTCCAGGTCTACAAAGTTGGGCGGTTCTACACCAAATACGCTTCCCTTGTAGGACATCACCTTGCAGGTCATATTCTCTTTGACAAACTTGAAGCTATCACCCAACAAGTCCTTGCTGATGGGCAGCATATCATAGGTCTCCATGTCCATAAAGTAGTACAGGTCTCCATCATTGTAGCTGTACTCCATATCTTTGCGCTCCACAAAGGCCTGTTCGAACTTAGCGGTAGGGTTAAAAGAAGTCTCCGTCACACCACCGGTGATGATGTTCTTCATCTTCGTGCGGACAAAGGCTGCCCCTTTACCAGGTTTTACATGCTGGAATTCAACCACCTGCATGACCTTTCCATCCATTTCAAAGGTCACGCCGTTGCGGAAATCGCTGGCGGAAATCATTGGCATAGGAATCATCCTCCATTATTTATAGATAAGCTGATTTATTTTACCCCATTTTCCTCACTTTGACAAGGGGGTTGACTGGAATTGACCGTCTGGTCTTTGAAATTTTCCGCTTTTTACAAAACAATCAGGTCTTTGGGCGAGCGGGTAATATCCTCACAACCCCCATCTTTCAAAATTAAAACGTCCTCAATGCGCACCCCAAACTGCCCTGGCAAATAAATCCCCGGCTCTGCCGAGATGACTGCTCCTGTTGGTAACAGCTGTTCCGCACCAGGCGCTGCATTTGGGGATTCATGGATTTCAATCCCTAAAGAATGACCAAAACTATGGGTAAAATAAGCTCCAAACCCCGCCTGATCAATGACTCGGCGGGCAGCGGCATCTACCTCTCGGCCAGATATCCCGGCCCGTGCCGCTCGAATTCCAGCCTGCTGTGCTTCCAGTACCACGCTGTACACCTGCTCCATCTCCTGGGTAGGTTGTCCTAACGCCACTGTACGTGTCATATCTGAACAGTAACCTTCCACCTTACAGCCAAAATCCATTGTAATTAGCATCCCAGTATCTACTACTTGATCCCCGGGAACCGCATGAGGACGAGATCCGTTTGCCCCTGCAGCCACAATTGGGTCAAATGAAACCGCCTCTCCACCTCGGCTGAGCAGTTCATAAATGAGACGGGCTGCAATTTCTCGCTCTGTAAGCCCGGGCCGGATAAAATCCAAAATTGCCTTAAACGCTTCATCCGTAATTTGCTGAGCCCGGCGCATCGCCGCCTGCTCTTCCTCATCCTTGGACTGGCGTAGCCCATCCAGCAGTGGCTGAGCCGGCGTCAGTATGCACGGCAGTTCCTGGCTATACCGGCGATGTGTATCCACGGTCATATGACCGCTTTCAAAACCTACGTTATGCAGCCCCCGGTTCTCCAGATAAGTCCTTGCCTGAGCCAGGTGGCCTCTGCCAGCTGAAACCTGTGTAATTTCTGCCCCAGTAACCTGTTCCTGCGCTGCTTCAATATAACGACCGTCTGTGCTGTAGTGGGTGCCTTCTCGGGTCACCAATACCAGCCCTTCTCCATGAAATCCAATGGCGTACCGCTCCCCGGCTTCGCTGGTGATGAGCATGGCGTCTAAGCCGTATTCCGGCAGTTTTGCAGCAATCTTAGAAAGGTGATTCATTGTTTTTGCTCCTTCCGTCATTTCCCAACTCCGGCACTATGCCCATAACCAGCCCCACAGTAGCAGACATATTCCCACGACCACTGCAACTCCTCCTAATGCCCGAGTCAGTCGCAGAGCCATTCGGTTTTTTCCCTCCGAGCCACTGATTCCTCCGGTGCGGTTAAACAGTGCATGCTCCGGCCGCAATACATAAAATCCACCCAGCGCCACACAAAACACCCCCAGTGCCAAGGCCATGGTATCCGCTTCCATATTCCCAGTGGGGATTTCTCGGCTTAATACCAACAACAGTTCCTCACCAGGTAGATAGGCTTCTGGGTTATAGTTTTCACTCGTTTTCTGTCCGCGGACTCCATCCTCCCAGTAGCGTCGAAACGTGGAACCGTCCGGATAGGTCAGTTCTACCCAATCTGAGGTATCGTCCGAACCCACCGCATAGTGGATGATATGTCCTTCCCAGGCTAGAGTGTGCTCTTGGGGATTCACTTGGAATACCTGTCCCTCCTGAGTAACCTCGTAACTGCTCGCCCCTGCACACCCAGTTAAAATAATTGTGCATAAAGCCAGCAAAAAGAACATTATCCGTCTCATCCAATCCCCTCCAGATACCGTTCATACTGACGCTTCATGGTCAGGGCATCCTCTGCTTGGGTTCCCGCACTCTCGCAAATGAAAGTGGGACTCCATCCCCGGCGGGCCACTTCTGCCGCCAGAGGCGCCCACTCCGGACCAAAACCTCCATTTTGAGCAAAGGTCCGATGACATTTTTCTCCTCCGTTGGGTGTAAATTCGATGTGAGAAAAGTGACTGTGAAACCGGCTGGCCCGCGTTTGGCCCAACATCTGCTCCACCCGATCCAACATCCGTGCAAAAGCCTCCTGCCCGTCATCTACTCCCAAAGAGCGTGCGTACAGATGGCCAAAATCCAAACAAGGGATCAGTCGCTGATCCAGTGTGCAAAGCTGCAGCACCTCGTCTAGATCTCCCAACTGATTGATCTTTCCCATTGTCTCAGGACACAGAGCAATCTCCCCAAAGCCACAGTCATCACAGGCAGTCAAAACTGCTCGTAAGGAATGCATAGCGGTATCCAGTGCCTCCTGCCGGGTGCGCTTCATCAGCGCCCCGGAGTGAATCACCACTCGGCTGGCCCCCATCCACGCCGCTACCTGACAAGCATCTATAATATACCCTATGGTTTTTTCCAAAGATGCTGGATCTGGATTTGCCAGGTTGATAAAATACGGCGCGTGGAGGGAGAGACGTACACCCGCCTCCTGTGCCTTCTCTCCCAGCTTTTCCGCTGTTTCACGGCCTACATGCACGCCCTTGCCACATTGGTATTCATAGCAGTCCAACCCGAATTCTTTCACCCACTTCGGGGCATCTATGGAACGTTTGCTCACCTTGGCAAAACTCTCACTGTTCCCAGCTGGACCAAATTGAGCGCTCATACAAAGGGCCTCCGACGTCCCAGCATCCGAAATGGTGTCTCTACTGCATAACGCAGATACCGTCCAGGGTTCCCCGCCAGTTGGATGGGCTGAACGAGCAACGGAGTCACGCCGGAACGGTTTGCCCCTAAAGTGTCTGTAAAGATCTGATCTCCCACCATAATCGTCTGCTCTGGCGTACAACCCATACGCGCCATCGCCCGCAAATATCCCGCCCGCTTGGGTTTCCCGGAGTGACCCTGGTATGGGATATCTAATGTTTCAGCAAAGGTCTTGGCTCTACCCGGCTTGCGGCTATTTGAGAGAAGAAACAATTGGATTCCTTCCGCCATCAATGCCTTCTTCCAACCAATTAACTCCGCTGACGGTTCCAAGACTCGGTATGGCACTAAGGTGTTGTCCAAATCCGCTAAGACTAAGCGGATTCCCTTCTCCGCCAGCCGCTTGGGATCAATTTCTACAACCGAGGAATAAACTCCCCGAGGTATCGGTGAAAAGGGCACGTGGGTGTCCTCCTTTAATCGTTCTAAATGGCCTTCGCCCCACATAAGGTTACATTGAACTTGGCAACAATTTTGCCAACATCCGGAGTGTATCATATCACATCCTCTGAATTTGGACAAGGGGGCTGCTTTTATGGCCAAAGACATCTTTCTCATCACTCTCCTTCCCCAGCAGATGCGAGCTATCCGTGGCTGGAACGTTACTCCAGCTCACCTAGCCTACCGCATTGGCCGCGGGCCCCATCTATTCCGGGCCAGTGGAGACATTCCACTAAGAGGTGGAATCATGGTAGTTGACAACCAGGGATTTGATGGTCTTGGAAACCCCGCTTTTGTCTGTCAGGAAATTTTACGAGAATGCCAGGCCCGTGGGTTTTCAGGCTGCCTCTTAGATTTTGAAGGCCGGCTTCCTCCCTTAGAGCAGATTGCCGCCCAACTGGACCACACGTTTTCTTCCCGCGAAATGACACTGTACGTCCCGGAACCATATGGTACCTGCGCGCCCCACGCAAAAGTCTTAATTCCCTCCGCCCTCTCCGGAGGTTCTCTGGCCGTACGATTAGAGGAGTCCACAGAACGCTTTGGGCAAGAACGAATCGCTCTGGCTTTAGAACGAGTCGCTGAGGACTTTTTTCTCCCCTCTCCCTCCGGCAGTGGAACAGCTTTAACCCAGGAAGAGTTGCGCGCGCTTCTAAATCGGTTGCGTCCATCTGTTTTTTTCTCCAATGAATTATGTGCCCGCTACTTTACTTATATGAGTCCAGACAGCGGAGCCCACTTTGTCCTCTTTGACGACGGCGATACCTTGCGCCGGAAAGTAGAGGTTGCCCGCAAGGTTGGTATTCATACTTTCCTAATCCCTTGGGAAGAAGCGCAGGACTGCCTACAGCAGCTGGGTATCCAACGCCTGCCCACACTGGGTGAGAAGGGATCATTGACGGGGCCACGGAATCGGAGGTAGAATAGACTTGCTTATATCCCGTCTTTCCAATTTACAAAGGAGGCATTTTATTATGGTTTATCACATCGTTTCATGGAATTTTAAGCCGGAATTGACAGCAGAGCAGCGTAAAGCCATCGGTACAGAGGTGGTGGCCCGTCTTCAGGACTTAAATGGTAAAATCCCAGGTCTTTTGGAGATTCAAGCGTATTGTCCCCCGCTAGACAGCAGCAGCTGTGATTTAGTTCTCTATTCGCGGATGGAGCAACCCTCAGATTTAGATGTCTATCAGAACCATCCTGACCATCTAGCTGTCGCTCCTCTTATAAAAGGTAATTTCTGCGACCGCCGTTGCTGTGACTTTGTAAATTAAGATCGAAGAGTTTCCCTTCTTTTTTAGGCAGGACTTCCCCTTGAACATAAAGAAAAGCGCAGATCGATCTCTCGATCCGCGCTTTTCTTTTTTTATCTATTTATTTAAAATTTATTATACAGCGCCAGGACCAAAACAATAGCCTCTTCTACTTTTGTGTTATCTAGAGGCGCTACCCGGCCTCCGTCCTTACCGGACATTAAGCCATTGTTGGTCAGAAGAGCAACTGCATCAGACGCCCAACTTGCAATGGACGCAGTATCCGTAAATTTAGCATCCATTTCTGTACTGGTATTGGCTAAGGTCGTGCTCCCCTTGGCCTGATCCACATATTGGATCACTTTATTGAGCATAACACAGATTTCTTGGCGGGTAATCTTATCGTTGGGAGCAAAGGTATTCTCCCCCTTGCCAGAGGTAACACCAGCCGCCACCGCTTTGGCTACCACTTCGTCGCTGGTATCGGTAAAGGAAACTTGTGCAGGCTGGATCTCAGTCCCTGTAGCCTGTTCAATCAAGTTGACGGCCAATTCCGCAAATTGCAAACGTGTAATCGAATCCTGATATACATCCTCTACCCGCGGAGTAACCAAGTTCTTTTCCTGTGCCTCTTCCACCAAAGCCGTTGCCCAACCAGAGGGTACCTGAGGTCCAGCTGGAACGTTCAACGTATACGTCTGGCTCGTGCTCTTAAATTGTCCACCAGTAGCGGTAACAGTGATCTTATGAGCGCCGGCAGACAGATTGGCCAAATTTAAGTTATAGTAATAGGGAGCCTGGCTGCTGGAATAGACCGCCTTGCCATCCACCGAGTAGGTCACCGTAGTGGTGTTCTTTCCTGGGAATACTGCATAGGTAGCTAGTTTTATGGTTCCGCTTTGCTCCCCGGTCACTTGCTCCAGAGGGACCCAGACAGGAGCGGAATCCTCACCCCAAGCCAAGTAAGCCCCGTTGTTAGCAATCGCGGAGGCGTAGGCCGAATTTACTGCAGAATTGCCTGCCAGTGCATAGTGGTAGGCAGAGCCGCTGATGTTATTGTCAAAATAAAATACAGCCTTTACTTGAGGATAAACCATGTTCACATAGGAATAGAATTTATTCATCTGGTCCACTGCATAGGCTGTCTGATCTGCGCCGGAACTGCTGGTATAAGAGAACCCACATTCACTGATCATAAGAGGTTTATTGTGCTTTTGTGCCAGCGCCGCCACTTCAGACAAAGTGGGCATAGGATCAGCAGCATACAAGCCACGGAAATAATAGGCATCGTTTCCATAACCTGTAGCGTCAAACGAATAGGATGTGGTCTCCCCCTCATAGTTGCTGGTCTGGTAGGCAGATACTCCAACCCAGTCTACATAGGCATCACCGGGGTAGAAGTCTTCCATGGTCACATTCCGATTGTTGACAGTGGCCGGAGAGAATACCATTTTAATATTATCATACTGATGGGCATAGTCCGCTACCTTCTGGAATGCCTGAATGTACTTGGCACTATCGCAGTTGGCCCAGTTGTTCATCTCTGCACCCAGACGTAGCAGCACCGTAGCGTTTAGCGAGCCCATAGCTGCCACAGATTCTGCAATATAACTGTCGGACGCCAGAACCTGCTCCGCTCCCGCAGTGCTTTCCGAAGAGAAGTTCCATGCAAGTTCCACCACGCCACCGTTCTCAATCGCCTGTTGGAATTTGGGGAAAGTGCGGCTATAATAATCCAGCCAATACTCCACCGAGTAACTGTCCTGGAATGTAACATACATCAGGACTGCGGATTCCCCACTCTGGCTACCCGTGACCGCAGAGCCGTAGTAAGTCCCACTACTGGCCGCTCCCGAACCAGGATAGTTCTTTCCGCCTTGTTCCTGGAGCGCGTAGATCTCTACCTTAGAGGCCGCCTTCAGGTAATTGAGACGGGCATCAATGTTAATAAGCGCGTCGCTGTAATCGTGTTCATTTTGATCCAGCCAGGTGGCAAACGTACGCTGCCGTTCCAGCCAAGTGATGGCACCCGCCAAATCGCCCTGAATTTCCGCACACCACGAGGCCCGGGCACACTTCGGTTCCAGGTTATAGCAGATATCGGCACACAATGCTTGCTGAGTCAACAGATCGTAAGTCTGCTGCGCAACGGAAATAACTTGAGAAGTGCTTTTAGCATTTACTGCCTCCTCCCAGGCACTGTGGAGAGACCAGTAAGCCGAAGGATACGTGAATGCAGATGCAGGTGCACAACACATACCCACCGTCAGTGCCGCGGCCAGTGTCAATCCAGCCAAGCGGCGGAAAAACCGTTTGTTCAAAGCAATTACGCCCCTTCCTTTTTTCTTTCTTTTCATTATACTCCCCACCTTTTAAATTGCAAGAATAAGGCGGGAAAATGTGAACTTTTTTTTAAGAGTCTGGACAGAAGTACAGTAAATGGATTATGATGTTCAATGTATGAAAATTACCACCCATGCTCCCTCATCTGTCGAAAAAGGGAGAACTTGCGGGGAGGCTCTTCAAATGAGACATACTTTTTTTGGCGGAGTGAATCCCGCCACTTTAAAAGAAAGCACACGGCGCAAGCCCATTGCCCGGTTGGAATATCCCCCTGAGCGGGTATACCTTCCCCTGTCTACACACACTGGGGACAACGCCATACCTGCCGTAAAACCCGGAGACCAAGTAGCAGTGGGGCAGCCAATCGCGGTGGAACACAATTCCACCGTATTTGCTCATGCCAGCATCTCTGGTCGGGTATCTGACATTAGAGAGCACCCCCATCCCTGGGGCGGCAGCGCACTTACCATTGTCATTGAAAATGATGGGCAGGACACGCTCTGGCCAGACCGTCCACAACCATTAGACTCTACCCAAGTCACGTTGGATTTACTTCTGGCTCGTGTACGAGAGGCAGGCATTGTAGGCATGGGGGGTGGCGCCTATCCCACTGCAGAAAAACTGCAACAGTCCGCAGGAAAGGTAGACACCTTAATTATCAATGCCGCGGAATGTGAACCTTATGTCACCGCTGATTATCGCCTGCTCCTAGAACGCAGCGACAAAATCTTGCTGGGCGCCCAGACCATTGCCCGCGCCATCGGCGCACAGCGAGCCGTCTTAGTCACGGAAGGGGATAAACTGAATGCAGCCGAAGCGGTGGAGCGCCGTTTGCGTAAACGTAGCGGAAAAGTAGAATTGTGTACCGTACGCACTCGCTACCCCTTAGGCGCAGAAAAACAAATTGTCCAGACCGTTACTGGGCGTGAAATTCCCCCAGGCGGTGGGCCCCTGAATGTAAAATGCGTCGTACTAAACGTAGCTACTGTCTTTGCGATACAAGACGCTCTATTCCGTGGAAAAGCCTTAACACATCGAGCCGTTACCGTTACCGGTGGCGCCGTGGCTCGCCCCAGGAACCTATGGGTTCCAATCGGAACTCCCCTAACCACATTGCTAGAATCCACTGGAGGTCTGCGGGAAAAGCCCCAACTAATCTTGACCGGTGGTCCTATGATGGGCACTCCACAACACCATTTAGAGGCTCCAGTTTTAAAAAGTACCAACGCACTCGTTTGCCTCACCAGCACAGAACGGCGTCGACAAAGTGCCGAGACGGTTTGCATCCGCTGCGGAAAATGCGTCGCAAGCTGCCCCATGCACCTGGCCCCTTCCTTTATTTGTCGCGCCCTGCGGCAAAATGAACTATACCGCCTTCCGAAACTTCATCCAGAGGATTGTATTGAATGCGGTTGCTGTTCTTACATCTGCCCCGCTCGCATCCCACTGCTAGAACTCGTCCGGCAGTCTAGAGATTTACTCGCAAAAGGAGGTGTGGGTTGATGGATTCCATCCGCTCCCTCCGCTTGCCTCCTCAGGTAGGCCAACCCTCAAATACCGCATCCATGATGTCTGATGTCTTGGTTGCTCTGGTTCCCACGCTGGCCATGGCGGTCTTTTTCTTCGGCCCCCGGGTTTTGCTGCTTACTGCGATCTCCGTGGGATCTTGTGTTCTATTTGAATATGGATACCGACGCCTTACCGGACAAAGCGATACGATACGGGACCTGTCCGCTTGCGTCACCGGAATGCTTTTGGCCATGAGCCTACCTGCTAACGCCTCCTATTGGGTTCCGGTCTTGGGTGCAGCATTTGCCATCATTTTGGTCAAACAATTTTATGGGGGGCTCGGGAAAAACTTTATGAATCCCGCCCTGGCTGGACGCATGCTCTTGGCCACTTTTCCAATCTTAATGACCAACTGGACTCAACCTATGGACTGGCTGCCTCTTTGGGGTGTGGATGCCGTCACCTGCGCTACCCCTTTGTCATACCTCCATGACGGCACGCTCCCCCCTATTTCTGTCGGGCAGATGTTACTGGGGCAGCGGGGTGGTTGCCTTGGCGAGGTGTCCGCCTTCATGGTTCTTCTGGGTGGCTGTTACCTCATTTTACGTCGCGTTATTTCGCTTCGAATTCCTCTCTCCTATCTAGGGACCGTTGGAGTTCTGGCGCTTCTCTTTCCGGCAGAGGGCGTGGATCCTCTTCTCTGGGCCGAAGCCCAACTACTCAGTGGTGGTCTGCTTTTAGGCGCATTTTTCTTTGCACCTGATCCCACTACCTCCCCTGTCACCCCTAGAGGGCAGACTATGTTTGGTATCGGCTGTGGCTTGCTCACCGTCCTGCTGCGCTACTGCAGTTCCTATCCCGAAGGGGTGGGTTGGGCCATTTTGACTATGAACTGCTGTGTTTGGCTTCTGGATCGAGCCGGCATGCCTCGGCGTTTTGGCGTGGGACACTTTGCCGTTATCCGCCAATGGGCAGAGGAAGCGCGACAGAGCCTAGCTGAAATCCAATTTGTAAAGCCCCACTTCTCTGTTCATCTCCCTCTTCCCGCCAAAGGAAAGGCTCCAGGAGAGGAACATTTGGATCAAATTCGCAAATACGCTATGATCGGCGGACACTTTGGCGTCGTTCTCTTATGCACTGTATTGGTTATTTTTGGGGTACATCGCTACACGGATTTGGATACCGCCCGTGCTGAGGCTCGATTCCAGCAACAAATTTTATCCCAGGTTATGCCCCAGGCTGCTTTCAGTTCAGAAACGCCTTATCGCGCCCCTGGTGCTTTAAGCATTCAGGCTGGATACAGTCAGGACAATGAATTACTTGGTTACTGTGTAGAGGTCCAAGCCCAGGGGTTCGGCGGTGTCATTACTATGGAAGTAGGCGTCAACCTCAATGGCCAGGTGACGGGCGTGGCAGTAACGGATCACAAAGAAACCGCTGGCGTAGGTACGAATGCTATAACCTCCGAAGCTCTAAGCCGCTATATTGGAAAATCCGGTACCATCCGGCTCTCTGGTAGCAATTCTGTGGACGCTGTAACTGGTGCTACTGCTACCTCGCGCGCCATCACCGACGGGGTCAACCGCGCATTGGCCATTGTTGCCAACCTGGATTCAGAAGGAGGAGACGTGAGTTATGTGGATGGCGAAGTTTAATTCTCTCTCCGTCTTCAAAAGGAGGTTTTAACATGGCTGTGTTTGATTTGATGGGTGTAGCTTTAGCCGCTCTACTGTCAGAGAACTTTATTTTAGTCAACTGCATGGCCATTGGCTCTCGGCCAAAATCCTTTCAGGACCCAGTAGATGCACTGCGTACCGGATATTGTCTGACGACCATTATGGTTCTGGGTGCTCTTTTCTCCTGGTTGCTGGACTTTGCTTTTCTGACCCGTTTTGGCTGGCAACATTACCGTCTATTAATCCTCGCTTTGCTGATTCCCGGCTTGGTAGCCGCCCTGCGCTGGTTTATTCGTATGTGCCTGCCAGAATTATCTCGCCGCATGGATGGAAACCTCTCTTCCATTTCTACCAACTGTGCTGCTCTGGGGAGTGCGCTGCTGATTGCACAGCGCAGTTATGGCTTGGGCAGTGCCCTGCTTTTCGCATTTTTCGGCGGTGTCGGAGCAACCATCGCCATGGCCAGCTTTGCCAGTCTCCGGGAAGAGGTCAGCTTTGATAGCTGTCCCAAGTGTTTTCGCGGTATCCCTATCCTTCTCCTTACGGCCGGCCTAATGGCCTTGTCCCTGATTGGCTTTTACGGTCTTCATCTACATTGATCCTTTGGAAAAATAAAAAGCTGAGGCTGTTTGGCCTCAGCTTTTCTCTTCTCAGATTACTTCATCCCGTCCAGCTGGAACGATGCACATTCGGTTCCTTCACACTTAGTGGGTGTACTGCCGCAGCAGCCTACTTTAATGGACTGCAAAGAGCAGCAATTATGCGGGCCGTTATGATGGGCACAGCTAGAAACGGTACACTGAATACTGGTGTTACAGGTTTTGGAATCCATACGTTCATACCTCCTCACTTGGGATGGTATTAGTATGATCCTGTTTTTGCGCTTTATTCTTTTTCTACATTCTTTTTTTCTGCTTCCATATCTAAAACTTGTGGAATAAACCGGCGGGCAAAGCGACCTTTTCCTCGGCTTTTCACATAGAAATATCCAATAAAAGAAAACACAACCGCTCCAACAAAATTAACGGCTAGATCTTTCATGGTATCTAAAATTCCGATGTCCAAATATCCACCAAGTCCCAAAGATATTTCCTCTCCACCTGCTACCACAATGACATCGGTTATCCCTTTGATTGCAATAGGAGTATTTCCTCCAGTAGGATCTAGCATCACGGAAGAAATCGAATGTACCACGGCATCTTTTTGCATATCTAATAAAAACAATTGATCCATGGTGCATTCAAAAAATTCCCACAAGACCCCAATGGTCATGGAAAAGCAAAATGCTACAATCGCCATAAAAACGGGAGATAACGACAAGGAAAACCGCTCATTCCGATTAAACAGATCTACCAACGAAAACCCGATGGCTGCACATAAGAAACCATTGAGCGTGTGCAACATCGTATCCCAACTCTGAAAAGTGGTGTAAAAGGCTCGAATTTCCCCCAAGATCTCTGCAGCATAGATAAATAACATGATAATGATTTCAAGTGTATTAGGTAAGTCAATTTTCAAAGATCGCTCTAAAACCGTAGGAAGCAATAACAAAATTAACGTTAACACACACAAAAAAACATTTTCAAAATTGCCATTGAAAAATTGTGCCACCATAATTAAGATAACAGAAAAGCGAAGCAAAATATAAACGGTGGCTACCGTCCGTTTTTTACGTAATGTGGCATCGGCAGAAGCAAAAAAAGATCCGATACTGCGCTTTTTCATGGCTGCCACTCCCTTTCTTGATTCCGCAGTTGCAAGGTGCAACGCAGTCGTTTCAAGTATACTGGCACGCTATGACAAAGTCAAGGGACACGGAACTGGCAAGTTCCTTCTCCTCCTGCATAGACTGCATTAGGAGGTGATTCTCTTTGGATTTACGCAATCAAACCATTACAGTAGGAGAACTTCTGGATAACCCAAAATCTCGAGCAGTCTTTCAACGGCGATTTGGAAACCTGATGCGTCACCCTATGGTCAGTGCGGCTCGCTCCCTGACGTTACGCCAATTGGTGGAAATGGCCAAAGTATATCTGCCTCAGAAGGTGATTCAGGAAACTTTGCGAGAATTGCAACAGCTTTAAATCTGCACATTTTGGCAGGATGCCCTTTCTTTTTCAAAAACATACTTGCTTTTTCTTCTTTGTAATGGGTTGTCAGTTGCCTTATTTTAGGATACAATAAGATACTACACAGAAACTGGAGGGACGATCATGGACATTATCCGAATGGAACGCCATGGCGTCCCTTTTTATGCCTGTAACCACTCCGCTTGGCGGGGAACTGCCCATGGTTTTTCTACCCGTCTAGGCGGTGTCTCTCCTCCTCCTTGGGACAGCCTGAATTTGGGTGCCAACCGCGGAGACACTCCAGAACATGTGCGAGAAAATTTTTCTCGGTTTTGTGCCGCCCTGGGAACCGATGTCCGGTCACTGGTCAAAAACCATCAGGTCCACAGTTCCAACGTTCGCATTGTCACGGTCCAGGACATTCTTCCTGACCCTGCCGCTCCCGGCGTCTTTCCCGCCGATGCTCTGGTCACCAACACCCCAGGCCTCTGCCTGACCATTTTTTCTGGAGACTGCATTCCAATTTTGTTCTACGACCCAGTTCAGCGCTGTGTAGCCGCCGCCCATGCTGGCTGGCGTGGCACCGCCGCTGGCATTGCCGCATGCACGGTTCAAACGATGGTAGACTCCTTTGGCTGTCGACCGGAAGACATTCTAGCCGCAATTGGGCCAGGCATCTCCACCTGTTGTTTTGAAACTCACACAGATGTGCCGGAACAACTCTGCGCCGCCCTCGGCACAGATGCTCAGCCATTTCTCCATCCTCTGCCCAATTCAGGAAAGTTTCAGGTGGATTTGAAAGGCGTCAATGCCAAATGGCTGCTGCGTTCCGGCTTAGTTTCAGAACATATCTCCATTTCCTGCGCATGTACTGCTTGCCATCTGGAGGAATTTTGGTCTCATCGCATACAAGGCAACCGCCGCGGGAGCATGGCCGCCATGATCCAATTGCTCGATGGAGGATCCCCATGAAAAAATGGTTGCTGATACTGGTTTTGTCTGCGGGACTGGCTTTGTCCGCCTGTACAACTACTCCGCCACCTTCCGCCTCTTCCCAGGCATCAAGTTCCTCCTCGCAACAACTGTCGCAGCCAGTGGATATTCCATTCTCTCTGGCCGCTTACCCTGCATTCAGTTTTCACCCTGTTTTGGCAGAGAATCGGGCTAACCTTACCCTAGCCCCCCTGCTCTACGAGCCGTTGTTCCAACTAGATGAAAACTTTCAGCCTGAACCCGTTCTTTGCCAGACATACTCCACCAGCGCTGACGGACTGTCTTGGATTTTCTCTCTGCGTTCCGGCATCTCTTTTTCTGATGGAACTCCTCTATCTGGCCAGTTAGTTGCAGAAGCCTTAAATGTGGCTCGTCAACCGGACTCCCGCTACGCCACCCGTCTGGCTGACATCACCGCTATCTCTGGTGACGAGACTACCATTACCATTACACTCAGCCGTCCTAATGGAAACCTCCCTGCTTTGCTCGACATTCCGATTGCCTATGGCATCGGGGAACGTCCCGCTGGAACGGGGCCATATATACTTTCTGGCGATGAGCAGACCCTTGTCCTTAAAGCTCGTTCCAACTGGTGGCAGGACACACCTTTGCCTGCACAAGAAATCCCCCTCACTGCAGTGGAACAGAGTGATGCTCTAATTTCTGCTTTTTCTTCCGGTGAAGTAGCGCTGGTAGACACTGATTTGATGGGGACAAATGCTCTGGGTTATTCGGGCAGTTATGAAACTTGGGATTACGCCACTACCGACTTTCTCTATTTGGGCTTTAATACCCAGTCCGGCCCCTGCCGTACTGCTCAGGTACGGCAAGCTCTGGCTCAATCCATTGACCGAGAGTCCATTGTTCAGGTGGATTTTGCCCGACATGCAGTGGCTACTACCCTACCGGTTCATCCCGACTGTCCTCTCTATATAGATCAACTCTCCCAGGCCCTATCCTATCGCCCAGAAGAATTGGAACTTCAACGCTCAGATCTTCGCCTGCCCAATCGTCCTTTGGAATTACTTGTCAACAGTGAGAATACAGCGAAAGTTGCAGTTGCCCAAAGGATTGCTTATCAACTTGAAGCAGCTGGGATAGAAATACAACTGAAAAAACTTCCTTTTGACGACTACACCCATGCTTTGGAGCAAGGAGACTTTGATCTCTATTTAGGAGAAGTGGTGCTTACTGCCGATTTTGACCTCTCAATCCTGTTACACTCTTCCGGCACATTAAATTACGGGAGATGGAGAGATTCCACCACCGACACACTGCTCACTGCATTTCGCTCTGCCCAGGCAGAGGCGCGGAATGAAACAGCCTCTACCTTATTTACCCATCTCAATGAACAGGTACCCATTGCCCCTATCTGCTTTAAAAATGGATCTGTGCTGACCCAATGGGGGCGTCTATCTGGGCTTTCTCCTGTCCGTGGCAACGTGTTTTACCACCTAGAAGGGTGGACTATCCGATAAACAAATGAGAAAAAGCGTCCCACCGGATGCTATTGCTCCTCCTAATCTCCAGGCAGAGTAGCTTTTTCCGGTTATTTTTTAGTGGACGCAAGGAGGAATGGATATGAGTGTATACCGCTGTTATTCTCAGAAAAAATCTGGCTTTGATGTTGAAGCCCAAGGTTTGCTCAGCGCTCTTCAGGAGCAGCTGGGTATCCGACAGCTGCGCCGAGTCACCATATTAAACCGGTATGATGCCGACCAAATTGATCCTTCCGTCTACCAACAGGCTAAGAATATCGTATTCTCTGAGCCTCAGGTAGATGAGATCTATGACGAGACATTCCCAACTCCAGCCCAGCCTTACACCGTACTGGCAGTAGAAGCTTTACCTGGACAGTTTGACCAGCGGGCTGATTCCTGCGCTCAGTGCATCCAACTGATGGCCGGGGTGGACCGCCCTCTGATTGCCTACGCGAAAGTGTATGTCCTAGAAGGTGAATTATCTTCTTCCGATTTCGAACGGATTCGCAATTACCTCATTAACCCTGTAGAAAGCCGTCAAGCTTCCATGGACAAACCGGAAACCTTGGTTCGCACCCACACTGCTCCCGACCATGTGGCAGTAGTAGAAGGTTTTACCTCTATGACCGAAGAAGAACTTGCCCATTGCTTGGAGTCATTGGGACTTGCCATGGATCTGGATGATTTGAAATTTCTCCAGACCTACTTCCGGGAAGAGGAAAAGCGGGATCCCACCATTACCGAGGTTCGGGTTGTGGACACCTATTGGTCTGATCACTGCCGTCACACCACCTTCTCCACACATATTGACTCTGTGAACATTCAGGATCCCCAGGTTCAAGCCGCGTACGAGCAGTACTTAGCCGCCCGTGTGGAAGTTTATGGTCCTGAAAAAGCCGCCAAGCGTCCTCAGACATTGATGGATTTAGCTACAATTGGAGCCAAAACATTAAAGAAACGCGGTCTCCTTCCCGAATTGGACGAGAGCGAGGAAATTAATGCATGTTCCATCCATGTCCCTGCTATGGTGGATGGTAAGGAGCAAGATTGGCTTCTCATGTTTAAAAATGAAACCCACAATCACCCCACAGAAATTGAGCCTTTCGGTGGAGCAGCCACCTGTATTGGAGGTTGTATCCGAGATCCGCTGTCCGGGCGGGTCTATGTCCACCAGGCTATGCGTTTTACTGGTGGCGGTGATCCCCGTGTGCCCTTTGACCAGACACTAGAGGGCAAACTACCTCAGCGTAAACTGGCTCAAACTGCCGCAGCAGGCTACTCCTCTTATGGCAATCAGATCGGTCTAGCCACCGGACATGTGGCCGAGGTCTATCATGAGGGCTATATCGCCAAGCGCCTGGAGTGTGGAGCGGTGGTAGGCGCTGCGCCCGCCGATCACGTACGCCGTGAGGTACCTGCTCCTGGCGATGTAGTTATCCTCCTAGGCGGACGGACCGGTCGGGATGGAATTGGCGGTGCTACCGGTTCCTCCAAGAGCCATAACCAAAAATCTCTCACCACCATGGCATCTGAGGTACAAAAGGGTAACGCACCCGAGGAGCGTAAAATTCAGCGGTTATTCCGCAACGGTACCGTTACCCGTCTGATCAAACGTTGCAACGACTTTGGCGCGGGAGGAGTATCTGTGGCCATTGGCGAATTAGCAGATGGCCTGGAAATTCAATTAGATGCTGTACGGAAAAAATACGACGGGTTAGACGGCACAGAACTGGCCATCTCCGAATCTCAGGAGCGTATGGCTGTTGTAGTGGCTCCTGAGGATGCTCAGGCTTTTATTGATGCTGCCGCTGCAGAAAATCTGGAAGCCTACCCGGTAGCTACCGTCACAAAGGAACCCCGAATGGTTATGCACTGGAAGGGTCAAAAAATTGCCGATTTGTCCCGGGCTTTTTTAAATACCAATGGCGCGGTAAAGCATACCACGGTAGAAGTTCCTCAGATGGCAGAGACGACACAGGCTGAAGTGACTTACCACGGGAAACCTCATACCATCACCGTCACGAAAGTAGGATCTATCTCTCATGGAGATCTTCGTTCCATGGCCGCTAGTTTGAAATCTGCTTCACGCCGCGGTCTTACCGAACGATTTGATGGTTCCATCGGCGCCGCCTCCGTCCTGATGCCCTTTGGCGGAGCATCCCAACGCACCCCTGCTCAGGCGATGGCCGCTCTTTTCCCAGTAGATCCAGATCAGGAAACGGACCAAGCCAGCGTTATGGCCTGGGGATGTGACCCCGACATGATGGTCTCAGACCCCTACCAGGGAGCCTACAGCGCCGTGTATACCTCTTTAGCAAAATTGGTGGCAGCTGGCGCAGATTATAACACTGCATATCTTACCTTCCAGGAATTTTTTGAGAAGTTGCGTAACGAACCTCAGCGCTGGGGCAAACCTTTCTCCGCCTTGCTAGGTGCTCTTGATGCACAACTTGAACTGGGCTGCGCTGCCATTGGCGGCAAAGACTCTATGTCCGGCTCTTTCTTAGACAGAGATGTTCCTCCCACTCTCATCTCATTTGCTATTGCTCCAATTAAAGCCGGAGAGGTACTGTCCCCCGAATTTAAGCAAGCTGGGCACCCGGTGTACTGCTTCTACACCGGTTCTAAGAAACATACCAAGGATGTTTGGGCATCATTTTATACCCTTCACCAGGCAGGCAAAGTAAAATCTGCCTGGGCGGTAGAAAACGGTGTGGCCGAGGCAGTCATGAAAATGTCTTTTGGGAACCATATTGGCTTTATTCGCACTCCTGACAGCAGCGCTCCCTGGTGGTCTCCGGCCCCCGGAATGCTTGTTGCTGAATTAACGGAAGACGTAGAGCTTCCCTGGGCTGAAAAAATCGGCATGACCTCTGATCAGCCTGTGATTGACCTGGGTTTTGATAAAGCCTCCATTGATGAACTGTTGGAGTCCAACGAAGCGGTGTTGGAAAATGTCTATCCTACTAAGGCAGGTTCTGCTGAGCCGGTTCAACCCATTACTTGGGACAAGCCCTCAGTGGCAATTTGTAAGCATAAGGTCGCCCACCCCAAGGCCGTTATTCCAGTTTTTCCTGGCACCAACTGTGAATATGATACTGCGAAGGCCTGTATCCGTGCAGGAATCGATCCAGAAGTTGTGGTGGTGCGAAATTTAACCACCGACTTTCTTGCCCAATCCGCCCAGGCACTGGAGCAGGCAATTCGCACGGCTCAGATGGTGGTTATTCCAGGCGGATTCTCCGGTGGTGACGAGCCAGAGGGATCCGGCAAGTTTATTGCTTCTTTCCTCCGTTCTCCTGCCCTCAGCGATGCCATTATGGATCTGCTTAAAAATCGGGACGGACTGATGCTGGGTATTTGTAACGGTTTCCAAGCTTTGATTAAGTTGGGTCTAGTTCCGTATGGAGAAATTCGGGACATGAATTCCAACTGCCCCACCCTGACCTACAATCTGATTGGCCGTCACCAGTCCAGATACATCACCACCCGGGTTGCCTCCATCCAGTCCCCGTGGATGTTGAAGAGCCAGGTTGGAGATCTACATACGCTTCCCATTTCCCACGGTGAAGGCCGTTTCGTGGCCTCGTCTCAGGTTTTGGCCGACTTAACTGCCCACGGTCAAGTAGCAACCCAATATGTGGACTACCAAGGACATCCTTCTATGGATATTGAATTTAATCCAAATGGATCGGTTCAAGCGATTGAAGGTATCTTCTCCCCTGACGGTCGCGTCTTCGGAAAGATGGGCCATTTGGAACGTAGAGGGGAATATGTGGGCATCAACATTCCCGGCAACAAACACCAACCGCTCTTTGAATCCGGCGCCGAATACTTTAAATAATAAGCCTACTTCCCGGCATCCGCTCTTCGGCGGATGCCGTTTTTTATGCTCTTTTAATCTTCTTTTTGCGACCATTTAATACCAGATTGTTAAAATGGCAACATCCAATTTAACGGAGGTCCTCTTATATGTTCTCCCTTCTTACTCTCTTCCTCTTTTTCCTCGTTGCTCTCCCAGTTTTGCTTCTGTTTGCTCTCATTTTCAGTGTTCCACTTTTCCTCTTCATGGCTTTTCTACCGTGGATTTTACGACTTTTTGCGTTCATTCTTCTGTTACGCGCTCTATTCGATCACCCCTTCCACACTCCATCACTTCTACCCGCGCTCCTTTTGTTCGGGGTTTCTCTGCTTCTTCAAAGATAATTCCTTTCCAAATCTCCATGGTATAAAAAACAAATTTTTTTGAGATTTCCTGTTGACATTTTCCTATGAATCGGCTATACTATCTCTTGCCCTGTTCAAGAAGGACAAACATGGCGGCATAGCTCAGTTGGCTAGAGCACTCGGTTCATACCCGGGGTGTCACTGGTTCAAGTCCAGTTGCCGCTACCATTTTTAAATATCCGGATTTTTCCGGTTCTATATTGAATAAACGGCCCGGTGGTCAAGCGGTTAAGACTCCGCCCTTTCACGGCGGCAACACGGGTTCGAGTCCCGTCCGGGTCACCACCCCCCCTTTTTCCCTGCCGTTTTTTCATATGGAGGCATAGCTCAGCCGGTAGAGCGTCCGCCTCACACGCGGAAGGTCACAGATTCGAGTTCTGTTGTCTCCACCAGAAAAAACCACGTCGTATGACGTGGTTTTTTTCTATTTTCCCACTTTTTCCGTCCCTATTTTGGCAGGGGAATTCCGCCAACAATCAAATTACAGATTCTTATTTGAGATGTATTACCTCTATTTCTACTGCCTGCCCTTCTCGTGACTGGTTCGGCTTTATTTTGAAAAAATTAAACACCAAATCTTGTTATAAGCCCGATAATAATGATGATTACACCCCCGACACGAAAATCTCGTTTCATCTCCTTTTCTCGATCCTTATATCGCCACTTTGCTCCCTCTGGACAAACTGGATGTATCACAAACAATAGACCAGCTAGAATCCAACCAATATTTGAAAAGATTCCCTGTTTGAAAAGTGTAGAAAACACGAAAGAACACAACACAATACCAAATGCTAACCACCATTGCTGTTTAAAAGTCAAATGTTTTATCATCTGAATCCCTCCCTGTAAAAGACCCGCTTTTCTTTGCTTTCATGGATTTTTTCGAATTGGGAGATTTCATTTTTGTTTTAAGCCAGTCAGGTCTTTCCGCAAATACACCATGTCGCATAGCATAACTCCATTTTCATAGATGGGATGATCATAGTAATCACAAAAGAAATTTTTGACTCTATGGGAATATGTAAACCCACACTTCTCATAGAAACCAATGGATGACGGGCTCTCCCCTGTTCCCACTTGTAAAATTTTGTACTGTTCTTGATATTTGTCCACAAGAAAGCAAATAAGTGCTGTTCCGTACCCTTTTCCGTGAAAAATTGGCTCAGTGGCAATATTCTTTATCTCAAGAATTCCATGTCCCTCATCTGTAACAACACATTCACTCTTAATCCCACCATCATCCAACACATACATAGTTCCTTTGTCCAGATAGCGATCAATCATATTTTCCTGTTCATCTGCCAGCAATAAAAGAGAAAGATATCGCTTCTTATCCCTTGTAATTTCTCGTATCTCCATCATAACTCCCACTTTTCTATGAAAAACTGTGATATGGAGTTTATCACATCAAAATCTATCTTGCAAGCAACCAAAGTGTAAAAGCCTTCTCATATAGTAGAAAAAAGCAGCTGTATCCACAGCTGCTTTTTTCTGTCGTACCTCTATTTATATATCTTATTTGCTCTTCCATTCGGCAGATCAATTTTCTCCATAGCGTGCCAAAAATTGGCGGGTGCGCTCTTCGGTAGGGTGTTCAATCACTTGTCTGGCATTTCCCTGTTCCACAATGACACCCTGATCCATGAAAATTACCTCATCAGCCACGTCGCGTGCGAAGGCCATCTCGTGAGTCACAATGATCATGGTGGTATTTTGCTCTGCCAAGCTACGGATTACCTTCAGCACTTCTCCTGTCAGTTCTGGATCCAAAGCAGATGTGGGCTCATCAAAACACAGAATATCCGGATGCAATGCCAGTGCTCTGGCAATGGCCACTCGCTGTTGTTGTCCACCAGACAGTTGACCAGGATAGTGATTGGTACGGTTAGATAGTCCCATTTTATCCAATAATTCCAGGCCCTCGATTCGGATTTCCTCCAAAATCTCTTTCTTATTTTGCTTAAAATCCGGCCGTTCCTGGCTCAAGAGTTCTTTTGCCAAAGTTACGTTTTTTAATGCAGTATATTGAGGGAACAAGTGGAACGACTGAAATACCAGGCCAAAGTGAAGGCGTTTTTTCCGCACCTCACTCTCCCGCTGAGTGGAAGTATCGTTGGCATCAAAAACAACTTTTCCATTAACGATAATACTACCTTGATCTGGCGTCTCTAAAAAATTCAGACACCGCAGCAGGGTTGTCTTACCGCTACCCGAGGAACCAATAATGGCCAGTGCCTGTCCCTGTTCTAGTGAAAAACTGATATTCTCCAACACTCGAGTGTCGCCAAAATGCTTTTCAATATTATGTACCTCTAAAATCGGCATGTCTACTCCCCCTACACCTGGAAATAATCCAACTTCTTTTCCAGCCGTCCCAACACCATTGTCACAATGGCACTGAAAGCTAAATAGTATACCGCTGTGAACATCAGCGGCCACCACAGGCCGGAGATTTCCTGATTTCCCTTCATAAAAGACTCTGCAGCCCAAATAACCTCCTGTAGTGCAATGGCCCGCGAAAGAGAAGTATCTTTTACTAAAGTAATAATCTCATTGGACATAGGGGGCACAATACGTTTGACCATTTGCAGCAGGGTAACTCGAAAGAAAATCTGCCTCTTGGTCATGCCTAAAACCATTCCCGCTTCCGTTTGTCCCTTCGGAACTCCTTGGATCCCACCTCGATAAATTTCTGAGAAATAAAAAGCATAATTGATGATGAATGCTACGCAGACCGCCGCCATTCGTCCCACTTCACCTCTGGGCCACGGATTTCCTCCCTCCAGAACCAGTCCCGGCACATAAAACAAGACAATGATCTGCAAAATCAAGGGCGTTCCCCGGACAATCCAAACCAGCAAACGGGTAATCAAACTGATGGGGCGCAACGCAATGAGTACTCGGGCAATTCTGCCAGGCTCCTTTCCCTGATGGAGTAACACCCATCTGGTAATCCGCGCCAACGGAGTCCAACGGCTCATGGATCCGAAAGCAATCACCAACCCAAGAGGCAACGCCCCGAGTAGTGTAATGAAAAATAGTTCCAACGTTACCACAAAGCCTTGATTTAACGCTTTGAGAACCGTCTGAGTCACTGGGGATTGAAAAAATTCGATCATGGGGAGTCGTCCTCTCTGTCCGTGATAGTAGGGCAATACCGCTCAAAAGCAGAGAGCGTGCCCGCTCTCTGCTTCTGAAAATATCAGGTTATAAAAGCACTTAATCCAGAATAACAGCGTCCTGCAGTCCGTAGGTAGTAGCCACTTCCAAAACCGTGCCATCAGCTACCTTTTCATCCCAGAACTTATTAAACGCATCCACCAAGTCAGATCCTTTACGGAAACCGACACCGTAAAACTCGGATGCTTCTTCTCTCATGTCATTGAGATTGAGGCTATAGACCAGTTTATCATAGCTGGTACCCTCACCCGTCATCTCAGCAGCCATTAACACATCAATAACGGCAGCATCGGAAGTCCCCGAGGCCACTTCCATTAGCGTATTTGCTTGTGACTGCACAGGAACAACCGTGGCATTCAATTCCTTGGCAGCTTTCTCACCAGCAGAGCCAGACTCAACCGCAATATTCAACCCCTCCAAAGAGGTCAGACTTTCAAACTCTGCTGCCCGGTCCGCGGGATAAACCAGTGTTTGATAGTTTGTGCAGTAGGGCTCGGATGTGCTCATAGCAGCCATCACTTCATCCGTAAGAGTCATGCCATTCCACACACAATCAATGGTTTTGGAGTCCAATTCCTGAACCTTATAGTCCCAAGTAATCTCCTGAAACTCTACTGCAACTCCTAAACTTTCAGCAAATGCCTTTGCCATATCTGCGTCAAACCCAATCCACTCATCGCTGCCCTTTTCTTTGTAGTCCAAGGGTGCAAAATTAGTGATTCCCACATATAGGGTTCCCTCATCCTTAATTGCTTGGATATCCGCTATTGTCTCTTCTTGTCCTTCCTGAGCGGAAACATCGCCGTTACTCTGGTTACCACTACTCTGCCCAGAGGTAGCATCTGCAGTTGAATTGCTTCCACTCTGGCCTCCATTCCCACAAGCCGCCAAAGAAAGACACATGACAAAGGCCAATGCAAGTGACAACATTTTTTTCATAATATGTATCCTCCAACTCTCATTCCAGAAGCCACATGGCTCATTTCACTTTCGCATTTTAGCACGCTAATGTAATATTGTAAAGAGGATTTTTTACTTTTTCTGTTTTTGCCAAAGGAATTATTATTTATCTTAGGAAAACTCCTGTTTTGCCAAAATAAAACGGGCCGGGTTCCCGTTTTCTACCAAAGGAGTCCTGCCAGGAAACCGCTTTTTCTGATTTCCAACCAACAGCACACCTCCGGGGAATTTTAGAACCCGACCCATGTGTCTCCCATCTTAATTGTTAGGAGTTTATTTCCTTTAATTAGGAAATTTACTTCATGCCGTTCTCGTAGGCCTCAATCATCTTCTTGACCATCTGGCCGCCCACAGAGCCAGCCTGCTTGCTGGTCAGGTCACCATTATAACCCTGCTTCAGATTGACACCCACCTCGTTGGCAGCTTCCATTTTGAATTTGTTCATCGCCTCACGAGCGTTGGGAACTACGATCTTATTGCCGTTGCTGTTAGACATAGTTAGTCTCTCCTTTGATCAACGTTTTGTTTTTGTTGGATGGAACATCCGAACATAGCATTGCCCCAGATTCTCGCTCTATTCTTTTTTAACCCTTCCTATTTTTTCTATGTTTGTTTATCTCTTCCTTACATATTTTTTCTTTCCTTTATCAAAGCACTTCTCATGCTACAATCCACCGAACTTTCATTGGATTTAAAATCAAAGGCTAATAAAAAGGCGCAGGAACTTCCCACGCCTTTCCATTTACGCTTTACTTTCCATGACAACTTCCACAACGGCTGCAGTCACCATTGCAATGTCGCCCTTGCTTATGTGTTTTCCATAAGGAACGAACTGCAAGACCTATTATAGCTGCTAAAACAAAAATAGTAAGCAATTCCCCAAACGAAATTGGCATATGCTGTCCTCCTATTTTTAAAAATTATCGTACCGCACCCACAGAAACTGATCGAAGGTATTGTTCTTCGTTATCTGCACGATATCCTTTGCGCAGCAACAGGTAAAGTACCACTGCCAATAAAATTAAAGCCACAATTGGAAGTATGCCAAATGACACTTCACCCGTCATCAAACCACCTACTTGATAAACAATCATTGCTACCGCATAAGCGAAACCGCACATGTAGGCAATGGCTCCTATCGTCCACTTCGGATTGTTCATTTCCCGTTTAATAGCACCCATGGCAGCAAAGCAAGGGGCACATAGTAGATTAAAAATCATAAAGGAGTATGCACTCAGAGCAGTAAAATCTGCTGCAATCATAGGCCAAATTGGGCTGCTATCGTCCATTAAATCCACTTCACCAGCATAGTGATACAGTACGCCAAAAGTATTTACTACCTCTTCTTTGGCAATTAACCCAGTAAATGTGGCCACTGCCGCTTTCCATGCCCATTCGCCAGTCCAGCCCAATGGGTAAAAGATCCAGGCAATTTTATTTCCAATATCTGCTAACAACGAATCATTATTGTCTTCAACTGCTTGAAACACTCCTTCTACAAAGCCATATCCCTGAAGGAACCACAAAACAATTGCACTAAGTAAAATGACCGTTCCCGCCCGCTTGATGAAAGACCAACCACGTTCCCATGTGGCTCGCAACACATTGCCCCCCGACGGTGTATGATATGTGGGCAGTTCCATGACAAAGGGAGCCGGTTCCCCGGCAAAAGCTTTAAATTTTTTTAATATAATTCCCGAAATAACCACTGCTGCAACACCGATAAAGTATGCTGAGGTTGCTACCCACGCAGAGTTTCCAAATAAAGCACCTGCAAACAAACCAATAATTGGCATCTTAGCACCACAAGGGATAAACCCGGTGGTCATAATCGTCATCTTTCGATCCCGGTCCTGCTCAATGGTCCGAGAGGCCATAATACCTGGCACACCACACCCTGTTGCCACCAACATAGGGATAAAACTTTTACCGCTCAGCCCAAAACGACGGAAAATGCGATCCATGATGAACGCAACTCGAGCCATATAGCCCACATCTTCCAAAACTGCAAGCAGCACAAACAAGACCAACATCTGGGGGACAAATCCTAACACCGCACCAACACCAGCCACGATTCCGTCTTGAATCAATCCGTACACCCAGCTACTGTCTGACACCCCTAACCCAATGAGAATTTTATCAAAAAAGCCTGGAATCCATTCACCAAACACAATATCGTTAGCAAAATCAGTCGCCCTGGTTCCTACAGATACAGACCAACCACCCATAGCAATCGCATAAATGATAAACATAATTCCTGCAAAAATTGGAAGTGCCAACACTCGATTGGTTACAATCTGATCAATACGATCGGATACAGAAAGACTGTGGCATGCTGTTTTCTTTTTGACTGCTTTGTCTACAACACGATTAATGTAGGTATATCGTTGATTGGTAATGATGCTCTCTGCATCGTCCTCCATTTCTTTTTCGCACTGGGCAATGTGCTCTTCCAGGTGAGCCATTAACTCTGGAGTCAATTTCAGATCGTTCAATACCTTTTCGTCCCGTTCAAAAACCTTAATTGCGTACCAACGGAGGTATCGTCGATCTACCAAATCCGCGATGGATTCTTCAATATGGGCAATGGCATGTTCTACACTGCCAGTGAACACACTAGGCAGTTCTCTGTTTGAACAGTTTTTTGCCACTTCCATGGCTTTTTCTGCCGCCGCCATACTTCCTTCGCCTTTTAGGGCACTCATCTCTACGACCTGGCACCCAAGTGCTTCCCCTAGTTTTTCTAAATTAATCTGATCCCCACTCCGCCGCACCAAATCAATCATGTTGATTGCGACCACCACAGGCAATCCTAATTCGATTAACTGGGTTGTCAGATACAAATTGCGCTCAATATTTGTACCATCTACAATATTTAAAATAACATCTGGCTTTTCACCTACTAAATAATCTCTTGCTACAACCTCTTCCAGGGTGTACGGTGAGAGCGAATAAATTCCTGGCAAGTCTTGAATAAGTATATCTTTTCTACCCTTTAACTTGCCTTCCTTTTTTTCCACTGTCACACCAGGCCAATTGCCAACATATTGATTCGATCCGGTCAAGCTGTTAAATAGCGTCGTCTTCCCACAATTAGGATTTCCTGCCAACGCAATTTTCATCTCCATCAACTTCTCCTCTCATTTGTTAGCGTAAGCTAACCATCGTGTTCAATTTAACTCTTTAAGTAAAACTTATTCTATCTCTATCATTTCTGCATCACCTTTACGCACACTCAACTCGTACCCCCGTACATTTAGTTCCATGGGATCCCCTAGCGGTGCTACCTTTCGCACCAAAATCTCTACACCTTTTGTAATTCCCATATCCATAATTCGCCGTTTTACAGGTCCCTCTCCATAAAGTTTTATCACCCGGACAATTTCCCCTACCTTTGCATCTTTTAGCGTTTTCATCGCTTTATTTCCCCCTTAAATCATAATTCGATTGGCCATACTTTGGTCTAAGGCTACTCGACTTTCCTTGACTTGAAGAATCATATTTCCGGCCAATTTATTTACTACAGTAATTGCACTGTCAACCACAAACCCCATTTCTGCCAAACGCTGGCGGACCTCATCCCTTCCTGTAATCTTTCGAATGATTACTGTCTCGCCTTGACGAGCCATTGTCAATGGCATCATAAACATCCTCTTTCCCAGTTAAGATCTAAACAAAAGCCACGGTTAGTTCAAGCTAACTTCAAATCAGCTAAAGTTTACCATGGCTAACTCTCTCTGTCAAGTCCTCTTGCCAAATTTCTCATTTTTTGCTATTCCTGCAGAGTTGCTTATTCCCTATACATTTCCCCTATATTTTCGTACATATTTTCTTCTATTCTACCTTTTCCTTTCATCTTGACTTCTCAACCAGGAGTTGTTATACTGTCTACACTATTTCTCCGTGTCCACGGCCCGACGTCCCCACGGAGATTCCTTTTTCGTTTTGGTATACGGGCTCCAAAAGGAGCCTATTTTTTTTGCGTTTTGTCCCGAGTGAAGAAGGGAGTTGTTTTTTTTGCAAAAGGATAATATTTTGGGGTCTATGCCCATAGGTCAGCTGGTCTTACACATGTCATGGCCTATTATGCTCTCTATGTTAATGCAGGCAGTTTATAATCTTGTAGACAGCATCTATGTAACACGGGTAAGTGAACAAGCTTTTTTAGCACTTTCCTATGCCTATCCTATCCAGACTTTGATGATTGCTTTTTGTGTTGGTACAGGTGTTGGTTTTAGTGCCATGCTCTCGCGGCGATTGGGAGAACAAAAAAACGAAGAGGCCAATACGGTAGTTGTGCACGGATTTCTCCTTTTTGCTCTATGCTGGATCTTTTTTTTCCTATTTGGCCTATTTGCCAGTCGCATTTATATGCATGGCTGCACCACTTCACAATCTGTTATTGCTCAGGGTACGGATTATTTACAGATTTGCTGCTGTTTTAGTTTCGGCATGTGCCTTCAGTTTCCTTGTGAACGCATTCTGCAATCCACCGGGCATCCCGCTGGCTTCATGATTATCCAAGGTTCTGGTGCTCTACTGAACATTATTCTGGACCCTATTTTCATTTTTGTATTTGATCTCGGTGTTGCTGGCGCCGCAGTTGCTACTGTCATCGGCCAAATCACAGGTGGAATTATTGGTATTTTCCTTGTGCGCCACATTCGCAACCAATTTCACGTCACATTTCGAGGATTTGCTTTCCACTCAGCCTTGATGAAAGAGATGTGCCAGATTGCCGCTCCAGCTATTTTAATGCAATCTTTAAGCAGTGCTATGTCCCTTGGATTAAATACTATTTTGAATCTATGGTCCGAAACTGCGGTTTGGGTACTGGGCGTTTACTTCAAGTTGCAGTCCTTTGTTTTTATGCCTGTTTTCAGCATCAACAATGGACTAATCTCCATTATTAGTTATAATTATGGTGCAAAAAATCGCCGCCGTGTCTCTGGATCGATTCGCTTTGGTATGCTTACGGCAGTAGCAACTGCCTTTCTTGGCCTGGCCCTCCTTTACCTCTTTGCTTCTCCTCTCCTGCTCTATTGTTTTAAAGCTGGCCCAGAAGCACTGCAACTTGGCATTTCTTCTCTACGTATGACAGCCCTTTCTTTTCCTGTCGCTGCTGTTAGCATTATCTGTTCTGCCGCATTTCAATCTCTTGGGCGCAGTTCTCACTCGCTTTGGATTGCCTTACTTCGGCAGATTGTTTTTCTTCTCCCAATTGCCTTGCTCTTCGTCCGCATCTGTCCACTATGGACCTTTTCCGCGTTCTTTTGGGCTGAGGTATTGACTTGCTTGGTGTCCCTCTTCCTTTATCGAAAGATTTATTTGGAAAAGATCGTGCCCTTATGTTAACTTTTTCCCGGTCCTTTTAAAATAAAACAAAAGCCAGCTGAACAACTCTGTTCAGCTGGCTTTCTTCCCTATATATTTGTTTTGATTCTTTTACAATATATGTATCGGGATTACCCCACTGCTTTTTGCCCTCGATTCCACGACTCATCTTCAGATGCCAAGAAGAATTTCCCTTTTTCGGATTGAAACAAGACTGAAATCGCTGGCACTTTGGCCAGAAATCTCTCCTGAAGTTGCTTTTGAGATAAGAAGTGGTTCTCTTTAAATTCTACACTATCAGCACTACGAATAAGGCGCTCTCCCAACGTCCGCCAGAAGTTTCCTCCAAATACCTCTAGTGTCGACAAAATCAAACCATCTGACTCTCCGATATCGTCGCCATATACCATATTTGCCACGCTCAGCAAAAAAGATTTCTCAATCCCCGAAATCACAGTTAGAGGCCTATTTCCTCTTCGATAGGTGTATTCCTGGTATACTGCCTCACCAAAAGGTTCTCCTCTATAATTTCTCTGAATAATCTTGGCATTTACATTGAGGTTCAGTGTAGCAATAAAGAGCATATTAACTTCGCGTTCCAAAACCGCTTCATTCAATTCCAAAATCTTGGGCTGGCATAGCACCCCTTTCCCAACTATGGCCATATCTGCCGTAGAAATATGTTCCAGCAGCCACCCGATTCCGACGCCCACAAAATCATAAACTTCCTTCTTTGTACACATACCCCGCTCAATAATTTCCTCAAAACGAGCCAGTTGTACATATCGGAACTCATCATGCAGTCGTTTGTGTGCCTCGTAATCCTCGTACCCGATTTGGCGCATATACGCCTCTTCTCGAAACGCATGTTCCAAAAAATAGTTCTTTAAATACTTTACCCCTTCTCGTACTACAAACAGCCGCGCATGCTCACTCATTCCGGCGCGATCCTCGACCGTCTCAATAATTTTTCCAGCAATCTGGAACAGCTGCTTATGGTCATTATCGATGGCCTCTATTCCCATCGCATAATGTTCATTCCACTTCAATTTCATTTTAGCCCCTGGATATCCTTTCTTAACTTCTTTTCCCACTCGGTTAGGGGCAAAAGGCCGCCCCTTATGACACTTTGTTTTACAAAAAGTATAAATAGATTCTAATATCACAAATAGTTTTAACTTTTCTCGTCATACATAAAACTAGATCAGTTCAAAATATAACTTCTATTACAGATCTTTTACATCTCTTTTATTTTAGCACGCTGTTTTGTTCTGTCAAGCTGGTCCTTATTCTTTTCCAATTCTTGTCTAACAATCTTACTTTTCTACCGCTATCCTCAATTATATTTCCTAGCTTCATCCCGTCCTTATCCAATACGTCTCTTAAAGCTTTGGCCTAATCGATCCACATCTGCATAATGGGTTATAATTATGGTTCATAAATTGCCGCTGGACCTCTGGATTTATTCGTTTTCATATGCCTGCAGTAATAGTGACTGCCTTTCTTGGCCTAACTTTCCTTTGTCTTTTTGATTCCTTTCTCCTTACCCTATTGCTAAGCACTACAACTTGGTACTCCTTTCCTACGTATAACACCCAATTTTCCTGTTGCTACTATTAGCATTATTTGTTCTGCAGCAAAATATTTTAATCCTGGGGAAATTTCACACACTCGTATAAACCAGTTTAGGGGAGGCCGGTTCTGGTTTCTTAATCATGTATTTCCTACCTGTTGCCACACGGATAACTCTCACCACCACTTCTTTCTCACAAATATCCAAAACTACGAATGATATGAACGAAACCCCACTGGTTAGACTGTATGCAGTCTAACCAGTGGGGTATTTTGTCACATGTAAAACGTTTTTTAATATAAATACTGCTCCATTGCCTTTTCATCCAGTAACAGTCCATGTCCTGGACCCTGGGGGGCGCGGATCTTACCATCCACAGCTAAGACGGGATTTTGAAGTATTCTTTGAATATTAAAAACATCCCCTGATGCCTCCATATACTCCACCGCCAACACTTCCGGAACAGCCAGAGCTACCTGAACCCCGATATCGTGGAAACAGTGGGGTGCCATTTTTACACCCTTCCCCGCACACATTCCGGCAATCTTCTGATACTCGGTAAACCCACCGCAGGTGGTCGGGCCTGCTTGGATTACACGTCCCGCACCCTTTTCCAGAATTTCACGGAACTGCCAACGCCCATAGTGGTTTTCGCCCAAAGCTACTGGCATAGGAATACGATTGGCTACCCATGCACAAGTCTCCAAGTCATCCACTGCAACGGGCTCCTCAATCCAGTTAATATTGTACTCCTCTATTCGCTTCGCCAAGGTCACTGCCGTATTCGGTTCATAACAGCAGTTGGCATCCACCATCAGCTTACAGTCCGGACCAATGGTTCGGCGAACCAATGCAATGCGCTCTATATCTCCATCAAGTCCTGCGGCACCAATTTTCATCTTAAAAGAACGAAAGCCCCGTTCGTAGGCCAAACCATATTCCTGCTCCAACTTAGAAAGCATCTCTTCCTTGCTCCGGCTAGAAGATGCATAATATCCGCCACTGTAGTAAGCTTCCACCTCGTCTCTAGCCGCCCCCATAAGTTGATAGACCGGTAGACCAGCTGCCTTTCCAATAATATCCCATAGGGCAATATCAAAACCGGAAAGGACCCGCATAGCAATGCCTGCCCGATCCCAGCGGTCACACTGCTGGAATACCTTTTGGAATATACGGTTCGTAGCATAGGCAGGCTCACCAATCAGAAGTTGGGCATACTGGTCAGCAAAGGATTTGACCGCCGGTAGGCCCCAAACATAGCTCCAACCTTGAATTCCAGACTCTGTACAGATTTGAAAGATCGTATAATCCCGGTGCGTAATCCTTTTGGTCGAAAAGGATTTTGGTTCTTTTAGGGGAATACGGATATTTGTTGTCTTAACTGATGTTATCTTCATAGCGATCTCCCCGTTCTTCTTGCCGGGAGTCTTCTCCCGGTTTCTCTTTCTGCATAGGAGGAAAGCACGGCATTGGGAGAAATCTCCCAAAATGCCGTGCCATTCCTGCCCGCCCGTTTACCTCTCTTCCAGGTCTTTAGTCGAAAAGTTCGCCATCGCCCGGGCATTGGCCTCTCTCTTCTCTTGAATTGCTTCCTTCAAGATCATATCCTTGACCTTCATCAGCCGGATGGTATTAGAGCGTTCATTTTCATCCAGTTTCATGGAGATATATTTGATATTATTTTGCATTTCCGGGATCTTTACATACTCCAACGCATTCACTCGACGACGCGTTTTCTCAATTTCTTCTGCCAAAAGCTGAGATGTTTTCTCAACTTCCGCCAACCGCAGCATATCTTGAAAAACTTGAGACATTGCATCCACTGCGTCATCCAACTCGCCGCTGGTTTGAGCAAAGCCGTAAGGATAGACCTCACCCGGGTCCTGGCTGGCAGTCTGAAAATGATACTGTGGCACATCCACAGACATCACATTCTGAAACGTCATCTCCAATTCCACGCTTTGCTTTGGATACAGCAGGGACTGTTCCAGCATCTCTGGAGACATCAGCGCCGCCGCCACGGTAAATGACCCATGCGCTCGAGTCAGCCCCTCCTCCACCCGCTTGCGTAGTGACCGATTCTCTCGCACCACATCCATAAACTGCTTCATCAGTTCATCTCGTTTATCTTTCAGCAATTTATGACCCCGCTGTGCGGTTTTTAGACGTCCCTTCAGTCTTGTTAATTCCATGCGGGTGGGATTGATGGTTGCGCCTGGCATCTCGCTCCCCCCTTAATCCTTCTTGGGCAGATACTTGTCGATCATCTCTGGTTTAATCCGCTTGAGTTCTCCTCTCGGTAGGATGCTCAGCAGTTCCCAACCCAAATCCAACGTCTCGAAAATAGAGCGATTTTCATCTGACCCCTGGGACACATACCGTTTTTCAAATTCATCTGCAAATTTGGCATACAGCAAATCGGTTGGACTCAACGCTGCTTCTCCCAAGATGGACATCAATTCCTTATTCTCTTTGCCGGTTGCATAGGCGGCAAACAACTGGTTCATGGTCCCGGAGTGATCTTCTCGCGTCTTTCCTGCGCCAGTTCCTTTATCCTTCAAGCGGGACAGGGAAGGCAACACATCCACCGGGGGATTGATCCCTTTGCGGTAGAGTTCTCGGGATAAGATAATCTGCCCCTCCGTAATATAGCCAGTTAAGTCTGGAATTGGGTGTGTCTTATCATCTTCAGGCATCGTGAGGATAGGAATCATGGTGATGGATCCCTCTTTCCCCACCTGTCGGCCGGCCCGTTCATACATCGTAGCCAGGTCAGTATACAGGTAGCCTGGATAACCCCGGCGGCCAGGAACTTCCTTTTTCGCAGCGGAAATCTCACGTAGAGCTTCAGCATAGTTGGTAATATCCGTGAGAATAACCAGTACATGCATTCCTTTTTCAAAGGCCAGGTATTCTGCGGCTGTGAGCGCCATTCGTGGGGTAGCAATGCGCTCTACAGCAGGGTCATTGGCCAGATTAGTAAACAACACAGTGCGGTCAATGGCTCCGGTGCGCTTAAATTCGCTGACAAAAAACTCTGACTCTTCAAAGGTAATACCAATTGCGGCAAAGACTACCGCGAAATTGGACTCTCCATCCAGCACCTTAGCTTGACGTGCAATCTGAGCGGCCAGTGCCGCATGAGGCAAACCAGACCCAGAGAAAATTGGTAGTTTCTGGCCGCGAACCAGAGTGTTCAGGCCATCAATGGTGGAAATCCCCGTCTGAATAAACTCATTTGGGTAGTTCCGGGCCGCAGGGTTCATAGCCAGACCATTAATGTCTCGATATTCATCAGCCAAAATCGCCGGGCCACCGTCAATAGGCTGGCCCATGCCATTAAAGACTCGCCCCAGCATGTCGCCTGATACCGCCAATTGCAGTGGATGACCCAAAAAACGGATTTTGGATTGGGCTAGATTAATTCCCGCTGACGCTTCAAACAGCTGCACCACAGCGGAATCACCATTCACCTCCAGCACTTTGCACCGACGGATGGTACCATCCGTCAGTTCAATTTCCGCCAGTTCGTCGTAAGTGACACCTTGTACCCGATTTACCACCATTAGAGGGCCGGAGATCTCCTGGATTGTCTTATATTCTCGAATCACAGTTCATCTTCTCCCTTCTCTGCAATGGCCGTAATTTCCTCTTCCATCTCCACAAGGAGGTTTGCATAGGAATCCTTATACTGGTCGGCGGGCACCGACTTGGCTCGGCCAATCTTCTCCCGTACTGGCACCGCAAATAGCTGGGCAATGGCTCCACCCCGTTCTGCTGCCGCCCGACACTGAATATCGTACTGCCGAATCATGGAAAGCAAGCGGGCCTGCCGGTCATATTCCGAATAAGAATCAATGTCTACAAAGGAGTTCTGCTGCAAAAAGTCTTCTCGAATCATCTTGGCCGTTTCCAGCGTAATCTGGTCCTTAGCCGACAGGGAATCCTTACCCACCAGCTGAACAATCTCATTCAAGCTGGCCTCCTCCTGTAGCACAGACATAGCCCATTCCCGATTTTGGAGAAAATCTTTTCCCAAATGCTCGTCATACCAAGGCTTGAGCGAATCTAGATAGAGAGAATAGGAATTGAGCCAGTTAATCGCAGGGAAGTGCCGTCTGTAAGCCAAGGACGCATCTAGTGCCCAGAACACTTTGACAATACGCATGGTAGCCTGGGACACCGGTTCCGACAGGTCACCACCAGGAGGGGAAACTGCGCCTACAGCCGTCAGGCTGCCCCGCCGGTCTTCGTCCGAACCAATACAGGATACGGAACCAGCTCGCTCATAGAACTGGGCCAGGCGGGAAGAGAGGTAGGCGGGATAGCCTTCTTCACCAGGCATTTCCTCCAGGCGGCCAGACATCTCACGCAATGCCTCCGCCCAACGGGAAGTGGAGTCAGCAATAACGGCCACGGCATAGCCCATATCTCGGAAATATTCTGCAATGGTAATACCAGTATAAATGGATGCCTCACGTGCTGCCACCGGCATATCTGATGTGTTGGCAATCAGAACGGTACGCTTCATCAGAGATTCTCCGGTCCGGGGATCCACCAGTTCCGGGAACTCCCGCAACACGTCGGTCATCTCGTTCCCACGTTCACCACAGCCGATGTAGACTACCAAATCCACATCTGACCACTTAGCTAACGCATGCTGCATCACCGTTTTGCCCGAACCAAAGGGGCCGGGGATGGCAGCAGTGCCACCCTTGGCAACGGGGAAGAAGGTATCTACAATCCGCTGGCCTGACTGTAGCGGAATCACCGGAGGATACTTATGCTTATAGGGGCGTCCTACACGTACCGGCCACTTCTGCATCATGGGTAATTCCACCTGCGTGCCGTTCTCCTGTTCCAGCACCGCCACTGTCTCCGTAACGGTAAAAGAGCCGGACTGAATCGAGACAACCTTCCCCTTCATCTTTGGAGGAACCATAATCTTATGGAGAATTGAGGCTGTTTCTTGGACTGTTCCAAGAATGTCGCCTCCAATTACCCAATCTCCCGGCTTAGCTACTGCAGTGAATTCCCACTTTTTCTCCCGGTTCAGAGCCGGAACTTCCACCCCACGGGGCAAATTATTCCCCTGGACCTTTTCCATAATAACTTCCAGCGGGCGCTGAATGCCATCATAAATATTTTCCACCAGGCCAGGCCCTAACTCCACCGATAGTGGAGATCCGGTCGTAACCACCTCTGCCCCGGGGCCAAGCCCTGAGGTCTCCTCATAGACCTGGATAGAGGCCGAGCCGCCCGTCATAGTCAGGATTTCTCCAATCAGGCGTTGTTCGCCCACACGGACCACGTCGGCCATGTTGGCCTCCTCCATCCCGGTTGCCACCACCAGAGGACCGGAGACCTTGACGATCTTTCCCATAGGCTAAACCTTCTTTCTTCATCGGCACAGCTGTCCGACATCCACCCCGGTCATTTCCGAAGCACGGTCCGATTAGCTGTACCTCCTCGTTCAATCAAAATCCGCGTACGTGGAATGGAAAACATTCCTTTTGGCATATCCAATATTACAAAATATCTGCCCCAACCGCACGCTCTACTGATTTCTTTACGTTGGCCATTCCAATCCCCAACGAGCCTTCTTTCCCAGGAATCAAGATAATAGCCGGGGTGAGGGCATCTTTATAGCGCTGAATGTCTGCCTCCAAACGAGCGGCCAGCTGCTCCGTCACATAAATAATGGCATAATTCTCCTTGGCCATCCGATGCAGTGCTTCATGCCCTTCCTCTGGCGTAGAGACTGGGCACACATCCAGTCCCAAGGCTTTGAACCCCAAAACACTGTCCCGGTCTCCCATAACCGCAATTTTATACACGGCCCGCACCTCCTTACACGTAAGTTTCTCGGAGTCTGGAGCGGATGGTATCTCCATCCAGCCCCGCCGCACGACCGGCAAAAATAGTCCGAATCGCGGTTAGTTCTGACTCTTTTGCATACAGGTAACCCAACACTGCCTGTTCTCCAAAAGGAACTCGGCGTCCAGCGGCCAAATATGCAGTCACTGCATCGTCACAAGCTCGCTCAAAAGCAGTCAGTGCCCCGGAACCGTTTTGGGCTAATTTTGCCCCAAGTTCCGCTGCCTGGGACAATGGCCCTGATCGAAATACTTCCGCCAAAGACTCACCTCTGGCAGATGCCACCGCCTGCTCGGACACGGTTCCACCCGGCAAAAGGGCCTGACGCAAAAAGTCACTCTCTTTTCCCATCCGTCCTACACGAACCGCTATACGCAGATTGGCTACATCCACTAACAGGCGAACATATCCTTCTAAAAATGGACTATCAACTTCTTTTGCCAGCTGGAGCATTTCCTGATAACAGGCTCGATCCAATTCCAAATCTGCCTTCTGAGGGTCTCGGCTCTCTGTCAGAGTAGACCATGCTTGCATCATGGCCCGCCGAAACACCTCGGAACAGCCTCGCATATCCTCCCGCCGCCATCCCTCTAGTAATTGCGCCCCATCATATCGTCCACCAGGCAGTAAAAGTCGCTCCACATTCTGCCCCATGGCTTGCGCCTTCAAAATGGCCTTGGCGTTATGATAATCATACTTTAGTTGAAAAATCTCTACCAGCCGACGATCTGGTACTGCATTTTCCAAATCCCGTACTGTATCGGCTCTGGCTTGGGCCAGCATCTGCTCCAAACTACCCCCTTCCGGGTAGCCACACTCCGCTAACACCTTCATAGCTTCAGCGGCATCGCGTGCTTCAATCATTCGGTCCATTCGCTCCCGAGTCAGCAGCCGATTCTCCATGGCCCGCACCCGGGCGGAAATGGAGAGATAATCGGTATCTTTTCGGTGGGACAAAATATCCCTCCTTTCCTCGTTACAGACCCTCCTACCGATTTTTTATCACCCACGGGGAACGGGTTTGTAGACCCGTTCCCTCCAGCTGGACAAATCTAGTTGATGGGTCTTTCTCCTAGTTCCCGGTTCAATTACCCAAATAGAACCTGGGCCACCTCTTTTTCCAACTTTTCTCGCTGCAGCCGCACCAGCGTCTCAAAAGCACAGTTGATTTCCACATCTCCGTCTACCATAATGAAGCCGCCTTTCATCTCGCGCGTCTCCTCACTCAAGGTAAGCATTCCAGTGCCTGTCATCATGGCCGCAGTCGTGTTGACTACCTTTTCAAAAAAAGCTCCCACTTTGGTATCCGTGAGTGTTTCAGGAAGCCCTGGTGTGATCCCCTTGACCATTGCTTCGTTGGCTGCCACTACCACTTGTTTTCCGACCCGCACTCGGTCTTTGGGAGAAAACACCAACTGTTCTTTCCCTGTGGTAGATGCCTCCAGTGCTAACCGGGTTAACAAGGCTACATATTCTTCTTCTGGTAGGGTACACAGCTTTTCCAGGGCTAGGGCAAACGCCTCACCCAGCACTTCCTGCTTGGCAGCTAGTTCCAGCTTGCGTGTTTCCATGACGGCTGCCGATTTCAGCCGCTCTAACCGCTCCTGGGCAGCACGCTGACCGCGAGCCAACGTTTCTGCTGTCTCCTTGTCCGCCTGAATTTTGGCTGCCTCACCAATAGACTGGACCTTTTGATCCGTCTCCGCCATAAGCCGGGTGATTTCCGCCTCTGAATCCTGGACAATTTTTGCGGTAATTTTTTCTATTCCTTCCATACGCCGGTCCTTTCCCAGCATCAGGCGCTGATATTGATGATCATCAGCATAGAGGCCAGCAGGGACAAGATGGCATAGAACTCTACCGTAATGCAAAGCACCATGCCCTTAGACCAGTCGTCCGGCTTTTTGGCCAGGATGTTGATGGAACCAGCCGCTACTCGCCCCTGAGCGATGGCGGAGAACAAACCGCCCAGTGCCATGGGAAGGCAAGCTACAAAATATTGCATACCCTGAGCCACAGTCAACTCCGGCAAAGTTCCAGAGAGCAGTCCCATACGGAACACAGCAAAGAACCACACCACCAAACCGTATAGGCCCTGGGTGCCGGGAATAACCTGAAGGATCATCACCTTACCAAACTTGCTGGGGTCTTCACTCAACAGCCCGGTACCCGCTTCACCAGCAATTCCAGTTCCCTTGGCGGAGCCGATTCCGCTGAGCACCGCCGCAAGGCCTGCTCCCAACAAGGCCAATGCCAACCCACCAATGCTCCCCAAAAAGGTTAGGCTCTGCTGCAATGCTACCAATTGATTCATGTCCATTGACTCCATAGTGTCGTCCTCCTCTTTATTTGACTACTTCGTAATATTTTGTATTTAGATCCAGGGGACGGAACGGTTTTCCGCCATCCTGGTAGAATTTATTGAAGTACTCCAAGCACTGTAAGCGCAGATCGTGAACATAGCACCCCAGCAGATTCAAGGCAAAGTTCAAGGTATTACCTACCAAGGAAATGATTAGGAAAATAAAAACATTCCCAGGTATGGCACCCAGAGTATTAAATACTTGGGCAATCACCGACCCGGCCAGCATCAAAGCCATGAGACGGGAATAGGAGAGAATATCTCCAAAATACCCCGTCACATGGTTATAAAGAGAGCCAAAAATACCAGTAATTTTTCCAAACCCTTTTTGCGTGAGAATTGGGCCGGCTATCACCATCACACCGCCCACTGCCAAAACCAGATTGGTCTTTCCCAAAATGGCAAGCGCTAACCCCGCAAAAACTACCCACCAGGTGACCTCTTCCCAAATTGCATCCATCACCTGGCCATCCCGCAATTTCTTATAGAAACTGATGGCCATACCGGTTAAAATCTGCACAAACCCCAAACACATGGCACCTACCAGAATCATCATCGTATCGTCCAGAGGGGTAAACAGTGCAGGCAGGGCAAAGTTGCTGTTGGGGTTAATGAGCTTCAGTAGCTGGGTGAGGAAATCTCCAAAAAAGCCGCCGGTAACCGCTCCCATGACAAACGTACTCACTCCACACAGCCCCAACAGTCCAAAAAAGTGGGCCATGCCACCCTTTGGCTTCTTTTTCGTTAATACTACCGCCGAGGCCAGCATCATGAGAAGACCATACCCCATATCTGCCATCATGATCCCATAGAACAGGATAAAAAAGGGTGCCATCAAGGGGTTCGGATCCAGCGAACCGTAGGCAGGCAGGGAATACATCTCTGTGACCATATTCAGTGGGCGCGTGAGCCAGTTATTCTTTAATAAAACCGGTACTTGAGGATACTCTTCTGGTACTGGGTCAGCCACTTCATAGGCACATGGGTAGTTTACAAGTGCCTGCTCCAACTTTGGCCAGCGCTCTTCCGGCACCCACCCCTCCAAGAAAAAGGTCTGGTGGGTATCCAGCATGCGGCCTTTGGCCTCTTCTCGGCTTAATTCCACTGCAGTGCGATCTGCCAGTTGCTTTAGCACAGGATACAGTCCCCCAAAAGAGGTAAGCTTCTCTTCCAACTGTTTGCACTCTTCAGACAACTTTTCTTGCTCTTGTGCCAGCCTCCGGTCGTTTTCCACTGCAGTTCCTATATATTCTTTTGGCAGAAAACGGCTCCAACCCAATTCTTTCAGTGCCTGAAATACTGCTTCTTTCTGACTTGCATGGCACATGAAAAGGCAATAGCGGGTATCCCGATTTTCAGAGACCTGTTGAAACTGTGCTAGATCTCCCGCCGCCAAAATCGCTCCCTCTGCTTGGTCATAACTTACAGATGCTGGTAGCGTCCCCAATTGGACTACCACTTGATCAGTGGAAGCAGTCTCCAATGGCAAATCCAACGTTAGCCATGGCGCAAGATTTTGACGCTGCACCTCCAACTTGGCCTGTTCCGTATGAATCGCATTGATCCGGCTTTGTGCCTGGTCAATCTCCTGGGCCACTTGGAATCCCTTTTGCGCCACAGATTCATCAAACAGCTGTCCTTCCGTCAAGCTGGGTTTAGGCTGCAGCAGCCCACCTTTCTCTGGGGCATATCGCTTAAGAACCGTTATTGCTCGCTCCACCAGCACATGGCGCTCTCTCGCCGCAGATGCCCCACCCATTTCCGGGCGCACCAAACCTCTCCAAATCGGATCTGCAAGGTCAACTGTAGGCTGATCAATCTCTACGCAGCCCATCCGTTGCATCAATTGCAGTAACTCCTCCCGGTTTCCAGTCATGGCCGCCAGGTGTAAATGCTTCATTTTGACGATGGCCATCAGCGATTCACTACCTTTTCTACAATCAATTCCGCAGCCTGCTCCAACCGTTCCCGGGCCGCCTGCTTCATCTTCCGGCAATTCTCTTCCGCTTGTGCCAAAACGACCTTTGCCTCTTGCGCCGCCTGTTCTTCCGCCTGGGCCATCTGCTGACGCACTTCTCCTTCTGCTTCCGTTCGGGCATCTTCCAGAACACGTTGCGCAGCCCGCTGCGCCACCAAAATTTTCTGCTTACTTTCCGTTAACGCAGCTTCCCGGCGCTGTTTGGTCTGTTCCTCTGTTCGGGTTACTTTCTCAATGGCTTCCATTGCCATATCTTTCACCACCTTTTTCTCGGCCTCATTTCAGCAAAAGCTGTATAGAGTTCATTTTATGGGATATTGCTCAAAAATGCAAGAATTATTTTGTGAACTTTTTTCTCATTTTTTGTTTTTCTCTGCCATTGCTTTTATTTCCACATATATATTCCCTCTTTATCCCCATTTTTTTACTATTTTATGCAGTCGGACGCCGTCCTGCTTGGTCTCCTAATTTTCTTTTATAAACACCGCTTGTTCCCGTGGACTTTCTTCTCCAAACAACTGAACAACTGGCACAAAACGTTCCGAAGCGTTCGTTAGACCCACATTTTCCAGTGTTGCAATGGCCTGTTGTGGCTGGTCCGTCTCCATCCAAATGCGCTGTGCATTGCGTTCCAACACTTGGCCAGTAAGTCCCCCAGTCTGTGCACCATCTACCAACATCTCCTGAGAAACAAGCACAGAGACCTTTGTCCCATACGGCTCCACACAAGAACGTACCTGGTTTAAAAATTCCTCCATTCTCTCCGCCTGTACTTCCTCTGTATACTGGTCTTTTTTCTCAATGGCATCTAAATTTCCCTGCCACGGAAAATAACATGCCTCTAAAACCAACTCATCAAATCCCATCTGTGCCAACTCTTCACAAAGTTGTGCCACATAAGACTGGGCCGTTTCATTTCCTGGATCCAACCAACGAAGTCCTAATTCGTCTCGCCAGTTCCCATACGTCGCCCGAAGCGCCACATCGTTTCGTTGATACGGCAGAGTATTGTCCCGAAAACAACACACCCGAGCTATGGTGTAGACCTCACCCTGGTTCCAAGTTGTAAACAATCCATTGATTCCCTCGGTCTTAGCATTTACACCAGCTGCTCTCGCGTAGTTCTGCTCAGATGACCAACTCAACATTCCCTCTGGATTTTTCATCTCTAAAATAAGGGCATTTGCCCCTGCTTGCTCTAATTGTTGCTGGGCGCTCCCATCTGCCAAACAGGAAACCGGCAACTCCAGTGCTGCCATATGCTCCCCCTCAGATACCAATGCGTTCTCTTCTTCTGCCGCTTTCGCCTCATCTTCGCTTGGGCGTATTTCCACATCGACTGTTCCAGGGGACGATATATTTGTGGACTTTTCCTGTCCAAACGGGAGGTTCCATCGCAACCCTCGGTCCGTAAACACCAAATAGTCCTGCCCTAGAAACAGCCCCGCCAGCAGTAACACTACTAACACCGCCAGCACAACAGCAATTCCTTTCAATAGGTCATTCAGTGTTTTCCGTCCACGATAGCTGCTGTATCCGCTGCGCTTTCGCCCCATGGCAGTCCTCCTCTCAGGCGCACCATTTGATAACTATATCCGATATTCTCTCCCATTATAACAATGAGGATACGTTTCTTTCCTTATTATAACAAGAATCCCACGTCCTGGCAATCTGCTTTTCTTCCTTATACTAAATAACCATGCCTCCATCTACCCGCACAATCTGTCCGGTTATAAAAGAAGCCTGCTCCGATGCCAGATAATAAATGGCATGGGCAACCTCACTCGGAGTTCCGATTCGTCCCAAAGGAGCTTCTTCTCGGAGCACTTCATAATCTTGCTGGCTGAGATGTGCGTTCATTTGAGTGTCAATTACTCCCGGTGCCACACAGTTAACCCGCACATGAGAGGGGCCTAACTCCTTGGCCAGTGCCTTGGTCAAACCGATTACCCCCGCTTTTGCCGCGGAGTAGGCCACTTCGCAGGATCCTCCCGTCTCCCCCCACATAGAAGAAACCGTCACAATGGCTCCTTGCTGGCGGCGCACAAATCCTGGGCAAGCTGCTCGAATGGTATAAAATACGCCATCCAGATCGACCCCCATCACTTTGCGCCATTGCTCATTGGTGGTGTCCGTGATTAATTGCTGCGGAAGCGCTACACCTGCACAACATACCAAAGCGTCTAGAGGCCCTAACCCTTGTGCTGCTGCCACCACAGCTGCCGCTTGTTCTGGATCGGATACATCCCCCTCCAACGCCACCGTTTCCACACCCTCGGTAGACAATTCTGCTGCCAGTGATAACGCTTGAGAACGGCTATGGCAATAATTTAGCGCCACATTCCAGCCCTGTTGTGCAAAATACCTCGCTGTGGCCGCCCCAATTCCTCTTGATGCTCCAGTCACCAACACATTCTTTGCCATATCGGTTTCCCTTTCTCTTGGTATCCAGATTTCATCAGACATCGTTTCACACCATAACACTTTTTCAGATCGGAATAAAATGTTTATCCTGCCATTTTACCGTCCGCTAAAACAACGGCTTCACATTAGGCATATCTAGCATTTTTATATACTGGCCGCTGCCTTCAACAAAAATGGGCCAACAAAATCTCTTCCTTTTCTGTCCCGTCAATGTTCCCCTGCTTTATGCAATTACTTTACCTTTCCTTAAACAAATATCTGCTGTACGAAAATCATGTATATCACAGTAGCCCCAAAAATCGACAGCAAGTCATTTCCTTTCCATATATGCAACAGAACGGCAGCAACTCCTGCTACCAGTGAAGGAATCCAGCCTGCCGGACTTGAAAATGTCACTCCTTTTAAACAGTAAACAATCAGCATAGAGATGATCGCCGGCGGCAACACTTGTCCCAAATACAATACAACTTTCGGTGGGTGCTCTCCTCGGTCGAAAAGAACAAAGGGTAGCGCACGAGTCAAGAAAGTCACAAGCGCCATAACCGCAATCGATGCTGCCGCCTGCTCAGTTGTTAGCTGCATGTACTTGTCCCTCGCTTCCTTGTTTCTTGCTCTTCCAGATCTTGTTTTGGATCTTCCAATTTGGGACGGAGTAATACCAGTGCCAGCACAATAATTCCCAACGCTGGCAGCAGCATCTCCTCAGCCCCTACCAGGAGCAAGCTGATTAGCGTTGCAACTCCTCCCAGCAGAGCCGGCAGATGGCTTCCTGCCGCCTTCCACTGACCTACTGCAATCACCAAAAATAGGGCAGTCATTGCAAAATCTACTCCGGCGGTATCAAATCCCAGTGCTGCCCCTGCCAGAGAGCCCAGCACAGAACCTAATATCCAATAGCTTTGATTTAACACCGCAATGGCAAAATAATAGTCGTGCTCCTCTACTCCTTGAGGCGGCTTGGCCGCACTGAGCAGTGCATAGGTCTCATCGGTTAAGGAAAACATCATATACAATTTCCGCACACCCATACCACGGAATTTTTCCAACATCGAAAGTCCATACACCAAATGGCGAAAATTAATCATCAATGTCAAAAATGCCACCTGACTTAATGGTGCGCCCGTCGCTAATAGGGATACTCCCAAATACTGCCCAGAACCGGCATAGATGGTCAGACTCATAAAGAACGCCCAAATTACCCCGTATCCCGCTGACTGGAGCATTAAACCAAAGGCCATTCCAATGGCCAAATATCCCATTAACACCGGTATCGTTACTGGAAATGCCGCCGTCAACGTCTTTCCATTCATATTTTTCATTCACCTCATCGTGAAGCTATTTGCTCACACATTTTACTCGTTTTTGTCGCCCCGCGCAACCCCTTGTCCTCGTCTTTTCTTTTCTACCACTAACACATATTAAGAAAGCTTAAATTTTCCTGAATTAACTTGATTTTTCCCTATGCGCCCGTATAATGTTAGTGTCCTAAACAAACAACAAACAGCAATTACAGGTTCCGGTTACCTTAGAGGAGGCGCCACTTTGAAAGATCTTCTTTTTATCTACAATCCAACTGCCGGGAAGGGAGCCGTGGCAGAAGGTCTTTCCCCTATCTTAGATGAATTTACTAAGGAGGGATGGTTGGTAACCACTTATCCCACCCAAGGGAAAGGTGACGCAATCCAAGCTGCCCGTACATTGAGTCCCCGCTTTGAACGGGTGGTCTGTGCTGGCGGGGATGGAACACTGAGCGAGACCGTAACTGGTCTTATGGATTTGGAACATCCCCCTCTGCTTGGATTTATTCCATTTGGTTCCACAAATGATTGTGCTACCACCTTGGATCTTCCCCGCATTCCCCGTCAAGCCGCTGCGATTGCCGCTGGAAAAGGTGTTCCGCGCCCCAGCGATGTGGGAAAGCTAAATGGTCAGCCATTTGTCTATGTGGCCGCTTTTGGTGCCTTTACCAAAGTAGCCTATGAAACACCTCAAGACTTAAAAAACACATTTGGCCACCTGGCGTATATCATTGAAGGGATTGCATCCCTTCCTACCATTACCCCCTACCATTTAAAAGTGGAATATGACGGCAACACTTTGGAAGATGACTTCTTTTTTGGCATGGTAAGCAACGCCTTCTCCATTGGCGGAATTCGAATTCCCAAGTCTGAGCATGTGGTGTTGGACGATGGATTATTTGAGGTGGATTTAATCAAAAAGCCAGTGAGCGTAGCTGATTTAGCCAACGGTTTTCAGACTTTGCTCGGGCCAAACCCGTCTAGTGCCGGTGCCCGGGTCCATCTGCAAGCAAGTCATCTAGTCTTCACTTGCGATCGTCCCATACCTTGGACTATTGATGGAGAATTCGGCGGTAATCAACCCATTAATGAGATAATTAATTGCCCCAAAGCATTGACCATTATACGAGGCAAGTAATCTTCTCTTTTTGAAAAAGTCTGCGTCAAAAGACGCAGACTTTTTTGTATTTTAGGGTAAAAGTTGATAAAACAGAATGACTGCAGGCATGGTAACTGCACATAACACCGTTGTCACTGCATTGATGGAGGATAAATATCCGCTCTCTGGATTTTGGTAGAGTTGAGCCATCTGCGTTAAGGTAGTAGCAGATGGTCCAATTGCACACAGCAGTGTCACAGTAAGCGCTCCACTTACGTCACTACCCCCTGGCCATAGACGACCCATCCCCCACAAAATGATTGCCGCTAAAACTGGACAAATCACCAATCGTAACAGAATAACTCGGTAAATCCCAAGGTTTGAAAACGCCTTCTTAAATGGCACTTCTGCTAACATTACTCCAATGACCACCATAGATACCGGACCCAGACATGCTCCCAGCGACGTGACCGCTCCCGACACTGGCCCTGGTAGCTGGATTCCCAGTAAAAACAACGTCAGTCCCAGAAAGATTGCACAGATACAGGGGTTAGTCGCCACTTGTTTTACCGTCAGTTTTCGGCTTCCTCCCAGCAAAAGCTGTCCGTGGGTCCATGTAACCAAATTTTGAATGAGCAAGTAAGAACAACTGTAGATCACAAATTCGCTTCCCAAAGTATGTAAAATAATCGGGATTATGAGATTGCCTGAATTACTGTACACAATACTGACCTGCTCACCCCGGGTTAACTTCCATTTTCCACGTCCCAGGCACCAAGCCCCTGCCAAAAACACGCAATATAGAACTACAGCCCCCAAAAGGGAAGCCAGTAACCCCACAAGTTTCTCTCCATCCATAGGGGTCTGAAACCCATCTAAGAGAGCACAAGGTGTCAAAATATAAATTATCACACAGGAGATCGCTTGGCTCTCCCGGCTCGTCAGCTTACCTGCTTTGGATAGTACAAATCCCGCCAGCACCATAACAACCATAGCCAAGATTTGCTCCAGCAGTAGTAAACTCAATTCCAAAATCTCTCACCTCTCCCCTTGTCGCTCCTATTTTAAAGTTCGTCCCCCTTCTCGTCAAGCTAGGCTGAACACCTCGGAACACAACTTCTATTGCTGCAAATAGTTTGTCTTTTATACATTCATAAGATTGTTATCAGAGAAAAATGTCACAACCTCTTTCCGGAAAAGGTTTACGGTTGGTGAGATATACTGCGGAAAAACCGTGACCAAACCAATGGTGCGGAATGGTGCGTTTTCGATGGGATATACATTGATGCCGCTATCTGGAGGATAGGTGATGGAAGCGGTAATCCGAAACCCAAACCCCTGGCGAACATATTCGTAGCAAGACTCATCATTGTCAATCCGAAAAACGGAATCAAAAGGAATCCCTGCAGCAGACAAAATGGAGTCGCTCTCCTTGTCAAAATTTCCGGTTCGCAGAATAATCGGAAGATCTCGCAAATCCTCCGGCGTCATATGTATCCCGTCGCGAGGAGCGTATTCCTTTGGCGTAAAACAGACCATAGGGGTCTTATGAAGTGGGATAAAGGAGGAGGCATTGTGATAAGAGTTGAAAACAATGGCAAGGTCGATCTCTCCACTTTCCATCCATTGCTTTATTTGAACGTCGTTTGCCTGTCGGATCGATACCTTGATGTTCGGGTACTTTTCATGGAATTGCTTTAAAATACAAGGAAGCCAATCACGAATCACATTGTTGTACGCAGCAATGCGAACAGAACCCGCAACAGAGTCTTTTAGTCGCAAAGCTTCCTCCTGCAGCGCAGTACCGGATTTTAGATAATTTTGTATATAAGGGAGCAGCGCCTTTCCATTGCTGGTTAGTTCAAAGTGGTTTCGTTCACGAATAAACAGAGCATATCCTACGCTCTCTTCCACTTTTTTCACCATGTGACTGACAGCGGATGGCGTTAAATTAAGCATATTGGCAGCTTGGCTAATGCTACGGTGTTCCGCCACAACGGAAATAATATTCCAAGAGTAGAGTGACATAGCAACCTCCATTGAGTATTCTTTCAATTATATAATAGGGGGGTTTTTTAATTTGTCAATAAAGCTGCAAAAAATAGATAACTTTAGTCCAATAGGAAAAACAGAAGAATTAAAACTTTCAAAAACAACCAAAACGCATGGGGGTTCCTATTGTCTAACAAAATTTAATTTGAGCACTTGTTCAATTTACAGTGGCTATTTTTGCTATTTACATCAATAAAGTGAAATTCTATAATAAGCAAAGCCATACCTTAAAGATTTCCTGACAGACACCCCTGCTGAAGACCACCAAAAATCAGGATTTCTTAGCGTTCCCCAAGGATTCAACAAGCGTGCGTTTAAGGAAGGAGAAGGTACATGAAAGAGAATAGCAAAGCTGCGGAGGTCGTAAAGTCGGAAGAGACTTTTAACGACTACGAATTTTCCCCCGTACCCGAAGAGAAGAAAAACACTTGGCAAGCTCAGGTTTTTGTTTGGTTGGGCGTCGGTTTCTGCCTGACGGCTTTTACCTTGGGCGGCCAAATCGCCTTGGGTCTCGGCTTCTGGCCAACAGTGGCAGCAGTATTTCTTGGCGGTATCATTCTGACGGTGATTGGTTGTCTCGTAGGAGCCATCGGCGTACGAAGCGGCCTTTCTTCCACGGTTTCTTCTAGATTTACTTTTGGTACCTATGGCGCAATTATTTTTGGTCTGATCAACGCTCTGTGCAATTTCGGCTGGTTTGGTTATCAGTGCACATTTTTCGGTAGCAGTATTACCAGCATGTTCAAGTTATCAGCCGGTATTGAAGTGAACCTGACGTTATGCATTGTCATTGGTGGTCTATTGATGATGGTAACGGCTATCGTGGGCTATAAGGGAATTAAAGTTCTGTCTCAGTTTGGCGTACCACTGCTGTTCCTCTTGGTAATTGGCGGTGTTGCAAAAACCTTTATGGTAGTGCCTGCAAGTGAGATCGTCGCTGCACCTCCCCAGGCCCCCATTTCATTCGCTACCGCTGTGTCCCTAATGGTAGGTAGTTTTATTGTGGGTGTATCCATTGTGCAGGACTTCACCAGATACTCCAAGACTGTTAAGGACTCCTCTATTGGCATCGTTTTAGGCTTTACCATCGGATATCCCGCAGTGGTAATTTGCGGCGCAATTTTTGCCTGTGCATTCCAGTCCAATGACCTGACCAATACGCTAATTAATGTGTTAGGCTTTGGTTACATTGCCGCCTTCATTATCGTTGTAGCCACCTGGACCACCAACGACAATAACCTCTATCAGTCCGTTCTGGGTCTTACCAACGCCTGCCATGGTATTATCACCCTGCCTCGTTGGATTACCACAGCCATCTGCGGCGTTATTGCAACGATTCTTGGGGCCATTGGCATGATTGACTGGTTGGTTCCTTTCCTGAATATTCTTTGTGTCGTGGTACCTCCCATTACTGGTGCAATGTTAGCAGACTTTTACATCTTAAAGAATGCAGATCAATACAAGTTTGAGTTAATGAGTAAAATCCCCAATGTACGGCCCGATACCAGTATCGGGGCTATTGTGGGCTGTCTCGTGGGCCTGTGCATGAATGAGCCTCCGGTAGGGTTTGGCGTACCTTTCATGGTACAGCTGTCCACCGTTGTTCCCTCTGCCCTGGTAGCCATGGCCTGTTCCGTGGTGATGGTTCTTCTTGTCAACAAGGTCATGCCCAAGAAAGCAGTTTCCTAAAATCATGAATAAAAAGAACATTGTGGTTATCCGTGTCGTTACATTGCAAGACCAAACCTTGCTCGAGATGCACGGAAAACTCATAGAAACATACTATCCCATACTTCATACCAGTTCATTCTGCATTACAGACCAACCGCGCGGAGTCTGTGATTTGGAAACGAAAAATTTAGCGGTTCCCAAAATCATTGCACTTGCAAAGATGCATCCAAATGCAGATGCTATTGTGGTTAGCTGTTGCGATGATCCAGCTGTGGAAGAATTGAAAAAAGAACTTTCCATTCCGGTAATCGGTGCTGGGTCGTCAGTCTGCGCGGTGGCCCGCTGTATCGGAAATCGGATTGGGGTAATTGGGATCACAGAGTATGTCCCTGAAGTTTATAAGCAGATCCTGGGAAACTCTCTGCTCGACTTAGGTCGTCCAGATGGAATAACCTGTACCCAGGATTTGATGACAGATGAAGGACGTAAGAGTGTACTATGTAAAGCGCAGGAACTGAGTTCCCATGGTGCGGACTGTATTGCCCTTGCCTGTACGGGAATGAGCACCATTCGCATTTCCCGTGACTTAGAAAACCAATGTGGAATTCCGGTAATTGACCCGGTCATGGCCGAAGGTCTGTTTGCTTACTATGCATGTCTGCGCAATGACCAATAGATGGAAGAAGGAAAAAAGATGTTAATCAAACAAGTTATTGAAGTGTTTGACTTGCTGGACAGTTCCTACGCATCCGGCAAAGAGGTCATGGCCTATCTGCAGAGCAAGGGCGAAGCGGAGATTTCGGTAAAGACCATCCGGGAAGGAAAATATGCTACAGACTTTATGAAAATTATTATTCCCGGAAAAAATGGAAAGGCAGCCGGAGGAACTGCACCCACAATGGGAATTGTGGGCCGGCTAGGGGCTATTGGGGCCAGACCAGAAGTGACGGGGTATGTCTCTGACGGAGATGGCGCGCTGTGCGCTCTGGCGGTTGCGTCAAAACTTATCGATATGAAGCGTAAGGGAGACGCACTGGAGGGCGATGTCATTATCTGCACCCAAATTTGCCCCCATGCTCCCACCCAACCTCACGAGCCAGTTCCGTTCATGGGCTCCCCAGTAGACATGGCCACCATGAACCGCGAAGAAGTGGATGACGCAATGGACGCGATTTTGTCTATTGATACCACGAAAGGGAATAATGTCATTAATGTGAACGGTTTTGCAGTATCCCAGACGGTAAAAGATGGCTATATCCTGCGATATAGCAGTGACGTTCTGGAGGTTATGCAACGCACAACCGGAAAGGCCCCCCATACGTTCGGCGTTTCCATGCAGGATATCACCCCATACGGGAACGGACTTTACCACTTAAATAGCATTTTGCAGCCTGCCACTGCAACCAGCGCACCTGTCATTGGAGTGGCGGTAACCACGGAACAACCTGTAGCCGGCTGCGCCACTGGCGCATCCCACTTTGTAGATGTGGAAGAGACGGCTCGGTTCGCCTTAGAAGTGGCCAAGGCATTTGGCGCCGGAAAGTGTAGCTTTTTTGATGAGGCAGAACTTCACATCTTAGAGACTCGCTATGGAAAAATGAATCATCTTCAGACCATGGGGGCGGATGCGAAATGAAAAAGATCGGTGCCGTTACCATCGGTCAGGCCCCCAGGACGGATGTAATGGAAGATCTCAATGAACTTCTTCAGGGAGACATTGAGTTGATACAAGCAGGCGCACTGGATTCATTGACCTTGGAGGAAGTGGAAAAGTTACGGCCAGACGGCACAGGAAACACATTGGTCAGTAGAATGCGGGACGGTACGGCAGTCATGCTGCAGGAGCAGAAAATTTTGCCTTTGATGCAGCAGAAAATCTTCGATCTGGAAGAACAGGGCGTCAGTGCAATTTTAATCATGTGCACGGGAGAGTTTCCGGATACCTTTGTATCCAAAGTTCCTCTGATCTATCCCAGCAAGGTAATCTGCAGTATCGTGTCCGCCCTTAACAACGTCTCCCGCATCGGAATCATTACACCGGAGGAATCACAGATTGCGGATATTCAAAAGAAGTGGAGTCCAATCGTAGAAACCGTGATTCCCGTTCAATGGAATCCCTATCTTGAACGTAAATCTGAGGCAGCGGTTTCTCTACTTCGAAAAGAACATGTGGACCTGGCCGTAATGGACTGCTTCGGATACAGCAGTGAAATGCGTGATTTTGCTGCGCAAGCCATTGGCAAACCTGTAATCCTTTCCCGCACTATGGCAGCCCGTGTCCTGCTGGAAATTGTATAAATAAAGCCTCCCACTTTTGACCGGAGGCTTCTTGGCTACGAACCTATGCAGGCCTGTTGAGGAGGACTAAGAAGATGGAGCACGATTATAGCCGGGAGTTATTACACTTTATACAGCAGCACCCCAGCGTTTACCATGTAATCGAAGGTCAGAGACAGATTCTGTTGAATGCCGGATATGAGCAGCTGCTGGAAAGTCAACATTGGAACCTTCGGGAAGGCGGAAAGTACTTCGTAATCCGAAATCATTCTGCTCTCATCGCCTTTCAGATCCCGGAAAAACAATTTCGTGGTTTTATGTTGATGGCCAGTCACAGTGATTCTCCTGTTCTGAAAATCAAGGAAAATCCAGAGATCACTGTAGAAGGACTATATAAAAAGCTGAATGTGGAACTGTACGGTGGCGCCCTTCTGTCGCCTTGGTTTGATCGTCCTTTGTCCGTGGCAGGGCGGCTCCTGGTTGAAACGGCGGACGGTGTGCGCATGCAGCTGGTGAATGTGGATCGGGATTTCCTTATGATCCCGAATCTGGCCATTCATATGAATCGAAGCGTAAATGATGGCTACCAGTACAAAGTACAACGAGATTTGCTCCCCTTGTACGGGACAGCACAAGCACCGGATCTGATCACATTTGTTGCTCAGAACGCTGGTATTAATCCAGAGACTGTGATTGGCCACGATCTTTTTGTCTACAACCGTCAGGCTCCTAGTATCTGGGGCGCAGAGGAGGAATTTATGTCCAGTCCAAAGCTGGATGATTTGCAGTGCGCGTTTTCCTCTTTATGCGGTTTCCTAGAAAGCACCCCGGTGGAGAGCATTCCTGTTCACGCTGTCTTTGACAACGAGGAAATTGGCTCCTCCACAAGGCAGGGCGCGGCATCCCCATTTCTGGAAGACACCCTTCTCAGAATTGCAGAGTCTCTGGGATTAACACACAGTGACTATCTGGAAAAGTTGCCACAGAGCTTTCTCCTCTCCGCCGACAATGCTCACGCCATGCACCCCAACTATGTAGATAAATGCGACCCGGCCAATCGGCCCAAGTTGGGTGGCGGTGTGGTGCTCAAATACAGCGGGAATCAGAAATATGCCACCGATGCGGTCTCTGCAGCCCTTGTCCGCCTCCTTGCAAAAAAAGCCGGCGTAAAACTGCAAGTCTTTACAAACCATTCGGATATCCCAGGCGGGACCACGTTAGGCAATATCTCTGTCCAGCACGTTCCTGTAAAAACAGCGGATATAGGCATCGCACAGCTTGCCATGCACTCTCCTTATGAGACATGTGGGACCAGTGACACTGCAGAATTGGTCGGTTTAGCACGAGCGCTGTTTTCTTCTTCTCTGATAGAACAGGGAGAAGAGAACTATACCATTTTTTAAAACACTGATCTGGGACACAAAGAATATCTTCGTTTTCTCCCAGGCTACCACCAAAAGCATGAAAGAAGCATATCCTTTAAGGATATGCTTCTTTAGAAAATGGAAAGAAAGGTGAATAAAATGAGTAGAAATGCGACCATCGCTCTGGTTCAGATGGACTGTGTTATGCTGGACAAAGAGGCGAATCTACAAAAGGCAAAAGTGTTTATCGAGCAGGCTGCTCAGCAGCATGCAGACATCATTTGTTTCCCAGAGATGTTTTCCACTGGCTACAGTCCGTCTCTAATCGGACCGAAATACATTGAGGTAGCCGAAGATCCGGATGGCCCCACCTTTTTATTCCTTGCAGAACTTGCAAAGAAGCACAGTATCTACATCGTCGCTCCCATCGTTTTGAAAAGTGGGATTCCAGGAGTACTCTATAATGGCCTGATTGTAATCTCCAGGGATGGACAACTTATGGGGACATACAACAAAACTCACCTGTGGGCTGGGGAACGTTTCTGGTTCCGGGCTGGCGATCAATACCCTGTATTTCATACGGACTTTGGTACAGTAGGCCTTATGATCTGCTATGATGGTGGTTTCCCCGAAGTTTCTCGTATTTTAGCACTTTCCGGGGCGGAATTGATCCTTTGTCCCAGTGCCTTCCCCATCCGGGACAAAGATATGTGGGACACCTATTTCGGATCTCGCTCTCTGGAAAACTGCTGCTTTGTTGCGGGAATTAACCGTGTCGGAACAGAGGATGACTGCCACATGTTCGGAAACAATAAGATTTACGACTACCGTGGACACCTGCTGGCAGAGGCACCTCTGGACGAAGAATACTTACTGGTACATACTGTGGATTTGGATGATGTCGCCTACCACCGCGCAACAGATGTCCCCTATCTACAGGATCGCCGTGTAGAGACCTATCAGAAGCTTACAGAAATGTATTAAGCGCTTAAGTTCTGCATGGCCTGAGTTGACGCAAACTGCGGAACACGCCTTGTTTGTTATTCTGACATTCAAAAGCCTCCTTCTGCTTTGATAAACTCCCTTTATGGAAAACAGTATTCCTGTTCACTGTTTTCTATAAAGGGAGCTTTTATTATAAATATGTGATTTTTTCAAAATTCCAAGCCCCCTATAAGGCAATGACAATCCAAAAAATCTCATGCTACAAGCAACTATAGAAACATCTTCTATAAAAACTGCCAAAGGCTCACGTGCCTTTGGCAGAATACTTTTTCATTTAATTGTCGGTTGGGCATAATTTACGAAAAGTCGCCTGTCAACCTTCCTTGAGTATTTCTCCCAAATCCAGGGCGGGCGCATCCCCCCACAACCGCTCTAAATCATAAAACTTTCTCGCCTCATCGGTAAAGACATGAACTACTACACTGGAAAAGTCCATTAATAGCCATGTTCCTCCTCGATGCCCTTCCACATGATGGACTGGTTCCCCGTGTTGTTCCATAATTTCTTCACAGGCATCCGACATGGCTTTGATTTGCGTGTTTGAAGTTGCGGTACACAACACAAAATAATCCGCCAATGTGGTCAATGCCTCTGTCTTCAAAACTTTGATCTCCTGCCCCTTTTTCCCGTCCAAAGTACGGGCAAGAAGAATAGCCATCTCATATGAAGTCAAAATTTCTTCTCCTTTCTCTTCTGTAGCACTTACGCAGCTGGTTCTTCCGCTCCCCAGCCACTGGGGAACCCGGTGGTGTCCTCTCCTCCCCCAATATCCTGTGATGCCGAAGAATTGGGATCGGGCAAAACCTGGTCTGGATCAATCCCACCAAATCCGCTTCCCCCTTGAGAAGTAGAAGCACTGGAGGACGTCTCAGTTTGTTCTCCCCCTGTTGTCTGGCTACCGCTTCCACTCTGGGAACCGGTCGGGGTCTGGCTGCTGCTTCCACCCTGAGAGCCATCCGGGGCCTGACTGCCGCTCCCACTCTGAGAGCCGTCCGGCGTCTGACTGCTGCTTCCACCCTGAGAGCCGCCCGGCGTCTGACTGCTGCTTCCACCCTGGGAGCCGTCCGGTGTCTGGCTGCTACTTCCACCCTGAGAGCCGTCTGGGGTCTGACTGCTGCTTCCACCCTGGGAGCCATCCGGGGTCTGGCTGCTACTTCCCCCCTGAGAGCCGTCTGGCAAAATAGGAGTTTCTCCCTCTTCCTCTGGTTTTGTAGTGGAACTACTCCCACTGCTAGGCACTCTGCCCATCTTAGGATCGGCCAATTCGCCATTGGTCACGCCATAGCTTCCATTACTCTTTTTATAAATCAGTTGCAAATCACTGGATTGAATTTCATCCACATAAGGATTCATACCACTATTTAAAATTTCCAGCAACTCATCCTCTACCGCTGTCACCATAGACGCACCGTTGTACCAGGCATTGGCATAGGGTACAGTGGTAAACACCACATCCTGTTCTGGATCCATTCCTACAGCGAGTTGGGCGAAGGCAAGAATATTCCCGATAGAGAGATCGGTCTCTACATTATCCAAGAAAATTTGAGCCAGCGAGGGGGCTTTGAGTAAAGTGGATGGCTGAAGGCACTGTTCAAGTACTGCTGCTAAAAATGCCTGCTGGACCTTAATACGAGCAACATCCCCTCCAGAGGATCCAGTGTTATTTTTTCGCCAACGGACGACTTCCATTGCATCTTCCCCGTTGAGTTTGCGATATCCAGCCGCCTGATGGATGTGTAGATCCTGATAAGGGTCGTCATAGTCCATATCAAAGGGAACGTCAAAATACACACCGCCCAGGGCTTCCACCAATTCACCCACTGCTTCCCATTCCAGGAAGACATAAAAGTCCGGATAAATGCCTGTAAGTTTACTGACTTCCTGCTTCAAGGCAGTCATCCCATTCTTCACTCGCTGTGCCTCTGGTAGGTCCGAGGAGCCGCGGTTTCTGGCATAAACTGCGTTAATACGCTTGCTGCTGGCGCTGGTATTAATCATGGTATCTCGAGGGATGCTCAGCGCATTTAATTTCTTATTTTCGGTATCAAAGGTAAAGAGCAAAATAGTATCTGTGGAACCACTGGCCACGTCTCGACCGGCCACTAGGAACGTATAGTACCCCGGTTTTCTTCCACTTTTGGTCACATTTGGAAGTTGAGCCCCATCAAATACGACACCATCTTCCCCTTCCACGACCTGACTGCTGTCAGTTCCCGGCAGATCCGGCACATCGGGCAGACGAATCCAGGCTCGAAGGGCTAAAAAGATTGCGATAATCAAGATGGCAATGACAGTTGCTACTTGAAGCGCCCGGTAGCGAATCCGCTGCCCTCGCGTTAGCCCTGCCAGCCATGCCCGATAACGCTTCCAATACTGCCCCAAAAAACTGCTTTGGCGAGAGGAATACTCCCGCTTTCCATGTTCATTCGTCTGCTTGTGATCTCTCATCTGTCTCATTCCTCTATGGTTACTCCTTGGCTGCGCAACCAATCGCGCGCCAGCAATGTCTTTTTATGGATGGGAAGTTGCCGCTCCTCCATCTCCTGAATGGTAGTTTCTACACCCAACAGCAACGCCTGGTCCAAATTCTGATAACTTAACTCTCGCAGGCGTTCTACTCCGTCAAAATCTCGATTTGGTTCTATGTAATCGGCTAGATAAATCACTTTTTCTAAAGTGGTCATATCTTCTTTCGCTGTCGTGTGCCAGAAGATTGCCTCATACACTTCCTCAGGTTCTCCAAAAATCGTTCGTGCAATGCATGCCCCTGTTTTCGAATGGAGCAACTTTACCATCTGCCGTTCTAGGTCATCCAATTGCACCCCATACTGACGGCACAATTCCAGTTGCTCCGGCAGTTCTAAATATTTGGTACAATCATGCAAAATCGCCGCGTGGCGCGCCGGTTCTGGGTCAACGCCCCAACGCTGTGCCAGCCGAACCGCTTCTTCCTCCACCCCCACTACATGAGGCACTCGTTTTTGCCGAATCATGGAGTAAGAGCAGGCCCGCAACTGGGGCAACGCCAAATGCCTTAGATCTGCCGCCGTGTCGTATAGCCCATGCATTAAAATATAGCCGTACACCGCGGGAAGCAAATAGTTCTGCCCCTGCCCTCGGCGTAACTGTTCCCGCAGCTGAGTCGACGAGATATCTACCAAGTGAGGCAAGGAAATGGTGACAACATTGGCTCCAAACGTTTGAGCCAAGTATTCCTTTTGTGGCGCAAACACACGATTGTCGTCCTGATCCGTACGACCAAAGGCACAAATGGAGGCCAGACTCAGCACCTTTTCTGGTTCATGCCATCGGTGTAGGGTTAAAAACATATCTGTCCCCATGAGTAGCCAAAGTTGGCTTTCTGGATACTGCTCATGGATCGCCGCCAAGGTATCCGATGTATAACTCTTTCCCTGCCGCTCCAACTCTAAGGTGGAAACCTCCACCACGTGGGGCAGTCGCATCCCATCGGCCATCTTTTCTACCATGGCCAAACGATGTTCCGCAGCAGGCGTCCCGCCGGGCAACTCTTTGTGAGGCGGAATCGCCGCCGGAACAAGCAAAAGCTTATCCAGCCCAAGCGTCTCTATCGCTTGCTTTGCCGCCGCCAAGTGCCCCAGATGGGGCGGATTGAAGGTTCCGCCGTAGATTCCAATTTTCATACAGGCACCACCTTAATCGTAAGTTTACCGGCCCCGCCGGTCCTTGGTTCAGGTACGCTTCTTGTCTGCCACCAGGACAATCTTGTCCTTTTTCTCCTTATTATGGCTCGGCCGGTAAAGGACAAACTTTGTTCCAATCACCTGCACCACCTCACTGCGCGTCAGCGGCGCCAACGCCTGAGCCGCCTCCCACGGGGTGAGCATAGCGTTTTCCAGCACTCGGCCCTTGATTAGTTCTCGTGCTTCCAGGGCATCGTTGGCCTGCTTCACCAGATTATCTCCAATGCCGTCCTTACCTACAATCAAAATGGTATCAATGGCGTTAGCCAACCCTCGCAACTGGGCCCGCTGCTTACTCGTCAATTCCATAGCGGTAAAAATCCTCTCTACTTTCTCTCCTGATTAAGATAATCTTTTAATTTTTCTTGGAATGCCTCCAAAGCCTTTCCTCGATGAGAAATGGCGTTTTTCTCCTCAGCTGTCAATTGTGCAAAGGTCTTTTTCAAGGGAGGCAAGAAAAACACCGGGTCATAACCAAATCCGCCCTCTCCCATGGGCGCAAAGGCAATAGTACCGGGGCACTCCCCTCGGGCAGAAATTACGTCGCCGTTTGGGAAACAACAGGTAATCACCGAAACAAATTTAGCAGTCCGCGGCATCTGCCCCCGCATATTTTCCAACAGAAGACGATAGCGGCCCACATCATCCAAACCTTCTCCGCCATATCGTGCAGAATAAACACCGGGCGCCCCGTTGAGGGCATCCACACACAGTCCGGAGTCGTCGGCAATGGCCGGCAGGCCACTGGCCTCCATCACCGCTTGCGCCTTGAGTCGAGAGTTCTCCTCAAAGGTGGATCCCGTCTCTTCCACTTCTACGTCTACTCCAGCCTCTGCCTCCGAGCAGACTTCAATTCCCATATGAGAGAGGATCTCGTTCATCTCTACCAATTTTTTCGCATTTTTGCTCGCAAGTACCAGCTTCATTGGGCATTCCCTCCTGTTCGGTTTCTCACAGATGGCCATCGGACCTCAGCGGCCTAGAGTTTGTTTTTGGATCTGCTGGAGTTGTGCAATCCCTTTGGCACACAGTTCCACCAGTTTCTGCTGCTCCGCCAGAGTAAAAGGACGTCCTTCTCCAGTCCCCTGAATTTCAATGAGCCGACCTTGATCGTCCATAACACAGTTGAGGTCTACCATAGCGCCGGAGTCCTCTTCATAACACAAGTCCAGCATGGGTTCATCTCCCACGATGCCCGCAGACACCGCCGCCACATAACCGTTCACCGGCCATTGGTTCAGCAAGCCTTCTTTCTGCATCTTCTCAAAGGCCAACAGCATGGCCACAAATCCGCCGGTAATGGAGGCAGTACGGGTACCCCCGTCTCCTTGTAAGACGTCACAATCCACAGTAATGTTCCAGGGGCCCAATTTTTTCCGATCCACTACCGCTCGCAAAGCACGTCCAATCAGACGCTGAATCTCTGCACTGCGTCCACTGAGTTTCAGTTTGGAAATATCCCGGCGAGAGCGCTCCCGGTTGGCCCGGGGCAGCATGGAGTATTCCGCAGTAATCCACCCCTCTCCCTCTGGGACGTGGCGTGGCGGCTTGTCTTCCACACTTGCAGTACACAAAACATGGGTATTACCGCAGCGAATAAGGCAGGAACCCTCGGCAAATTTGTTGATATTCGGGATAATTTCAACGGGCCGAAGTTGGTCATTCTTTCTTCCATCGATCCGAGACATAGGGCAAAACTTCCTCTCGTTTTTCTAATTTTACCACAATTCGACCTTATAATGGTGACGATTGTGTGAATGAAAAGGTTTCAAAATAAAATTCGTTTCCTTTTAATGGTAATAAAAAGCATCGCCTACCTCAAATAAGAGCCTGCGCAAACTCCCGCGGATCGAAGGGTTTGAGGTCGTCCACACCCTCTCCCACTCCTGCATACTTTACCGGGACGCCCAATTCCTTGGCGATGGCGATAGCAATTCCGCCTTTTGCCGTACCGTCCAGTTTGGTCAGCACAATACCGGTGATACCGGCAGCCTGCTGGAACTGCTTAGCCTGCACCAGCCCATTTTGGCCAGTGGTAGCATCCAACACCAACAGTGTCTCTCTGGCAAAGTCCGGCCCTTCCCGATCAATGACCCGGGAGATTTTATTCAACTCGTTCATCAAGTTTTGCTTGTTGTGCAGCCGCCCGGCGGTATCTACCAGTACCACATCGGTTTTCCTGGCTTTGGCAGCCGTCATAGCATCGTAAACCACAGCTGCCGGGTCCGCCCCCTCATGCTGCTTGACAATCTCCACTCCTGCCCGATCGCTCCAAATAGTAAGTTGCTCAGCGGCGGCTGCTCGGAACGTATCGGCGGCACAGAAGAGGACTTTTCTTCCCTCCCGACGTAATTGGGCACCGATTTTGCCAATGGTGGTGGTCTTTCCCACTCCGTTGACCCCAATAAACAACACCACTGCCGGACCACCTGTCACATCCAGGCCACTGTCTCCAGTGTTCATGGCATCGGCAATAACCTCCACCATACAGGCCCGTGCTCCTTCCAATGTCTTGATCCCCTGTTCCCGGACGCGACGACGCAGTTCGGCCACCAACTCCAGTGCCGTGTCCATCCCAGCATCCGCCAAAATCAGAGACTCCTCCAACTCGTCATAAAAGTCATCGTTTAACTCCGAACCAAAATTAGCAAAGATGTTAATTTTTTTTAATTTATCAAAAAAACCCATATCAGCAATCCCTTTTCCTTTTATTCCAGTCCAGCTTTTCACCGCAGGCGCTACAATGGCCGCCGGGATATTTTCCCAGCCAGACTCCACATTTTGGACAGCGGATCCATACAATATCCAGCACAATCCCTATCACAATCAAAGCAACGCCCAAATGCCCCGTCCATGTTCCCCACCGAAAGATGACCAAAAGGAGACCTGCCCCGGTGGGGAGTCCAGATAGGATCAATTTCTGCCGCAAAGACATTTCACCGTCTCCCTTCTCCTTTTTTGAACAATCGGTTTCAGAATCGGCCAATATAGACCTCTTCTGTGGAGTAGAGGCCGTCTCCCTTTGAGACCAGCTTATACACCTCTTGTTCCCGGCCGTCTAGGATGACACGAATCCGAATTCCTCGCCAACTCTCCGACTGAGTAGCAAAACATAAAAGTTGCTCCTCTGCAACAACCTCTTCACTTTCCTCAGGGGTCCTGGCCCGGAGAACTAACGTGTACTCCCCGTCCTCTCCCCGCTCTTCTGTGGCGGTAATACTGGTACTCGTGAGAAGCCGATCCTGGCCGGGCAGATAGAGAACATATTGATCCTGGTCCTGTCGATAGAGCCAGAAGGCCCGGTCTTCCGGCGCCTCCGCTTCCGCTAACTGCTCCTCTGCGGCGGACAGCCACCGCTGGATCTCTTTGGATTGTCTCTCCTCCTCGCTGAGCAGTCTCAATGCATAGGCTGTCTCCTGTCCTCCCTGGTTCGTCAGCCATTCCCATTCGGTTTCCGGCTTAGGCATAGCCGCTCCCAGCCATGCAAACACCAATTTAATCCCCACAAAAAGTAGAATAATCAGACCAATCAGGCCCAAGATAGGCAAAAGGCCACTTTTCTTTTCTTCCTTCAACATTTACCTCCCAAGGTCTATTCCGTAGGGTTTTCACGTTTGGCTCTCATCGAATGTTCAACTCTTTTTCCACGTCATTGAGGTTAATGGTTAGCATTCGACTGACTCCCTGCTCTTGCATGGTGACACCATAGAGTACGTCTGCCTCCTCCATTGTGCCGCGGCGGTGGGTGATCACAATAAACTGGGTTTTATCCGACATTGAGCGCAAATACCGCGCAAAACGCACCACGTTGTTGTCGTCCAGTGCCGCCTCAATCTCGTCCATCACCACAAAGGGCGTTGGTCTAACTTTCAAAATAGCAAAATAAAGGGCAATTGCCACGAATGCCTTCTCACCGCCAGAGAGCAGCGTAATGATCTTCAATGCCTTACCAGGCGGCTGTACCTTTATTTCAATGCCGCAGTTTAAGATATCCTCCGGATCCTCTAATTCCAGGGTTGCCTTACCCCCTCCAAACAATTCCAAGAAGGTCTGGCCAAATGCCTGATTAATGGTATCAAATTCTCGGCGGAAGATGGCCTTCATCTCCCCGGTAATATTGGCGATGATGGCCTCCAATTCTCCTTTGGAGCGCTGAACATCATCTCGCTGGTCTGTCAGGTAGGTATAGCGCTCGTTTACCCTCTGGTACTCCTCAATCGCCCCTACGTTGACATTGCCCAGTCCGGAAATCCCCCGCTTGAGTTCTGCAATGCGGCGGCTTGCCTTTTGCACGGACTCTAATTCTACCCGCTGTTGACGGGCCGCCTCGTGAGAAAGTTCATAGTTTTCCCACAATTTGTCCAAAAGTTGCTTCTCCTCCATGGAAGCCGATACCTTTTTTTGTTCTAGGCGGGAGACTTCCCCCTCGATTCGCAGCAGATCCTCGTTGCGTGTCTGACTCTCCCGTGTGGCCTTTATCCGTTCCCCTTCCAGTGCCAATTTTTCCTGGTTTAGTCGGGCAATGTCGTCGTTTTGGATCCGGCAGGTCTCTTGCAGTGCCGCCAGTTCCGTCTCCTTTTGGGCAATCTCCTGCGTAAAGCCCTGATTTCTCGCTTGGTAATCCTCCATCAGCGCCTGACTCTGACTGCGATCTCCGGCAATGCTCTCCTTGAGGTGAATCAATTCTTCCAAACCTGAGTGTGTGGCGTCTCGCTCTGCCTCCAGCGCAGCTTGGGCTGCAGTCAATTCCGCCGCCTCCTGAGCAACACGGGCTGAGCGCTCCTGCAGGTCTGTCTGGCCCTTTGCCTTTCCCTCTGCCTCACTTTTGAGTGCAGCCGCATTTCCTTCTAACGCCTGGATACGGGCACGGGCCGACTGAGTATCTGTCTCAATTTGAGCAGCCCGTCCCTGTAGCTGCTCCAGTTCCTCTCGTTGGCTCTCCTGTTGCCGCTCTAGATCTGCCACTACACTGCGGCAGTGTTCCACCTGCGCCTCCGCTTTGAGCAGTGCATTCTCCCACTCCCGCAACTGTCCCTGAGCCGTCTCCAAGTCATAGGCGGCTGCGGTAGACTCCCGTTCCGCTTCGGCCGCCTGGCGCTCTGCCTGGACAGCTTGCGCACGGATCTCCTGCGCCTGTTTGCCCAGTCGCTCCAACTCATTGGCTCGGCTTAAAATTCCTGCACTGCGGCTGGCCGACCCTCCCGTCATTGAGCCACCAGGGTTGAGTACTTGGCCGTCTAACGTAACAATCCGAAACTTATAGCTGTACTTTCTTGCTACAGCAATGGCATGGTCCAAGTCTTCCATCACCACCACCCGGCCTAGAAGATTGGAAAAGATATTTTGATACTGAGGCTGGAATGTAATAAGGGAGTCTCCCACCCCTATAAAGCCGGGCTGGGTGGTCAATTCTTCTGCCTCCCGCAACTGCCCCGGCCGAATGGAACGAATTGGCAGAATGGTCGCTCGGCCTCCATCTCGGCGTTTTAAAAACTGAATAACTGCCTTGCCATCCTCTTCCTGATCCACCACCAGGTTCTGCATTGCTCCACCCAACGCTGTCTCAATGGCCACAGTGTACATATCAGGCACTTTTAAGAGATCTGCAACCGGTCCATGGATATTTTTTAGCGTCCCACGCCGAGCCTCTCCCATCACCAGTTTTACTGCCTTGGAATATCCCTCATGTTCCTTCTCCATTTCGGTGAGAAGCTTAATGCGGGAGGCCAGGGCATTTTCCTCCATCTGCAGCTTGACCTGCCGGTCCTTCAGTTGCTGGGCTTTTTGCCGCCGAGATTCGGCCCGCAACGTATACCCCTGGATAACGTTTTGGGCTGCATCTCGCTCCTCCACACTGGTTTGGTAATCCTTTTGAGCGCTCTTGACCTCTTCCTTGGCTTGCTCTAACCGCTGTTCCAACTCTCCGCTGTCTCGGCGTACCGCCGCATCTCGATCCAGCACCTCCTGGGCTGCTGCGGCCAGAGCGGAAAGCAGCGCCTTAGCTTCTGCTGCGTCCGCCTGCTCCACGTCTGCCTTTCCCCGCAGTCGCTCCAGTTCCTCTGCCAACATCCCAGCGGAGCGAGTAATCTCTTGGGCCTGCTGGTTTTTTTCTTCCAATGCCTTACGGCCTTCCGCCAACTGCTTTTCAATCTCGTCCAGTCGCTGCTGACGCTGGGCAATCTGGGCCGACAGGGACCCCTCTCGTCCTTGCTGCTGCTCCAGGTCCAGTTGGATGCGTTGAGCAGATTCCAGGTTATGCTGAATATTGCTTTTTAGCACCGCAATCGCCGATTCCAGTTCGTTGATCTGGGCCTGTTTGCTCTGCATCGTAAAGCGTATCTGGTCAGCCTCTACGTCTTTTTCCCGCATCTGTTCGGAATATCGCTCAGCAGCAGCATAGGCCTTCTCCTGGGCAATTTTGGCCTCTTCCTTCTGCCGCACTGCCTCTTGGTAGTCCGCCTCCACTTTGATACTGCCCGCCCGGATCCGTTCCAATGTGTCCAGCCATACCGAGATCTCCAAGCTACGCAGTTCATCCCGGAGTACCAGATACCGCTTTGCTTTCTCACTTTGTTCCCGGAGCGGCTCTACCTGTAATTCTAACTCCGCAATCTTATCATTAATACGCACCAGGTTTTCCTCGGTACGCTCCAGCTTTCGCTCTGCCTCTTCTTTCCGGTGGCGGTAACGGGAAATGCCCGCCGCCTCTTCAAATATTTCCCGCCGGTCTGAGGACTTTACAGAGAGGATCTCATCAATTTTTCCCTGTCCGATAATGGAATACCCTTCTCGACCCAAACCGGTGTCCATAAATAGCTCATTGACGTCCTTGAGTCGGACAGAACGCCGGTTGATATAGTACTCGCTCTCTCCCGAACGGTAGTACCGCCGGGTCACCATAACCTCCGACTCCTCCAAGTCAAAAATATGAGAGGTGTTGTCCAATACCAAGGAGACTTCCGCATATCCAGTTTGTCGGCGCTTCGCCGTTCCACCAAATATGACGTCCTCCATCTTCCCGCCTCGCAGCACTCGGGTAGATTGCTCCCCCATAACCCAGCGAATCGCGTCAGAAATATTTGACTTTCCCGATCCGTTTGGTCCTACGATGGCGGTAATATCCTCGCCAAAAGTTAGCACCGTCTTTTCGGGAAAGGATTTAAACCCCTGGATTTCCAATGCCTTTAAATACAATGGTCACACCTCATTTTAATTTCCAGGCACCCACCTTTGGGCACAACAATAGATGATATATTATAGCAAAATTTCCTTCAAATTGCAATTGCTCCCTCCAGGAAAAGCCCATGTCTTTTCCCCTAAGCCTGATATTTTTTAGGAAACCTTAATGGATTCTTCAGAGTACTTTCGGGTTTGTTTGCTACCATAGCAGTAGAAAAACAAGCCAGGATGGGAGGCCCATTTGAAATGGAATACGAAACGGTATACATTTTACTTACCCGTTCGGGAACTTGGTTTTCCCAACTCATTCATTTTGCTACCCAGGACCGCTACACCCATGCCTCGATTGGTTTGGATGGTCCAACAGGTCCCTTTTACAGTTTTGCTCGAAAATATGATCACCTGGCCCTCCCTGCTGGTCTGGTAGAAGAGCGAATTACTCCCCGACGCTGGGCGATCCCCTGCTGTTTGTATGAACTGTCCGTCCATCCGTATGTCTACCGCCGCCTGCGCCTTCAATTGGATGGGATGTATCAACACAGAGAGGACTATCATTACAATCTGCTCGGAACTCTTGGCTGCTTTCTTCACCGTCCACTCTCCCGTCGAAATCACTACTTCTGCTCCCAATTTGTAGCCACACTGCTGCAGGAATGCGGGGCAGCAGACCTTCCAAAACCACCCACACTTTTGCGTCCTTCCGACTTAAGTTCCCTACACGGACTGCGAGCCATTCATCAAGGCGAACTAGAGGGCATTTTACTCCAAGTAGCGGGATAAGAATGTTATTGAAGTTTTAAGCGTTTTTTCTTTTTTGCTAAAAAGCGGGGACGGTTTCAATGAAACCGTCCCCGCTGGTTCTATTGTGTAGAGTTAAGGATGGTTGTCAATGGGGTAAATGGTACCGGCATCCGCTCCGGACACCGAAATATACCACCGCCCGGTTTCCACCCCCACCACCTGTTCCACATCCACAGGCTCCGTAAACTCCCAATTGCCCAGCACACACAACTCATCGGGTACCATAGACCCCGGCCTCTTTTGAAAATCCTCCACCCTGGAACCGTCCTGCATACACAGAACAAAGGGATTATTTCCCCGGTATTGGGCCTCAAAATCCCCCAGCAACATGGCTCCAATGGGGGAGAGGACCAAGGTATCCGGCAGAATGGCCCCCTCTACGTCAGACAACTCCAGTTCCAGAGCGGGCAGGTTTTCCACGGTAAAGGGTAGCCTCCACTCACCCTGAATGGGTTCCTGGGTATGGAAAAAGCCATAGGCATTGCTCAGGGTCAGCCGTTCCCGCTCCGAGATAGGAATTTCAAACGAGATCCCGATATACCGTTCCCCCTGCCAGGTAAAGTAGAAGTCCCCGATCTCTCCATCTGGCATGTCTCCGTCCAGCATGGGCGTGACTGTGACAGCCCCATCCCACACCTCCTCCATGAGCACCTCATCGGCCAGTCGGAACAACACCTGGAAGGTGCCATCCGGGGAAAATCCCATAGAGGACAGGCTGGCTAAATCATGGAACCCCTCTAACTGCGCCGGGTTCTGCTCCGGTACCAGCACCTCCTCCCCAGTGTCCAGGGTCATGGTCTCCAGATATTCCCCGGGGATCTCCCCAGGCAGAGGGCCCGACAGGTTCTGGTATCGTCCCGGCCACACGTTACTGACCACTAATTCCAGTTCCTCTACCTCCTCAGAACGACGATACCCCGTCTGACTGTACCGGAACAAGGCGGTATGGGTCTCCGGGTCGTAAGCCACACATTCTCCCTGGCTACCAATTGACATGCTCCCCCACTGTCTGGGTATTTCACAGCCCATGGTGATGGCTTGGTCGGTAAATCGCTCCCCGGTCAGGTCCTCTACCTCGATATACACGGTAGCCCGGTATTGGTCACTCAGCGCCGACACCACCTGGAGCCGCAAGCCCTGGTCCTCATCCGACACTCCCTGAATGCTCTGACTGTAGGGGGCAAAGTTCCCCAGCAGTTGCCCCAGGGCCGTCCGCAGGGCGGGGGAAGCTGCCAAAGCAGAAACTGTCAGCACTGTACACAAAGCCGCTACCAGCAACAGCCGTCCACCCAGACGGACTATCTTGGAGCGGCGTTTCTCTCTTGTCATGGCCTGAATCATCTGTTCCATACGATCCTCCCTCAATTCAATCTGTTCCATCTCTCTATGGTAGTTGTGCTCAAGCATGCTCTTCCCCTCCTTTCAACTGCTCGCGCAGCATGGCCCGGGCCCGTACTAGGCGAGTTCTTACCGCCCCTTCCCGCATTTTAAGCACTGATGCCACCTCCGCAATGCTCATACCTTCATAGTAAAATAGGTGCACTGGTGCCCGGTAGTTCTCCGGTAAGGACAGCACCGCCTGTAACACCGCTCCGGCTTGTTCATCCTCACCTGGCGCGGCCATTTTCTCGGCTTCCTCCAACGGACGGCTTCGCCTGCGCCACGTAGTTCGAAATATATCCCCAGCACAGTTAACCGCTACTCGGAACAACCACGCCCGACAGTGTTCCTCATCCTGGAATTCTGGTCCTACTCGCACCAGGCGCAGGAACGTCTCTTGTGTCACATCCTCTGCGTCCTCCCTACTTCCCGTCCGTGCGTAGGCTAACCGATACACCGCCTGTCCATGGAGCCTCACCAACCGCTCAGCCTCTGCTCGTTCCATACCCTCGCCTCCTCTCCTACTCTTTCTCTATATCATACACGGTTTTCCCCGCCAAAAGGTTACAGCTTCCATCTGCAATCTTTTCACTTCTTTTCCCATAAGTTAACAGTTCTTTTATATCAAATTTGGCAAAAGAAGTGGAATATAATCAATTTTTCTGCTATATTGTTATTAAAAGATTATCATTTTTAAAAAGGAGTCTATCTCATTGAAAAATTTACCTTCCCTTTTGCGACATTTTCTCTCCCATATCAAACCCATCAATTTTCTCTTTCTAACCCTGGCCGGCTTCATCAACGCTTTCGGGGTTACCGTCTTTTTAGCCCCAGTCAATCTCTATGACAGCGGCATTTCCGGTACCTCCATTCTTCTCTCCCAGTTGGCTCCGGAACCTTTTTCCCTGTCCATATTCCTTATTTTACTCAATATCCCTCTTTTCCTTTTCGGTCTAAAAAGGCAGGGCATCTTTTTTACCACTTATGCCATCTATGCGGTAGCCATCTATTCCTTGGGCGCCTGGCTGATTACTGACATACTCCCTATTGATGTAAGCATTGCCTCCCCCTTGGCAGGCACCGATCTGTTGTTGTGCTCCATTTTCGGCGGGGTCATTTCTGGTATCGGAAGCGGCCTAGCCATCAAATTCGGTGGAGCTATGGACGGCATCGAAGTGATGGCCGTTATCTTTGCCAAGCGGCTAGGCGTTTCAGTAGGGACTTTCGTTATGGCCTACAATCTCCTACTTTATATTCTGTGCGGCATAGTCATTGGCAGCTGGATCTTGCCCCTTTATTCAATTGTCACTTACTTCGCCGCTCTGAAAACCCTAGACTTTCTTGTGGAGGGTATTGACCGATCGAAAGCAGCCATGATCATCACGCAACGCCCCGAGGAGGTCTGCTCCGCCCTCAGTTCTACTTTTGAAAGTGGAATGACCCGCATTCCCGCCTGGGGTGGCTTCTCCAACACCGAGCGTACAGTGGTCTATTTTGTGGTGAACCGCTTCCAGGTCGGCCAGATGAAGGAGGTCGTCCATACCGTCGATCCCCTAGCCTACATCACCATTACTGAGGTAGCAGATGTCTTTCGAGCCAATGCCGATCAGTAAAGCGCCTTCGTTTGGAAACAGTCAAAGCACCCGGTTTCTTATTCGGAACCGGGTGCTTTTTTCGCAACATGTCAGTGCTTTGACTGGTACTCTCCCAACTCAGATAGATTTAGACTGTCTAAAATCGTGTGGATGGTCTCTTCCTCCAACTGGGTACCGTTCATAGTAAAATCAACATATCCATAGGAAACCTCAACTCGGAACACGGATTTCCCACTAGGGGCGGTATCCCACTGGATATCAGCTATGGCCCCATCTGCCGTCTGGTACTCCTCCACCTTGTCCAGACCGGTGGCCACCACATACTGGTCGCCCGCTTTTCCCACCGGGTGGAAGGTCCAATCCAGGCTGAATTGTCCCTCCCCCGAACTCTGAAAATCCCCATAAAACCCCAGATAGCGCAACTTCCCGGTCTCCCGACTTGTCTGGGTGTAGCTGCTCTGGCAACCAGGCACGGGGGGATAGATTTTCTCCAAAGCTACCAGATCAGGAACTTTTTCCATGGGCCACATCTCCAACAGACCAGACAGTCGGTCTGCTTTGTACTGCTGGATCACCAGGTAGTCGTTCTGAGCAGTGAATCGCTCTGTCCAGCCATCCTCCGCCCCACCAAAAGCGTGTTCCAGTATCTCTTCGCCCTCCCCCTGGTAGAAGGACATACCAATCTCCAAATCCACCTCCTGTGCCCCTGGGTACTCCGGCAGACCATCCTGTACGCCCACAGCCGCTGTACTTGCTCCTGCCGCTGCCGCCCCCTCGTTGGCAGCCTGGCCCGCCTCTTTCAGCGTGTCAAAATAAAAAGTGCGATTTTGCTTCAGTGTTACCACCGTGGCTCCGACACAGGCGGTAAGGAGTACCACCGCTGCCACCAGCAGCACCATTTTACGAAGGCGACGTCTTTCCGCTCTCCAAGCGGGCAGGTTCTCCAGTTGTCTGGCCAAAAAAACATCAAACTCCTGGGAGATGGGACAGTCCTCTTCCTTGGCCCGCCTGCGCAGGATCTCATCCCACTCATAGTCTTTGCATACCATATCCGTCCTCCTCTTCCAGCCACTTCCGCAGCCGCTCCCGTCCCCGGCTTAACCGGGACTTTACCGTCCCCTGGGGGATCCCCAAGGTACGGGCAATCTGGGCGATAGCCATGTCCTCATAATAATAGAGTGTCACCACCAGGCGCTGCTCCTCCGGCAGGCACAGCACTGCCTGCCACAATTCTCTTGGCCGCTCCTCCGGCTCTGGGGCCACCACCCGTTCTGCTTCTTCCAGCCCCACTAAGCACTTATCTCGGCGCATCTGAGCATAAGCACAGTTGACGGTAATTTTCAATAGCCATCCTTTTGCCGCCTGGAGATTCCGCAACTTCTCAAAGTTCTGCCAAGCCAGCAACACCGCCTCTCCCACTGCGTCCTGGGCCTGAGCGTCCCCGGACAACAGTGCCCGGGCGGAGCGGTACATACTCCGACTATGCTCCTGCACGAGAGCGGCAAAGTGCGTTCTGCGCTCCTCGTCTGTTCCCACATGGATCGCCTCCTTTTTTGTCCGGACACTTTATAGATGCGGGAAAGCTTCTTTCGGTTCCATACACAAACAAAATATTTAAAATAGCCGCCGGAATTTCCGGCGGCTGCTTATTTATTCCAAATCCTCAATTTTCATCCGGTTCATATCTTCTTGAAAATCGTGACGGTTTTTATAGTGTAGCCAGATCCCTCCAAAAACCACTGTTGGGATGTTGCTTACCAAAAATAGCCCCGCAACAGTTCCCGCTGCCCCTGGTGTCAAGTTACTATGATGTTCCACCGAATGTTCCTGAATCACCTGTCCATGTTCATCCGTAACCACCAGTGTCCCGCTATCCATCCGCTGAAAAGCTACCACGCTGAATACCAGCAGCAAGGACATCAATAAAGACAGACAAGGTAGTATTAGCCCCAGCCACTTTCCTTTTTTACAAAGCCACACTTGCAGTACAACCAAAAGAGCAACGGGCAACAGCATTACAAAAATTCCGAAGACAAGCGCAACTCCTACATTCGACGCTAATAAACTCATATCACAATCCTCCTAACACCCCCAACCTTTACAGTTGAGCGGTTCCTCGGGCTTTTTTATATTCTGCAATCAGTACTTTTGCGGTATCGAAATCCAGCCGATCACTCACCGCCAAGCGCTTGACCACAGCGATAAACGGGTCGGCAGCTGTGTCTTCTCCAATCTTTATTTTTTGAATCAGCCGGTCCAGCCGCAACCGCACGGTAGGATAAGTTACTCCATATTGAGTTGCCACCTCTTTCAGTGACCCGGAAGCCAAAATAAATTTTTTGATAAACGCAACATCCTCCTCTTCCAACCCTGCCATCCACTCCGGGACTACTTCCACTGCCATGTCATCACCTCACGCTTCTCTTCTTGTCTTTTAGTAGTATATATTTTAATTTTATTAAAGTCAATCTTTAATTTTATTTTTTATTTTATAGTTCAAAAAAGAAAGTCCAGCGGAAAACCGCTGGACTAAGAAATCAAGGCACTTCTTTCTCCTCACACGTCGATGCCGAGGCTGCGCGGCTGCGGAGGAAGGAGAATTTCGTCTCAGAACATACCACCGCCACAAAAATAAGGGCAAAACCCACTAGTAGCCGTGGAGTTACCGGGTCCCCATAGAAAAGGACAGAGAAAAGTACGCCAAATACCGACTCCAAGGAAAGAATGACCGAGGCGGAGGCGGGATCGGACCATACCTGTCCCACATTTTGGAACAGCAGAGCCACCGTGGTAGCCATAACACACAAATAGGCCAGTGGGAGATAGACTTGGGGATCCGCCAACGCCTGGACAGGAAACGACTCCGTACAGGCCCCACAGATCCATGCATACAACCCAGCAAAGGCAAATTGGAATACAGTAAGCAGAGAAATATCTTTCCCTGGCGATACTTTGGCCACAGCCGTGATATGAGAAGCATAAAAGAACGCACACACCAGAGTCAGCAAGTCGCCGGTATTGACAGACAACTCTCCATTGAGAGAAACCAGCCCCACTCCAGTGACACACAGCAATGCGGCAGCAATGTTATAGCGGTCAGGGCGCGTCTTCACCACTGCCCAAGTGAGGAATGGAACGATGACACAGTACACCGCCGTTAAAAAAGCATTTTTAGAAGGGGTGGTCAAAGCCAGCCCAAAGGTCTGTATCGAGTAGGCTAAAAATAAAAATGCCCCCATTACCGCTCCTCGCCAGACGTAGTCGGCGGTAACGTGTTTCCAGCGAGGGAGACAGATCAGTGCCAAGAGCACCGCTCCGGCAGTAAATCGAATAGCCAGCAGAAAAAACACCGGCAAAACATCCAGGGCATTTTTCATAATGAAAAAGGAGGTACCCCAGATAATGGCAGCAGCAAACAACATGGGCCGTGCCAGTCGCTTCATAATTTGAGGGGACATAGATATCAACTCCGGATTGCAAAGTAGCAGGTAGACATGGTATGATGAGGTCTACGAGATGCATCAACAAAAGGGGTGCAGAACATGGAAATTTTGTCACAAGACTTCTACAACCGCGATACGGTTGAGGTAGCTCGTGAGTTACTAGGCTGTCATTTGGTACGTGTGTTCCCTGACCAAACAAAACTGGTATGCCGGATTACCGAGACAGAAGCCTACGTAGGCCGAATGGATAAAGCCTGTCACGCCTATGGCTATAAACGGACTCCCCGCACCCAGACTCTCTTCGCTCCACCTGGAACCGCCTACATCTATCTCATTTACGGTATGTATCACTGTCTTAATTTCGTAACGGAACCAGAAGGAGAACCCAGCGCAGTCCTGATCCGAGGTGCACAGGTGGTTGCAAACGGGGACATTATAGCAGAAAACCGCTTCGGGTGCAAGATGCATCAGCTATCCAGTGCCCAGCGCAAACATTTATTAGACGGCCCCGGCAAGCTCTGCCGTGGTCTGGCCCTCACTCGTGCAGAAAATGGCCTGTCCATCACCAAGGAAGATGGTGTTTTGTACGTCTGCCGTGGTCTGCCTCCACTCCACATCCAAGTAGGAACGCGCATTGGTATTGACTACGCCCAGGAAGCAATCCACTTCCCTTGGCGGTTTTGGACGGAGGATTAATCGTGTACTTTTTTGATTTGGACGGCACTATATTAGATTCCAACGGGATTTGGCTGGACATCGACTTGACTTTTTTGGGACAACATGGTGTTCATACTGTACCGGCAGACTATACGGATTACGTCACACATCACGCCTTTTTCGACTCTGCAGCGTATACGCGGAGATATTTTCACCTGCCTCTTACGGAAGAGGAAATTATTGCCGCGTGGCATGCCCTCGCCCAGGATGCCTATGCCACAACCCTTCCCCTTAAGCCTGACGTTCGGGAATTTCTCCTCCGAGCAAACCAAGCTGGCAAACGGTGTGCGCTCCTCACTTCCTGCATGCCGCGCCTATGTCAAGCTGCTCTATCCCGCCACAATCTTCTTTCTCTTTTTGAATCTGTTTTCACCACCGCCCAGTTGGGACAGGAGAAGCGAGACCCGGAACTATACCGCCAAGTAGCTGCGTTGTGCCAAGAATCCCCGGAGAATTGTATTCTCTTTGACGATTCCCCTGTATACTGTACAGCTGCTCAACAAGCTGGCTGGCAGGTCTACGGAGTGGCAGACCCCATTTTTGCTGACCGGGTAGAGGAGATGGCTCAGCTGTGTGGTCCGGAGCGTTTTCCCTTTTCTTTCTCCTCTCCCCTCCCCTGATTTCCTTTTTCACTCCAAATATAGATGTAAAAAATAAAGCACTTGGGGCGGCCAATCGGCCGCCCCAAGTGCTTTATCAAGAGAGGGTTGCGTTTCGATCAATTGGCCTGGATGACTCGCACCTGTTGGCCAATGGGATCTACATAGATGGTCAAATCTTTGGAATATGCTTTGCAGGCATCCAGTCGCTCCTGACCGGTAGATTGAGTAAACCAATTGTCTTGACTGCCCCGGTCATCTGCAACTTTGTGGTAGCACTCAACATCTTCTGCCACCTGATAGGTCTTGCCCCCCGCATTGACATAATTCTGGCCTTGACTCTGGAAGAAATCGCTGGGTTTCACCGACCCTACAACTGTCAGCTGAATAATATCCAGCACCTCGCCACCTGCTCCCAATGCAACGCCGGCGAAAGAACCTTCTTTCCCTTGGTAGCCCGCTCCCTTCAAATCAATGGCACCGCTGCCGCGGGACAGCGACCAGGTGCGAACGCCCACATCGCCTTCTCCGGCGGTCAACTTGGTCACCATGATACCGTATTCATAGGCGTTTCCGGTCACCTTGTTTAACACAATATAATCCACCATATCAGAGGAGTTGAGGTGGTAGGACATAATCTTGTTCGATGGCACCGATACTAATCCCAGATCTCCAACGCCTATGGGGATCATAGCCCCACCATCTACCTGTTCATAGATGCGAACGCCAGCGGTCACCGTGTAGCTGCCAATTTTCATACCGGTGACGTCAAAATCGCTGGAGGTAGTTTTATTTGGCATACGGTTGGCACTGATTTTGCCTTTGCTGGCAGAACTTACTGTCACTAACTGGTTATTTACATTGGAGAGATTGGATACTTCTCCTTTGAGTTCCAGTGTTCCACCGCTGGGCAAGAACACCTGAGCCCCGCCTTCTTTCACGATGCCCATGGCATTGGAACGCACCTTAGAGGGGTCCGCCATCCCCGCTACCTTTCCGTCTGCGGTGAGCAACAGCGTTACCTGGTTGCCCACATTGAAGTTGGGGGTAGTGGACCAAGCGCTCTCCAACACTTCAAATTCATAGCCAAGGGCAGTAATTTTTTCCGGAGCTTTGGAGTTGGGGTAGGCGCTCTCTAAAACGCAGGTCAGATGCAAATCAGACACAATCAGTGTATTGCTCAGGCTATCGTAAGTTGCCACATCATAGGGCTGAATTTGGGAGAGCGTAATTGCCTGGCGGTTTTTCTGAACGTTGAAGCTGGTTAAACCACCAGTCAATTCGTGGAAAATTGCAACGTTGGCGCCACCGGTAACCACTACTGCTCCCGCATCACTGGTCGCTGCACTGCCTCCTGCATAAACTGCAACCACCTTGCCCCGTTCAGTAAACATAGTGATTTGGCTGCCGGAATACAAAGAAGTATGGGCGCTGACATAGCTGCTTCCCTCCGCTTTATCAGAGGTATACACCGGCGTGTCACTTGCAATGGTATACTGTTTCCCGCCGTTGGCCTTCACATAGGTGGCCTGGGCATCCTCCGACAGCGTAATGGTGACCGCGGTGCTGTCATCTGGAACGAAGGTGACGATTTCCTGTTTGTCGTTCAGCACCAAAGAACCTCTTCTTCCTTGAAGAGCCGTAGGTTCTACATTCTCTGTTTTCGGCAGATAAGTGCCCGCAGAGGTACGCACTGCCCCTTGTGCACTGCCATCATCGGTGTCCACATTGACCGCTAGCAGCACCACATCCTCTTTGGGGGTTCCCATACTGGTATAGTAATCGCTGCCATCCCCCGTCTTGCATCCTAATGCATTGACAAACAACTGCGCTGCCTGGGCACGGGTAATATTAGAGTTAACCCCGGCAGAAATCCCGTCAGTTAACCCGATGGACTTAGCCAGGTTCATGTAGCTCTGAGGCCATACCGCCCCCGCCTGTTCGCTGGAATAACCCAATACCCGGATGAGAATAGTCACTGCCTGAGCAAAGGTTATTTTTGCATCCGGTTCAAATCGTCCATCTCCCACTCCGGAAATAAGAGGCAATTCCTTCTCCCCATCTTTTACGGTCAGAGAGGCAGCTAGATTTACATATCCCAGTCCCCAGTGCGCCGCAGTCACATCAGAGAAAATAGTCCGGGTGGCATTCGCCGCCACCTGGTCCCCTTTCTGCATAAATTTGACCACCATGGCGCAAAACTCTGCCCGTGTCAGATTTCCATTGGGATTAAAGGTATTTCCGCCCACTCCATCTACCACACCCATCAAACGCAACACATCTGCATTGATTGAAGTCGCTGGGTCGGATACATCATAAAAAGAAGATTTCGCAGCCCCCATTGGCACCGTCAGGGTGGCAAGCAGAGCTATAGACAAAATCGTCGATACCGTTCGCTTGTTTCGCATTGTACTCACTCTCCTATTCCTTATTCCGCCCGCAATGCCACCACTGGCTGTAGTCCGGATGCTTTTATGGCGGGGTACATACCAAAGATGATTCCCAAAACCACGGAGAACAGAAATGCTCCCACGGTAATGAACCCACTTGGCAGCATGGAAGATTCCTGCAGCAAAAGTTTTCCCGCAATCAAAGTGCCCACACAGCCGATGCCAATTCCGATGAGTCCACCAATACTACAGATAACTGCCGCCTCAATCAAGAACTGGGTGATAATGCTCTTACGTTCAGCTCCAATCGCTTTGCGGATTCCAATCTCTCGGGTACGCTCGGTCACCGTAACCAGCATAATGTTCATAATTCCGATGCCGCCCACCAACAGAGATATGCCGGCGATAGCACCCAACACCAGAGCCTGCATATTACTCTGGCTTTTCATATTCTGTGCATAGCTGTTGTCGCTGTACACCTGATAATCGCCATTTTCGCTGTATCCCTGGTCATTTTTTGGGAACAAGCCCCCCAAAAATGCATCTAATCGAGTCATCGCTTCAATGGTCGCCTGGGCACTCTTGGCTTTCACAATATAGCTGTTGATGGTGCTGTTTTGATTCATAGAGCGATTAAAGGTATAGGGAATGACGATGATATTATCGAGGTCGGAATAGAGTTCCATCGCTTCATAATATCCAACGACCAAGAATGGTTGCCCATTTAGGGTAATGTTTTCCCCCACTGGATCGGTGTATCCAAACAGAGCCTCTTTTGCTCCGGCTCCCAATACACATACAGAGTTTGTCTTTGAAATGTCCAGATAAGAGATCTCTCGCCCACCGGCCAGAGTGTAATTGTTGCATACACCAAACTGATCGGATCCAAGCTTGATGTGCATCATGGCGTTCCAATCAACATTTGGCCCCATATTCTCCCAGTCGTTGATGGCTATGGTTTTGGCTCCATACTGCACAGTGACTTTGCTTCCCACCTCCGCATTTGGGGTAATCCCTGCGATCAGGTTACTAAGAGAAAGACAATAGTCATAGAGCTTCTGAGAGGTCTCATTATTGGTATCGTAGTACGAGTACGCGGAGACACTGATCTTGTTATCCCCCATCTTCTCAAAGTACTCCATGTTTTTCCGGTTCTGGCCCTGGACCACCGACACCATGATAACCACTGAAGCCACACCAATAATAATACCCAGCATGGTCAGGAAGGATCGGGTTTTCTTCATGGAGATGGATTTGAAGGCCATTTTAAATGCCTGCCATAAGTTCATTCCCAATCCACCTCCTGTGGGTGATCTGCAATGATCTTGCCGTCGGACAGTCGCACCACTCGCTTAGCGGTGGCAGCAATGCCGTCGTCGTGGGTAATGAGCAAAATGGTCGTCCCGCTCCGGTACAGTTCCCGCAAAATCTCCAACACATGGCGTCCTGTCTTGGAATCCAGCGCGCCAGTGGGCTCATCGGCCATGATAATGTTCGGGTGAGTGGCAATGGCTCGGGCAATAGCTACTCGCTGTTGCTGTCCGCCGGACATTTCGCTGGGACGATGATGGGCACGGGTGTCCATTCCCACCTTGGCCAGGGCTTCCATGGCAATGTCCTCCCGTTCCCACACCGAGACACCTTGATAAATGAGCGGCAAGGTGACATTTTCCAGCGCATCCAATTCCTGAATAAGATTGTATCCCTGGAAAATAAATCCAATCTCCCGATTTCGAATATGGGCCAACTCCTTGTCTGACAATCCGGTAACATCTGTTCCATTTAAGTAGTAGTCTCCATAAGTTGGAATATCCAGACAGCCCAACACATTCATCAGGGTAGATTTGCCCGATCCGGATTGACCCACAATGGCTACAAATTCGCCCTTGTCAATTTCTAAGCTTACTCCGTCCAGGGCTCGGACTTCGCTTTCCTTACCTTCGTTATATATTTTATAGAGGTCATGAATGTCAATGAGCATAGCCGCACCCCTTACCAGCTGCTGCCCTGTTCTGTGACTGTGTAATTGACGAAGACTTCGTCCCCTTCTTCCACCCCAGAACGGATTTCCACGTTCTGCGTGTCCGAAATGCCAGTTTCCACAATCACTGGGTAGTAGCCTTCTTCCTCGCTGGGGAAACGACGCTTCTGATCCGGCTCCACCTCTGGCAATTCCAACTCTGGCACATCATCCGGCCGGCTATCCCGCTTTACAAAGACCACCGACTGCCGATTTCCATCTTTATCACTAAAGTACTGCACAGAACTGGTTGGAACCAAAATACAGTCTGCCGACTCGCTGGTAACAAAAGAGTACTGCAGCCATGCCCCGTCCATAAGGGATCCATCGAAATTGTCCACAGACAAGGTGACTGGGTAATTGGTCATTCCTTGGCCGCTCTGGGCACCGCCCATGTCAATAGAGGTGACTTGACCTTGATAGGTATTGCCATTCCAATCCAGATCCACAAAGTTTCCCGGCTTAATGAATGAGATATTCCGGTCATCTACCGTGATAGTAACCAGCATAGTGGTGGTATTCGAGATAATCACCACTGTATCTCCACTTTTTACTTCCGCACCTTCGGTTAGCGTACAAGAAGTGACCGTACCATCAATGGGTGCTACCGCATGGAAATCCGCCAACGCCTTTGTCGCCTCATCCAGCTTGGTTTGCGCGGTATTGATTTCCTCCTGCTTCGCTCTGATATCAGAGTCAATGGTGGAAGACCCCAGCGTCAGCAGCGCCTCCCCCTCAGATACATTGGCATAATCCAGCAGGTTTCCAATGGAGATGACCGGTCCTTCCGACTTAGCCTCAATGGTACGAGTTTCGTAAAACTCGGTTTTCCCATTTTCATAGGGATAAATTGCGGTCCCGTCAGCTGTGTAAAGGACAGCCGACGCATCCATCTCCGCCGTCAGCGTCCCAGGATTGTCAAATACGATCACTACTTCGAAATGGACTGCACCTTCCGGAGATATGTAGCTAACCTTATTAATTTTCTCTACGCTACCCTCATAAGAGCGCATCACTGCCGGAACAGACACATCCACTTTCTGTCCCACTTTAATGTCCTTCTCATATGCATAGCTAAAATAGAGGGACAGCTTGAGCTTTTTATCATTTACCAGGGTAGCAATTGGGGTTCCCTTAGTAATTTCTTGATCAATCTGGAATTCCTTTACCTCTTGCAGTTTCCCGGCAAAGGGAGCCCGGACAGTAAGATTCGCCGCATCTTTTTGAAGGTCCGCCATGTCCTTGTTCAGATCCTCTACTTTTTTCCGGGCATTGGTCACTTCGTCCTCCGCCGCCTGGCTATAAATGGTATAAAGGGGATCCCCTGCCATTACCGTCTGTCCACCGGTAATCAGCACCTCTTGCACAGTTCCCCCTTGTGTCAGCGTAATGGCTGCCGACTCCTTCGCTTTTGCTGTACCACTGCCGGAAACCTTACTCTGAATGGTTCCAATGGTAGCTGGTTGTGAGAAAATTTCCCCTTCCTCCAAGTTACTGGTATTCAAAAACTTATATAGGGCAAATCCGCCTCCACCCAAAACAGCTGCTGCCACGCCCAAGGCTACAAACCGTTTCACCATCTTCTTTTTTCCAGGCCCTCTTTTCTTCATGGACGCCGGTGCTGGCGCTGAGGTCTGGGGCTGGGTTACTGTCACTTCCGCCATGGTGGTAGTACCTCCTCAAAAGAATATATTCAGCGATCCTCGCATATTTACACCAACGGACAGGGCTCGCCTGTCCACGGATTTTATTATATGCTGTCGCTCTTGCCCTTTCAATTACAACCCAGTTACAAATCTTTAAGATTCTCTTAATTGTTTCTGCTACATAGAAAGGGCGCATTTCCTCCATATTTTGTTAGACGAAGTTCCAGGCTAAAAAGTTACACCCATTTTAAAATTTTTTAAGGCGACTATGGTTGCATCCCATAGCCGCCTGTTTATTTTCTATTTCGTCAATTTTTCCATGTGGGAGGCTGCTGATTTCAGCATCAGTCGCTTGGTTCCTACACCATCAAAGGCAATTTCCAGCAGGGCATCCCCACCCATCTTCTGAACTGACAGTACCATCCCCTGTCCAAAAGCGGTATGGCGTACCATATCCCCCTTTTGAAAGCCCGGTAAGGGGCCACTGGCCTGGTTACACTGTCCTCCCATCATTTTTGTCCCAACTGATATCCTTTTGCTTCTCTCTGCCCCTCCTGGGGTATGTCGACCTCCACTGTAAGTCGGCTGCCCACTCCCTAAATTCTGCCCGCTTGTCCAGCCTGACCGCACAGTATTATACCTGCTGCCCTCATATCCGCTGTAGCCCGAAGTGCGGCTGGGAATTCCACTCCAGTCCTCCTCCGGAGCAGACAAGTAAGAACGACCTGTTCGCTCCAGGTGTTCAGGCGGAATCTCCTCCACAAATCGAGAGGGGCGGTTGGAACTCGTTCGCCCAAAGAGCATCCGTTGGTTTGCGCAGGTGAGGTACAACTTTTCCTTGGCCCGTGTCATAGCTACATAGCACAGCCGCCGCTCCTCCTCCATCTCCTCCATCTCTCCAATTGCTCGGATACCAGGAAAGATCCCCTCTTCTGCACCAACCACAAACACCACCGGGAATTCCAGTCCTTTTGCCGAATGCATGGTCATCATCACCACACAGTCCTGGTCTGGATCGTGGTTGTCTAAGTCGGTATAGAGCGCAATCTCATCCAAAAATCCCGCAAGACTTGGTTCTTCTCCTGCGTTTTCCAAATATCCTCGAATAGAGGTCAATAATTCTCGCACGTTCTCCAGACGCGTGCGATCCTCCACTGTGTTTTTGCTCTCCAGCATGGCAGCATATCCTGTGCGGAGGATTAATTCTTCGTAAAACTGGTCCAAAGGCAGCTGGGTCAACAGGCCAGCTAATTCTCCCATCAGGTTTGTAAAGGTCGCCAACTTCCCAGCAGAGCGCTCCAGTTCTGGATACAACCTGGCGTTGTCCAAAACTGCATAGAGGGATGTCTCCTCCCGCCGAGCAATCTCCTGAGCCGTTTCCACTGTCCTCTGGCCAATTCCCCGGGGCGGGTTATTTAAAATTCTCAGTAGACGTAAGTCGTCCTCTGGGTTATTGAGTACCGCCAAATACGCCACCATATCTTTTACTTCTGCCCGATCAAAAAACCGAGTACCCCCAATAATGCGGTAAGGGATCCCATTTCGTTTACACGCTGTCTCCATCTGGTTGGACTGGGCGTTCATCCGGTAGAGAATTGCATGGTCTTTCCATTTTCTCCCTTGGCTGTATCCCTCCAAAATTCTAGCCGCCACATACTGCGCCTCGTCATTTTCATTCATGGCCGAGTACAGGGTCAACTTCTCCCCTTCACCGGCCCGAGTCCACAACTCTTTTCCCTTTCTGCCCTGGTTGTTTCGAATCACCGCATTAGACGCCTGCAGAATATGCCGGGTAGAGCGGTAATTCTCCTCCAGCCGAATTACGCGACAATTTGGATATTGTTTTTCAAAAGAGAGGATATTTTCAATGGTAGCCCCACGGAAGCGGTAGATCGATTGGTCGTCGTCACCCACCACGCAAAAATTCTCATATCCCGCCGCCAAAGTGGAGGCTAATAGATACTGCAAATTGTTGGTATCCTGATACTCATCAATCAATACATAATGGAATTTTTTCTGATAATATTCCCTCACGTCATCAAATTGTTGGAGCAGACGAACGGTATGGAGGATAATATCGTCAAAGTCCAAGGCACTGGCTTCCCACAGCCGCCGCTGGTATTCCAAGTACACATTCGCGATCTTGCTCAGACGAAAGTCGCCAGATCGCTCGCATTCTCGGGCATACTCTTCCGCCAACTTCATGGCATCTTTTGCCCGGGAGATGTACCCCAATACGGAACGAGGAGGAAACTGCTTATCATCCATCCCCAGATCCTTTAAACAGTCCTTAATCACACGCAGAGAGTCGTCGGTATCATAAATTGTAAAGGAGGTAGAAAATCCTAATTTATCGATATCACGGCGCAAAATTCTTACACATGCAGAATGGAATGTGGAAGCCCAGATGTCTTCTGCAGCAGGCCCCAACATTGCCCCCAAGCGTTGTTTGAGTTCCCCAGCGGCTTTATTTGTGAACGTAATGGCCAAGATACTCCAAGGCGCAGCCGCTTCCAGCCGGCATAGCCGGTCCCGCCGCATTTCCTCCTCTGGGGATAAGGTACGGCCCTGTGCACACGCCTCCAAAAAGGCCAAATCCTCTTCTTCCACCCAATCCGCTACCTCTACACTGTCCGATCCCCGCCCATAGCGCATCAAATTGGCAATTCGATGGATGAGAACAGTCGTTTTCCCACTCCCTGCCCCTGCTAAGAGCAGAAGGGGACCTTCCGTGGACAACACCGCTTCCCGCTGTTCCGGGTTAAGTCGAGAAAAAGTCTGGGCTATGGCCTCCCGACGGGCCGACACAAAACGTAACTCTTGTTCGTGGTTCAGCATAGTCACTCTTCCTGTCTTTTCTTTTCGCAGTAATTTTTATTTTATAACAAAACGGCGCTCTCGGTCAACCGCCCCCATTTTCCTCAAAAAGAAAATTTATTTGGACGGGAACCTTTCCCCGTGTGCTACGTCATAATAAAATGAAAAATTCTTTTCTATCATATTGTCTCTTTCGCCAGCATACACTGATCAAGCGTAGGAAAGCCCTTTCCCTCCCCACCATTTTAGACCACTTATCATTTGCAACCATTCTGTAACCACTTTGCCACCAAGTCGTAATGCTTCCGATAGGATGGTTACACGTCTTCCTGCTATACTTAATTTAGAAAGAAACAATGTACCCTGTGGATTCCCAGGGAAAGGAGGTCTCCCAAATGAAAAAAGTTCTTTTGACCACTATGATCGCCGCCTTGCTCATCTTCCCTTTAGAGGGTGTAGCACTGGCTCAATCTCCTGACACCCCTACTTTGGAGATCTCTGCTACTCAGGAAGGCTATGTCCCTGGCAGTGCTCCTGCCCAAACCGATGCTCTTGAGTCTATGACTCCCGCCATTCACGGCATGATTTTGGCCATGCTCAACCACCATCAGACTCAGTTTGATGCTTCTGATAGACAATTGGGTTGGGAAGCGCTGTACAATATGCTCTCCCTTTACGGTCAAATGGATGCCCGTTCCGAATATATGGATGAAGACCTGGTCTTACCGGTAGAGACTGCTATGGATTTTTCTTCCGCCCTCCCCACCCCCATGGCTGAGTTGGGTGCCCTTCCTACTCAGCTATCTGACCGGATGATTTACTCCTCCGAGATTGATAGTTACCGCCTGGCATGCGGCAATGACAGCCTGGCTCAGGTCGCGGTTACGCACACCGCTCAAATAAACGGCCAATTGGATGCCTCTGGTTCCCTGGTCTACTTGGTGGACAACTCTACTTTGGCCCAATTCCACGCGGTACTTCAGCCTCGTGACAATTTGTTCGGGTATACCATTGTCTCATTGGAATTGCTATAAATTTGGTAAATGCAAGCGCGCCGAATAATCGGCGCGCTTTTTTCTTTTGGTATAGTTTTTCCCCGGGCCGGCTATATTTTTGAGGAAGCCTTGCACTTCTATCTCGCCAAAGTTATAATATGTAACATAAATAACCCACTGAAAAGCAAAGGTGTGATCCTATGGATTATAATATACAAGACTATATCCACCCCGGCCGCCGCGCCCATTTAGTAGGCATCGGGGGGGTATCCATGTCCCCACTTGCAGAAGTACTCCAGGGAAGAGGCGTTCTCGTCACTGGGTCAGACCTCCACGAGAGTGCTACTGTAAGCCACCTGCGCTCCCTGGGGATCCCAGTGACCATCGGCCATCTTCCTCAAAGTATACAAGGAGCCGACTGTGTCATTCGTACAGCTGCCGTTCACGACGATAACCCTGAGATTGCTGCTGCCCTAAAATCCGGTATCCCTGTCTTTGAGCGAGCGCAGGCCTGGGGTGCTATTATGCGTCACTACCGCAACGCCCTGTGTGTGGCGGGAACCCACGGCAAGACCACTACCACCTCCATGTGCGCCCATATTTTTCTAGCTGCACAGCGTGACCCCTCTATTATGATTGGCGGCGTTCTTCCCATCTTGGGCGCTGGTCACCGAGTGGGTCACGGCGACACCATCATTTTAGAGAGTTGCGAGTACTGCAACTCCTTCCTTTCTTTCTTCCCTACTGTGGCCGTAATCTTAAACATTGACGCCGACCATCTAGACTTTTTCCATGACTTGGAGGATATCAAGCATTCTTTCCGCCGTTTTGCTCAACTGGTTCCAGATGAAGGCTTTGTCGTAGCGGATCGAGATGATCAAAACACCATGGATGCCCTGGAAAACTTAGGGCGAAAGGTGATCTCCTTTGGTCTGAATGAGGGTGACATTCACGCAGACCACCTGTCTTGGTCAAATGGATTTCCTTCTTTTGATATTATTTCCCATGGGGAATTCCTAACTCAGGTACAGCTATCTGTCCCTGGAATCCACAACGTGCGCAACGCTTTAGCTGCAGCTGCAGCTGCCCATTGTCTGGGTGTCCCCGCCTCTGCGATTGCAGAAGGGCTTCGCTCTTTCCATGGAGCAGGGCGCCGTTTTGAAAAGAAAGGGAACTATCATGGGGCTGCAGTGTATGACGACTATGCCCATCATCCTCAGGAACTTCGCGCCCTGCTCACCACAGCCAAGGGATTGGGCTACCATCGGGTAATCTGTGCTTTCCAACCCCACACCTACTCCCGAACACAGGAGTTATTTTCCGAATTTGTGGAAGTATTAAAGCTGCCTGATCTCACTCTTTTAGCAGAAATTTTTGCTGCCCGGGAACAGAACACGTTTGGCATCTCTTCCAACGACCTGGTTCAGGAAATCCCCGGCGCTCGCTATTGCCCTACACTGCAAGATGTTACCGACCAACTTCGGGAGTTGGCTCGACCTGGCGATCTCATTCTCACTGTGGGCGCTGGTGATATCTATCTGGCAGGAGAGGCTCTCATAAACGGGCCGGAGTAATCCCCTTGTATGTGAACAAAAAGGCCCGCTGCAATGGAACTGCAGCGGGCCTTTTCCTCTCGTTTATGTTTATTGATTGCTGTCCAATACTTGAGTAAATGCCCCGGCAGGCATCACCCCGACCTTACGATCAATTTCTTTGCCATTTTTGAAAAAGATAACGGTGGGAATGGACATCACGCCATATCGGATTGCCAGTTCCTGTTCCTCGTCCACGTTCACTTTCCCTACCACAACTTTCCCGGCGTACTGGCTTGCTAAGTCGTCAATCACTGGGGCAAGCATTTTGCAGGGACCGCACCAATCCGCCCAAAAATCTACCATCATTAAATTTCCATCTGCCAAGGCTTTGTCAAAACTCGCTTTATTAAACTGTGTCATAATTCTACATCCCTTTCACTTTTCATTTGTTTGTTCTAGTTTGTCGAGATACTCACAGGCGGACAAGGCAGCTACATGGCCTTCTCCCACTGCCTTAGAAACCTGGAGAGGCGCTCCTGTACAGTCTCCAGCGGCAAAGACTCCCTCTACATTGGTAGCCATGTGCCGGTCCACTTTGATGACACCCTGCTCTGTCTCTAAGGTTGGTAACAAGTCGGTGGGGGCTACTGCCTGACGCAGGATAAATATCCCTGCACAAGGGATTTCCACCCCGTCTGCCTCCAGCGCGGTTACCGTCTCCTCTCCTTTTACTGCCAGCTTTCCGGCTTTCACCACAGGGATATCCGTATCTAGTCCATTTGGCTCTCCAGGGGACACGTAGGTCACTTGGCATCCCAAACTTTTAAGGTAATTGGCCTCCAGGGGGGCATCTGCGCTTCGGCCCACTACCACCACTGGACGGTTACGGTAGAGCATTCCGTCACAGGTGGCACAGTAGCTGACTCCGCGACCTAGATACTTCTCCTCTCCAGGATATTTGGCCTGCCGCACTACACCAGGCGCTAAAATCAGTGCTCTTCCATCGTAGACCTGGCTCCCCACCGTGACCAGAAACCCCTGGTAAGCCATGAGAGAAATTGCCCGGCCTGTTACAAAATCCACTCCAGCGGAAACAGCGTGGTCATAAAAGGTTTGGAGCATCTCTCGCCCTGTCTGGCCCGGCATCCCTAGGTAATTGTCTACCCGTTCTGCTCGCGCCAGCGGGCTGTCTTCCCAACGGTTGCCAATGATCAGTACGCGCTTATCGCGCCCACGGGCTGCTACCGCAGCTGCCAACCCTGCTGGGCCGCTTCCCAGTACCAGAATATCATGCCCCATCCCATCACCATCTTTCCATCATACTCAAGTTATTTTCTATTATAACAACTCTAAAACAATTCGCAAGAAATTTCCTTAAATCTCTTTTCTTGCCTGTAGTATACCCCAGATTGCTTTCTCGTTCCGTGACTGTGTCACAAAACTTCCCCTCATTTTCCCTGGATTTCTTCAGGGAAAAGGGAGGAAGCCCTTGCATCTAAGTTAGAACCTGGTGTAAAATAGGGAAGTTAATATCCTCACAATAAGACAGGAGGGTCATCATGGCTGAAGAACGGATTTCGAACGGCTCCACTTCCGACGGGCCGGCCCCCAGCCAGAACTTTATTCATGAATTTATTACGGAAGACATTGCACCCGGTGGGCGCTTTGCCGGGATGCAGGTTCACACCCGGTTTCCACCTGAACCAAACGGTTACCTCCACATTGGCCATTGCAAGGCCCTGATTATTGACTTTGGTTCAGCTGAAAAATTTGGTGGTATCTGCAACTTGCGCATGGATGATACCAACCCCGCAAAAGAAGATACTGAATTTGTGGATGCCATCCAAGAAGACATCCACTGGCTGGGCTTCGACTGGGGTGACCGGTTCTTTTATGGAAGCGACTATTTTGAAAAGACCTACGAACTGGCAGTCGGTCTCATTAAAAAAGGATTGGCCTATGTATGTGAATTGACTCCCGAGGAGTTCCGTGAGTATCGTGGGGACGTGGGCACCCCCGCCCGATCCCCTTGGCGTGACCGCCCCATTTCCGAGAATCTCGATCTGTTTGAGCGGATGAAAAATGGGGAATTTCCAGAAGGGAAATATACCTTGCGGGCAAAAATTGACTTGGCCAGCGGTAATTTCAATATGCGGGATCCAGTACTCTACCGAATCCGCTACATTGAACACCACCGCCAGGGTACCAAATGGTGTATTTTCCCTATGTATGATTTTGCCCACCCCATTCAGGATGCCTTAGAGGGGATTACCCACTCACTATGTTCCCTAGAATATGAGGATCACCGTCCCCTGTACGATTGGGTTATCAATCACACTGATGTGCCCTCCAAACCACGCCAGATCGAGTTTGCCCGCCTAGGGATTAACTATACCGTTATGTCCAAGCGCAAGCTCCGCAAATTAGTGGAGGAACACTATGTCACTGGTTGGGACGATCCTAGAATGCCCACCCTGTGTGGTCTGCGCCGGAGGGGGTATACTCCCACCTCTATCCGCAACTTCTGTGATCGCATTGGCGTCGCCAAAAACACCTCCACGGTGGAATACAGTTTTCTGGAGCATTGTCTGCGCGAGGATCTCAATGACCATGCCCAGCGTGCCATGGCCGTACTGCGCCCGGTGAAGTTGACGATTACCAACTATCCAGAGGGCAAAAGTGAGATTTTCCAGGTGGAAAACAACCCGAACGATCCAGAAGCTGGCACCCGCCCAGTAACCTTCTCCCGACACCTTTATGTAGAGGCCGACGATTTTCTGGAAACGCCCATCCCTAAGTATAAGCGTCTCTACCCGAACGGTCCTGAGTGCCGCTTGAAGGGAGCCTATCTTATTACTTGTACCGGCTGTGTAAAGGATTCAGAAGGAAATGTTACCGAAATTTTGGCCACCTATGACCCTGAAAGTAGCGGAGGTAATCCTGCCGATGGCCGAAAGGTAAAGGGGGCAACCATCCACTGGGTGGATGCCGCCACTGCCGTAGATGCAGAGGTGCGGCTATATGACAACCTCTTCTCCGACCCAGATCCTGACGGCGGCGACAAAAACTTCCTGGACTGTTTGAATCCTAACTCCTTAGAGGTGCTTACCGGCTGTAAGCTGGAATCTTGCCTGGCTCAGGCCAAGCCCAGTGATCGCTTCCAGTTCCTACGACTCGGCTACTTCTGCGCCGACTCCAAGGACTCCAAGCCCGACGCTTTGGTGTTCAATCGAGCCGTCTCCCTAAAGGATAGTTTTAAACCGGGCAAGTAATTACAACTTACACTTTTTGATTAAAAAAATGCGGTATGGAGTTTCCATACCGCATTTCTCTTTCTGCATTTGTTGTTAGGAGTGCGCATGAGCCAACTTGGGCACCACATTGGGCTGAGCCTCCCGATGGGCGGAACTCTCTTCCTGCTGAGTCAGGCCCTTTGCGTTGGCCAACATAAGCTTAATTCGATTTTCCTGGTTGATCTTGGTGGCACCAGGGTCATAGTCGATCGCCACCACATTGCTATAGGGGTACTTGTCTTTCAGCTTGCGGATCATACCTTTCCCCACAATATGGTTGGGTAAGCAACCAAACGGCTGAGTGCAAACAATATTGGGAGTCCCAGAATGAATCAGTTCCAGCATTTCAGCCGTGAGTAACCATCCCTCACCCATCTTGTTTCCATCGCCCAGATAGCCCTTTACCAATTCATGCAGCTGGCGGAAGGTGCCCGGCGCACGGAAACGCCCCGAACGCTCCAACGCTTCAATCATGTCTTTTTGACATCCTTCAATATAGCGCATAAAGGTAAGGCAGGCAGCCTTCTTGATCCATTTTCCACCGTACAAATCTACGTCGGCAACCCGGTTAAAGATTTTGAAAATGATAAAATCGGTCAGGCCGGGCACCACAGGCTCAACGCCTTCTGAGAGAAGAAATTGCTCCAGGTTATTATTGCCCAACGGAGCAAACTTCACATAAATTTCGCCTACCACTCCAACTCGAATCTTAGGCTCGCCCGCCACTGGAATAGCTGCAAAATCGGCACAGATTGCATCAAAAATTCCCCGCATCTGCCCACGGCTCATTCCTTTTCCATGCTGGAAACCGTCTACCAACTTTTGGGACCAGCTGGCAATCATCCGATCCGTAGCACCCTGTTCTACTTCATAGGGACGCACTTGGTTGGCCACATTGACAATAATGTCCCCATACATCATGGCAAATATTGCTTTGCGAACAAAAGGCAGTGTTAGACTAAAACCAGGGTTCTTCTCCAGTCCCGATAGGTTCACCGATACCACGGGGATGTAGGCCATATCCGCCTTCTCCAGCGCCTTACGCAGCAAGTGAATGTAGTTACTCGCCCGACAACCACCTCCGGTTTGGGTGATAAGCAAGCCCACTTTATGAGGGTCATAGCCCCCGTGCTTCACAGCATCAATCAACTGGCCAATGACCAGCAGCGCCGGATAGCAAGTATCGTTATGGACATATTTCAACCCTTCATCCACAATCCCCCGGTGGTTTGTGGTCAGCATATCCACTTTATATCCTTCGCACTCCAGCAGCTTTTGCATCATGCCGAAATGGACGGGCAGCATCTGCGGCATCAGGAGGGTGTACTCCTCTTTCATCTCCTTGGTAAACAGGAGGCGGCCGTTTTCATCATATACTAGCTTAGCCATAGGGATCTCCTTTCCCCGCGGACGTGTATGCGGGTCATTGTCCTTTTCTTGCTTCAATTGCTGCCATCAGGCTTCGAATTCGAATTCTGACAGCACCAAGATTACTAATATCGTCAATTTTTAATTGGGTGTACAACTTTCCGCCATCTTCTAAAATGGAACGCATCTCGTCTCCAGTAATGGCGTCTATGCCGCACCCGAAAGAGACCAGCTGAATAACTTCCATATCCGGCTGGGTACATACATATCGAGCGGCGTTGTACATTCTGGCGTGGTAGGTCCATTGGTTGAGTACATGCCTGGGAGCCTTATCTTCCAGATAGGCCACCGCATCCTCTGTTACCAAAACAAAACCATAAGAGGTAATCAAATCGTTGATTCCGTGGTTAATTTCCGGATCCATGTGGTAAGGTCGACCACACACCACTAAGATGGGCTTTCCTTCCTCACGGGCCTTCTCAATATAGTGCCGGCCAGTGGAGTGAACATCCTTCTTATAGGCCTCGTACGCTTCATAGGCTGCCTTCACTGCTACTACAGTCTCCCGCTTTGGAATTTGGAACTCATTAAAAAACCACTCACTGGCCTTTCTTTCAAAATCCTTTGGGCGGTGCAGACCAAAGTAGGGATAGAGATATCGTGCTTTTTTCAACTCCGGCACATTGGCCGCCAGCAATTCTGGGTAATAGGCCACTACGGGACAGTTGTAGTTGTTGTCGCTCACGCCCTCATTAAAGTTGTAGGGCATACACGGATAAAATACGGCGTCTACCCCCGCCTCCACCAGCGCCTCCACATGCCCGTGAAGCAACTTGGCCGGGTAGCAAACTGTGTCAGAAGGAATCGTCCGTTGTCCCTTTAAGTACAGCTTTCGGCTTGACTCTGGGGAAAGTACCACCTCAAAATTGAGCTTGGTAAACAATTCAAACCAGAACGGTAGATTCTCATACATATTTAATCCAAAGGGGATCCCGATTTTGCCCCGGACACCTGTCCCTTGCCCCTTTCCATGAAGAGCGCGGAGTTTTGCGTACTTATACCGCATTAGATCAGGCTGTCGGCTGGGTTCCTCCCCCAGAGGTCTGGAACAGCGGTTCCCAGAGATAAATCGGCGACCACCATCGAAGGAGTTTACCGTCAACGAGCAATGGTTGGTACATAAACCACAGGTAGCAGGTTTTGCGGTGTGTGTAAATTTCTCCAATGCTTTGGCATCCAGTAGAGTGCTCTTTTCCAGATGCAGATCGCGAGCCGCCAATGCAGCCCCAAATGCTCCCATAATTCCGGAGATCGTGGGCCGGGTGACATCACGCCCTAACTCTTGTTCAAAAGCTCGAAGCACTGCGTCGTTGTGGAACGTTCCACCCTGCACTACAATGTGTTTTCCTAAATCATCGGCAGAGGCCGCCCGGATTACCTTATAAATGGCGTTTTTTACAATAGAGATGGATAGTCCCGCGGAAATGTCTTCCACGCTGGCCCCATCCTTCTGGGCCTGTTTGACCGAGGAGTTCATAAATACAGTACACCGAGAACCAAGGTTTACCGGTTTTTTTGTAAACAGGCCCAATTTTGAGAAGTCGGCAATGTTATACCCAAGGGCCTTGGCAAAGGTTTCAATGAAGGATCCACATCCAGAGGAGCAGGCCTCGTTCAACATAATGGAGTCCACTGCACCATTGCGGATTTTAAAGCACTTCATGTCCTGGCCGCCGATGTCGATGATAAAGTCTACATCTGGCTCAAAGTGGGCCGCAGCTTTGTAATGGGCCATGGTCTCCACAAGTCCCAAGTCACAGGAGAATGCATTTTTCACCAGATCTTCGCCATAACCAGTAACCGCGGCACCCTTAATCTGGATCCGATCTCCACACATTTTGTAAATCTCTTTCAGTTGTGGAAGCACTACGGAGACAGGATTGCCTTGGTTGGAGTGGTAATAGGTATAGAGCAAACCTCCGTCAGCTGTGATAAGGGCCAGTTTTGTAGTCGTAGAACCGGCATCAATCCCCAGCCAAGCCGGGCCTGCGTAGGTCTGGATATCCACTTCCGGCGGTTTTTTCGCATTGTGCCGGTTACAGAAAGCGTCGTACTCCTCCTGGCTTTCAAACAGAGGAGGCATGGTGTCTACCAGTGTGGTGGTATCTACACTTTCTTCTAGCTTTTTTAGTACCTCTTCAAAAGGGATTGGGGTATAGTCAGTAGCACAAAGTGCTGCACCCATAGCGGCAAAACAGTCGCCATCTTCAGGAAATACCGCATGCTGACTGTCCAGCTTTAGGGTTTCTACAAACCGCTCTCTCAGACCCATCAAGAAATGCAGCGGCCCTCCCAGGAAGACAATCTTTCCTTTCAGTTCTCGGCCTTGGGTCAAGCCAGCCACGGTCTGGTCCACTACCGCCTGAAAAATGGAGGCAGCCACATCTTCTTTCCGTCCACCCTGATTTAAAATGGGTTGAATATCACTCTTCGCAAACACGCCGCACCGGGATGCAATGGGATAAATCTTTTCGTGCTTCAACGATAACGCATCCAGTTCACTCACTGTTACGTTCATCAGGGTAGCCATCTGGTCGATAAAGGCCCCCGTTCCGCCGGCACACGAGCCGTTCATCCGCTCCTCCAGTGCCCCGCCAAAAAAGATAATTTTGGCATCCTCTCCCCCAAGTTCAATCACCGCATCGGTGTCGGGGATATATGTATTCACTGCTGCAGCAGTAGCATAAACTTCCTGAACAAAATCAATCCCGGCTGCGGTTGCCACGCCCAAACCCGCTGAGCCGGTAATCGTCAGCTTAATCTTTTGTCCTGCCAGCATCTCTTGGATGGAGTGCAGCGTTTCGCAGGCCCGTTCACGGGTCTTGGAGTAGTGCCGCTCATAAGAACGAAACAGCAGCTTATTGCGCTCATCCAACACCACTACTTTTACCGTGGTGGATCCAATATCAATCCCAACGCGTAGACTCATGACTCAAAACTCCCGACTTTGGAGCACATATAACAAAATTCGATACACGCTCTTCTTCACATCTTCAAATTCCTTGGTTTAATGATATCGTTTTATCCCCGGAAAAACAACGAAATTAACAGGATCTTAACGAACCAAAAGGGAGGAAAAACATCTCCTTAACAGCCTATCTTTCCGTCATTTTTGCTATATCCTTTGCGTTTTTTTGTAATTTGTGACATTTTTGTTAAGAAATAGTGGGGAGACCGACGGCTATTCCCTGTCGGTCTCCCCTATTTCCATCTTCATATGCCTATTAAATCAATTCCAAGCAGTGCGCTGCATACTCTTCCAATGTGTCGTACCTCTCGGATCCTTCCACCACATAAGTCTCCGTGTCCAGTGGGAATTCATGCTCTACAGCAACATACTACACGACTTCTCCACCCCGCTCCACGGTAAACGGGTGCTTATAATCTCCATACATGTGAAGGCGCAACTGATTGTCCACCCACGCCCCCCTGCCCAGGGTGCGTGATCCAATTCATCCATCACAAACCCGAAATCGTAACTGTAGATATTTACCGTTTCCCCCTCCACCACATTGCCAAAAGCGGCATAACGATTCAGAGCAGTGAGTTGGGCATCTAGATAAGCATTTGGTCATTCGGATTCACCACTGGATCCTGCACTTTCTTCCGTTCGTTGTCCAGTACTGCTTTCAAGGTATCCAGCACCGCCTGGTTCTGAAGCGTAATCGTTTAACCACTTCCCACTCCTTGCCGTATCAAGTCATAAAGTTCGGAGCAATTGGTAAGATGGACTCCTTCCGCAATGCTCACCTGGTCCTCCACCTGTCCTGCCATGAGGGTAATCTTCCCGGTTTCTGTGGTTACTACAAGGTTCCACAATCCATAGTCTATAAATTTGGTATCGCTATGTTCCTCCGTCTTCGCCAGTGGCTGGGCGGCTGCCTGGCGGATCAGTCGAGCCAATTTTTCCCAATTCAAACTTTCTCCCCAATTTTCCGCCATCGGACCACTCCTTTCCAAGGACACCTCTTGGATTTTCTCTTCCGTAAGGGAGGTCATTGCCTCTAAAATGGATTTGGAATAGTCGTTTAATTGGGGCGTGCTGTCCATACGTTGAACCCAGGATTCCACCATTTCCCAACTTCCAGCGGGCAGAATTGCCAAGACTGGAAGGGTATCTTCCCTTACTCCATCTCTTCGCCCTGCCGCCAGCAGACAGTCCTCCCCAGTCTCCTGTATGTAAAACTCTACCCAGTGCCCATCCTCTGTCGTAAAGGTAATAGGATATAGATCTCCCACTTTTACCCTTCTGCCATGCTGCATCCGTGTGTCAGATCCCAACCACACTTCTAGCTGTTGCGCCAGTTCTTTCACTCCATCTTGATCGTTCCATTGCCCCCTCTGAAAAATCTGCACCATGCTAGCTTGCTCTAAAACCGCATGAATTTCCTCCAATCCAGGATAATATTCTTGCTTTTGACATACCTGCACAACTTGCTTCACCAAATGGTCGGGGATAGTAATGGTATACCAACTTCCCGCATCCACAGCCCTGGCATACCACCTCTCTGGATCCTTTTCCTGCATCCAGGGCCTCCCATATTTCACATCATAAAAGGTAGTCCAGTCCATTAGCCATTGGGCCATCTCTCCGTCTGGAGTTTCGTTTAATTCAATACATTCTTCATCGTTTAAAAATAATTCTGTCAACTGTGCTTTAAATTCGGGGTATTCCACTCGCCAAACTGTCTTCAGCGGAACATCGGCTCCCGCCTGAGTGCAAATCCACCAACCGCTCTCCTCCTGCTCCAAACAATACTCCCAAATCAATCGATACGTACCATCTCCCGTCTGCACTAAATTATCTCCTGCGATCCAAGCGAGGCTCTCTGCCTCTCCTGGATCTACCAACAGGGACAGCCGGACACAGAATGGACTGTTGCTTGTTGCCAGAGTCTCCGCTACCTCCCACTCCCCTAACTCCACTTTGGCTTCTCTTGGAGGAGTGCCAAAGTATGCCTGTAACAGTGCCACGCCAAAGTCCTGCGCCACCTGGTTAAAATCCTGTCCCTGGCTTTCAAAACGCAACCCCACCGGTGAAACGATCGTCTGTATCTGTTCCATCATTTTGTTGGATATAAATTGGTATCCCGCCTCTGTCTGACGTAGAGTGACCATGCGTCTTTCCTCTCCACTACCAAACGTATAATTTAGATATACCAAGTCCCCTGCCCGTATTCCTCCTGACACTTTTACCACATCCAAATTGGTATCCCCATGCCAAGAATAATAGAGTTCCAACTCCGGCAAATAGGCGAAATTCTCCAGTCCAAGTTGTTCCGTCTGATCCAGTGTCAAGCCCGTATAGGCTAACAGCACTGCGCTCATATCCTCTTTGGTGACAAAACTGAGACTCACCTGGGGCTCATACCCCACATCCTCCACAATCGCCGCATACTGTTCCGGTGTGGGTTCATTTTTCTCCTCCAAACGGCTTCCGTTATAGAACAGTTCATACAGATTAATTTCTTGGGGTCGGCTATATAGACTGGTCAAAAATTGGGCCTGAATGCTGGTATGAGACCAATCCAACCACTGGGAAAAGAACTCCACTTCTTCTTGGCTTAGAGGCGTTCCATTGCCACCGTTCCGCTCCCGCTGCTGTCGGGCCAGATTCTCCAATGCTGTCATCACCGGAATATCTTCTGAATACGCCACTACAGGGATATACTTCTCTGCATCCCACCGGGCTGGAGTAAGAACATATATGTCTCCTTCCCAGGGACACAGAAAGTAATGAATCTCCTCCCCTCTCTGGTTTACTAAAGTGAGGGTAGATGCCTGGAGCAACAGCTGACTCCAATCTGCCTTTACTGAGGTGAGTAAATCGCGGGCGTTGTCATACAGGAGAGACCTTGCCTTCTCCATCAGATCTTCGTCGGTTATGGAATCTGGATAGACCTGACTGGAGTAGACAGGGGGACCGTACCCAATTGCCTGGGCCTGCCGGATCTCCTCTTTGAAGCTGTTATAATCGGCAACCGCTCCTATTGTTTTCCCTTGTGCAAAGGTGAACACCACTGCCAGAACCACCAAAGACAGGGCCAAGAAGAGAGCAGTCTTTTGGGTCTCCGGCTTCTTCACCAGCAGGGCGATGCGTTGCTGGATTGTATTCTTTCCCCCGGTCATCGCCGTAGAACAGGACACCAGATCCCCAGGTCGAAGAGACCGTCGAGCCACTAAACCCACTAGGGTGCGACCATAAGGAATGCGTTCCGCTTCCCCTAAATTGGCAATCGTACCTTCATCACAGGCCAGTTCTCCATCCCGCTTCGTGCAGATCACTGCTAACCACACTAGAGGATTATACCAGTGCAAAGCCAGGCAAACACACCGCAGGGCCGCCCAGATGTGGTCCTTATGGGCATAGTGTGTCAGTTCATGGGCCAGCACGTGCCGTCTCTCCCCTTCTGGCAGCTGAACCGCCTCGGAGCTGAGGTAGATGGCGGGGCGGAGCATGCCGAAGAGACAGGGGGATGGTAGCCCTTCCACCTCGTAGATGGGCAGAGGACACCCCGGGATCTCCAGGTTCTTGCGCCTTCTCTCCAGTCGGCGGGCAAAGCGCAGGTTGGGGATGAACACCAGCAGCAAAGTAGCCAGCACTCCCACCCCCCAAACCAGCTGGATAGTCTCGGCCTGGGTGAAGCAATCCAAGTAGGTGGTCACTGTCTCCCCATCCTCCGAGCGCTCCACATATCCCTGGGACCAAGGTCCAGGCCCCTTATACCCCGGTGCAAAGTCTTGATAATAGGGATGTGCCTCGTCAATGTCCTGTGGTTGGCTGGGAAACACGGGAACCCATGTGGTCTCCCAGGCAGCAGGGGCATCCGGTACCACCTGTGCGGAACTCACCGGCAGTGAAAAGGGCAACTGGAGGGGCAACAACAGCCGCACCAATACCACTCCCCATAGGGCATACCGTACCCGACAAGACAATTTTTCCTTCAACAGTCCGCCCAAAGCCAACACGATTACAATTAAAACTGAACTGCTCACCGCCCACTCCCCTAACCTCTGAAGGCTAGGCAGGAAGGGCAGTACCCACTGGAGCACCGCATCCACGGGTATAAAGATGGCACTCATTTCATCTCCTCCTCCGCTTTGCGCAGGATGCCATACAGTTCCTCAATCTCCGCCCGGGACAGAGCCTTCTCATCCGCCATGGCCGACACCATCAGGCCCACACTCCCCCGGTACACCTTATCCAGAAAGGATCGAGTCTCCCGACGAACTGCTTTATCCCGCTCTAATGCAGGGAAATAATGCTTCGCACGGTTCTGGATCTCCACTTTCACCAACCCTTTTTCCTCCATGCGCCGCAATGTCGTTATGGTAGTACTTTTTGCCCAGCCTACCTGTTTCCCAAGTTCGGCCACCAATTCCATCACCGTCTGAGGGCTTCTCTCCCACAAACAGTTGAGTACATACCACTCGCTATTGGTCAAAATCTGTCCCTCCATAAAGCCTTCCCCCTTGGTTTACTTTGTAAACCAATCATAGCACATCAGGTCTACTTTGTAAACCATTTCTTTATATACAAAAAACCTCTAAAAATTCCCAGCATTTGCTTGACAAACAGCCACCTTATTTTAAGATGATAGATAGGAGAAATTCTGCAATGGGAGGTGGCCAAATTGTCTTTTCATCTCTCCGCACCCCGATTGACTCCATGGCAACGGAGTGTGGTCATTGGGGTGGTAGTGGCTGTCAGTAGTCAGCTTTATTTCTCTGTCCTTACCGACGGATTTCGCATTTCTGCCTCTGCGATTCTCTACCCAATTTTGCTAGTTACTATGATGCGAGACAGCCATCGTCCATTTACCGGGCTGATGGCAGGCTTGTGCGTTTTAATCTTTCGCACCGGGTTGGATTTAGCACAGGGCGGGTTATTACTCCCCGCTTTGTTCCGGGAATACCCAGGTGGCATATTTTATTTGTGTTATGATGCGTTGCTGTGCCTGCTCGTTCGGGACCGCCGAGCGGTTTCCCCCGCTCGTCTCTTTCTCTCCTTTTGGTTATGCGACTTTCTCTCCAACTGGGTCAATTTTGTCCTGGCGGGAGGACTAACCGAACCGAACTATTCCATTTCCTTGACTGCTTTTTGGGGAATAACACTGGCACTAGGGCGCTCCCTTGCGGCTTGTTTTTTCCTGTGGGCCATGGTCCGGTACCGCAGTCTGCTGCTCCGAGAAGAACATGAAGCACGCTACCGTCACCTGTTTTTAATGACTGCGGACTTAAAGACGGAGCTTTATTTTTTAAAAAAGGATGCTGAGGACATTGAGGCAGTTATGTCCCACGCCTACCAACTTTATGAACGGCTAGAGAAAGATGGATTTGGAGGGGACCTGTCTGCACTGGCGCTGTCCATCGCACGAGATGTTCACGAGGTAAAGAAGGACAACCTGCGCATCATTCGGGGAATTGAAGAAGAAGTGGCAGGTGCCTATGATCACCAGGCCATGGTACTAGGTGACCTGTTACACATTTTGGAACTGACTACTCGCCAGTTTTTAGGATCCCAGAGAGCAGATATTCGACTAGAGTGCCGGTATCGGGAAAATTTATTAATTGGAGAACACTATCAACTTTTGTCTATTCTCAAAAATTTGGTGACCAATGCAGTGGAGGCAATTCAATCAGGAAGTGGCCGCGGGTTAGTTCAAGTAGATTGTCACACACAGGGGGAGCACCTCATCATTTCCGTTTCTGATAACGGACCCGGCATTCCCCAGAAAGCTATGGACCTATTATTCCAAGTGGGTTATTCCACCAAATTTGACCCCAGCACCGGAAACATCAACCGTGGGGTAGGTCTCCCTGCAGTACAGTATCTTATTGACGAACTGGGTGGTACCATCCACGTGCAGTCCCAGCCCAATCAAGAAACCTGCTTTCGGGTATCCCTGCCCTTACATGCCGTAACAGGAGGCGCACATGCGAATTTACATCATTGAGGATGATCTTACTGTTATCAGCATCTTGGAAGACATTGTGGAGCGCAATGGCCTCGGCTCCATCTGCGGTGACACATCAGACGGGCCGGCCGACTTAGCCCGTATTCTGGCAATTGATCCGGACCTCATTTTGGTGGACTTGCTAATGCTGGGAAAAGACGGTATTCAGGTGGTGCGAGAGTTACGAGAAGAGGGCTGTTCGGCCAAATTTATCATGCTCTCTCAGGTATCCTCCAAAGAAATGATTGCCAAGGCGTACAATGCGGGAATCGAATTTTTTATTCAAAAACCCATTAACATCATTGAGGTAAAGCGGGTAATTGAAAATGTAACCCGACAGATAGAAAATGAACGGGCATTGAGTGCCATTCAAAACGTCTTTGTCAATCGTTCTCCTGCCCACACCCAGGATCCTGGAAATCGAGAACGCCGAAGACTAAAGTATATTTTAAGCCAACTTGGAATGGCTGGAGAGAAAGGCGGACAGGACATCATTGATTTGTGCCTGCTCCTGTTAGAACAGCATCAAACAGCCTCTCAGGTGGGAATTAGCGCCTTGTGCGCCCAACTTGGAGATGCTCCGAAAACAGTGGAGCAGCGTGTGCGCCGCGCTGTAGAACGAGGCCTAAATCATGTGGCTAGTTTGGGGCTGGAGGATTACAACAATGAATTTTTTGTCCGTTATGCCGCCCGTCTCTTTCCCTTTCAGGAGGTACGGGCACAAATGGCCCACCTCCAGGGCCGCGGTCCCGGCGGAAAAGCAAATCTAAAAAAATTTTTGGACGGACTCCTCATTGTTTTAGAGGAAGAATAACTTTCTCTTGATTTTCCTCAATTTGAAAAGAAAGACCCACTTTCCCTTATGGAATCCATTGATTCTGGGTAAAACACATAAAGCGGGCCTCTGCAATTTGTGCTTTTCTGAAAACTTTTTGTCCGTCTTGTTGGATTTTGAAGGATTTTGACTCTTTTCTGGTACAATATCCTTGCAAATTCGAGCCGTGGGCCACGTCTACGGCCAAATATTTTGGGAAGAAAGGGAGAGTGCCTATGCCGTCGATTACCCTCGATATGTTTCAAACCTCCGCAATTGCCATGATCCTGTTTGTAATAGGCCGTTTTTTGACGAACCGGATCGGTTTTTTAAAGCGTTGCTGCATCCCAGCTCCTGTTGTGGGCGGACTTCTGTTTTCCCTGCTCCATCTACTGCTGTACGCATTACAAATCGTCCAGTTCTCCTTTGACGAAAATGTAAAAAACCTCTTCATGACCTTGTTCTTCACCAGTGTAGGCTATACGGCTTGCTTCCGACTTCTGAAAAGAGGCGGAAAAAAGGTGCTTATTTTTCTCATTCTAGCGATTATCATGGTCTGTTTGCAAAATGTGTTAGCCAGTGTTTTGGCCGGCGTCGTAGGCTGGGATGACCTGCGGTTAGGCCTGTGTACCGGCTCCATTCCCATGGTGGGAGGCCACGGTACCGCCGCCTCCTACGGTGGCCCCATTCTGGAAAACAAGTTTGGTCTAGTAGGCGCCGAAGTGCTGGCCATTGCTTCCGCCACTTACGGTTTAGTAGCTGGCTCTCTCATGGGTGGCCCTACTGCCCGAAGCATCATCAACAAATATAACCTGCGCTCTAACGAGAGCACGGAAGAATTGTTGGAACTCAGCGACGAGTCTGCCCAAGAAAAGGCCAAGGCTGAAACGGTAGATTCTGAGTCCTTTACCAATGCCACTATTCTTCTGCTGGTGGCTTCCGGTCTTGGTACTCTGCTTACTTCTTTATTTAATGGTATTGTGATTTTCGGCACCGAACTGACATTCCCAACTTATATCGGTTCTATGGTTATTGCCGCCATTATTCGCAACCTCTGCGATGCCAAACGAGTGGTCCTCCCCGCCAAAGCCATTGACATTTGGGGCAATGTCTCTCTATCCATTTTCCTAGCTATTGCCCTAATGACATTGAAGTTGTGGCAGCTGGCAGAACTGGCCGGTCCCATGATTCTGATGCTGCTGGCCCAAACCGTTTTAATGTTTGTCTTTGCTCGGTTTATTGTCTTTCATGTTATGGGCCGGGATTACGAAGCAGCTGTCATGACCTCTGCCTTCTGCGGTTTTGGCATGGGAGCTACACCAAATGCCATGGCCAACATGCAGGCTCTTACAAAAATTTATGGACCCGCGCCCCAGGCTTACTTCATTGTCCCGTTGGTAGGTTCCCTGTTTATTGACTTTTGTAACGGCATTATTATTACCGCATTTCTTAACTTCCTGCCAATGTTTGGCTAGATTTTGGAGCAATAGAAAGAAGAACGGCGTGTGCAGCATATTGTACTGCACACGCCATTTTTTCCTTTTTTTACTCCCCTTCTCTAGCTCGACGACGCAGTTCTTTTTTCCTTCGTTTCGCCCCCATATAACGGTCCTCTTCACTGAAAATGCAACCACAATATTTTTGCATATACATACCATGTGTCCGCGCAAATTCCTGTCCCTCCTGGAAAAGGGGACGAAAATCCCGGTACAAAAAGGAGATCCCATATTTTTCTCCCATCATCTGACCCACCGACCGAATTGCTTCATGGTTTTGATAAGGTGAGATAAGCAGTGATGTGGTAAAGGCATCATACCCCTGCTCAGCGGCATAGCGCGCGGTTTCCTCCAAACGTACCTGATAGCAATAGGCACATCGGCCGTCAATATTCCCAGCTACATGGGTTATAAAACTGCGCAGGTCATAGGTTCCTCCAATGATCAGCTTCATCCCAATCTCCTTTGCGTACTGTTCCAAAGTAGATTTTCGTGCCTGGTATTCCGTGTATGGATGAATATTGGGGTTGAACCAAAAACCAGTTACCTTCACTCCGTCCTGCTGCAGTTGTGCAATAGGACGGTTCGCACATGGCGCACAGCAAATGTGCATTAATAGATTCATACTCTCACACCACTTCCAAAATTTCCGCTTCCAGCCCCTGTTTCAACGCATAGGCTAAAGTCTGTGCCGTTCCACCGCTGGGGACTCCATCGTAAACCGCAATTACACGATTGGAATGATCAACCATGTAGCGGTTACGCCGCATCATACATCCCCGGTCATAGGTATACTGTACCAATGTCTCATAGTTACATTGACTTAAAATCCAATGATAGCGCCGCTTCTCCTTCTCTGGCCATGTATCTGCCTGACTTTCACATGGCCTTGCTGCCTCGAGCGTTATCTCAGGATACTCCTTCTGTAAATACAAAACTGCCTCCGCAAAATAGAGATCCGTTCCACGGGCCATGCCACTGATAAAATGCCGATAGCCATCAGACACAGCTTGCCGCAGCGCTTTTTCTAACCGTTTCTTTAAGTCCAGGCAGCGTATGTCCGTTTCACAGTCTCCCCAGGGCAATTTATCTGGACGACGACCGGTAAAACAACAGGAAATTTCGCGTTCCATTCCCCCGCCCCTTTCCATGTCAATCCCTTTCTGCAGCTTCTTTATTTTAGCGAATCCCACAATAAAAGTCAACAAAAATAGAAAATATGTTCTATTCCATGGTAAAAAGAAAACGGACAGATCACTCTGTCCGTTTATGTTGGCATTACCTATTTTCCCGGCCCGTCACCAGGCAAGTATCTTCGGCAGAATCGAGCTTAACTTCCGTGTTCGGAATGGGAACGGGTGGACCCTCGACCTAATCAACACCAACTTCTACTT
>JBMNQA010000008.1:0-91383 GCA_050943895.1 Lawsonibacter sp.
ATTGAAGAACTGAAAGAAGCTATTGAATTGATAGATGCAACTTTGAACTAATAACAGGTTAGTAACAAAAATAACCCCCAACCGCTATAAATCAGCAGTTGGGGGTTTCCAGTGGATATTATATCATATTATAGAAAAAAAGAAAGGGCCGCAGCCCGATTTTTCGAAGCTGCGGCAAAAATTATGTTTCTTTGAGGGATTGGGACAACCAGCCCAGCTGCGTCAACTGACTGACGGTTTCATTTGGCAAGTCCTCCGGTGACCCATCTCCCAAACGAAGACAGAGATAGGCGCCTGAGCGACCGGGATAAGAGGTTAAAATAAGGTCGGAGAGGACTAAAATGCGGTCTCCATCCTCCAAACTGTCAAATAAATCGGGCAGATAAGAGGGGGGATCTAAAATAATGGGAGAACCGTGGCGATCAATCACCATGTGGGAGCCGTCCCGAGCCTGAAGATAACGGCCAACAAATAGACTCTTTCCAGTCTCTACACACCAAAATAATCCAGCCGCCCCAAGGCAGGCCGCAATCAATAAACCAATTCCCAAGCGCTTCAGTAGACCTTCCACCGGCAATCCCTCCTCAAAACATGTCTCTAATGATTAAGACGAAGAACGAGGGAAAAAGTTCCAAAAAGAAAAAAGAAGGCCTAAACGGTAGGCCTTCTTTTTGCATGAATTAGCTTTTTTCTTGGAACGTGGCGCCGCAACCTCGACAGGTAACGGTGATCCGACCTTTTCCACGGGGAACGCGCAGCTGTTGACCACAGTTGGGACACTTAAAATAGCGGTGCTCCTTATCCCGGTGGATGGTCCGTTGTAGGTGAAACCATTTAACAACTGGATCCACGGTACGAAGAAAACGGACATTTTCCTCCCGACGCCGAGTCAAATTTCTGGAACAAAGGCGTACTAGCGCTAAAACAAGGAAAACCAGGCTCAACCAGTACAACAAAACGAATCGGGTTAAGGCGGAAAGAAGATAAAGCACCAAATATAAGCCGATAAGGAACCAATTCAGTTGGTCACTCCCATAACGGCCGTACATAAAGCGCTGAATGGCGTTGCGGATCATAAGACGGCCTCCTCAGAGAAGGACGGCAGGCGAATTCGCCTGCCAAAATACGATAGAATAATGATACCGCCTGTTAGGACAATCGTCAAGGCGGCATTCGTAAACAAAGTGTAAATTCCCGTTCCCCGATTGGGAAAGGTGGCGAGTTTAGGCAGAAATAGGAGAAGAAATTTGGGAAAAACGGCCTTTTCTCTTGCGCCTGGACAAGAGATCGGGTATACTTTTTCTATCTGGCCGAGGCTTTTACGGCATACAGGAGGGATAGAGCCTTGAAACGCATCGACAAAGAAAATTACTATTTGGACATCGCTGAAACTGTTTTGGAGCGCTCCACTTGCTTACGCCGGTGCTATGGAGCGATTATCGTAAAAAACGATGAAATTGTCTCCACTGGATATAACGGGGCTCCTCGAGGCAGGAAAAACTGTATGGATTTAGGTTTCTGTACCCGGGAGGCTATGAATATTCCCTCCGGACAACGGTACGAACTGTGTCGCTCTGTCCACGCGGAGATGAACGCCATCATTTCTGCTGCACGTCGGGATACCTTGGGGGCCACCCTCTATCTGGCTGGTCGGGAAGCGAAGTCTGGCCAACTCCTTCATGATGCTACCTCTTGTTCCATGTGCCGGCGGTTGATTATCAACGCTGGCATTGATCGAGTGGTGATTCGCAACACGGAGCGGGAATACTCTGTGGTTCATGTGGAGGACTGGATACGGGAAGATGACTCCTTGCCGGAGCAGCAGGGAGAATAAATTGAGGAAACAGGAGGCCGCTTGGCCTCCTGTTTTGTTACCCGGAAGTGATCTCCAATCCTTCCAGAAAAGCCTTTGGCTTAAATGTGAATAAATCTTGACAGAGAAGCAGGTTGCCTTTACAATATGTACAGGACAAAATGAAAAACCTGGGGGATGTTTTTCGATTGTCGCAAGGGCGCCCAACGCCATAAGGCATGGCGAGCCTTGCGGCTCATTTTATGTACAAGTCCCGACCTAGCTTATTTTGCAGCATGCCGGGCGCTGGAGCGGTCCGCTTCAGCTGATTTGTAATGTTTTGGAGGTGTAAGAAACCACATGGTACCCTATATCATCGGAGCGATCATTGGCATTGTGGTCGGTCTGGCGGTGGGGATTCCTTTTGGCATTCAACAGCGCAAAAATTCCGCTGAACGGGAAATTGGTTCGGCGGAGGAAGAGGCAAAACGCATTGTGAACGAGGCCTATAAGAGCGCCGAGAGCAAAAAACGGGAGGCTCTGGTGGAGGCAAAAGAGGAAATCCTGAAGGCCCGCAATGAGCACGAACGCGAAGTGAAGGAGCGGCGGGCCGACTTACAGCGGCAGGAACACCGCCTCCAACAAAAGGAAGAGAACCTAGACCGCAAAACCGAGAATATTGAGAAAAAAGAAGAACAACTTGCAACCAAACTCTCCAAGCTAGAGGCAACTCAAGCAGAAGCGGAAGAGATAAAGAAAAGCCAGCTGGAAGTGTTGGAGCGAATTTCCGGCTTTACGGCGGAGGAAGCAAAGAATTATCTGCTCCAACAGTTGGAAGAGGATGTAACCCACGAGTCGGCCATGAAGATTAAGGAGATTGAGGCCCGCTTTAAAGATGAAGCGGATACCAAAGCGCGGGAAATTATCTCTTTGGCCATTCAGCGCTGTGCCGCCGACCATGTGGCTGAGGCTACTGTGTCCGTGGTACCTCTACCAAACGATGAGATGAAGGGCCGTATTATCGGCCGAGAGGGACGGAACATCCGCACTCTGGAAACGCTGACTGGAGTGGACCTCATCATTGACGATACTCCGGAGGCGATTACAGTCTCCTGTTTTGATCCTGTGCGCCGGGAAATTGCTCGGTTGGCACTGGAGAAGCTGATTTTGGACGGCCGCATTCACCCGGCTCGTATTGAAGAGATGGTGGAAAAGGCCAAACGGGAAGTGGACGCTGTCATCAAGGCAGAAGGTGAGCGGGCCATTTTCGAGACCAATGTCCATGGTTTGCACCCCGAGTTAGTTAAGCTGCTGGGCCGTATGCGCTACCGCACCAGCTACGGGCAAAATGTTTTAAATCATTCCATTGAAGTGTCCCATGTGGCCGGCCTGCTGGCGGCCGAGATTGGGGCAAATGTCAACGAAGCGAAGCGTGCTGGCTTGCTCCACGATTTGGGAAAGTCGATTGACCACGAGGTGGAAGGTTCCCATGTCCAGATTGGAGTAGAACTGGCCCGGAAGTACCGAGAGAGCGAGGGAGTCATCCACGCGATCCAAGCGCACCACAACGACGTGGAGCCCAAGACCATTGTGGCCTGCCTGGTACAGGCGGCCGACGCCATCTCCGCGGCCCGACCTGGTGCACGGAGAGAAAATTTGGAAAATTACATCAAGCGGTTGGAGATGTTGGAGGAAATTACCTCTTCCTTTGACGGGGTAGAGAAATCCTTTGCCATCCAAGCTGGCCGTGAGGTGCGTATTATGGTGAAACCCGAGGTCATTAGTGAGGATCAGATGGTTCTCCTTGCCCGGGATATCGCCAAGAAGATTGAGGATGAATTGGAATATCCTGGCCAGATAAAGGTTCACCTGCTGCGTGAGACCAAGGCTATTGAATACGCCAAGTAATTTCCTTCGAATAAAATTGCAAGATGAAATCGGGACGCCCCCCAGCGTCCCGATTTTTTTGCTTTTAGAGAGAGTTGCTGTGGTGTGATAATGGTTTGCCTGGAGCAAGGAGATTTGGCTGTGGGGGTGATTTTTTGCCCGAGTTCAACCAACTGTTGGAGGAAGTGAATGCATGAGAGGATACCTGCAATGGAGAGGGCAAAGGGGAGAGCGGCATGAAAGCCACCCCCCTTCAACAGTTCTTGGGTAATTCCCCGGCCGACCGGAAAGGTGTACACTCGGCAGGGAAAAATTACACCGGCATTACTTTCTGGGATAAGGTTCCCGCACGTCGGTAAGCCCCAACAGATAGTCCACGCTGGTGTGAAAAAATAATGCCAGAGTCTGAAGTGTAGAAATAGGAATGTTTAACCGCCCCAGTTCATAGTCAGAGTAGGTAGTCTGATGGATATTGAGCAGCTGAGCCATGTCCTGTTGAGAGAGGTCCTGATCTTCTCGAAGAGCCCTTAAATGTTCCAACATGGAATCACCTCAGGGCTATTATGGAATAAGGGATATTCCCTTATTGATTTTTAAGGGAATATCCCTTAAAATAAAATGGGGTGACTGGATTGCGAAATACACGCCATGAGATACAGGGGGTAACCACACTGTTCCGGCGCAGGTCCGTACGACGAGAAAGGAAGCCCGGAGTATTCCGATAAGCTTTTTGATCCCGTCACCTTCAAATGGGAAGGCCCGAGCCATTTGGCTCGGGCCTTCTGAAATCCTTTATTCCTCATCCAGTTTGAGCACCGCCATGAACGCTTCTGTGGGCAGCTGGACGGTACCCAGGGTACGCATTTTCTTTTTGCCTTCTTTTTGCTTTTCCAACAGTTTCTTCTTTCGGGTGATGTCACCGCCGTAGCACTTCGCCAACACATCTTTGCGCATGGCTTTTACGGTTTCCCGGGCAATAATTTTTCCACCAATCGCCGCCTGAACAGGCACTTCAAAGAGTTGGCGGGGAATATTCTCCTTTAATTTTTCGCAAATCCGCCTGGCTCGGGCGTAAGCTTTATCCTTGTGGACAATAAAGCTGAGGGCGTCTACTTGGTCACCGTTGAGGAGCAAATCCACCTTTACCAGATTGCTGGATTGGTAGCCTTCCAGTTCGTAGTCCAAGGAGGCGTAGCCACGGGTTTTGGCTTTTAAGGCGTCAAAAAAGTCGTAGATAATTTCCCCAATGGGCATAGAGTAGTGTAACTCCACCAGATTTGTGTCCAGATATTGCATGTCTTTAAAGACACCTCTGCGGTCCTGACACATGGGCATAATATTGCCTACATAGTCAGGGGGGGTAATGATAGATACTTTGGCAAAGGGTTCCCGTGCCTCGGAGATGGAGCCGGGGTCAGGGTAATTGTGAGGGTTGTCCACTCGGACAATTGTGCCATCGGTTTTGGTTACCTCGTAAATGACGGAGGGCAGGGTAGTGACCAGGTCCAGGTCAAATTCCCGCTCCAACCGCTCCTGAATAATCTCCATATGGAGCATTCCCAAAAAGCCGCATCGAAAACCAAAACCAAGAGCGATGGAAGACTCCGGCTCAAAGGAAAGGGAGGCGTCGTTGAGTTGAAGTTTCTCCAAGGCATCCCGCAGGTCAGGATATTTGGAGCCATCTTCGGTGTAAATGCCGCAAAAGACCATGGGCTGGGCAGGTCGATAGCCGGGCAGGGCTTCGGCGGCGGGGACATCTGCTCCGGTAATCGTGTCGCCTACCCGGGTGTCTTTGACATTTTTGATGGAGGCGGTAAACCAGCCCACTTCACCGGCGGACAGCTGAGAACAGGAGTCCATACCAAGAGGCCGTAGGTAACCGCAGTCCAGTACCTGGTAGCAGGCACCAGAGGCCATCATCTTCACGTTCATCCCTTTGCGCAGAGTTCCTTCCATCACACGGAAGTAGACGATTACGCCCAAATAGGGATCATACTGACTGTCAAAAATAAGGGCTTTCAACGGGGCATTGGGGTCGCCAGTGGGGGATGGGATGTTCTGAACAATATCCTCCAACACGGCAGGAATGTTAATCCCCTGTTTGGCAGAAATCTCCGGAGCATCCTGGGCAGGAAGGGCGAGAATGTTTTCAATCTCATCTTTGACGCGCTGCGGGTCAGCGGCAGGCAGGTCAATTTTATTGACGACAGGGAGGATCTCTAAGTCGTGCTCCATGGCAAGGTAAGTGTTTGCCAAAGTTTGGGCCTCAATCCCTTGCGAGGCGTCTACAATAAGAACGGCGCCCTCGCAGGCAGCCAGAGAGCGGGAGACTTCGTAATTAAAGTCAACATGGCCTGGAGTATCAATAAGATTCAGCGCATAGGTATTTCCGTCCTGAGCCGTATAGTCCAAGCGAACAGCGCGGGCTTTGATGGTAATGCCCCGCTCTTTTTCCAAATCCATGTTGTCCAGTAGCTGTGACTCCATCTGTCGCTGGGAGACTGCTCCACATAACTCGATGAGTCGGTCAGACAGCGTAGATTTACCGTGGTCAATGTGGGCAATAATAGAAAAGTTCCGGATTTTAGATTGGTCCGTCATAGCAAAACCTCCAAAGGGAATACCGACACGCGGTTAGCGCTTATCCGTATGCCGGGTGGAGAGCAGAGCATGAAATCGCTCGCCACTGTTGTGAACAATTTGAAGTAGAGATTGATAGAGAACGGGGTAATTCCGGGCCAAAGCATCGTTGGTCATCTCTGGCAAGGGGCCCTTTGCCTTATTGTGAGCGGCAAGGGCATCGGCTAATTCCGTTTCGGAGCAGAGCATGTCAGCTTCCGGAAGTCCAGATAAAAATTGATGGGAAGGCAGGGAGAAAAAATCTGGATTATTGTCTGGATTGGCCTGGTACAACCGTCGATATAGTTTATAAATAGCAGTAGACAAGTAGTTGGAAGCGGCACGGATGGCTTCGCGGTTGCCGGTTTTGGCCAGCAAGTCGAAAAGAACGCTGATGGAGTTCACCAGCAGCTTTTTGGACAATAGGGCTAGCACGCCCCCACGCAGGGAGTTGTCCTTTTCATTACTGGAATCATATAGTTCCTCCGGCGCAATCGTGGTACCGTCCCGGCTGAGCGTGCGCCCTAACAGAAAGTCGGCCGATACACCATAGTAGTCACAGGCCCGCACCACAAAAGGCAGGCCGGGCTCTCGAATGCCGTTTTCATAATGACTGAGCAGTGCCTGGGAGATGCCCAACTTCCCGGCAGCGGTGCGTTGGCTGACCCCTTTCTCCTGCCGAAGCAGAGAGAGTGTGCGGGAAAATTCTTCGTTCACAAAACTCACCTCAAACAAACACAATACACTTGGTATAGTATACCTGAATGGAATACTCCACGTAAAGAGGGAAAATCAAATTCTTTTGTATGGGGGGGATGATTTTTTCACAGGATAAATAGGGGAAAGCCGGGACAAGCCCTTGCATTTTAACACGGAAAATGCTACCATAGTCACCGGAAACAGGCGCCTTCTGCGCCGAATTTTTGATTTGGAGGAAATGTGTATGTTTCGTAAGCTGATTGAGATACTCAAAGCGAACCCCCGTAAGATTGTCTTTACCGAAGGCACGGATCCCCGCATTCTAGAGGCATCTGCTCGGTTGCTTTCCGGTACGTTCCTGACTCCTATCCTGGTGGGAAATGAACAGGAGATTCTGGCTGCCGCTGAGGAAGCTGGTTTCAACATCCGGGGTGCGATCATCATTGATCCGGAGAAGTATGAGAACATGGAAGCCATGGTAGCACGGATGGTGGAATTGCGCAAGGGCAAGATGACTGCCGACGAGTGCCGCGCCATGCTCAAGAAGAGCAACTACTTTGGTACCATGTTGGTAGCCATGGGAGAGGCTGATGCCCTGTTGGGCGGCGCTACCTACTCCACCGCTGACACGGTCCGGCCTGCCCTGCAGCTGGTCAAGACCAAGCCTGGAAACTCCATCGTCTCTTCCTGCTTTATCCTGGTGCGTCCCTCTGCCACTGGCAATAATGATGTGTTAGCCATGGCGGACTGCGCCATCAACATCAAACCCACCGAGGATGAGTTGGTAGAGATCGCCTCCGAGACCGTGGAGTGCGCCAAAATCTTCGGCATCGATCCTAAGGTGGCCTTCCTAAGTTACTCCACCCTGGGCTCCGGCAAGGGCGAGGATGTGGACAAGATGCGCAATGCAGCAGAAAAGGCAAAAAAGGCTATGCCCGAGGTACCCATCGAGGGCGAGTTGCAGTTTGATGCTGCCGTCTCTCCCCGTGTTGCTGAGACCAAGTGCAAGGGCTCTAAAGTGGCTGGCTATGCAAATACCTTTATCTTCCCGGATATCAATGCAGGTAATATCGGCTACAAGATTGCTCAGCGTCTGGGCTCCTTTGAGGCCTATGGTCCTATCCTGTTGGGCTTGAACGCTCCAATCAATGACCTCAGCCGCGGCTGCAATGCGCAGGAAGTATATTCCATGGCCATTATTACTGCAGCTCTGGCCTAAGTGCATATTTTCGATATTTTAAGAGCGCCTTTGGGCGCTCTTTTTTTATACGGAAGAGAAGCAAAGAATGAAAACCGCTTGAAAAAGACTGATGAGGCGGTTACAATAGGCACTGCGAGTTGCAGTCGATCTGAAAAAGATAGGCTTGTGACGGGAAGCGGGGAGGCACAGCCATGGAACAAAACAGCAAACAAACCAAAACCTTAAACGATCTAACCCCGGGACAGAGCGGGACAATTTTGTCGGTGGGAAACCAGTCGGGAGCCGTGAAGCGCCGATTGGTGGATATGGGGCTGACTCCCGGCACCCAAGTGAAGGTGACCAAAATTGCACCGCTTGGTGACCCTATGGAGGTGTCTCTGCGGGGATATGAACTTTCAGTGCGGCGAGAGGATGCCCGGCAGATTAGCATGGGGGAGCCTCGACTCAGAGGAGGAAATACGGGTCGAGCAGCGCTCAGCCATCGAGTGCAAGACCCGGAGATTGCTCGCCGACAGATTCAAGACCATGAGCATGAGTTGAATGAACATGGGCGGGACTACGACCCTGCGGCCCATGATAGCCGTCCGATGCGCCTGGCGCTGGCGGGAAATCCCAACTGTGGAAAAACCACACTTTTCAATGCACTGACGGGATCCAACCAATATGTAGGAAACTGGCCGGGAGTGACTGTAGAGAAGAAAGAGGGGACAACCCATCTGGGAGATAAGGTGCTCACTGTGGTTGACCTGCCGGGTATCTACTCCCTATCTCCCTACTCCATGGAGGAGATTGTAGCCAGGGATTTTATTATTGGGGAAAGACCGGACTGTGTGATTGACATTGTAGATGCCACCAATTTGGAGCGTAATTTATACCTTACAGTTCAGCTGCTGGAGTTGGAGCGGCCTATGGTGGTAGCACTAAATTTCATGGATGAGGTGAGCAAGCGGGGGGACCAGATTGATGTTGGCCAATTGGCCAAGGAACTAGGCATCCCAGTGGTACCGATTACTGCCCGTACAGGGGAGGGGCTGGAGGAATTACTCCACACTGCCCACCGGCAGATGCATTTGGGCTGCACAGTGGAGCCAGATGACCTGTACGACGATTTTACTCACGACATCCACCATCAGATGGGAGAACTCATTCATGACTACGCCTATGCTGCGCATCTCCCTGCCCACTGGTCGGCAATCAAGCTGTTGGAAGGGGACGATATTGTAGCCAAGGCCTTAAATTTGCCGCCTCAAATACGGGAGAAGTTGGAAGAAGTGGTGGCACGATATGAGAACTCCAGTGATTTAGGAGATCGAGAAACCCTGATTGCAGATAGCCGTTACCAGTACATTGAACGGGTGGTTTCTGCCTCTGTGGTAAAGGGAGGCAAGCCTGGCTCGGCCACCTTCAGTGAAAAGGTGGACCGCATCGTTACCCACCGCCTGCTGGCCATTCCTTTGTTTTTATGCACCATGTTGGTGATGTTTGTCCTCACCTTTGGACCATTTGGCTCCTGGCTGTCTGATCTGGTAGGGGCGGGGATGGACGCTTTGCGAGTAAGTTTGGCAGCGATGCTGGAGCAGGCTGAGGTATCTAGAGTGCTAATCTCCCTGTTGTGCGACGGCATCATCGGAGGAGTTGGCGGTGTTTTGGTCTTTCTGCCCCAGATTGCTCTGTTGTTTTTCTTCTTGTCTTTTCTGGAAGATTCAGGATATATGTCTCGAGCCGCCTTTATCATGGATCGGCTGTTGCGGCGCTTCGGGTTAAGTGGAAAGGCCTTTATCCCCATGCTCATGGGTTTTGGCTGCTCTGTCCCTGCCATTATGGGGGCTAGAACCATGGAAAATGAGAAGGATCGACGTATGACCATATTGCTGGTCCCTTTTATGTCCTGTTCCGCTAAGTTGCCAGTTTACGGTCTTATCTCCGCTGCCTTTTTTGGCCCCTGGGCCGGATTGGTAGTGTTTGGGCTATATGTCATTGGAATGGGCATTGGGGTGCTCTCCGGACTGTTATTCAAGCGCACTCTGTTTGCGGGGGAGCCTGCTCCCTTTGTGCTAGAACTCCCACCCTATCGCCTGCCTTCGCTGGGAAATATGATGACTCATGTGTGGCAAAAAGTGCGAGGGTTTTTGATAAAAGCGGGGACCCTTATCTTGCTGATGTCTGTGGTACTCTGGCTGCTGCAATCCTTTGATTTTTCATTGCATATGGTCGGCGATGCCTCTCAGAGCATGCTGGGGGCCCTGGGGAACGCAATTGCTCCGGTGTTTGCTCCATGTGGATTTGGACATTGGCAGGCGGCAGTGGCGTTGCTCACAGGTTTGATTGCGAAAGAGATGGTGGTCTCTTCGCTGTCCATGTTCTATGGGTTCTCTCTCACGGCCCAGAGTGGGACAGTAGCTGCTGCTATGACTGGCTTTACTCCGCTGTCCGCTTTTTCCATGTTGGTATTTATTCTGCTCTATGTTCCCTGTGTGGCGGCGGTTTCTACTTTGTTTAAAGAGATGAATAGTCCCAAATGGGCGTGGTTTTCCATTGCTTGGCAGCTGGGCTGTGCTTATGTAGTGTCAACCTTGGTCTACCAGGTGGGGAGCCTGTTGGGGCTAGGCTAACTTGGTGGGGAAGAAACGACCATGGTGAAATTGATTGCATTGGATTTAGACGGTACCTTGTTGGACCCTGCCGGGCAGGTGCAGGAGACTACGAAGCGAGCCATTGCACAGGCGCGCCGAGCGGGGGTACGAGTGGTGTTGAGTACTGGACGTCCTATTCCTGAGGCGATCTGGTTTTCACACCAGGCAGGATGTGACTCTTTGATCTCCTGCCTTGGGGGAGCGGCACTGGTCCATGGGGAGTCGGGGGAAGTGCTTCGCCGGTGGGATATTCCCGAACCTTCGGCTACCCGGGCGTTAGAACTGTGTTTGAACCGGGAAATTGAGTTGATGATTTTTGCCGGAGATGCCATTTTGCTGGATCCCTTCTCCAAGGATTCTTTGCTGCGCACCTATCCTTATCCCGCGTTCCATGAAAATGCGAAAACAGTGGGCGATCCGCTCTCTTACCGACAGGAGCATGGTTTGCCGCTGACAAAAATCCATGGAGACTACAACCCGTCCGCTTACCCGTTGGCAGAACTGTCTGCTCTGCCTGGTGTGGAGTTGACTGCCTCCAATGAACATGATTTTGAATTGGTGCCGGCTGGGGTAGACAAGGGCCGGACACTTGCGCTGCTGGCCTTGTTGTATGGAGTGGCACTGGACGACTGTGCTGCGGTAGGGGACAGCCCAAATGATTTGTCTATGCTTCAGGTAGTGGGAACCCCCATTGCTATGGGTAACGCAGCGCAGGAAGTGAAAGCGGTGGCTCGATGGACCACTGCGTCCAACGGGGAGGATGGGGTGGCCAAAGCCATTTTTGCCTGCCTGGAAGGAAATTTTTCGTAACATTTGGGATAGAAAAAAGAGATACCGCCGCGGCGGTATCTCTTTTTTGCTAGTAGGAATTTGGATTGGAGGATAGCAGGTGACGCTCCAGTGCGCGTTTGACGCTGCGGGCTGTTTCCAAAATTACTTGTGCTTCCTGTGGGGTGCAGCCATCCAGTAAAGCAGACAACTCCTGTGAAATGGAGGAGAGGTTGCCTTCATGGGGACCGGAGAGTAGCCAATCGGATGTTGTTTCCAGTGCTGTGGCTAGAGCCGCCAATACAGGGAGACTTAATTTGGTATTTCCCGTCTCAATATGGCTCATATGTGTTACGGAGATGCCAACCCGCTCTGCAAGTTCCTCCTGGGAGAACCCCCTTGTCTTGCGTGCGTGTCGGACACGCTGACCAATTTGTTCGTAATCCATCTGCCCTCACGCCCATATAATTAATTGATACTTGAATTGTACAGGCAACTGTGGTAGGATAAAATAAATTATATAGGCTATTTTATGCTTATATAGTTAAAGTTATAAGAAAAAATAGAGAAAGAGAGAAAAAGACTTGACTTTCCATCTACAGGAAGGAGTAGGGTAACGGGGAAGGAAGAGCGGAAATTTAATGAAAATTTTAACGTTTCTTTCGGACAATATAAGCTTTGCTTTTTAAAATGGGAAACAGATTCAAGTAGGGACGCTGGGGAACAGAAGACTCCCAGCGTCCTATTTCCCGAACGCAGTTCGGATTGATTGGAAAAGACGGAGGAGAATGATGATGGAAGCGACACAAGAGACCGTGCAGCAAGTGCCAGAACAGGAAGAATCGGGAGAAAGCAAAAGAAGAAAACGCCTCCCAATCCCTGTACCGTCGAAGGGGAAAAAGTGGAAAAAGCGGTTGGTGGTTTTGGTGGTGTTAGCCGTAGTTGGGTACTGGTTCTTTCTGCGTCCCCATGGGGATGGTACAGGGGGAGCCCTTGCCGGACAGTATTTTCCCAGTCCGGTGGAGAGACGGGATCTAACGGTGTCAGTATCAGGAACCGGGACATTGATGCCGGTGGAGTCGTATAAGGTGGGGGCTCTTGTGTCAGGGGACATTTTAGAAGCTCCTTTTGAAGTAGGAGATCAGATTGAAAAGGGGGATCTGCTCTATCGGGTGGATGCTGGAGATGCGGAGACCTCTGTGGAGCAGGCACAATTGGCGGTGCGCCAGGCTCAGCTGAGTTATGATGAGATTTTACAGGGGATGAAGCCGGCTCCTTCCGCTGCGGGCGTGGTGCAGAAGCTACTGGTACAGAAGGGAGAGGTGGTCTCCCCTGGAACGCCCATAGCGGAGGTGTCAGATACATCCGTTATGACACTTACCTTGCCCTTCCAGTCTGCAGATGCTGCTACCCTTGCTCCAGGACAGCAAGCAGATGTGATGCTGTCAGGAACTTTGGAGACACTGGTTGGTACGGTGGAATCCATTTCTTCTGCTGAATTGGTGGGGAATGGGGGAGCGCTAGTGCGTCAAGTCAAGATCCGGGTACAGAATCCCGGGGCCTTGGCTGCTGGTTCATCGGCTACGGCAATGGTGGGGCAGATTGCCTGTGCGGGGAGTGGGACCTTAGAAGCAAACACTCAACAGACAGTTACGGCCCAAATTTCTGGAGAAGTTACAGAAATTCATGTCACTGCCGGAAGCGGGATATCTGCTGGCGGCGCATTGGTTACCCTTGGGGGAACGTCAGCACAAAATAGTCTAGAAAATGCCTCCATTGCCTTGGAAAACGCCAAGCTTTCGCTCCGAAAAGCGCAGGAAGCCCTGGATAACTATACAATTACCGCGCCCATTGCTGGTACCGTAATCGAGAAAAACTTTAAAAGTGGAGACAAGGTAGACAGCATGGACTCCGGCAGTCTGGCGGTTCTCTATGATTTAACAAGCTTAAAATTACAGATGAATGTAAGTGAACTAAACATCGGACAGGTAAAGCCTGGTCAAGAAGTGGAAATTACAGCAGAGGCAGTACCAGGTCAAGTGTTTCATGGTGTGGTAGAACGGGTAAGTATCAACGGTACTACCACCGATGGTTTTACAACTTATCCGGTCACTGTGGTACTCAAGGAGTACGGGGAACTCAATCCGGGAATGAATGTGTCGGCGGAAATTATTGTGGAACGGGCAGAAAATGTGTTGACCGTGCCGGTAGAGGCGGTGAACAGTGACAATACAGTGTTGCTGGCCGGCCCGGAGGCGCTCTCTCCGGACAAAACGGCTGTAGCGGATTTGAGTAAGGCGGTACCTCAAAGTGTCACCTTGGGCCGCGGGGACAAGGACTATGTGGAAGTGGTCACCGGACTCCAAGAGGGAGACACCGTGCTGGTACTCAATCAGGCCATCATCAGTGGGGAAACCGGGACATCAGAGACTGTGGTAGTGGCAGGAGGCTGATAACCTTGGAACACCTCATTGAACTTAAGGATGTGTATAAGATTTACCGCATGGGCGAGGAAACTGTGCATGCCCTAGATGGTGTGAGTCTGGCCATTGATTCTGGAGAGTTTGTAGCCATTGTAGGATCTTCCGGGTCCGGGAAATCCACAGCGATGAATATCATTGGGTGCCTAGATGTGCCCACTCGGGGCAGTTACCACTTGGGTGGTGTGGACGTATCCACAATGGACGATGACCGCCAGGCAGAGATCCGCAATAAAATGTTGGGCTTCATTTTCCAGCAATATAACCTCATTCCTAAATTGACCGTTTTGGAAAATGTAGAACTCCCTCTACTCTATGCGGGTGTGCCAGCCCAAGAGCGACGAGAGCGGGCGGTGCGTGCACTAGAGCGAGTGGGGTTAGCAGGAAAGAGCAAAAACTTGCCCAGCCAACTTTCCGGTGGCCAGCAACAGCGCGTCTCAATTGCTCGCGCGCTAGCAGGAAATCCGTCCGTAATTTTGGCCGACGAACCAACTGGGGCGTTAGACTCCCGTACCGGCCGAGAAGTGCTGGGCTTCCTGAAAAAACTGAATCGGGAGGGGGACACCGTTGTCCTTATCACCCACGATAACTCCATTGCGGTAAAGGCGGACCGTATTATCCGGCTACAAGACGGTAAGGTGATCTATGACGGAGATGCCCACGATCCTCGGGCAGTCGTTCAACCGGAAGAACTGTTGGAGGAAGAGGGGGTGGAAGTATGAATGTGACGCAATCCTTCCGCCTGGCAATTAAGTCCTTGGTCACGAGTAAAATGCGCTCTCTTTTAACCATGCTGGGTATCATTATCGGAGTGGCGGCTGTCATCATCATCATTTCTCTGGGGAATGGCCTACAGGGGATGGTGGATGAGCAGGTGAATAAAATGGGAGTCAATCTCTTACAGACCTATGTTTGGGGCCGAGGAGATGGTACTACCATGATTCTGGATCCCCAACAGATGTATGATCTAGTGGATCAGAATCCTGACCTTCTGTTAGGTGTGTCACCCTATGTCTCGGTGAGCGCCAAGGTCCGCCGGGGAGACACCCTGTATGATAAAACGAAACTTTACGGGGTTAGTGAAGTGATGTACAATCGAAGCACCGGAAATACATTGGATGGGGAACGGCTTGCCAAGGGACGTTTTTTGCAGTATTTGGACGTGGAACGCCGGCAGAACGTGTGTGTCATTGGTGCATACCTGGAACAAGAGGCGTTTCAGGGAGATGCGCTGGGCAAGACACTGACAGTAGGTGGGCGCGCTTTTACTGTGGTGGGAGTACTCCAAGCCAACAGCGACGCCCTCACCAAAGGGGGACGCGATGACCAGATGTACATCCCCTATGAAATTGCTCTGGAATTACAGAAATCCAGAAATGTATCTTTATATGTCTTTACAAGTACTTCCCGCGATACTGCACCGGCTGCGAAACAGGTCATCAATAGTATGCTCCTAGACTATTTCCAAGATCCAGATGCCTTTTATACCCAGACGATGGAGGAACAGGCTGCTATGATCAATACCATGATGGGGGTAGCTATGGCGGTACTGGTGGCCATTGCCGCCATCTCTTTGGTGGTAGGAGGCATCGGGATTATGAATATTATGTTGGTCTCGGTCACAGAACGAACCCGAGAAATTGGCATTCGAAAATCCTTGGGAGCGAAACGTCGAGATATCCGGATGCAGTTTATCATTGAAGCGGGGACTACCTCTGCCATTGGCGGAGTGTTAGGAATCCTTTTTGGTGGCCTGCTGGCTACCGGACTGGGATCACTGTTTGGAGGAATGCTTTCCGCCCAGATGAACGGGGCAACATTTAATGCCACCCCAACGCTGGGTGCTGTGACGGTAAGCTTTGGTGTCTCGGTGGGGATCGGGATCCTTTTTGGTTATCTACCAGCCAACAAAGCAGCGAAACTGAATCCCATCGATGCGTTACGTTATGACTAGTAGAGAAGGAGTGTCTTTGATGAAACATCGTGTTACTGCTGTTTTAACAGCGGTGTGCCTATCTCTAGCGCTGGTCCTTCCAGCCAGCGCTGCGCCCTCTGCCACAGATGCGGCTCAGGTAGTCAATGCGCTTGGCATAATGGTGGGAGATGCCCAGGGAAACATGAACCTATATGCCCAGGTTACTCGGGCAGAATTTATTACGATGGCAGTGAAAGCAAGTCCCGGAGGAGAACAGATTGGCCAAGCAGCCACGTCCCCTTATCCAGATGTACCCTGGACACACTGGGCTTCTGGCTATGTGGAGGCAGGGGTAGCACGTGGCCTTATCTCTGGATACTCCGATGGTACCTTCCGCCCCTCCAACCATATCCGCCTGGCGGAAGGAGTTACCATTGCGCTGCGCCTGTTGGGGTATGGGCCGGAGGATTTTTCTGGTGCTTACCCTACCGGCCAAATGGCCATGTATCGTAGCCTTGGCCTGGATGCCGGGGTAACGGTTACCAGTTCCACAGCAGCGATGAAGCGGCAGGACGCCATGTATCTCTTCTATAATCTCATGACAGCGAAAACCAAAGAAGGAACCCCGTATCTGGAAACCCTAGGGCATAAACTCAATGATGCAGGGGAAATTGATTTGGTTTCGCTGATCAATGATGCTATGGATGGCCCTGTGGTGGTTCAGGGAAACTGGGAAGGATCCATTCCTTTTTCTGTGTCGGGGGCCAAGGTCTATCGCCAGGGAAAACTCTCTACGGTTTCTGCCATCCAGCCACTGGATGTGCTGTATTGGAACCGAGCGATGAATACCCTCTGGGCTTACTGTGACCGAGTAACTGGAACGGTGCAAGCACTGGAACCCTCTTCTGCCAGCCCTACTTCAGTGACAGTAGCTGGCCGTACATGTAAGATCGAGACGGCTGCCGCTGCCTTTGCTCTTTCAGATCTGGGAGGGTGCGCCGTGGGCGATACGGTCACCCTGTTGTTAGGGCGTGGCGGCGGTGTGGCTGCAGTGGTCGATCCCTCTTCCGTCGGAGGGTCATCGGTTGCCCAAGAACAGGTAGGGGTGGTAACCGCGATTGAAAATGCCACATACTCCGATGGAAAAGGCGGGACTTATACCGCTCGCACAGCGGTGGTGATGGCCACCGACGGGCAGATATACCGTCATGAGAGTCCGTCCGGACTGAGCGTGGGGAGCCTGGTCCGTATTACCGCTTCGGATCAAGCAGGAGGAGTGACCCTACGAAGTTTGAGTACGGTTTCTCTGTCTGGAACGGTCAATGCGGCTGGGACAAAGGTTGGAAATTTTTCCTTTGCATCCGGTGTGGAGATTTTGGATGTCAGTGAGGGAATGGGAGTACGGGTTTATCCAAACCGACTGGCGGGGGTCGATTTGACCGGACAGGTCAGTTACTACACCTTGAATGGTGCAGGAGAGATTAACCGAATGATCTTAAAAGGGGTAACAGGAGATATGTATTTATATGGTATCCTGACGCAAATGGAGGAGACCAATTTAGGTGAATACAAATCTAGCTACTCCTACCGGTTTGATGTAGGTGGACAGGTCGGAACTCTCATGCAGACAGATCTTCATTTTCCGGTGGAATTGGGGCCTATTCAGATAAAGGGGACGTTGCAGGCACCGGAAAAGTTGTATGCTTTGACTTCGGCAAAAACGGGCGATATTCAAAATAACCAGTTTGTAGCTGGAGAAAAGCGCTATACCCTCTCGGATCAGGTGGCGGTGTATGAGAAGAGAGGAGACAACTATTATATTTCTTCCCTGGCTCGAGTGTCGGGGGGCGAATTTACCCTAACTGGTTGGTATGATAAGGTGGACAACAAAGGCGGACGCATCCGAGTCATTCTAGCCCAGTGATAAAAGCGCGGGAAACTGGAATTCTCCAGTTTCCCGCGCTTTTACTACAAAACTACAGGATTTAAATGGAAATAGAATTGGCATGACTCAGACGCACCTGGGAATAAAGTACCAACTTGTCCCCTTCCTGCAATATCAAATCTCCATTCGGAATAAGCATTCGCCCTTCACGTTGAACCATGACAATGAGAGTCTGCCGGGAGAGATCTAAATCCCGGATACGCTGGCCATTCCAAGGGTTGTGTTTGCGTAGAACCATCTCTTTCAAATCTACGTGCCGGTTGTCGTTGGCAGATTCCGCGCCCAAGACCAACGTGTCATTGGCAGAAAGGGTAACATCACCTCGAGGAACTAAGACTTTCTGGTCTCGCTGGATGGCGGCCACTATCATGCCCTGAGGCAGTCTAAGATCTTTAATGGAAGAACCAGACCAACTATCGCGCTCGGTCAGGGTAACTTTAATAAAATGAATATCCGCTTCGTTAGCATACTCGCTGAGTCGCTTAATTCTAGAATATTGGTCTACAAATCCAGCTGAAATAATACCGGTGGGGATGGCTACCATGCCCACCCCTAAGAACGTAATAAAAATGCTGAACAACTTGCCCATATCAGTAATGGGGTAAATGTCTCCATAGCCAATGGTTAACAGGGTGGATACGGCCCACCAAATACCGGAAAAGGCGTTTGTAAATACTTCTGGCTGAGCCTCGTGCTCCAAACTGTACATACAAAGGCTAGCCGCCAACATTAAAACGGAGATAATAAATACGGAAGAGAAGAGTTGCTGTCGTTTACTGGAGATGACCTCCGTTATAACGTTTAAAGAGTCATAATAGGCATTAATTCGGAAGAGTCGGAGAATTCGTACCACTCGGAACATCCGAAAGGCCACTGCTCCTGCAGGGAAAAAGATGGGAAGATAGTAGGGCAAAAAAGACAGAATATCTACGAGACCGTTGAAAGAGCAGATATATTTCCGAAGAGCGGCAGATTCTGTGAGGTTTGGACGCAAAAACTTTGCGGTTAGCAGACGCAAAAAATAGTCTACGGCAAAGAAAGCTACAGTGGCTGCCTCTATACTTAGTAAAATGGTACTGTATTCTTCCCGGATCGATTGAAAGGTATATAATACACTGACAAACAAATTTATGACAATGGAAAAGGTATTAAAGAAGTCGTAAATCCGGCTTACATAATCCTCTGGTGCGCCAATTTCAATGATTTCAAAAATTCGTTTCCGGCGCAGGTACCAAGTTTGTTGGGTATCCACAGTGTCCTCCTAATCGAAAAGAATTGTGTCATCGATAGGAAAATTAGAATGAGGATTTTGCTTGAACCATCGCAGAGGAGCAGGAAGGGGATTGTAAGTTGGCACCTTTCGGGAGAGCGTATGGCCCGGGGGCATTCTGGCTGGCAATATACTCGTCATATGTCAAACCAAGTTCTGCACAATGCTGAGCGGTTTCCACGCCTACATAACGGTAATGCCAGGGCTCAAAGCGGTAGCCGGTGACGGATTCTTTTCCCTGGGGATAGCGCAAGAGAAATCCGTACTGTGTGCAGTGCTCACTTAGCCAGGCAAACTCTGCAGTCTGTTCAAAGTGGGAGCGGGTACTAGCCGTATTGATGTCCAGTGCCAAGCCAGTCTGATGCTCGGAGTAGCCTGGCCGGGCAGAAAAGGTGTCGGCCAGATTCTGGCCATTTTGAGCCACATAGTTGCGGTATAGCCGACTCTGGTGGCTGTAAGAACGGTAGGCCGAAACACTGCGCAGGCGGATCCCATCTTGACGGGCAGCATCTGCCATTTGAGCAAAAGCGTCCGCAGCTTCCGGGGTCAAGGAGCCAACGCCGTAGTGAGGGTCCAGAGTAACTAATTCAGGCACGTAATCCGCTGGAAGACGATGGTACTTGTTCACAAGAACCAAATCATCAAACGGAGAAGAAACCTCAACTGCATCCTGGTAAAAGGGAGCATCCAGACCTAGATTCACAGCTAAAACGATTTCCTCTGCTGTCAAGTCCGAATGTTCCTGGGCATAAGATTGATAGCGCTCAGAAAGATCTTCATGATAATTAGGAAGAGATAAGTACAACAGAGTTTGGAGGGATAACTGCCCGGCCTGCAATTGTTCAGACAGCTGCGGGCCAATGCGGGTATATATAATGGCTGCCTGAGGTTCTGTTAGGCCAAGGGACAGTAGCTGTTTGCAAGCATCTCGGTATAAAAAGAGGTTGGGGTCTTCCTGGGAGATGGGGGACAAAGCAGAGACGGCGGGAATCAATTCAGATTCCTGTTCGGAAGGGAGCGCAAACACTACTACAGGGATACAGCAGACACAGATGCCCAGAAGTGTCGCAGGTAGCTTGGTGCGCAGACGGGAAGGAACAATTGACATAACAAAAACTCCTCTTGGGGCAGGCTGTTTACCCCATTCATTGGTAAAGAGAGATTTCATTGCGGCAGAGGGCCAAAAAATGAAAGAAAATAGAGGCGCCATCCACTGCGTCAGGGCGGCGACGAGCAAAAGAAAGTCGCTCAGGGTGAAATTGCACGCCCAAAACAGGAAGAGATGAATGTTCCAATCCCTCTGGGAAGCCAGCTTCGGACCAGGCTGTAGCCTCCAAGCCTATACCTAGGCGGTCTACTGCTTGGTGATGACTGCTATTTACCAGACATACGGAACCATAGAGTCGGTGGAGCAGAGAATCTTCTTTGCAGCGGATGGGGTGGATGCAATCTTTCTGGCTTCCGCTATGGAAGGGAAGCACCTGGGGTGATAGGTCTTGAATCAGTGTACCGCCCAGAGCGACATTAATGACCTGCATCCCACGACAGATGCCCAAAATGGGCTTTCCAGCCTGGAAAAAAGCCTGAAATAGTGCAAATTCTGCCCGATCTCGTACTAGATCAGGGGGATGAGAACCGCAAGATGCCTGCCCAAACCAGGCCGGATCTAAATCACCCCCGCCGCATAGTACCAGCCCAGCACAAGAGAGATCTGGTTCCGGTGCATAGGCCTCCACCGGAATTGCACCTGCTCCGGAGATGGCGGCAGCGTAGTTGGGGGCTGGAACAGGGGGCATAGAGAGTTGAACACGTACCGGGGTAACCGTCATATTGGTATCCTCACTTAGGTTCGAGAGAGGGCGTCTTGGCTTGCCCTTGCCCGAGTCAGGGCCGCAATCAGTTCTACGGCTCCCTGTATGCCGGTGGTGGTAGAGTTGAGAGTCAGGTCATAGCGGCGCATGTCGCCCCAAGTGTGTCCAGTGTAGTAATTGTAGTAGTTAGCCCGACCACGGTCCATTTGGAGAATACGACGCTCCATATCGTCAGAAGGGATATGATATTCCTCTACACAGCGCTCAATCCGACTGGGTAGATCAGCGTGGACAAAGACTTTCAAGCACTCAGGGCGGTCTCCGAGTACGTAGTCGCTGCACCGCCCCACAATCACGCAGGGGCCTTCATCTGCCAGTTCGCGAATAACTTCCGCTTGGGCAAAAAAGGCCTGGTGACTGACAGGCACCCCGTGGTGAGCGAAAGCTGGCACGCCAATTCCCACTGGGGCGATGGACAGATGGAAGCGGCTACGTGCCCGCTCCTCCGCCCGTGCAATAAAGTCTGGGGATAGGCCGCTTTTCTCCGATGTCTTTTGGATAATTGTGCGGTCGTAACAGGGGATCCCCAGATGGGAGGCCAGGCGCTTGCCGATCAACCGGCCGCCGCTGCCAAATTCACGGCTGATAGAAATGACGTAATTACTCATGGAAATCCCTCCTCCTAATTCCAACCGCCAGGGCAACGTAACGGACCTGACGGACGATGCAAGAAAAAATTATACATTATATTATAGCGGAATTGCCGTAAAATGACAATGAAAATCTGCCTTCTGAAAAAGATAAATGGAAGAAAAAGCAAGAAATATTGGATAAAATGTAAAAATCAAGCAGAGAAATTGTGATATTATGCCTAAATACAATCAAGCAACAACAAAGCCCCCTTGCGTCTTTGCATTTAATCCGTTATCATATGCGATAGATTTGGAAACGGTTCCAAGCAGGAGCCCCAAGAACAGAAGGAGACCATACCATGGGGAATTTGACGATTCGGGATATTGCTCGACTGTCTGGCTGCGGGGTTGCCACAGTGTCTCGGGTGCTGAACCACAGTTCCGGTGTCAGTGAAGGAACACGGCAGCGAGTATTGGATGTGATACAGGCCCAGGGGTTTCAACCGAACAAAAATGCCAAGCATCTCAAGCAACAGGCGGAAACTGGCGTTGCAATTTTAGTAAAAGGCTCGCAGAATATGCTCTTTGCTTCTATGGTGGAGGTGGCACAAAGGTTGCTGCGGGAAAACGGCCAAGATGCGGCAGTATACTATTTGGATGAGGAAGCAAACGAAGTATCTTATGCTGCTTGCTTGTGTCGGGAGCGCAAGCCCAAAGGTATTCTCTTTTTTGGCGGTGATTTGGCCTTTTTTCAAGTGGGATTTGGTCAAATAGAGGTTCCTAGTGTCCTGTTGACCAACAGTGCTCGAGATCTGAATCGTCCCAATCTGGCTTCGGTCACTGCCGATGATCGGCAAGCAGCAGCACAGGCGGTGGAGTATCTGGCCCAGAATGGTCACCGATGTATTGGGCTGCTGGGCGGCAACCGGTCTGATACCCAGATTAGCGCCCTTCGTTTAAAGGGATTTCGAGAGGCGATGGAACGCCTGGGTTTGGCTTTTGACGAGGAGCAACAGTGGGAGTGTTGCCGCTATTCAATGGCTGACGGTTGGGCCGCAGCTGGGCGCCTGATGGATCGCTGTCCCGAAATAACCGCTGTGTTCGCTATGAGTGATGTAGTGGCGGTGGGGGCAATGCGGGCGGTGGTTGACCGAGGGGGCAAAATTCCTCGCGATCTGTCGGTGGTAGGGTGCGATGGTATCCCGCTAGCGAGTTACTGCATTCCTCGATTGACCACGTTGGGTCAGGATGCGCAACGGTTGGCTCAGCGTGGCGTGGAACTGCTCCTGATGCAGATGGAGCGGCTGGGCGTGGCAAAGCACGAGATAATTCCCTTTGTGTTTATGGAGGGAGAAAGTGTAACGCAGTTTTCCCAAGAGGGAGATAGGGAGGAGGGAAATCTATGCGAACAGCGGGAATTTTAATGCACCTCTCATCACTTCCATCGCCCTATGGGATTGGAACAATGGGGAAATCAGCCCGGGATTTTGTTGATTTTTTGGCAAAAGGTGGACAGTCGATTTGGCAGGTGCTACCGCTGGGGCAAACCGGATATGGGGACTCACCTTACCAGTCTTTTTCCTCTTTTGCGGGAAATCCCTATTTTATAGACTTGGATCAGCTGGAGCAAGAAGGTCTTTTGTTGGGAGAGGAATACCGGGAATTGGATTGGGGAGACGAGGACAACCGGGTGGATTATTCCAGGATGTATGCTTTGCGTTATCCGGTGTTGCGTCTGGCCTGTGCCCGGCTGTGGGCTGACCATAGGGCAGAAGTGACTACCTATTGTAACGAAAACCGGACTTGGCTGGAGGACTATGCACTGTTTATGGCGCTGAAGGAGCGCCATGGCGGAGTCTGCTGGCAGGAGTGGCCTCGAGGAGAACGGTTGCGGGAGCCTAAGGCACTGAATCAGGCACGGATAGAACTGGCCCAGGAGATAACCTTTTGGCAAGGGGTGCAGTACCTGTTTCACCGCCAATGGCAGGCGCTGAAGAAGTATGCAAATGGGAAAGGCATTTCAATTTTTGGGGATTTGCCCATTTATGCTGCTGCGGATAGCTGCGATGTGTGGGCCAACCCGGAGCAGTTTCAGCTGGATGGGGAAGGCCATCCTGTGGAGGTAGCTGGTTGTCCCCCTGATGGGTTCTCCCAGGACGGTCAGCTGTGGGGCAATCCTCTGTTTGATTGGTCTCACATGCAGGCAGAAAGATACCGCTGGTGGTTGGAGCGAATCGCCTTTCAATTTCAGCTATTTGACATGTTACGCATTGATCATTTTCGGGGATTTGAGGCGTATTATGCCATTCCATATGGGGCGTCCACTGCTCGGAAAGGGAGGTGGCGGCCGGGACCTGGTCTGGACTTTTTCCAAACGATATTTGCCCGACTTGGAGAGCGGCCTATCGTAGCAGAAGATTTGGGCTTTTTGACACCGTCGGTGAAAAAATTACTCCAAGACACCGGATTTCCAGGCATGAAGGTGTTGCAGTTTGCCTTTGACAGTCGGGAAAAGGGGAACGATTACCTGCCCCACACTTACCCGACTCACTGCGTGGCTTACACCGGTACCCACGATAACGACACGGTTCAAGGCTGGATGACCTCTGCACCACGCAAAGATGTGGCCTTTGCCCGGGAGTACTTGCGCCTTAGTAAGCGGGAAGGCTATCATTGGGGGATGGTGCGCTCCATCTGGGCATCCCCCGCAGACCTGGCAATAGTACCCATGCAGGACATACTGGGGTTGGACGGAAGAGCACGGATGAATACTCCCTCTACTCTAGGGGGGAATTGGCAGTGGCGCTGTCTGCCGGGAGATTGCTCCGTTTCTTTGCAGCGCCGGTTACACCGAGAGATGAAGGTCTATCAGCGTCTACCTGGACAAAATGACTTAGAAAAGTGATGAAAGTAAAAAAGAAGGAAAAAAGGCTGTTTTATTCCATATGTTTCTCAAACAGGGTTAAATGTTGGCAAAATTGTGCAGAATTTCGGCGAAAAATATTTGACGTGGAGACATGAGGCTGCTATACTGACCCAAGAATGGAGAAATGGAAACGTTTCCAGTCTCTGGGAGGCTGAGAGGAGAACTGATATTATGGAATTGAATGAACGCTTTTTTCAACTGACACAAGAACAGTTTGGACGCTCGCCCGATCAGTGTGATGACCACCAACTTTATCAGGCATTGCTCTTGCTGACCCGTCGCATGGCTCAAAACCGCCCTGCACCGAACACCGGACGGAAACTATACTATTTTTCTGCGGAATTTCTGCTAGGCAAATTGTTGTCAAATAATTTGCTGGCTTTGGGACTGTATGAGCCAGTAAAGAGGATGCTTTCTGATCTTGGACGAGATTTAGGGGTCATCGAGTCACTGGAGCCGGAACCGGCTTTAGGAAACGGTGGACTTGGACGTCTGGCTGCCTGTTTTTTAGATTCCATCGCAGCCCTGGGGCTGCCTGGAGATGGTGTGGGACTGAATTATCACTATGGGCTGTTCCGTCAGCGATTTGTCCACAATCAACAATCTGAGGAGCCGGACCCCTGGATTGAAGAGGAGAGTTGGCTGATTCCAACCGGAAAGGTGTTTCAGGTCCCTTTTGGAGGATTTTCCTGCAAAGCAATCTTGTACGACGTGACGATACCGGGTGCTGGAAATAATTATGCCAACCGATTACACCTGTTTGATGTGGAACAACCCGCCCAGCCCCCATGGGTGGGAATTCGATTTGATAAAACCGATATTTCTCATCACCTGACCTCCTTCCTCTATCCCGACGACAGTGATGAGGCGGGACGGTTGCTGCGGGTCTATCAACAGTACTTTATGGTATCTGCTGGAGCACAATTGATCCTTCAGGAATTGGAGGAGCGAGGATTTGCGCTGGAGGAATTGGCTCAGCGGGTGGTGATCCAAATTAACGATACCCATCCCTCTATGGTGATTCCTGAACTGATTCGGCTTCTTACGCAGAGGGGAATGTCTTTTAATCAGGCCATTGATCAAGTCAGCCGGACCTGCGCTTATACCAACCATACCATTTTAGCCGAGGCGTTGGAAAAATGGCCGTTGCGTTTTATTGAGCAGGTGGCACCTCAGTTGGTTCCAATTCTGTATGAGTTGGATCGCCGCGTAAAAGAGATTCATCCGGACCCCAGGGTGTCCATATTGGACCAAACTGGACGGGTGCATATGGCTCATTTGGATATCCATTATGGTTTTTCTGTCAACGGGGTGGCTGCTCTCCACACCGAGATCTTAAAGCACGCAGAACTGAAACCATTTTATGACTTATATCCCCAAAAATTTAACAATAAGACCAACGGGGTTACCTTCCGCCGCTGGCTTGAGGCCTGTAACGGGGAGTTGACCACTCTTATCGACGGCTGTATCGGACGGACATGGCGTCAGGATACTGGAAAACTGGAGGGCCTTTTGCGCTTTTCACAGGATTCCGAGGTACTTGAGCAGTTATTGACGGTAAAACAAAACAATAAAAATCGTCTGTGCCAGTTGCTCTGGTCGGAGCAGGGCATAGAGTTAGACCCGAACTCCTTATTTGATATCCAGATTAAACGTCTGCACGAGTACAAACGTCAGCAGATGAACGCGCTATTTGTGATTTATGAGTATTTACAGATTAAAAACGGGGTCCTACCTCCACATCCCATTACCGTTCTCTTTGGAGGCAAGGCTGCTCCCGCTTATGTGATGGCGAAACATATTATTCACCTGATCTTATGCCTACAGCAACTTATTGAGTCCGATCCCCAGGTGCGGCCTTGGTTGCGGGTTGCAATGGTGGAAAATTACAACGTAACTTGGGCGGAGGCCCTGATTCCTGCCTGCGATTTGTCTGAACAAATTTCTTTGGCATCAAAAGAGGCCAGTGGTACGGGGAATATGAAGTTTATGGCAAATGGTGCAGTTACTCTGGGGACTATGGACGGGGCCAATGTAGAAATTGCTCAACTGGTAGGAGCGGAAAATATTTATACCTTTGGTGCCTCCAGTGATCAGGTGATAGAATTGTACGCACAGAGCAGTTATGATCCCCTGGTATACTACCATCGACCGGAAGTGGAGCGGTTGGTGGACTTTTTGGTTTCTCCTCAGTTGCTGGCCATCGGCGATTCGGAAAGCCTGTCTACTCTGTGGCAGGACATGAAACGGAAAGATTGGTTTATGGCTTTGTTGGATACCCAGTCCTATATCGCGGCCAAAGAACGGGCTATAAGTGACTATCGGGACCGGAAAACCTGGGCAAGAAAGATGTTAGTCAATATCGCAAAATCAGGGTATTTCTCCTCGGATCGCACAATCCGGCAATACAATGAGGAGATCTGGCATTTGGGTTAAGGTCCTGCAAGTACGGCTGACCGCGCCCTGGACTTTTTTTGGGCGCAGTTTTTACATGGAATATGGGGAAAACTTTTTTGGTGTTTCAATCGTCTATCTCTATGACGGGGGAAAGGAGGCTCGGAATGGGTCCCGCATTGCTGCAGCAAGAAGTGGAAGAAGAACTTTTGCGCTCCTATCAGTCCCTTTACCGTCTGGCATATACCTATGTCAAAAATCCCGACGACGCCATGGACGTGGTGCAGGAGAGCGCATATAAAGCGATTCAAAATGCATCCGGTGTGCGCAGCAGCGCAGCCATCAAAGGCTGGCTGTGCCGGATTGTAGCGAATACAGCCCTGGATCTCCTACGTACCCGCGCCCGGGAGGTCCCAGTGGAAGAGGTTCCGGAGTCGGGCCGCGAAGATACCTATCAGGATTTGGATACCCTCCGGGCATTGGATCGGTTGGAGGATCGTGAGCGACTGGTAGTGGTTCTACGCTTTTTTGAAGATATGAAGCTTCAGGATATTGCTCTGGCCACCGGAGAAAACTTAAATACGGTTAAAACCGTCCTGTACCGGAGTTTAAAAAAACTCCGGGTTCAACTATCGGAAGGAGAGTCACTTGAATGAGAGATGACCGTCTGGAGTCTATGAGAGGGGAGTACCACTCCATCCCCATCCCCGACCAGCTGGAATTCCGGGTCCGCTCCAGTATCCAGCAAGCCAAACGAGATTGTAATCCCTCAAAAAATACCAAAGGAGGCCTCTATCGGGTGCTGAAACGCACCGGGTTAACCACCGCCGCCGCGATGCTGGGCATTGTGATACTGGCCAACGCCAGCCCCTCTGTGGCCTACGCTATGGAACAGGTGCCTGTTTTGGGAGCCATCACCCGCGTCTTTACGTTCCGTACCTATGAATATCAAGGGGATAAGACCTCCGCCCATATTGAAGTTCCTCAAGTGGAAGGTGGCAGCCAAGAATTGAATGAAGCAATTGTGGCCTACACCGACACGATTATTCAGCAGTACCAACAGGATGCTGGTCTGTATCAAGGCGCTCCGGAAGGAGAGACGGATCATTATCTTCTAGATCTTACCTACACCGTGGTTACGGACAATGATACACTCTTTGCTCTGCGTTTTGACCAAACGGAAATTACGGCCAGCGGTGTGGAGTCAGCTAAGGTTTACAATGTAGACAAGAGGACTGGAGAAATTTTAACCTTGGAAGACTTGTTCCAGCCGAACAGCAGCTATCTGGAGGTACTCACTCAGGCAGTCCAAGAGCAGATGGCGCAGCGCATGGAACAAGATGAAGAGCAGTACTACTGGTTAGATGATCCGGTAGAGGCATGGAACTTTACGCAACTGTCCCCAGATGCCGACTTCTATGTAGATGAGCAAGGAGATTTGGTGCTGGTCTTTGATGAGGGAGAGGTGGCCCCTATGTACATGGGGCTAGTGGAATTTACCATTCCCGCCAAGGATTTGGAAGGACTGGCCATTCCAGACTATTTGGGATAAGATCCTATTGCAGCGTAGAAAAGAAAAACCAGAACCAGGATATCCTGGTTCTGGTTTTTTTGTAGGGACCAAGCGAGGATAATTTGAACTACATTGATTCTGGTGGAATGGTGTTCGGATTTATCCGTTCGATTGAAAATGTCACGAGATGAAAATGGGAGAGGAGTTTCTATTGCACGCTCCCATGTGTTTTATGGAATCGGCCACATGATTATATGGAAGTAACAATTAGAAGCGTACAAGTAACAATACTTAAATTATTTTTATGGTATGATTGTGAACGACAAGGAGGCGTTCATGTGGAATTCGGCAAGAAGTTAAAAAAGATACGATTAGAGAATGGACTCTCACAGCAGAAGTTGGCAGATAAGATTTTTGTGAGCCGAAGTGCTGTTGCGAAATGGGAGAATGGGTTGGGATTCCCCTCAGAGGAATCTCTAGAACAATTAGCAAAAAATTTCTGTGTATCAAAAGAATTTTTTGCAACGGAAGAAGCAGAAAAGACAATTATCAATAAAAACCGAAAGATTTTAAAACTGTCTAGTTCATTATATGCTGCTGTAGCATTGTTTATTGCCATATTTATTTTATATGCATTGTTTCACCCGGTACACTATAGTGTAACAGCAACCTGTAATGAAATAGAAGTTCAAAAATGGGATGAAAGGCCAATGTCTTTTAAAATCACCGATGAGGAAACGATAGAAGCGCTGATTGATATACTGAACAATACGACATTCCAAAAATCCTTGCGTGTAAATGCAGGAGAAGATTATCCGCCATCAACGGAAGCGATCTTGATGTTAAGGGCTGCAAACGGAATGGGGTGTACGGTTATGTTCTGCTCAACGCCTCAACACGCCTGTGTGTATGTGTCTCATAGTGGTGGAGAACTAGTAGCGGTTAATCCGGAAATTTTGAGTAATTATATTGTCCAACTATTGAAAAAAGAAGCCTAGGGTTTTGGATATAATCTTAATTCCTTGTATTCAAGAAGGGCGAGATTAGGATGAAAAGTCAAGATGCCGTTTTCTTTGCTGATAGAGCAAACATGCCAGTAAAAATACAAAGACTTCAGTAAGAGGAAAGGCAAGCCAGAGCCCGGTAATGCCCCAAAACGCTGGAAGTAGGAATGCCAGAGGAATGATAAGCAAGAATCCACGTAGCAGGGAAATCGCATGAGCGGGACGAGGGTATGCAGTAGAGGTAAAATACATAGATAAAACAATGTTCCAACCAGCCCATGGGAAGGCGGTAAAATATAGCCGAAGCCCTTTTACTGCAGTGGCCTGTAGAGCGGGATCGCCGCTTTCATTGAATATAGAGGCAATTGGGCCCGCCCAGATGGATACCAACAGATTGAGCGCAACTGATACAACTCCCACCGTGATCATGGCATAGCGTAAAGCAAATCCAATTCCGGTGGGAACGCCAGTGCCCCAGTAGCGACTGAGCAGGGGCTGAATCCCCTGTGCAATGCCGGTGAAAATGGCTAGTACCACCAGGGATAAGTTGGCGACCACCCCGTAGGCTGCTACCCCCAAGCTGCCTTGTAGATATAGCAAGATGAAATTAAAAACAATCATCACTACCCCGGAAGATACCTCTGTGACCAAAGAAGGAATTCCGGCCCCCGTACATAGCCCCACTAAGGATGGAGAAGGACGGCAAGGAACTGGATAAAAGGTGTTGCGTCGGCGGAGGAAGAAGGGGGACAGAATCCCTAAGCTGATAAGAGGTGCCAGCCCAGTGGCAAATACTGCGCCAAAGATGCCCAGATTCAATGGGGCCATAAACAAGTAGTCCAGTACGATATTGGATAAACTGCCGGATACCATAGCAACCATGGCGCGTTGAGGGGCTCCATCGTTGCGCACAAAACAAAGCAGCAGATCATTTAATAAAAAGGCTGGAGAGAAAAAACACAGAACTTGAATATAAGTCTGTGTCATAGGTAAGACGGCCCCTTCCGCGCCCAACCAAGTGGCGAGATGTTGAGCGAAGAGCCCGCCGCAGGCAAAAAAACATCCTGCAAATATTGCAGCAATGGTTAAAACATGAGTAAAGACGACACAACTCTCATTCTCTCGGCCCTGATGCTTTAAGATGGAAAAACGGGTAGCCCCGCCCATTCCCAGCATCAGGCCGGTTCCGTGAATAAAGCTATAAACGGGGATTGCTAAATTCAATGCAGCCAGTCCATCTTGCCCCAAGGCGTTGGCGACAAAATAGGTGTCGGCCAAAATATAGCAGGAGAGAGCTAACATTCCTAAAACGTTTAAAGTGCAGTATTGGGCAAAATCTCGAAAACAAGTGCGGCGATCCAACAGGACATCCCTCCAGACAAAAAGAATGCGCCACAGCTTCCCACCTGCTAGGGCCTACCGGCGGGAAGTTGGGCGCACTGCCCTTCAACCCGGCGGCTGAAAGGCACAACATTTCTATAATCGGTGGTATCATACGATACTCTACTTCAAAAGTCAAGATGGAAACATAGCAATTATTCCTCTGTTTTCTCTTGTAGTTCCTTTCTCGTTTTGGCTGCCGCTACAAAATCCCGAAAGAGAGGATGAGCGCGGTTCGGCCGGCTTTTTAATTCTGGATGGAATTGTACTCCAACAAACCATGGGTGGTTAGGAAGTTCTACAATTTCTACCAGGCGACCATCTGGAGAAAGACCGGTTAGACAAAGTCCGGCATCGGTGAGGGTTTGGCGGTAAGCATTATTGAATTCATAGCGGTGGCGGTGACGCTCCGCAATCTGATTGGTGGCGTAGGCGCGGTAGGTAAAGGTATCATGACTGATAATCTGGCAGGGATAGGAGCCTAGGCGCATGGTCCCCCCTTTATCGGTTACCTCACGCTGGTCCGGCATCAAATCAATGACCGGATGACGTGTGGTAGGATTCAATTCACTGGAGTGTGCGTCGGTCAGACCACAAACGTGGCGTGCATATTCAATGACTGCCATCTGCATCCCTAGGCAGATGCCGAAAAAGGGCACCTTGTGTTCTCGTGCATAGCGAACAGCACGAATTTTTCCTTCAATGCCACGGTCGCCGAACCCGCCAGGTACTAGAATCCCATGACAGCCTTCTAAAATTTGATCTATATTTTTTTCATGGACTGTCTCGGAATCAATCCAACGCACGGTGACCTTCACATCATTTTCAATTCCTCCATGGGTTAGTGCCTCGACTACGGACAAATAGGCGTCATGGAGGGAGACATATTTGCCAACAAGTCCAATTTCTACTGTCCCATTGGGATTTTTGGCGCGGTGAACCATGGTGGCCCATTCTGTGAGGTCTGGCATGTGGCAGATAAGTCCCAGCCGGCGTACTACCACGTCCGCTAGACCTGCGCGCTCTAGCATCAAAGGCACCTCATAGAGCAGATCAGCTGTTAGATTGGGGATTGCATTTTCTCGGGGAATGCCGCAGAACAAAGAAATTTTTTCTAATATTTCGTCGGGAATGGGAGTATCGCTGCGGCAGATAATAACATCTGGTTGGATGCCGAGAGAGAGCAGTTCCTTTGCGGAATGCTGGGTGGGCTTAGACTTCAATTCTCCGGTGCCAGGTATGGAAACGATAAGGGAGACATGTAAAAACATTACGTTTTGCCGCCCTCGCTCTGCTGCCACTTGTCGGATAGACTCCAAAAAGGGCTGGGATTCAATGTCGCCTACCGTTCCACCAATTTCCACAATGGCCACATCGGTATCCGGAGTATCTAGCGCATAGATGTGAGCCTTGATTTCCTCTGTAATGTGAGGAATAATCTGAACGGTGCCTCCCAAATAATCTCCGCGACGTTCACGATTTAATACATCCCAATAGACACGACCGGAGGATACGGAGGAGTGGATCGTTAGATTTTCGTCAATAAAGCGTTCGTAGTGGCCTAGATCCAGATCCGTTTCCGCTCCATCGTCCGTAACAAAAACTTCTCCGTGTTGGTAGGGACTCATGGTGCCCGGATCCACATTTAGATAGGGATCTAATTTTTGAACTTTGATTCGTAGGCCCCTCTGCTTGAGCAATCGACCTAGCGAGGCGGCGGTAATGCCCTTTCCTAGGCCAGATACTACGCCTCCTGTAACAAAAATGTATTTTGCACCCATGATAATCGTCCTCCGTTTTCTTTAGTATGCCATCCTTTTCCGGAAATAAATACAATGTAGTCAAATAGATAAGCGCCCCTGGGAGATCCTTCTCCCGGGGGCGCCTCATTGCGCATTACGGATGATACAATTTGTTCGTCTGATATTGGGGTTCACACGTCAGCTGTAGGCCGAGTTTTTTATATGTTGTCTCATCAGCAGGAGACAGAATGACAGAGCAATGAGCCTGACACCCTTTTAAACGGGCCAACACATTCAGCGCCTTTGCTGCTCTGGGATCCAAATTAGCCGAAGCAGCCAGCGCAATAAGCACTTCGTCGCTGTGCAAGCGGGGGTTATTGGAACCCAAATATTGGACTTTAACTGTCTGGATGGGCTGAATCGCACTCTGGGCGATGAGGTGAACTCCATGTCCGCCAGCACCGGATAGTCTCTTGAGGGCATTGAGGAGTGCAGCGGCGGAGCATCCCATAAGTTCAGAGGTTTTTCCAGTGACAATTTCTCCGTCAGACAGCTGAATCGCCATAGCTGGCTGACCAGTTTCATCCGCTAGACGGTTGGCTTCCGCCACCACAGGGCGAATGCTGGGAGAGATTCCTGCCTGCTGCATAAGCAGTTCCAGTTTATACACTGTGTTGTCGGTTCCCTTCCCTTGACGCCGCTCACATAGTGCGTCATAGTACCGCCGCACAATTTCCTGTTGGGCGGCCTGCTGGCACACCTCGTCATTGGTGATGCAGTTACCTGCCATATTGACGCCCATGTCTGTAGGAGATTTATAGGGACAGCTGCCAGTAATTTTCTCAAACATTGCAGCTAAAACCGGGAAAACTTCAACGTCTCGATTATAATTGACGGTGGTCTGTCCATATGCCTGGAGATGGAATGGATCAATCATGTTCACATCGTCCAAATCGGCAGTAGCTGCTTCGTAGGCTAGGTTGACGGGGTGCTTCAATGGTAGATTCCAGATAGGGAAGGTCTCAAATTTGGCGTATCCAGCCACAATACCTCGCTTATGGTCGTGGTAAAGTTGAGACAGGCAAGTGGCCATTTTACCGCTCCCCGGTCCAGGGGCAGTGACAACTACCAGAGGGCGGGAAGTCTCCATATATTCATTTTTGCCGAATCCCTCATCGCTTACAATTTTTGTAATATTATGGGGATAGCCTACAATGGGATAATGCCTACGCACCTGAACGCCTAACGATTCTAGGCGCTGCTGAAAAGCGTCGGCAGCAGGCTGCCCGGCGTACTGTGTAACCACTACGCCGCAAACAGGGAGACCGCGGCCGCGAAAAACGTCAATAAGCCGGAGAACGTCACTGTCATATGTAATACCAAGGTCGCCACGTACTTTATTTTTTTCAATATCTCCCGCATTAATGACCAGGATGATCTCCGCTTTATCTTTTAGCTGCTCCAGCATCCGGATTTTACTATCTGGTTCAAAGCCGGGAAGGACCCGGGAGGCATGGTAGTCGTCAAACAATTTGCCACCAAACTCTAAATACAGCTTGCCGCCGAACTGGGCGAGCCGATCCCGGATATGCTGCGACTGCAGATGCAGGTATTGTTGGTTGTCAAAACCTGTTCTGGCCAAAGCAATCCCTCCTAACAGAAAATGGTCTGGAAAAAATACCTGATTATTTTACATCCGTCAAACCGACAGCGTCAAGGGCTTTTCCAAAATAAATTCCTGCCCGTTTTTTCGTAGTATATAACGGGCAGGAATAGGATTAATCCAAGTCATCGAAAGAAAACAGGTTGGCAGGGAGAATGTCGGACAGCCCTACCAACAAGGGAGAAAAACCGCCGTCCTGTTGAAGGTGAGGGGCATTTACGGTAAGATGTGGATCCAGGGGAGTAACGGGGAGAGAAAGGACTAGAGTGGGCGATGCCTGGTCCCAATGTACCAGCAGCGCACCTTGGTGCAAAGAGGTAATGTGTCGCGCGACAGTAAGACCAAGACCTGCGCCGGAGGTGGGTGTGGGCAAATATTGGTCGGAATCTTGTTGTAATAGAGCAGCCAACTGTCGGGCGGTAAGGGCGGACCCACTGTCAGATATGGTGAGTACGGCGCGACTTGGCGGATTATTAAGGCGTAATTCAATGTGGCCTGTGCCAATGGCCCGGGCTGCATTGGCAATTAACTCCACAAGCAGCCGACGCAATAAAGTCGGGTCTCCGGGGAGCAGTAGGGTGTCTTGGGGTGTAAAAAACGACAAAGTAATGCCAGTGTTTTTCAATAAGTGGTTGGCTTCTGACACAACATCCCGACAAAGCCGGACAAAGTCCATAGAAGATGGGGAAAAGGCGGGATGATTTGAGTCGCTGGAGAGGCGAATATAATCCAAATTGTCCACTAATCGAAAAAGCTGATAAAAGCTTTTTTGGAATAAACCGCGCTGTTGGCTTGGAATGGCATCCGCCTGTCCCAACAGTTGTGTTAATAACGTGCGCAACTGGCGTAAAGTTCCATCCAGCTGAACGTCGCTCAACTGAGTCTGGGGGGCAGGGGAAAAGAACATCCATAAACCCTCGGACGTTTTTGCTGTGCGGAACATATAGGTACTAATTCCGTGGGTAAATGTTCCGGACTGACAATTTCCCTCAAAAGGAGGAAAGTAGGGGGGAATAGGATCCTGGTCATTTAGATGGGGTAAATAGTGCCGTGCCAATGCATTTGAAACCAAAATCCGCCCGCCGTCTAGCAGCACCGCGGCTTCCGGGAAAGATTCCCAAAAAGATTGATTTAAATCAGACATAGCGCTCCTCTTTTTCTTTCTTGTTGCCTGGCAATCATACAATGTGGAGACAGGGATATTTTTAGCCAGGCATCTTATCTTATATCATACGAAAGCATTCTCATTCACGCAAACTGAGTATAACAAAGTTTTCCAGTTACAACAAGAGGCAGGCGAAAAAAGTTGAAATAAGACGAGTGCAATTCAACCTGGGAGTTAACGGAAAAAAAGAGGAAAAATATCGCTTAAGCCCTTCCTTGCTTGCGGTATGGCTAATTTTAATTGGAAAATTTTCTGAATTCTGGGAAAAAACACACTATCAAAAACCGGGAAAAAAGGATATAATATACCATGAACCAAAGAAAAAGTGTTTTTTGATTTTGAAATTGAGAAAAGGAGCAATTCAACATGAGCATCAAAGTTGGCATTAATGGCTTTGGCCGAATTGGTCGTATGGTGTTTCGGGCCAGCCTGAATCACCCTGAAATCGAGATCGTAGGGATTAACGATCTGTGCCCCGCCGACTATCTGGCTTACATGCTGAAGTATGATACCATGCATGGCCATTTCGAGGGTACTGTAGAGAGCACCGAAAACGCCATCATTGTGAATGGAAAAGAAATCCCCATCTCTGCGGAACGCAATCCTGCTGACCTTCCCTGGGGGAAACTGGGTGCGGAGTATGTAGTTGAGTCTACCGGTCTGTTCCTGACCAAAGAGAAGGCCCAGGGGCATTTGGATGCCGGTGCCAAGAAAGTCATCATGTCTGCCCCCTCTAAGGACGACACCCCCATGTTTGTGTGCGGCGTGAACCTGGACAAATACACCACCGATATGAATTTTGTCTCTAACGCCTCCTGCACCACCAACTGCCTTGCCCCCATTGCAAAGGTCCTCAACGACAACTGGGGCATTACCGATGGCCTGATGACCACAGTTCACTCCACCACTGCGACCCAGAAGACGGTAGATGGCCCCTCCCTCAAGGACTGGCGTGGTGGCCGCGCAGCCTCCGGCAACATCATTCCCTCCTCCACTGGTGCAGCAAAGGCAGTGGGAAAAGTCATTCCGGAACTCAACGGGAAGCTAACTGGTATGTCCATGCGTGTTCCTACCTTGGACGTATCCGTGGTAGACCTGACGGTAAATCTGGCCAAGCCTGCCAAGTACGAAGAGATCTGTGCAGCGATGAAGGCTGCCTCCGAGGGTGAACTCAAAGGGATCCTGGGCTACACTGATGAGGCTGTTGTATCCTCTGACTTCCTGGGTGATACCCGCACTTCCATCTTTGACGCCGATGCCGGCATCGCTTTGACCGACACCTTCGTGAAGGTCGTTTCCTGGTACGACAACGAGATTGGCTATTCCAACAAGGTACTGGAACTCATCAAGCACATGTATTCTGTCGACCATAAGTAATTTTATTAGGAGAAGCCATTTAAATAACTTTTTGAATTACTTTGCTCGATGTGAACTTCATGATGCTTTGAGCAAACCATAATAATTGGAGTAACGGTGTGTTTCGTTGTTCCAATAACAGAATTCCTCAAAGGACAAAAGAAACACTCCTTTTTCGGTAACTTAGCCGGAGAAGGAGTGTTTTTTGTGTGGTATAATAGTTATAAAAAAGTATACGGCTAGGAGAAAAAACTTTAAAATTTGGGACAGCTTGAAGGAGGCCATTTGAAGAGCGTTATTAGGGGATGTAGAATTTGGGAAACAGAGACAAACAGGAAAGAAATAGTAGGCAAATATTATCTAAGCAATAAACGTATTTGTAAGTTATTTGCTTCAAACAAAGTCTACGCAATATTATAAAAAAGCAAATAATTGACAATAATTAAAAAATATGATTGAATTGAAATGTAAAATTTTAATAAAAGCGGAGTGTACATATGCTAGAATATAAAAGTTTAAATGAACTTGTATATGAAGAAATAAAAAAGAGGATCGTTACGCGTTATTATCAGCCAGGAGAACGGCTTGACGTAGATCAAATTGCATCTGAATTTCAAGTAAGTCGGACTCCAATTACAAATTCTTTAAAAGCTCTTGAACGAGATGGATATGTTACCATTATACAAAGAAGTGGTACTTATGTAAGAAAATACTCGAAAGAAGAAATTGAAGCGTTGTTCGATTTTCGAGCAGCGCTAGAAGAAGTTGTCGTGAGTAAGGCCATTAAAAATGCAGATCCGATAAATTTGAAGCGATTTATCAATAGTTTTGAAGGCTGCATCAAAAATTTAAGTATAGATTCTTTGGCGGATAAAATGAAATATTTTGATGAAATGCAGTCAGATTTTCATAGTTATTTGTGGAAGTTATGTCCAACTATAATTTATAACGAGACGCAAAATGTTATGCTTTTAACCAGACAAATTACGGCTCGTCATATTAATTTTTACATCCATAGTCCTTTTGCTCTTGAATTTGCAAAAAATGAAATTAATGTTCATATTGATATTGCTCGCGCAATTCTGAACAAAGACGAAGAAAAGGCTAGAGCAAGTATTCGATCTGATATTCTTGGGAGTAAAGAAGATATTTTAGCGCATTTTGAAGAAATTGAGGCAACTGAAAATTCATTTTAAATAGTCATTGTGTTAATGCATAAAAAAGTTTGTATTTTTTGTCTAATTATTAGGATTAAAACTCGAAAATATTTGGTGTTATACTAAATCTAAAATTAAAGGTAGGTAAGTTTAGGACTTTTTTATTTTATTTAATCTAAAATATCAGATTTAAAATCTAAAACCAAATATAAGGAAGGGGAATGTAACAAATGGAAGAAAAAGAGAGTCGTGTATTTTATAAGGCGTTATCCAAAAAATATAAGCGGATTTCGCATGGAGAAGGTGTGTTTCTTTTTGACGAGGATGGAAAACGGTATTTGGATTTTGGGGCAGGTTTGGCGGTCACAAATATCGGAAACTCAGTTAAAGAAGTTATTGATGCCATTACAGACCAGGCTCAGAAGATTACTTATTTAAATGGTGGTGCCTTTACCAGTGACGTCCGAGAAGAGTTAGCCAGCCGTATGATAAGCATTGCCCCCAATGGGATGGATAAAGTGTTTTTCTGTAGTGGGGGCTCCGAAGCAGTTGAGTCAATGGCGAAAATTGCTAGACAGTATCAAATTGAATGTGGACGCCCGAGTAAATACAAAATTATTACAAGATGGCAGAGTTATCACGGGAATACATTTGGGACGTTATCTTTGGGCGGAAGACCTTCCTGGCGTGGCTGCTATGAAGATTTCCTGTTACATATGCCTCACATTGCTCAGTGCAACTGTTATAGGTGTCCCTATGGATTAGAGTGCGAGCATTGTAATTTGCCATGCGCAGAGGAATTGGAACGAGTCATTAAGTATGAAGGGGCAGATACAGTTGCTGCGTTTATGATTGAACCGATTACTGGAACCACTGCAACTGCGACTGTCCCTCCGGTCGCATACATGAAACGGATTCGGGAAATTTGTGATCAATATGATATTTTGTTATGTTGTGATGAAGTAATTACTGGTCTAGGCAGAACAGGAAAAGCCTTTGCAGTTGATCATTTTGATATTGTGCCAGACCTTATTTCCGTAGCAAAAGGGCTTGGTGGTGGCTATGTGCCAATTGGCGCAGTATTAGCAAGCAAAAAAGTAGTAGATGCAATTGCCAACGGCTCCGGGGTTTTGGAACATAGTTATACTTTTGCAGGAATGCCCATTGCCTGCGCGGGAGCCAATGCAGTTTTGAAATACATCATTGAAAACAATATCATTCAAAAAGCAGAAGAAAATGGAAAGCTTTTGCTGAAAAAGTTACAGGATAAACTGGGCAATATTCCTGCAGTGGGCGATATTCGTGGCAAGGGGATGCTTCTTGGGGTAGAGTTGGTTGCGGATCGGGAGACTAAAAAGCCCTTTGACCCCAAGGAGAATATTTCGGGGAAAATTGCATCGTACTGCCTGGAACACGGAGTAATTGTTCTATCTGGGGTTGTTGGAACTGCAGATGGTGTTGCGGGAGAAGCTCTTCAAATTTCACCTCCGCTAACCATTACGCCTGAGGAGATGGACTTTGCGGTTGATGTCTTGAGGGAGTCTATTGTCCACGTAACACAGGCTTAATGGGCAAGGGAGGATGGATATGAAGCGCTATCTACAGAAGTTTGACTTGTGGCTCGGAAGCATTATTTTAATCTTGATGGTTTTTGTGGTTGTCTTACAGGTGGTGTTTCGTTACTTTGGTCATCCATTGTCTTGGCCAGAAGAGGTGGCTCGATGGACAATGATCTGGGTTACATTTGCTGGAGCAAGTTACAGTTTTCGAAACGGTGGACTTATTCGAGTTGAATTCTTTGTAACAAAGTTCTTTCCTAAGAAAGTGCAAATGGTTATCAATGCAATCAATATGGTTTTAATGATGGCTTTTTTTGGACTTTTAGGATATTCCTCATTCTGTTATATGATGCTAACAGTACGGAAACATCAAGTTTATAACGTTACAAGAATGCCTTATGCGATTGTGATAAGTGCGCTGATTTTGGGCAGCATTTTGTGCATTATTTTTGCGGCGAAACAACTTATACAACTTGTTTTGGCATACCGCCAAAGTGATAATTTAAAACAACAGGGGGAGGGAACAGAATGACGCCGCTTAATACAACAATTTTGCTGTTTGGAATGCTCTTATTCCTCTTGTTTTTCAATGCACCTCTAATTGTAGCCATTGGCCTTCCAACCGCTCTTGTTATGCTTATGAGTGGGATGAATGTGGCTACATTTGGACAAAGAATGTTCGTGGCAGTGGACTCTTTTACTATGATGGCAATTCCGTTTTTTATGCTGGCAGGCAAACTAATGGAAGTTGGCGGAATGTCAAAACGTATAGTGCGTTTTGCAAATAGCTTGGTTGGGTGGATGCAGGGTGGATTAGCTCATGTTGTAGTAGTTGCCTGTGCGTTTTTTGGCGCATTATCTGGCTCTGCGGCAGCAACCTGTGCAGCAATCGGATCGACGCTAATTCCAGATATGAAAAAAGAAGGATATCCTTCTGATTTTGTTGCGGGTCTAACCGCAGTATCTGGAGGCTTGGGCGTAATTATTCCTCCAAGCATTACTATGATTATGTATGGCGTTTGTTCCGGGACTTCCATTGGAAAGCTGTTTGTAGCAGGGTTTGTTCCTGGTATTTTATTGGCAATTTTTTTAATGGTTACAGCACGTATTGAGGCTGGAAAACGAAAGATTCAACAAACCTCAACCTTCAATACGAAAGAACTAGTTGTTAGCTTTTTGGATGCAATCCCAGCATTGCTTGTCCCAATTATCATTTTGGGCGGAATTTATGGGGGATTTTTTTCTCCCACAGAAGCCGGAGCGGTTGCATGTGTCTATGGTTTCCTTATAGCAATTTTTTGGTATAGAGAAGTCAACAAAGAAAATATTGGCGAAGTAATGGGTGGGGCATTAACAAATACCGTTTTAGTATTAATTATTGTAAGCGCATCTGGAGCCTTTAGCTGGTTGTTGACAAGTAATGGTGTTGCATCTCTTCTCGGTGATGCAGTTGGAAGCATTGCCACCAATAAATTTGTCTTTTTACTTATATCAAATTTAATTTTCTTGTTTGTGGGATGTTTTATTGAATCTGTAGCTGGAATTTTGATTGTAACTCCAATTCTGCTTCCACAAGCAGAGGCTCTGGGGATAGACCCGGTACACTATGGAATTATTATGGTTGTAAATTTGGCGCTGGGACTTTGTACTCCTCCAGTGGGAGAAAACCAGTATATTGCTGCTGCAATTGCGGAGATCCCGTTTGAAAAAGAGTTTAAAGCATCTGTTCCGTTTTTAATTGCCAATTTTGCAGCGCTTATCGTCATTACATATGTGCCGCAACTGTCTCTGTGGCTTCCGTCTTTGCTGGAGTAAGGTAAGATATTGAGTCTAAACAATATTGTAATGTTTGAAGGAGGATAACAATGAAAAAGGCAATAAGTATTATGCTGGCGTGTGCAATGATTATTTTGTGCTTTTCCGGTTGTGGTTCAAATACGGATACAAAAGGAAAAGACGGAAGTTCTGGCAGCAACGATTCCGACTATAGCTATCATTGGAAATTAGCAACTACTGAGACTGCCGACTATTATATGGCAGTGTTAGCGCAAGATTTTATTGACTTGGTTAACGAGCGCACCAACGGAAAAGTCACAGGTGAAGTGTTTGCGTCAGGGCAATTGGGTGGATTAGTGGATGCATTGGAAGGATTGGAATTAGGAACAGTAGATATTGTAATGGATGGTTTTAGTTCTTTGGGAGAAGTCAACCCCATTTTTGATGCATGGGGCATGCCCTATCTTTATGACAGCAGAGAACATAGATATAATTTCTGGGACAATTATTTTGATGAGTGTGCAGAACTTGTTGCAGATGAAGCCAACATCCGAATGGTGACTGTATTGGATGGGTTGAACCGAAATCTATGTACAACGCAACCAGTGTATGAACTAAAGGATCTAAAAGGATTAAAAATTCGTGTACCAACCATCACAACGTACATGAGGGTTTGGGAGTGCTTTGGAACGGCCCCAGTTCCCATGGCTCTGTCGGAAGTGTATACATCAATTCAAAACAATGTAGTCCAAGGTCAAGAGAATGACATTATGCTTACTATGAGCATGAACTTTTATGAAGTGGCACCATATGCAATAATGACAGAGCATGTTCCATATGAAGGTTCACTGTTTTTCAATGAAGAAACATTCCAATCTTATCCAGAAGAGTTACAGCAAATTATTTTGGATGTGGGAAAAGAAATCACTGAAAAGAGCCGAACTGTAATCGCAGCTGAGGAAGAAAAGACTCTTCAGGAGATGGAGGATATGGGTGTGACAATCATCCGGCCTGATTTGGAAGAGTTCAAAGCAGCTACTGCAGTTACCCAAAGCACAGATACTTAAAGTTCATCCAGTCCGCGTTGTATACCACAAACGATTCCGGCGTGTGTTTCTTATCCGGTGACTCGTCGGAGTGGTTTAGGATGGTATAGACCACGTTCCAGGGGCAGTTACAATGCTGAGCAAAATACGCACCCCACCAACCGTGTTTCAAATATTCATTGTCTGGAGTGTAAATACCTTTATGATCTAAACCATGTTCCTTTAGCTTACCCACATCATGCAGTGCGGCTGCACATAGAACCACGTCTTCATCTGCGGGAATCCGATCACCATAGGTCTTGTTGAATTGAGTACACAGCAGAGATGCTACCTGCATCACTGTCCGTGTGTGCTCCATCAGATTCATGTCGCACCCCTTCAGAACATGTCCGGCAAAGGTGACTTTGTCCAGATCCTCCTCTGTTACACCGGAAAACTCCGCCGCATATAGCCACGTGTCCAGGCATTGATTACGCAGGGTTTCGTCCTTAATCCACTGAATCTCCGGAAGTTGCTTTAAGATGTCTTCTCGTTCCATGTCTCTACCTCCATACCCTTCTTTCTTTATTTCGGAAGCGCGGCTATAATTGCCTCCGTTGTCATCACATCCGCCATCTGCCGGTCCATATCGGCCAAATTTACCCGATGGGACTCCTCTGACCGATCACATACCCCGTCAGAGACCACAATGGTGTGGTAGTCGTAAGAAGCACAATCAAATACGGTTGCTCGCACACAGGTACTGGTCGATCCTCCTGTTACTACAATGGTGTCTGCCTGCAGCTTCTCAAGAACGGTGCGAAGATCGGTCCCGAAGAATGCGCTTGGTCGCGTTTTGCGTAGCACAATTTCACCAGGTTCCGGTTGGAGCAGCGGTGAGATCTCCCAGCCATGCGTTCCCTCAATTAGCCAGTTGTCTGCCCCATACAGAAAACTTCGCTTGCCCTTATACGGTCCGGCATTGCTGCCATCTGGTTTAAGCGATTGCTGGGTATACACAACGGGAAAATGCCTGGCCCGAAATTCTCGGATCAGCTGCTGAATGTGTTCTGCGGCGTCCCATGCCTTTTCTCCACAGGAACTGGGATAGGTCTGAATGGAGTGCTCAATGTTCTGACGCTGATCTCCCATCATGTACACCTGCATATCAATAATCAGTAAGACCGGAGAATGACCCATGCCAATGCGTTTTCCCATGGCAGCCGTTTTCACAATTAAGTCCATAGATGCTCCTGCCATTGTATTACCCCCTTTTTTTATTTGGATAAGCAAGTTTAATAAAAAGTAAAATTTTGACAAATTGGTAAGACCAAATTGGGTAAAAATTCCTCTTTTGAACTTCTGCAAGTATCTCCGATAGGGGGATACTCCTTAAAATTTATGAGTATAGCGGCGGCGCAGATTTCGGTTATGGATTCGGGAGGCCAGACGTGCAGCTAATTCATCTCGATCTAAGATAGCCTCTACAATATCCATATGCTCTTTTAACATGGATTTGCGCTCTTTGGCCCGCTGGAGAGTGGATTTGCGGATTGGAGGAGTATATTCATATCCCATGCGGTAGATGGCCTCCAGCACTCGGTTGTGAGTGGCACTGGCAATCACCATATGCAACTGGTTGTCCTTTAAAACTACCCCGTCAGGAGGTGTTTTCCCGTAATATTGGGTTAAAAATGCGGCGGTATCATGAATTCGTTTTAAATCCTCTTCTGTAGCACGTTTGCAGGCCAAGGTGACCACAACATCATCCAGATACTCTCTGGCCTCCAAAAAATCTTCTAACTCTGAGTGCTGAATCTGGGTCAGCACGGAATCATAGATATCGCTGTTGCCTCCGTTTCGGACTAAAACCCGTCCTCCACCAGGGGTGCTTTTGATGTATCCATTTTCCTCCAAAATGCGCAAAGTTTCCCGAAGACTCCCACGGCTGACTTGATAATTTTTGGCCATTTCCCGTTCGGTTGGCAGTTTGTCCCCCACAGAGATAACGCCGGAGTTGATTTTTTCCATTAAGTCTGCCAGAACAATTTCATACACATAGGCCTTGGAAGGAGTTGGCATAGAATACCTCCTTGGACTGACCGGTTTTACGAAAAATAAAAAAATGATAATTTTGTCTGTCCAATATAATGCAAGTATAAAAGCTAAGCAACCACTTGTCAATTGACTATTTTGGAAAAAAGAACCGTCTTTTTTTGCTATTTTTAACAGAAAAATAGCAAACTGAAGCGGCTATGTGGAAGAGATGACAGGTTGGCGTTGTCTTTGGTTAAAAAAGTAAAAAGAACCAAAGATAAAAAATGTCATTTTTTTATTATGCGGTTTAACCAATAGAATCTCTGCAACAGCTGCAGCAAGCAAACAGCCCCCTGCTGTTCATGGGAACAACAGGGGGCTGTTTGTGCGTACATCTGAAAGCGAATAACCTTGGGAGTGCGCCAAAAGGCTTCGGAATTATGGCGCAGCCTGGAAAGCCAAACGAAGCAAAGGTGCAAGAGGGAGTTGGGTCCTTAGTTATCTAATTGTGCGGCCACGTCTGTCAGGTAATTTGGTTCTACCTGCTCTACTTTGCCCTGATCAACCAGAGCAGCCAGGGCAGGATCAATGGGCAACTGCGCTAAAACAGGGACCTCCATCTCTGCTGCCACCTGATCAAGATGGCTCTCACCGAAGATGGTATGTTTGCTACCACAGTCCGGACATTGGAAGTAGCTATAGTTTTCCACTAGGCCCAACACGGGGATGTCCATCATCTTAGCCATATTTACAGCTTTGGTCACTATCATAGAAACCAGGTCTTGGGGAGAGGTGACCACAATGATACCATCCACCGGCAGAGACTGAAATACAGTCAGAGGCACATCGCCTGTTCCAGGAGGCATATCCACAAACATGTAGTCCACGTCGCCCCATACCACATCTTGCCAAAATTGTGTTACGACGCCGGCAATGATGGGACCGCGCCAGAGGACAGGGTCGGTTTCATTGGCAGTGAGCAGGTTTAGGGACATCACTTTGATTCCGGTAGAAGTTACAGCGGGATCAATCCCGGTGTCATCTCCACAGGCTTTCTCATGGATCCCAAAGGCAGTGGGAATTGAGGGGCCGGTAATGTCGGCATCCAGCACAGCCACTTTTTTACCCCGGCGGGCCATGGCCACGGCAAGGGAAGCGGTTACTGTGCTCTTGCCCACGCCACCTTTCCCGCTGACAACGGCGATCACTTTCTTAATGCTGGATTTGGCGTTGGCTGGGACATGCATGTCCCGGGAAGAACAGTCCGCGCTACAGCCGGAACAGTTGTGGGAACAAGATTCAGACATGGTGTAGGCATCTCCTTGCATATTTTATGGAATATTCCAAAAATTTATTGGCTCGATTTTTAAGTTTACCTCTTTTTTTAAACTGCGTCAAGTATTTGGGAAGAAGTCACCGGACAAGAATATTTTCTGTTGGTAAATCTTCCCGCGTTTCCTTAGAAGAAAAATAATAGGAGAGAATATCCGCGGCCATGGTCGCCAATTCAGAGCCACTACCACCGTGTTCCACCACGATCGAAACTGCAATCTCTGGATCGTCATAGGGGGCAAAGCAGACAAACACGGCATTGGACTCAGACTGGGCACTGATTTGAGCGGAACCAGTTTTCGCGCCCACTGAAACGTTTAGGCCACTAAATGCCCGGGCAAGTGAGGTCGTGGTCAGGTCCAGCATGCCCTTCTTCACTGCCTCCAGGTTCTTCTCCTGAATTTCAATGGTGTCCATAATCTGGGGCTCATAGGAATAGAGAACCTGGGAAAAATCGCTGGATTTGACCTCCTTGAGCAGATGGGTGGAGTACCGGGTGCCTCCATTGGCCAATGTTGCAATGTAGTTGGCCAACTGGATGGGGGTGACCTGGGTGCTCTCCTGGCCAATGGCCACAGATAGTGTGCTACCCTCGTACCAGGTGCCTCCCATACTTTCTGTAAATTCTGGGCCAGCCATAACACCGGCGTTTTCGCTCAATTCAATTCCTGTCTTTTGCCCTAAACCAAACATAGCGGCGTACTTCTCCAAAGTCTCTATACCCAAACGACGACCTACATCGTAAAAGAAATAGTTGCAGGAGTTGGTGATTGCTTGGGTTACGTTCTGGTTGCCGTGGGTGCGACCGCCATTTTGACGGTAAATCCAGCACTTTGGTTGGGGACTGGAGTAGTAGGTGTATACACCCTGATCCTTAATAATGGTAGAAGGAGTAATAATGGGGTTTCCATCTGTATCCTTTTCTTCCAAGCCTGCGATAGCGGTTATCATTTTAAAAGTAGATCCGGGAGGATAGAGACCCATAAGAGCCCGGTTTAAGAAAGGACGAAGGGGATCTGCAGCATTTTCGTTATAGTCCCGGCTATAGTTTGCCAGATCGAAGGTTGGATAAGAGGCGGAGGCCAACACATCTCCGCTGTCCACATCCAACACAACACAGGCAGCGCCCTCTACCTCTTCACTTTCCAAGTTAGGTAGGGAGGAGGCTAGAATATCTTCGACTGCCATTTGTAGATCCAAATCCAAAGTAAGCACTACGTTATTCCCTGGCTCTGGTTCGGTGATCCAGGTCTCAGAGAGGACTTTTCCATTGGTGTTTCGTTCCAACGCCAAGCTACCTGGGGTACCTCTTAGATAGGACTCAAAGGCCAGTTCTACGCCCTCTTTTCCCACTGTATCGTCCATCTGGTAATCGACGACTCCATCTCCGTCCAGATCCACCGTTTTATAGTATGCCCACTCCTCTGGACTCATGGCGGCTACCCGCCCCAACACATGGGCGGCGTAGGTAGTGTGATACTCTCGCACGGTGGTGGCCTGGATGTTCACTCCGGGCAAAGAAAGTTCTTTTACCCGGGAAATAAAGTCAATCCCTACGTCCTCAGAAAAGACATAAGAGGCAGCTTGATAGATCCCTTTAGAGCGCAATGTCAATTCGTAGAGAATTCCTGCCACCGCGCGGGCATCGGAGGCGTCTAAATCTCCAATATTCAAGGCAGGAACTTCCTGCCCGGATTTTTCGTCTACAACTCCCTCTCCCTGCAGTTCGAAGGAGGCGCACATTTTTCCAAGTAGTTGTTCAGCTGTGGGCAGGGATGTCTGATCGGGAGCAGAAGAGTTAGCAGAGGTAGAAGTGGAGGTGGGGGCAGAGGAAGCTCCTTCGCCTCGGAAAAAGTTTTTGATGGAGTTCCAAAATCCACCTTCTGGTTCTGGGGTTGGGGTAGAGACAGTGGGTTGGGGGTCCTTAGTTGGGTCAGAGATCCAGTCCATAGTTACTGCCAGCTTCCCCAGGCGAGTGAGATTTTTTTGTTCCACACCATCTTCATCGATTGAGGTGGTATAGTAGGGATCGGCAGTTGTAAAAACGAAAGGCGGCTGAGCGGAGATGGGAAGCGTATCGTTCCAAGACACCCCGTTTTCACGTGCCACCTGGACCAGGGTTAAGAGTGTGTCGTTACGTTGTTGTGTATCCCCCATACGGGAAGTGTCCAATGTAACTTGATACACGGCGCGATTGGAGACCAAAACCCTGCCATTGCGGTCTAGAATTTGTCCGCGAGCGGCCTCTACAGTTTGAATTTCCGCAATTTTTCGTTGGGATTTTTCATAATACTCTTCCCCTTGGTTGATTTGTAGATCGTAAAGGGCGGATCCCATGGATAAAAAGGCGACGGATAGGGCCAGAATAACTGCCCACACCCGGCGCCGAAATTGTTTTGAATCCAAGAAAGGACACCTCCTTCTTGTGTGCACATATGTCTTAAGCTAATTTGGTTCCTCCCACTCGGCGATAGACACATCGGAAGAGAAAATAGATCACCGGTGTCCAAGCGAGAGAGAGAAGAAATTCAGGCCCGGCGACCCAAAGTAACTCTGGGAGGGAGGCAAGGCCTGTGAGCATCCGCCCGGCAATGCGAAAAAACTCCAGTGCAGCTAATGCTCCGGCACAGCATACCATACAACCTGGAAGAGATTGAGACAGCGCATACTGAGCCGCTCCTCCCGTAACTGCGCCGGTGAGCGCGAGGAAAAACACCAGACCTCCGAATCCACCAGGGTAGGCCATTTCCCACAGTAGACCTACGGCCAAACCAAAGCCGGTGCCGGCATAAGCCCCCTCCAACACTGCAACAGACACTGCTGCTACTGGCAACAAAACGGGAGTAAAGCCGGCCAAAGGGATTCGAGGGAGCAAATAGGCATCTACAATCCACACGAAAAACAGTGCCAGGGTGTAAACGGACCACTTGTGGATTAAGTCCCGACGGGTCATAGAGGAAGCCTCCTTTCCAATCACCCTCAGGTGGGATCATTCCACAATGTCGAAATCTTTAATCACAAATACTTCGATAAGGGAATCAAACTCTGCTTCGGGAATGATCACAGCGTATCGTGTCATGCCGGAGGGATCGGTGAAGACTCCCTCTACCTGACCCACCACCAGACCGGAGGGATAAATATCTCCTTTTCCGGAGGTGACTACTTCATCGCCGGAAACCAACTGAGCACCCTCTGGGAGATAACTCAATTTCAATCGACCTTGGCCCATCAAGGCAAAATTTCCCTCTAAAATTCCGGCGGAATAAGTGCGAGTGACAATGCCACCCATCTCAATGTCAGTATTGATGATGGTGGATACGGTAGACCAATTGAGGCCAACTGCTGATACCACGCCCACCAGTACTCCTGTTTCAGTGATTACACAATTCCCCACTGCCACTCCAGAGGAAGAACCTTTGGATAAAGTCAGGGTGGATTCCCAGTTGAAGGTAGAGCGGGCGGTGACCCGAGCGGACTCAAACGTAAAGTCTTGCCGCTTGGCCTGCAAGTCCAGCAGCTGCCGCAGTTGTTCATTTTCACGGCTTGCCTCCTGCCCTTGACGCACCTGTTCCTCCAGATCAGCTACTTGCTTACGCAGATCGTCCAACTCATCGTGGAGTTCCTGGTAGTGGAAGACGTAGGTATATACACCTTCCGCCCAGTCTGCCACCCTTGACACCGCCCCGCGTACCGGAGCAGTGATCGTGTTAAAAGCGTTTGACAGGGGGTCCGTGTTCCCACCCAGCACTGCGGAACCCACTCCGATGAGGATGGAAAGCAGCAGCGCAATTACCAACAGCAATATTCCGTTTTGGCGGAGAAAATCTTTCACGTTTTTTGCTCCTTTTGGGCGCACTGGGCCAATACATCCAGTCCGAATTCGGCCAGCATCTGTCCCAACCGACAAACGGGCAGACCTACTACATTGGAGTAATCTCCCTCAATAGCCTCCACAAACAGCGCACCATAGCCTTGGATGCCGTAGGCCCCTGCTTTATCCATGGGTTCTCCGGTGGCCACATAGCAGCTGATTTCTTGTGCGGTGAGAGGGCGGAAACGGACGCGGGTGGCCTCGTGCTGGGTAAGAATCCGGCCATCTTGCAGAATTGTAATACCGGTATAAACTGTATGGGAGCGGCCGGAGAGGGTAGAAAGCATCTCTTTGGCCTGCTGGGTAGAGTGCGGTTTTCCTAATACCTGGTTAGCAACTGCCACCACGGTGTCTGCCGCAATTACCAAGTCGCCGGGCTGTACGGTACGTCCCACTTCCAATGCTTTCTGCCGGGATAGTTCTTCCACCAATTGATCCGGAGACAACTCTGGGTGAGGGGATTCTTCTCCGTGAGCCGGACGAATTTGAAAACCGGATAACCCAATTTGTTCCAGCAACTCCCGCCGACGTGGAGACTGGGAGGCGAGAATGATGGCCATAGTCCTATTCCTCCATCTGGGCGTTATTGGGACCGCCAGTCAGGGTGCCGGAGACCTGAATGGCATGGCCCCAGAACAATTCTGCATCTTGGAACCAAAATGCAAAACGGTCATCTCCCCAAACCTGAAGGGAGTCCAACTCCATACGTTGCGTAAAGTCCTCGCGGGTTACCGGTTGAGATTCCTCCTCTTCAGTCCCTTCGTTTTGTACATAGTCATTTGCCAGAGACAGCAAGGAGTCAGCGGCATATCTGCGTACCACCTCATCCCAATGTGCCTGGTCGGACATCAGAATTTGGGCGGTCTCCTGGGCAGACTTCTGTTCCGCCTCAGTGCCGTTGTCGTACACCAACTGAATTCCCTGTCCCAGCCACTCTATATCGGCTTGGAACCAGTTTACCGAACGGTTAAGAGTAAAGGTCCCCAGTCCTTCTACCCAGTGACTGATCTCTTTCACCTGCTCATCTAAAATGACTTTTAATTCCGCGTCCATAATTGGGGTAGGCAGACCAACGAGTAGAAAACGATGGTCCTCGAGCCCCTGACGAACTCGGGCCTGAATAATGGAATCTTTAGGGGCTCTGCGGCGCAGGTATTCCAATAACGTGTCGTCCGCCAGAGCCATCAGACAAGTATCCTCTTGATGGATGGGACCATCCCCTTCCCGCCAGGCAGTGAGTGGGAGGGTGGCCGTCCAATAGGATGCGTCTGGAGCTTTTTCTCCACCAAAGCGATTTGCGCCCGTAACGGCTAGAATTTCAAACTCTTCCGTGCCGAATTGGGCGGCCAGTGCCGCAGCTTCCGGGTGTTTAGGCTGAACGGTAGGCTGCTGTTCCTGGAGAGGAGTGGAGGAGGATGTCTCCGCTTTCTTTTTGCCGAATAGTTTAAACATGGTCAAACACTTCCCGTTTTGTGGATATCAAAGCCAGCAGGGTGTCACGTTCCGGTGGAACCAAAGCCACCTGCACCCCGTTGTGTGGCAGGCAGTTCTTCTACTGGAGTAAGTTGGGCCTGGAAAACCGGAGTAATCATTAACTGAGCAATCCGATCGCCGGGCTGGATGGTATAGGCTACATCGCCGGAGTTTTGAAGCCCTACTAGAATCTCACCCCGGTAGTCGCTGTCAATGACCCCTACACAGTTCGCTGGAGCAACTCCGTGTTTAATGCCTAAACCGCTGCGGGCAAAGACCAGTGCCACATAGTCTGGAGAAGGGAGAGCAATGGCAATCCCAGTAGGAATTACCGCGCGGCCGCCAGCAGGAATGGTGACGGCTTCCTCCACACAAGCGTGTAAATCCATGGCCGCAGCCCCGGGAGTGGCATAAAAAGGAGCGGGAATTTCCCGGCCAATTTTTGGGGAGAGGGCCTTATAACATAGTTCCATTGGAATCTCCTTTATCTGTAATGATTGAGGCTGTTATTCTACGTCGCGGTAGTACAGTCCTCGGGTATATTCATTGGGCAAGTCACCGCCCTGTCCGAGATAGCGCTGCAGGATGCGCACGCACTCCGGGGCACTCTCAGTGGTAAACATGAGTCGAATACCCCACAGCCCTAGACGGGCGTAGTCGGAGGATTTGTCGGCTAAAAACAATTTTTTCGCATTTAAAATTTCATTACGGCAGCCCCAGGCTTTGACTACAGGGAAGCGCTCACCCTTTCGGTCTACCAACAAGTTGGAGTTGGAACACGTGTGCTGCCCAGTATGGTTATGGATAATGCAATTTTCTGTAATCATAAGTGGAAGGCGGCCATAAGCAATCAATTCCAGGGGAATGGCTTTGGACAGATCCCGAATTTGAGCAAGTTTCAATTCAAAGGAGGCGGTAGCAGCACAGAAACCTAGACGTTTCAATTCTTTTATGGTCTGGCTGTTGTACACGCCCAGGCCGAAATCCCCCCGCACGCGAAATCCCAGCTGCATTCCTCGACGGGCCACACCCAGAGTGCCGGCAAGGGCTTGCTCAACCCCTAGGTGGCGAAGTGATACCAATGCATTTTCCAGAGCCTGGGTTTCTCCGTCTGAACAGATGCGAGGGAGCAAAACGGCTGGTTCTATCCCTGCCTTGCGACAGGCGTCTAAAATCTCTGGTTGAGCGGCAGCTTGATCGGGAGGAAGGTAGAGAAGGGCGGGAGCCAGGGACAAAAGAACGGGAGTAATCTGACTCAGGTCTCGAACCGATACCGTAATTTTGGGAGGCTGTTTTACATTCTCGTAGCGCACACCGGGGTGGAAAGGTTCCTGTCGGCGTGTGGGCAGGCGTTGCCTTTGGGCGGAGAGTTCCCCTAGACAGCGTCGACGCAGGTCGTTGAGGGCGGACAGAGGCAAAGAGAGCCCCTCTTCCACGCGAGCGGTGGCTTTTACGCAGATGTAAGGAGTGCCACCAGTACGAGAAAGTTGACCTTCCACTTTCTCCCGGGTAAGGGGAACTGTGCGGGCTGCTTCCGGAATTGGACCTTCCACCCGGGCGACCCGGCCTTCCTTGTCCTCTGCAGCTACCTGTGTAGGAACTCCTTCCTCTACCAGAGCGTATAATCGTACCGGCTCTTTCCGATGTTCCCCATTTTCATAAGTAGCCCGAGCCTGGGCATACAAATCCCGAGGTTCTACTTCCTCCTGGCGGATGCCAAACATTTCCGGTCCTTTTTTCCCTTGATAATACCCGTCGGTAAAACCTTGGCGGGAGAAGGCACGTTCCAGCTGATCCAGTTCTTCCTGGGTGGGTTCCCGTCCTTCCCGCAAGGCTCGGGAGTAGATACCGGTGACAATGGCTACATATTCCGGACGTTTCATCCGGCCCTCCAGCTTCAGGCAAGCTACTCCCATCTCCTGTAGCTCTTGCAGGTGGCCCGCCAGAGACATGTCCTTTAAAGACAGGGGGTAGGAATTGGCTTTGGTTCCCCAGCCGTATTTCATTCGACAGGGCTGGGCGCAAAGGCCACGATTACCGCTGCGTCCTCCTAAAACAGAGGAAAAGTAGCATTGCCCCGAGTAGCACATGCACAAAGCGCCGTGAGCAAAGACCTCAATTTCAATCGGGGAATTGCGGCAAATATAGGCAATCTGATCACGGGTCAATTCCCGGGCCAACACGACCCGCTGGATGCCCAGGTCAGCACATAGTTTTACCCCGTCCAAAGAGTGAACGGTCATCTGGGTAGAACCGTGGATGGGAAGATCAGGAACCGTTTGGCGGAGCATGCGCATGACGCCTAGATCTTGGACAATGACCGCATCGATGCCAATTGCGCTGGCGTGGGCGGCCACCTGAGCGGCCTGAACCAGTTCCCGGTCCGTGAGCAAGGTGTTTAATGTTAGATGGACTTTGCACCCTCTCAAATGGCAATAAGAAACCGCCGCCGCTGCCTCCTCCTGAGAGAAGTTCTTTGCGTTGCGGCGGGCGTTAAAGTCTCCGTATCCAAAATAGACCGCATCTGCCCCGTTTTGTACCGCGGCCACCACCGATTCCATAGAGCCGGCTGGGGAGAGAAGTTCCAACATGGATCAGTCCTCCTTTGGGGCGGTAGGTTATTTTCGATTTTGTAGCTTGAAGATTTCTCGTTTACACTCAGATAACTCCATTTTTAATCGGCTGGCTTCTTCCAAGTTTTCTTTAATCTGTCGGCGCAAATTTTCAGATGCCTCCAATTCGCGGAAATACTCATCGGCGATGTTCATGGCGGCCAGTACCGCAGCGTCAGCTTGAGAGATGCGGGTGCTGGCCACTTCCTTTACCCGCGTATCCACGTGGGCCGCGCACTTACGCACATATGCCTCGTCCTCCACAGCTACCATGGTGTATTCCCGGTCGGCAATGGTAACTACGACTTTATTTTTCATCCCAATTCCTCCCTCTCTCTCATTGCGACTGCCCTATGGGTAGAAAAGCTCAACTTTACCCTTCATTATAACACACCTGTCCCAATTTGAAAAATAAATAATCCATGAATTTTTCTTTTTTTGTGGGGAAAGAAAACTGGCAATGTGTGCGGATTTTCCTGTTTACGAAATGGGGGTTTTGCGATAAAATGAAAAACGACACAACTCCTGCTGTTTACAGAGCAGAGAAATGAGAGAGAAGAGGTGGCGTCCCTTTGGCACAGACCCTGATTCCAGGCGAGATCTTGGCCCTGTCCGGGCAGGCGGCCGATCGGCTGCTGCGGCTGGACAATGGCGACGCCGCTCTGTTGTATTTATACCTGCTTCGCCGGGGAATGGGGGAGAGACCGCGCTGGTCCGCGCAGCGGCTGGAAGCCGCTATGCAACTGCTTCAGGAGCAGGGATTGGCCCCTCGAGACCTACCCCTTCCTGACCCAAAGCCTCAGGAACTGCCGCCTCCAGAATATGCCCTGGAAGATATTACCGCAGAGTTACAGCAGCCGGACTCCTCGTTCCCTGCACTGTGCGATGCAGTGGAGCGCCGGTTGGGGAAAAAATTGACTGCAAACGATTTAAAAGCGCTGTATACGCTTTACGATCACCTCTCTTTGCCTGCAGAAGTTATTTTGATGCTGGTGGGCTGGTGTGCAGAGGAGACAGAACGTCGATATGGGCCTGGGCGCCGGCCCAGTCTTTCCTACATCAGCAAAGAGGGGTTTGGCTGGGCTCGTCGAGGAATCGATACCATGGAACGGGCAGAGGAACATCTGCGCCGCTTAACTCGGCTGCGCAGCCGAGAAGGAGAGGTACTGCGCTTACTGGATATTCCGCTGCGTCCTTTGGTGGAACGAGAAAAAGCCTACATAGAAGGATGGGACGATATGGGTTTTGATGATGGAGCCCTGCGTCTGGCCTATGAAAAGACTGTGATGAAGAAGCAGAGTATGGACTGGAGTTATATGAATGGTATCCTTCGGCGTTGGCATGAGAAGGGACTTCATACTGCAGCCGCAGTTCAGACCGGGGACCGAGAACCGCGGCCGGTGCGGGCAGGGGGGCCGTCCTCCCGTCCTTTTGCTCCGCAGGAGGAGACTCGGACGCGGGAAGATATGGAACGGATGCGCCGGTTAATGGAGCAGATCAAGCAGGAGGGAGGCGGAACCGGTGGGGTATGATCCCAATGTACTGCGTCGTGCAACCCAGCGGCTAGATGAAGAGCGGCGGGCGCGAGGAGAGCGGATTGAGCGGCTACGCCGTCAGGCGTATGAGAAGCAACCCGGTTTGGAGCGCTTGGACAGAGACTTGCAGGCCACCATGTCTCAGCTGGTAGCGGCCGCTTTGCGCCAAGGAGAAGACCCGACCCAGGCGATACGAGAGATTCGAGCGCACAATTTAGAGTTGCAGAAACAGCGTGCCCAGATGTTGGAGAACTTAGGCTTATCGGTTGATGCGCTGGATAACAAGCCTGCCTGCCCCCTGTGCAACGACAGCGGATGGCAGGGGGCTAATATGTGCCAGTGCCTAAAAAAGCGCTACGCCCAGGAACAAATTCAGGAGTTGTCTAAACTGCTTCCCTTGGGAGAGCAGTCTTTTGATACCTTCTCTTTAGACTACTACAGTCAGACGATTTGGCCCGGGCGAGGCGCATCCCCCCGGGAAAATATGGAACTGGTTTACGAAGTGTGTTTGAATTATGCGCAGAAATTTGGCCGTTTTTCGGTGAAAAATCTCTTCCTCTCCGGAGCACCGGGGCTGGGAAAGACATTTTTGTCCGCTTGTGTGGCTCGCACAGTATCCGAATCTGGTTTTTCTGTGGTCTATGACACAGCTGGTAGCATTTTTGCCCAATTTGAAACACGAAAATTTCAACGAGAAGGGCAAGATGCTTTGGAAGCGCGGGATGAGACACGCCGTTACCTAGGCTGTGATTTGTTAATTGTGGATGACTTGGGCAGTGAATTGACCACCCAGCTGACCCAGTCGGCTCTTTATGAATTGGTGAACACTCGACTGCTGACCGGACGGCATACCATTATCTCCTCCAATTTAACCATGGAAGATGTGGCGCGGCGTTATGTGCCTCAAATTGCCTCCCGATTAGAGGGAGAGTACCATATACTTCACTTTTTTGGAGACGATATCCGTCTGCTGAAAAAACAAAGGCTGTAAAGCAGCACTTTGTATCTGAATAACCAACCCGGCGCCTGCGCCGGGAAGATAAGAGAGGAAATTCCCATGCCCTATGCCCTTCTAGCTTTGGCCCTGGTCGCTTTGGATCAATTGGTAAAATATTTGGTTTTGGAGTACATCCCTCTGGGGGGACATGTTCCCTTTATTCCTTATGTGCTGGAACTAACCTATGTTAAGAACACCGGTGCGGCATTCTCCTTATTTGCGGAACATACTTGGCTGTTGGCTTTGGTATCTCTGGTGATGTCTGTGGTGTTGGCCGTTGCTCTGTGGAAAAATTTCTTCCGTCATCCACTGGGGAAAGTGACCTTGACGCTGCTGCTGGCTGGAGCAGTGGGGAACCTGATCGATCGGGCATTCCGGCACTATGTTGTGGATATGTTCAATGTATTGTTTATGAACTTTGCGGTATTTAATGTGGCAGATATCTGCGTGGTAGTGGGTGGTATCGCCGCAGCAGTGTATTATCTGTTCTTGGCCGAACGGTTGGAGGGCGGAAAGGAAGCGGAGAATCGACATGGAGATGTGGACGCTGACCGCTGACCGTCCACAGGAACGAGTGGACATGTTACTGGCTCGCCAAATTCCAAACCTAACCCGTTCCGCCGCGCAACGACTGCTGGAGGAGGGCGCGGTGACGTTAAGAGGACAAGCGGTAAAGAAAAATTATAAAACGGTTTTAGGAGATCAGTTCCAGGTGAGCCTTTCCGAGGCGCAGCCTGTGCAGGCAGTCCCACAAAATATTCCACTGGATATTGTGTATGAAGATGCGGATGTGATCGTGGTAAATAAGCCGGTGGGTCTGGTGGTCCACCCTGCTCCCGGGCACCCCGACGGAACTCTGGTCAATGCGCTGCTATACCATTGTGGTACTTCCCTGTCGGGCATCAACGGAGAACTTCGCCCGGGCATTGTGCACCGTATTGACCGAGATACATCCGGCTTGATTATTGCAGCGAAAAATGACCGATCCCACGTGGCGCTGGCCACCCAACTTCAGGACCATTCCTTAGCGAGGGTCTATGAGGCGGTTGTGGTGGGCGGACTGAAAGAGGATATGGGGACCGTGGATGCTCCCATCGGTCGCCACCCGGTAGAGCGGAAAAAAATGGCGGTGGATTGGAAAAACGGCCGGCGGGCGGTGACCCACTATACGGTCTTGGGCCGTTACCCTGGCTATACCCATGTAGAGTGTCGGCTGGAGACCGGCCGTACCCATCAGATTCGGGTCCATATGGCGTACTTGGGGCACCCCCTATTGGGCGATACAGTATATGGCGCAAAAAAAACCTGGCCCGGCCTGGCCGGACAGTGCCTACACGCACGGAAATTACGATTTTGCCATCCCACCACAGGAAAGATGGTGGAGTTGGAATGTCCTCTCCCCGGTTGGTTTCTCCAGGTACTTCGACAGATCGATTCATGACCAGAAACGGGCCTTTTTGCAGAAAAGGTCCGTTTTTATTTAAAAATTTGGGAGCAAATATGATTTGCTTGCCCAAAACCATCAAAGCTGCTAGGATGGAGGCACAGCAAGGAGGAGAAATGATGAACCAGATTGCCAATAATATCAAGGTATTGCGTAAAGAAAAAGGGTTGTCTCAAGAACAGTTTGCGCAGGCGCTCCATGTCACTCGACAGACGGTGTCTGCCTGGGAGCGGGGGATGTCTCGGCCGGGACTGGATATGTTGGAACAGATGGCCCAGGTGCTGGGCGTAGAAGTGGAGACTCTTCTCTATGGAAGAGAAGGTGGGAAAAAACCGGAATATCATCACGTATCTTACTGGCCTGTTTTAGGGGTGGCTCCACTGTTTTTTTTCATGGTATTCTGGGTTATCCCGATTCCTATGAGCATGTTGGTAGGCACTTTTACCGATACTGCCTTTGTCCTGTGTGGACAACTGTTTTTAGCTATGGTCAGCCTGTTCGTCTATTGTTCTTTGAAGGATGAGATTCGAAACCGAGACTATTATGAAATGTATCCGCCTGAAGAAGAACCGCCTCAGGAAGAAAAATAAAGAGACAGATCTGTCACCGGAGAGCTTTGGGAGACAGATCTGCCTTGGTAAGAGAGTTTAGCGGATAATAATATTTTCGGAAATTTCACACAGGGCTTGAGCAGCCTCCATGTCGAAGCGGCGGCTGCGGGCCAAATCTGCCAAGGAGATCATGCCCACCAGCTTGCCTTCTTCTACCACAGGCAGACGCCGCACCTGTTGCACCGCCATGAGGCGAGTGGCCTCACGGCAGTCTGCTGCAGGGGACACGGTGGCACAGTTCCGGGTCATAATGTCACGGACCATAGTCTGGGCCGGGTCTTCCTCTGCAGCCACGCACCGCAGCACAATATCCCGGTCGGTCACCATACCTCTCAAACGCCGGTCCTCTGAACACACCGGCAAAGCGCCCACGTTGTGCCGGCTGATGAGTCGGGCGGCTAGGGCCGCTGAGGAAGTGGGCTCAATGGTGACAACGCTGGGATTCATTAAATCCTTTACTACCATGTAAATTGAACCGCCTTTCCGGTAAAACTTGGTCTTTCGCCATTGTACCCGGAAAGGCGGTTTTTTATTCCAATGGATGGGCGTTGTTATTGCTCCAGCCAGTGGGTGTAATCTTGGGAGGAGGAAACCCGCCCTACCGCAGACAGTGAGGCAAGGTCCCAGCGAAACAACTCTCCAGCCAGTTCCCGCAATTGATCACAAGTAACGCTGTCATATAGGGACAGCAGTTCTTCCACTTCCCGCACCCGGCCGTAGAGCAGCTGGGAGGTGCCCAGATGACTCATTCGGGACTGAATGGACTCACTGCCCATGAGCAGATTGGCCTTTGCTTGCTCTCGAACCCGATCCAATTCTTCAGGAGTAGGGCCGTGTTCCGCCAGATCGCACACCACCTGACGCACGGTCTCCAAGGCCTGTCCCTCCTGTTCCCGATTCAGTGCAGTGTAAATTCCCAAAAGACCGGTGTCTGCGTGGTCGGAGACATAGGAGTATACGGTATAGCAAAGTCCTCGCTTCTCCCGTACCTGCTGAAAAAGCCGAGAGGAACAGCCTCCACCCAGCAGGGAGTTAAACAGAAGTAGGGCAGGGCGGCGGGGATCTAGATAAGAGGGGGCAGGAAAGGCAAGGATAAAATGGTTTTGCTCAATGGCTTTTTTTCGTACGGTGACGGCGGGACGATAGGCGGCGGGCTTTTGCAGTGGGGCAGGACCTGGCTCCAGCGCTGCCAGACAGTCCTTCAAATGCTCCACCTGGGCCTGAGTAAAGCTGCCTGAGAGAGCAGCTACCAATACTCCGGGACAGTAGTGTTGCCTCTGCCACTCCTGCAACCATGCCCCAGACATCTGGCTCAGGGTGGACTGGGTACCTAAAATGGGGCGGGCGAGGGGGGTGCCTTTGTATACAGCAGCGGACAATCGTTCTGCTACCAGGTCCTCGGGCGTATCCTCATACATTCCGATTTCCTCAAATATGACCCCGCGTTCGGTGTCCACATCCTCCTGGTCAAACCTGGAATGAAAAAGCATATCGCTTAACAAGTCGAAACTCCGGTCTAGGTGCCGATCCAGGCTGCGGGCATAGAAACAGGTGTGCTCCTTGGTCGTATAGGCGTTGACCTGACCACCGATGGCGTCCATATCCATAGCCAACTGTGCAGCGGTACGGCGCTGAGTTCCTTTAAAGAGCATGTGTTCAATAAAGTGGGCAGCTCCATTTTCCTCTGGCCGTTCGTGTCGGGAACCAATTCCCACAAAAAAACCCAGTGCAGCGGACCGCGCTCCAGGGACCTCTTCTGTGAGCAACTGAGCGCCATTGGGCAGGATAATGTGTTGATACATAAACCGTCCTCCCAGAATTGCTTTTTTCAAGCGAAAAGCAGTATACCACAAAACCACACATCCGTCCACCGCTTGGCCGCCAGGAAAAATTTTGCCGCTGGTGTATAACTGTCCTGCAGCCTGTCCACAATAGGGGCACGGAGGTGGTTTTTCTTTGAAGAACCGGAATATATTTGAAAAACTAGGCGACTTTGTGCTGGGAAAGGGCTTCTACATAGTCCTATTCCTATGTGTCGCCACCATCGGAATTTCGGGCTATTATCTGATCCAAACTATGACTGGGGATCCTCAGCCGGTAGAACAAGCAGGGGGTAGCGCATCGGTAGAACTCCCTGATGACTGGAGCAATGCATCCCTGCCGTCGGGAATCCAAGAACTGGAACCAAACGGGGTTGGACAGGAACAAGAGGAGTCGTTGCACCAGGAGTCAGCGGGATCCTCCTCTGCTGTGGCAGAGCAGCCGGATGACCCAGAGCCAGTGAGCCAAACGCAGGAGGAATCGGCGGCTCCGGAGCAGCCAGTGGCCACAGTTTTCACCTGGCCGGTGAAAGGGGAAGTGCTGCGAGATTACAGCATGGAAGCCCTAGCACTGGATCCCACTTTGGGGGATTGGCGTACCCATGAAGGGCTGGATATCGCTGCCCAGGTGGGGTTGGAGGTATTGGCTATTGGCGCCGGTACAGTGACTGAAGTGTTTGAGGATGGGTTGATGGGTACCACTGTGGTAATTGACCACGGAAATGGACTGACCTCTACCTACTGCAATCTGGCAACTCAGCCAACGGTGTCGGTGGGAGAGACAGTGGAACCTGGGACAATCCTGGGTGCAGTGGGGGAGAGTGCCATTGCGGAGAGCGGAATGGCGTCCCACCTGCATTTGGAAACCTGCCTGAACGGGGAGCGAGTCAATCCTATGGAGTATCTTCCTGATCTGCCTTAATGAATAAAAAGCGAGGGCCACTGCGAACGTTGCAGTGGCCCTCAGTTCTTGTTATTTGGTGTTTGCCCCCATGACCTGAGCGATGTGAGAGGCAAAGACGTCCAGACGTTCTTGAATGCCTGGAAGTGCCAGAGCCTGGCCGGGGTCATTGGCCGTTTCCAGCAAAGCAAAATGGCTGGGAAGGTGAAAGGATTTATTCATGTTGAGTGCAGCGATTAGCTGACGGGCTACAATATCGCCACCCGAGTAGCCTGAGACCACAATGGCAAAAAGCGCCTTATCATAAAAACGGGTTTGCCGAAACAAGGCGGTGAGCCGGTTGATACAGGCAGTCAGGTTCGCGGAAAGTGCATCGTTGTAATTGGGACACAGCATCACCAGGGCATCAGCGGAGCGAACGGCAGGATAGACCTCTTCTTGCATTACGCCGCCATAGAAACAACCTCCCCGCTCTCCAAAATGGAGGCACATGGTGTAAGGGCAGCCGGAGCAGTCGGACAGTGTGCCGTTGCGCAGGCCAATTTCTTGACAGGTTACGCCATTTCCCAGCCTCTGGCGCACCTGATCCCACAGGGCCATGGTGTTGGAGGTGTGGTGGCTGGAGGCATGAAGAACCACTAACTTTGGCTGTGCCCGGCGGGGAAAGGGAGGCCCCTCCAACCGCACGATTAGATCCTGGGCCGCCCGGCGGTATGCTTCAATGCAGGAGATGCCCTGAACCTGAGCTTGAATTCGAAAGGTAGAAAGATCTCCGGTGCCTTCTACCAGAGGCCGTCCCAAGAAGGTGCAGCCGGCCAAATTTGCGGCCAACACCAATTCGGTGGCCGCTGACTTGGTGTATAGAGGAGAGACTCCGTCCACCAGTAGGCCGGCGGTGCAGCCATCTAATAGTCCCGGTTCTCGGCGCAGGCGGGAAAGCATCCGAGTGTATTCCAGATTAACCCCTGTTTCACCCAAAGAAAGGACAAAGAGAAGCGTATTCCCTGTTAGATTGGTCAAATCTTGAACACGAGCCACTGTACGAAAGTTACGACCTGCCAGCGCGCAACGTAACACATCGTCCACCCGAGCCTGCGCCACCTCTGGCTCCGGTGTGGGACGAATCAATACCAGTGCCATTAAACTTCACCTTCCTGTGTATTCCGGAACCAAGCGAAGTAAATTCGTTCCAGATAGGGCTTCTTTCGGTCACAAAATTTCTTTTAAATGTTCGGCTGCTTCCTGAATGTGAGCGAAAAGAGGATCGGGAATTTTGGGAAGCAGTTCCGTTTGGATACCTGCTGGGGTGAAGCGGTTTTTGACCCCCATATATACGCCATCTAAAAATACAGAGCCACAGTGCCACTCCCCACGTAAAGTGAGCAGGAGGGACAGGGCGCCGGAAGACAGGGCTGGGGCTACATAGGGCTTAAATCCCAGTTCTCGCATTTGCAAGTTGGCGGTGACCGTACGTTGTGTCAGTTCCTGGGAGAGTGTCTCATCATAATGTTCAATGGAGTTAGCAATAAACAGACCTGTGCCGTGGGGCCCAAAGGAGCGCCCTTCCGTCAAGAAAGAGGCCAGGCGTGCGTCCCGCTTAGCATAATAGGCAGCTCGGGCATTCATTACTCCAAGGCCAAATCCCTGCACTTGCTCCGGGAGAAGCCCTTTGCCGTCCCATACTCCTGCGTCATCCAGGTTGCTCTCCAAATAGGCGGTTTTGGCCAGTGGATCCACTGGATCAGATACGGCTGCCCACAATCCCTGGAACTTAGATTGGCGGGCTAGGCGTGCGTAGTGCTTGACAATGGCAGCATTTTGTTCAAACTGAGCCATACGCACATCTTTGATTGCCGACCCCACAGGAGGGATTCCTTTGGAGGCCACAAAGACGAATAGGTCACAGTCGAAGAGCTTCTCCGGTGGGATGACCTCTACCTCAGGAAAGGCGTCGTAGGCCCATGGCAAGGAAACCTGTCCCATCTCAAATTCCCATCGAGCGGTAATCTGTTGACTGAGATCGCAGATGCCAATGGAAGAAATGACGTCTCCCCCCAGCAGTTTGAGTCCAGTGAGGAGGGTAGAGCCCACATCCCCAATGGCTAAAAGGTTCACTCGTTTTTTTCTGCTGTGGGCAGCAGGACGGGTAAGCCGTGCCTCCCAGCCGGGACGCCCTATATTGACTGCGGTTACACGGCCCTGGGCGATGGCCTGGTCCAGATAGAGATCCATAGACACTGCCGGCAGACGGGAGGCATCTAGAACTTCCAGCCCGTGAGGGCAAACAAGTTGACCCGGGTGTTCCACGCGGAAGGAACCTCGGCCCAGCACAGGATCTCCGTCCACCAGAAAGAAGACTGGAACGTTGGGGACAGGCTGGGCGGGGGTAAGGTCCGGGCGTACTTGGAAAGAGGCGACAAAAGCCCCGGAGTGAGTATAGTAAAAAATCATGGCAGACACCTGCTTTCCGCTAGATTACAAAATTGTTGAAAATTAAATGTGAGAAATAGTAGTATGCTGAGTGCGCAGGAGTTGTTCCAAGTCATTTTCCAGGTATACCGAGGCAGATAGATTTGGGTCATAGTGTAGACAAGTGCCCTTATCTGGACACAGTGGTAGAATGACTGCCTCTGGCAGTCGACTGAGGGTCAGGTTGCGACCGTAGAGGACACGGTATTCCTGTTCCAGGGTGGAGATGACATCCAGTGCACATTCCAAACAAGTCTCCGAAAGACGGAAAACCGCCTCCTGTCCACACTCTGCTTGGTAAGATGGGAGAGCATAGGGCAGGATATGGTTGATGCCAGGAAGCAATCCGGGTACCGGCGAAGCAGAGCGGCGTACGGTGTTGCCACCAATGAAGGGATAAAGGGTGGACTCCACAAACCACTGCCGCAGCCGGGGCAGAAAATAGACGCTGTCCACCGGCCGATCCCAGGAGGCCATTAAATCTTTCCCGTAACCGGAGAGGACACCTACCAACACCATTCGAATGGGGACCTGTTCTTGCCGCAGAATTGGGTCCAGTGCTCGCATGCGAAAGCCAGGGTGCATCAAATCATCCACTAGGATTACCGGCCGATTGAACGATTTGATGGTGCGAATTTGGCAAGGGATAGGGGAATAGTAGGGGAAAGCCTCGATTGTGCTATCCATTAAATTAGGAGAATAGACTTTGTCGGTATGAATAGTTTTGGTCACTGTATTTGGAACAATTTTCCCGCGGAGTAGTTTGCCAAAGGGAACACACATATTCTCCCCCAGCACCCGGGGGACGGTGGGGACAGCAGGAACGTTATTATAAGCAGTGATTTTCTCTAACAACCGATGGTGGATAATATCAGCGGATAGGGTGAGAACTAAGGAACCAGGGTAGAGGCCGGTTAGCGCCTGTTGTAGGCGTTGATGGCTCCGACGAATGGCCGAGAGAACGCGGGGATTTCGGGAGAGAGGTTCCTGAATTGCGGTCTCCAGATTCTGAATGAGTACCGTGGGCGCATGCATATCTACTTCACGAATGGGGCGGTCCCCCTCATAAGATAGAAATCCCATCCGAGCCAAGTTGTTCTCTAATTCGGACGATAGATGCCCGTCATGAGGAGCAAAGACAGCATAGACGTGCTCCTCTTCCAGTGCGCGGGAGAGAAGTTCACTCAGCAGCAGTTGACCGTAGTCTTTGTAGCGGTCGGAGGTGTCCGCGTACAGGGCAGTAATCAGAACTGTTTTTCCGGCTGCCCGTAGCCTTACCCGATTTGCCAGCTGAGGGTCGCCAAGAGCGGAAAACAGGTCTGATGTGGTAAGATACCGGTAACTGGCAAAGCCCAGTAACTGGGACTGCGCCCCGGTCCGACGCAGCAATAGCACACGGTCGCTGCATCGGGAAATAGAATTGCGCACAATGTCTCGCTCTGGCAGCCCTGCCGTTAAATCCGCCAACAAGAGAGGGGCGGGTGCATCGTCCCACTGGAATTCCAGATCTCCGGCATAGAGCAGAGGTTTCTCCTGGGCGTCTCGAAGATAGAGTCCGTTTTGGTAAATAAAGTCCTGAATTACAGGGTCGATAAAGTTAGAAATATCCCGGTTTAGGTCCACATTTTCTCGGATGCGAGAAGAACTGATGTCTTCCAGGTGGGGAGGAAGTTGCAGACGAATCACATCTCCGGTGATGGGTAGGGTTTTCGGCAATTCCGCTTCTCCCACCCGGCGGAAAATGACGTGGTTCATCTGGTGGACAGAGAAAGGCTGAGGTGGAGCTTTGTAAGAAGAGGCATTGGCGACTACATCGCTGCCCGCCACCAGGTAAACTTTTTGTCCAGGAAACAGATTCAAAAGGCGGTGCAGGTCCTGGGGGTTGGCAATGTTGACGGGAATGTCGTCGGGGAACAGGTGAACGTGAAAATCACCAGCCACCGACAAGTTGACAATCTGGCGCCGGATTAGGTGGGGTTGAGCCTTTTTGGACCAGGAGAACTCATCCACGGCCAGATATACCTCAAATCCTAAGTCACGGATGGCATGGACAATGCCTTTGTGAGAGAGGGTGAACGGGTCAAAAGTGCCTGGGAAAAAGGCGATCTTTCGGGGGCGTTCGAAAGTAAAGGGACCGTGGTCCAGTCGCCGCAGGGCAATAAAACGGTTGATGTGAGCCAGTGCTGCTGCTCGGTAGAAGAACGTTAGATGATCCTGACCGGGGGATTCCTGGATCAGAAAAAGTAGTTTGCGGTAACACAGGGCGAACAGTCGCCCCTTCTCTTCCATATCCAAGACGGAGGATTCAAAGAGCATTTTGCCGATAACCAGCAAAGCCTCTTGGCGCACTGCTTCTCGGTAGTGAGCCAGCCCCTGAAGCAGCAACCCCAGGAGTTCTTGTCGTCGATTTTCGTAAGCTGTATCCGACTCGGCAAATCGGTCTCGGTAAGCTGGATAATGCTGTAAAAGTACCCCAATGGTGTTTAACGCTCCAGACACTGCCGAATCATTGGGAGAGCCTAGTAGCGATTTGAGCCAGAGCACCTGTTCATCCAGTTCGCTGGGGTGGAGGTAAAGCGCGGCCTCTCCTAGGTATTGGGGAATGTATTTGGAGATCTCGTACTGCCCCATCTCCAGACCTTTTCCTAATTCCACCACCACTTCATTGCGTTGATCCCTGCGCAGGATGGACAGCGTGCGAACCAAAGCGGAGCCGGCGGAGTGTCGTACCACGACCCGCTCAGACACTTTAACTAAGTTGGAAAAATGGGTGGCAATATGAAGAATATGAGTTTTGACACCATGTTCTACTTGGTCCCGGAGCAATTCGACTCCTGCTACCTTCACAATCCAGGGAGTGGCATTTTTTAGGTTATCCAGAAACACCTCGCTGGTGATATCCAACTGATAGAGCATTTGCTCCATGGCATCTACGTTCTGCCCGGCGCGGCGCAATATTTTGCATTTGAGGAAGATGGTGGTCAGTTGGCTGTCTTGAACTTGTTGGGTAACCTCAACAATACGCTGCATGTGGGGGTGAGAACGGGGCAGAGAGCGCTCTGCTTCCCGGAAAAATTCCAATGCCGCAGTGATAAGACGCAGATCTCCAGAGAGAGCGAAATGGGTGGCAAAGGCAATGAGCTTTTCCCGTACTTCCTCCCCATAATACTGGGGTGGCAGGTAACGAATGGCATCCAAAAGTGTGAAAGCGGTGTCGGGGGAAATCTGTTGGGGATTCTCATAGTAATTTAAAAAGGCGCCCAAAAAACGGGGAATATCTCCTGGACGGGCGTGGGAGAGCATGGAATCTACCACTAACTTCAGGGTGTAACCAATGTGGGAACGCTGTTGAGGGGTGGTCTTGTGGTCGGGAAAGATAATCATGTCTAGATACTGTCCCCACAGAGTAAAAGGAACTTCCTCTGCTGGATCGTTTTGCGCGTCTGCTGGGACCTCCTTACGGTACACCAGGTGGAAGCGGGCAATAAGCTGTCCAATCAGTCCTGCTGCCTGACGGCGGATATCACCTTCACGGTGGATCAGAAGTTCGTGAAAAAACGAGAGAGCTTGCGTCTTTTGCCGCACGGAGAGATAGGTAGAATACTCCCCAAATATATTGAGATAAGCGCGCAGCTGCTGCCAACTTTTGGCGGAACGGGCGGCTTCTATGATGTTGCCGAAACGCTGTTCGTTGGACAACATATGCATAAGACGCAGGTTGTGGTCCACGGAAAGTAAAATTAGACTGTCCAGAGTCTCTTCGGGGTTCATCAAAGCCGGGTCTTTTACCGGAGTTGGAGGTTGAGGCTGACCCACTAGGTCCACATCTACCCCAAGACGGCGCATGTAGTCCTCGAAATCGTGTAGTTTTCCATAGACGAACTCATATCGCCGGCGCTTTTTTCTATCCACATTGTCGAGTTTAGACAATATGACTTGGAAAGATTGATCCAGGGGATAGAGGACGGTAATTTCATGCCCGTCTGCGTCCCGACTCTGTTTGGAACGAAAGTCGGCGTAAATGAGCAACAAAGACTCCACCGAAAGGGATTCTAGTTCCAGATCCCAAGTGGAGTGGTTGGATGCAATGTGGCTAATGCCGTCCATCTTCCGTTCCAGCAACCACTGGTCGGTATAGTAGTAATGGAGATAAGGAACTCGTTCTCCTGGACGGCAGCCAAATTTTCCTACATCATGGGCGGCAGCTGCCCCAGAAATAAGGGACAAGTCCACCTCCACACCAGCATCCACCAATCCCCGAGCTGCGGTCATAGCAATGAAATGAACTCCGGCAATATGGCTCAAAGTACGAAAGGGAGTGACTTCCAGTCCCAGGCGCATCAACTCATAAAGAAATTCGTCTCGCCAGGCGGTTAAAAAACGGTGGTACTCTTTGCCATGGTCGCACCCTTCATATTCTTCTCGGGATAGGAGTTGAAAATCCAGCATGGGATCAAAGGGAAGGGCGGCGCGCTCTTGGTCCAACAAAAGCTGAAGGACGGTCAAATAGACGATTGCTCCCTCTGCATAAGGCGCACAATCTGTGGCAAAGCCGCCTCCGGGAAACATCCGATGGCAGATATAGCGATAGCAAAAGGGGAGCCAGCCGTCTTCCGGGGCATTGGGAGACAGAGGGGAGAGCAGAGGAGTACATACCTGAAGAACCTTTGTACAGGTCAATCGCTCTCGAACAGGAAGCAAAGTAGCAAGTCCCTCTTGCCAGGATTGATTTCGCAGCAATGCGGCCAATCCCTTTCGGCTGGATAAGGAGGGGAGATGGCGAAGAGACAGAGCCTCTGCCAGGGTGTGGTTAAACTGTCGAATCAGCTTATCATGCATAGCAGTACCGCCTTTCGCTCGCATAAAAGGTGAAGGGGCGCTGGGTAAGTTGTAATTTCTTGTCTCAACTATATCACATTTTCCGCCACCTGGAAAGATAAGTGAAAAAATACGGAGCCCGTTAGGACTCCGTGCGCTGCTGCTGGCGACGATGATACACGTGGGAGATCACCGCCCCCAGCAGCAGAATATTTCCACAAAAATAAAGCCACACCAAAAGCACAATCAATGAGGCGAGAGATCCGTATACCAAAGCATACCGGGAAGACATGTCAATAAACCAGGAAAACATCACGGAGCAACCCACCATAGCTGCAGCAGTGAGTAGGGCGGACAGGCGCAGTGTCCCGCGGGGAAGTCCGTTGCGCGGCATGCCCACCCGATAAACTGCCAGAACCAGGAGCAGAACAAAGCAGAATAGGAGCAGATACCGAAGCCATAGCCACAACCGGGCCAAACTGCCCAGTGGAAACAGGGCACGGATTGCTTGAGGGAGGTTTTGCTCCAGAACGCTGAAAAACCAATCTCCAGTAAAAATAACTACTACCGAGAGATATACCGTCACCAAAAACAGGGCGGAGAGAATGACACTGGACACAGTGCGCCGAAATCGGCGTGTCTGTTTGACCTGAAAAAGTACGTCCATGGTAAAAAATAGGGTCCGAAGTCCTGCAGATGCAGACACTAAAATGGTAAATAAGCTAGCCCATAACAAGGCTGGGGACTGGATCCCAGCAATGTACATTAGGTAATCTTCTAATACGGACAGCGCCTCGGTGGGGAGAACTTGGTGTAGAGTCAATAAGGCTTGTTCCAAATCCATGTGAAACAAGCCGATAAAATAGTTGACACAGACTAAGAGGGGAAACAAAGTCAAGACCAAAAAGTAGGAAAGAGCAGCTGCCGAACGTGCTACTCCTACTCGGTGGTAAGTTTCTGCTGCGTCCAGGGCAAAGGAAACAATAGGAATCCGGCAAAGGCGCTCCAGCACAGGGGTCCCCTCCTTTCTGTCCCTACTCTACCATCACACCGGTGCAAAAGATGGGGAAATACGGAAAAAGCCGTCTGTACCACAGACGGCTTTCATCGTTTGTTCATCAGGCCAGCTTGTTGAGCTTGATGGTCATGCTGCTCTTTTTGTTGGCAGCGTTGTTCTTGTGCAGCAGCCCCTTGGCAGCGGCCTTATCCACCGCCTTGACAGCCACCTTGTAAGCGACATCGGCCTCGCTGCGGTTGCCTTCCGCCACAGCGGCGTCAAACTTCTTCAGTTCGGTCTTCAGCGCGGACTTCGCGGCCTTGTTCTGCGCAGCCTTGGTCTGGGATACCAACACGCGCTTTTTGGCAGACTTGATATTCGGCAAACCAAACACCTCCTCCGATTTTCATCGTTAAATTGAGCACAGTACGCCTGTGCAGATACGTATTTTACCATTGCTCCAAGGAAAAATCAACTCTTTTTTTGATTTTTTTTGAAATTCCGGGATAGTTTTTTAGAAACCGCTAAAAATAGGCGGGAAAGATGGATGTAGCACAAGATGTGGGGGGATTTTTGTGAAGCAGCGGCGGACGGATTTGGCCATGGAGAGCCGTGAACTGTGGCAAGAGAGTGCGGGGGCTACTACACGCCTATCTGGAGTTGAGGCCTTTAACGGAGAGAGGGAGGGTATCCCCGTCACAACGGTTCGCGTTTTGGATCGGGAGGGGGAACAGGCACTTGGAAAACCGCAGGGGACTTATGTAACGTTGACGTTGGAAGGCGTGGAGCGGAGAGAAGAGGATATTTTTGCTCGGGCTTGCCGGGCGGTGGCTGGGGAACTTACTGCGCTGCTAGGATCGTTGCCTCCCGATGGACTGGTTTTGGTTGCCGGTTTGGGAAACCGGGCTATTACTCCAGATGCAATCGGCCCCCGGGTGCATGAGCACGTTCTGGTCACCCGCCATTTGGTACAACATATGCCCCAGCAATTTGGTCACCTCCGGCCGGTTGCATCTCTGGCAGCTGAAGTGTTGGGTAACACTGGGGTAGAGAGCGGAGAAGTGGTGGGAGCCGTGTGTCAGAATATCCACCCGGTTTGCATCATTGCGGTGGATGCTCTGGCTTCTCGCTCGTTGGATCGCCTGTGTCGAACGGTACAGCTGGCAGATACAGGCATTGCTCCAGGATCAGGGGTAGGCAACCATCGCTTTTCATTAAACCAAGAAACATTGGGAATTCCGGTTCTGGCCATTGGGGTACCAACGGTGGTGGAAGGGGCGACCTTAGCTGCGGACCTGTTGGGTACAGATGACCTGCCCAATTTGGGAGTGGGCCGGGATATGTTGGTTACCCCAAAGGACATTGACAGTCAGGTGGCGGATTTATCCAAAATTATTGGATACGGAATTAGTTTGGCGCTTCAACCGGGGATGTCAGTAGAGGATTTGGACCTGCTGCTGAGTTGACAGCCTAGTTGTATGAAAAGCCCCGGCGAAAAATTTGCGCCGGGGCTTCGTTACAGCTGCTGGAACAGTAAAATAATGAAAATGTTGACGGCATACACCAGCGCCAGATCGACAACGTAAGTTTCCTCCCAGACCTTCAATCCCATCCCTCCGTTTCTCCCCCGGAACTATAGTTTACGGGAGGTGACAGCAGGAATATACCGGGAAAAAATAGGACAAACTAAAGCCAAGTACTGGGAACCTTGCAGTCCCTGGAAAGGATGTGACATAGATGGTGAAAGGCATTACCCGTCAAGTTATTTTGGTAAAGTCCCCCGACCCCAAACTGTTTGAAGAGGCAATTTTTATTGTCAAAGAAGAGGCGTTGGCGCGGGAAGGAGTCAGTGCAGAACAGGTACTCAAGCAGGCGCGCCAGGCGGCTGACGGGTATCTAAAACAGGGCAAAAGCTGGAGTCGGCGGCTGGAACGCTTGCCTGGACCGGCTTGGGGCGCAGCTGGTGCTGTGTTGGCTTCGGCAGGATGGGCAACCTGGCTGCTGTTGCTGTAACCTGAGGGGAAGAGGGGCATAGGATGGAAGGTCGGAGCGCTGGTGGCAGACTCCGCCTTCTCCCAGCCCGCTTTCATCGGGTATATAAGGAATGGAGGAGATTTGTACTTATGTGTGGAATATGTGGGTTTTGTGATTTTACCCGGAGTAATGCTAACTTGGAGTGGCAAGCAATTGGTCATCGTATGGGAAAACGGTTTGACCAAAGGGACTATGATGTGAAAGGGCTGTGGCAAGGAAAGGATTGTGTCCTGGTTTATCGAGAGAGGTTGAGGACAGATATCAACCAGGGCAATCAGCCTATGTATTGGAGGACGGGGGACGACGAATTTGTACTGCTCTATGACGGCGAACTATATAACGCGCCCACCTTACGTCAACAACTGAAGCAGGAAGGAGTCCAGCTGCAGACCGACAGTGACACGGAGGTATTACTGTGGATGCTGATTCTATGGGGGGAAGAGGCACTGGCACAGCTGGAGGGAGTCTATGCCTTTGCCTTTTGGGACACAACCAGGCGGCGTTTGCTGTGTGCCCGCGATCGCTTTGGCATGAAGCAGCTATTTTACGCTTGGCAGGGCGACACGTTGGTGTTTGCTTCTCAGCCAGAGGCGCTGTTTGAATATCCAGGTCTGTCACCGAGATTGGGAAAAGATGGATTGCGGGAAGTGCTGGGTCTTGGTCCTGTTCGTACTCCGGGAAAGGGGACATTTCAGGGGGTACAAGAATTGCTGCCTGCCAATTTCCTGTTGGTTGCTCCTCAGGGAAGTACAATTCAACCTTATTGGGAATTGCATAGCAAACCCCATAGCGAGGACTATTCCACAACGGTGGAGCGAGTGCGGGATTTGCTCACCAGCGCTATCCAGAGGCAAATAGTCCGTGATGCTCCTCTTTGTACATTCCTTTCTGGAGGCTTGGATTCCTCCTTTGTCACCGCAGTAACTGCGTGCACATACACCCGGGAAGGTAAGCCGCCGCTGGAGACCTATTCCTTTGATTCTATGGGAAACTCGACCAATACCCAATCTGGTATTTGTCAATCAGATCCCCACAAGCCCTATTTGCAACAGATGGTGCAGGCTTTTCACACCCGACACCGGGTAATATTATGTGATGTTCCAGCCCTGGCCCAACGCTTGGAAAAATCTATGGAGGCCCGGGGCTTACCTGGGATGGCAGAGATTGATGCCGCCTTTCTGTATTTCTGCGAGGAGGTGGCAAAAACCCATGTAGTGGCTTTGTCTGGAGTATGTGCAGACGAATTATTTGGCGGCTGCCCCTGGTTTGAATCGAATGCCATAGTCCAGACAGATACATTTCCCTGGTGCCCGGATTTGGTGCACCGCCGCGAGGTCATTCAAAAAGAAATATGGGAAGATTTAGAGGTTGAAGCTTACGTCCGCGGTCAGTTTAAGAAAGCGCTAGCCCAGTGCCCCCACTGGGAAGGAGAGCCAATGTGGGAACAGCGTTATCGGGAGATGGCGTGGCTGACGCTAAACTGGTATATGCCTTGTTTGTTGGAGCGGGAGAGCCGAATGAGTTGGACTTCCGGTCTAAACATACGAGTTCCATTTTGCGACCACCATCTTGTAGAATATGTATGGAACATACCTTATGCAATGAAAGCGATGAATGGGCAGCCGAAGCAGATCCTGCGGGATGCGGCGCGGGGATTACTTCCTGAGCAAGTGCGCAGCCAGAAAAAGGTTTTCGTTCCGCAAAGTTATAATTCGTTGTATGGACAGCTGATGCGAGTAGCGCTCCTGCGAGTGTTGGAAGATTCCAATGCTCCCATCCATTCCCTGGTAGACAAAGCTGCGTTACTGAATATCCTGCTGAACCGAAACGATGAAAAGGGGTGTATCTGGTTTAGTCAAGAAATGCCAATCTCTCAAATGGCAGCATATCTTGTGCAACTAAACGCCTGGATGGTAAAATTTGGCCTATCCATTTAACAGCTATTTGACTCATTGACTCCGCCGCCTGGTTTGACACCAGGCGGTTTTTCTTTTCTTTAAGAAAAACTTAATCAAATCCTTCGCTTTCTTTTAAAGCATTTGGGGAAACTGTATGATACTATCTAATACAGTTTGAACCTGCTGAGCAAATTCCGTTTTGCTCTAAGCGGGAAGGAGGCATTAAGATGAAAGAAGTCTTAGTTGTGGGGGAACTGACGAAAACCTATGGAAAAGGCAGTGCGGCCACCCACGCTTTGGATGGAGTATCGCTGGCATTGCAACCGGGGGAATTTGTAGGGATTATGGGGCCATCCGGGTCGGGTAAAACCACGCTGCTCAACTGTATTGCCACCATTGACCGCCCTACTTCCGGTTCCATCGTGATAGATGGCCGGGAGTTGACTCGGCTGAAGGGGAGGGAATTGACTCAGTTTCGCCGAGAACGGCTCGGATTCATCTTTCAAGACTGTAATCTTTTGGATACTCTGACAGCGTTTGAAAACATTGCCTTAGCTCTATCCATTGTGGGTGCACCCACGAAGGATATTGCTCGACGGGTACAAGAAACCGCTCAGCGGTTGGGGATTGCTGACTGCTTGGAAAAATACCCTTATCAGATGTCTGGCGGACAGCAGCAGCGTTGTGCGGCTGCCCGCGCCATTGTTACCCATCCGGCTCTCGTGTTGGCGGACGAACCAACTGGCGCCCTGGACTCTCGCTCAGCCCGGATGCTTTTAGAGCGTATGGAGGAACTGAATCGAGATTTGGGGACCACCATTTTAATGGTTACCCATGACGCTTTTACTGCCAGTTGTTGCCGACGCGTAATTTTTTTGCAAGACGGCAAAATTCTCCTTCAACTTCATCGACAAGGAGAGGACCGACGAGCCTTTTTCCAGCAGATTATCCAGGTGGTGTCCAAAATGGGAGGAGAGATGGCGGATGTTTTGTAAACTTGCCCTGCGCAATGTGCGCCGATCTTTCCGTGACTATGGGATTTATTTTCTCACACTGACCTTTGGCGTGTGCCTCTTTTATACCTTTAATTCCGTTGACGGACAGGGAGCTATGCTCTATCTGACCAAGAGCCGAAGCCCTATGGTAGAGGTCATCCAGATGCTGATTGACATCTTTTCCGTCTTTGTGGCAGTGGTGTTGGCTTGCTTGATTTTGTACGCCAATCGGTTTTTACTACGACGGCGAAAAGGGGAGTTGGGGACCTACCTGTTACTAGGATTGAGCCAGGGTCAGGTGGCTCGGGTACTGTTTCTGGAGACCGGACTAATTGGACTGTTGTCTCTGGCGGTGGGATTGGGACTTGGCATACCGGCTTCTTGGGAATTGTCCTCGCTGACTTTGTCTATGTTTGATGTGGACATGTCCAATCAAATGGCAGTTCAGGTTTCACCCCACGCAATGGGAAAAACACTGTTGTACTTTGGATTGATTTTTGTGCTGGTTATGGTTTTCAACGCTTTAGAGGTGTCCCGCTCTAAACTCATCGATTTAATCCGTAGCCAGAGAAAAAATGAGGTGTATAAACCCCACTCCGTTACCGCCGCCGTGGTACAGCTGCTGGCGGGAGTAGTGTGTCTGATCGCGGCATATGCCATTCTTCTTACGTTTGGCATGGCAATTGCAGTGGCCGTGCTGCCCATTTGTATCCCCATGCTGGGACTGGGGACATTGGGAACGCTATTGATTTTTCGCTCCCTATCCGGCTTTGTGCTTCGCCTTGTGCAAAATCACCCTGGCATCTACTATCGCAAGCTGAACCTTTTTACCCTTCGGCAATGGATGAGTAAGGTGCATACGACCTACCTATCTCAAACCGTCATCTGTATCCTTTTGTTGCTGGCTATGGGAATCACAGCCAGTTGCGTGGGCCTAAATTCCACGTTAGAAACTTTGACGGATACCAAGTCATCTTTTGATATTACCGTACAAAATCAGTCTGCCGATCAGATAGGACTCGTAGACTTCCCTGCTTTGTTGCAGCAGAATGGTGGTCCGCAGCTGGAGTGGCAGTACAGTACCACATTCTATTATAATGACCCGGAAGTCACCGGACTGAAAAACGCCAGCGCTGCAATTGCAGTGTCCGACTTGGACGCCTTACGAAATCGGGTGGACAAGCCCGCCTATGCGGGAGAACTGCCCCAATACTTGGAGGATCTGGGGGAAATTCCCGTCACTGGAAGTCTGGGGTTAAGCTGCGTGGTGGTGCCAGACTCTATGGCGCAACAGTTGGAGGTGCGCCGCCAGGTGTGGAGTGCGGACTATGCAGGGGACCCTCAACAGGCTGAGGCGCAAATTCAACCCATTCTGGAGCAGTTGCAGGAGAACGCGGCCCTTCGGGTGGAGAGTCGAATATCCATTTATACGGATGTTATGGGAAATAAGATTTTAGCCCTGTTTTTAGGACTATATCTTGGGTTCACCTTCCTGCTGGCTGCTGCTGCGGTGCTGGCTTTACAGCAACTATCTCAGGCTGCCGACAACGTTTCACGCTATGCTGTGCTGCGTCGCCTGGGGGCAGAAGAGTCTCTGGTGGCACGTTCTGCTACCCAACAGGTAGCGCTGGCCTTCCTTCTTCCTTTGGGATTGGCTTTGATTCATGTTGTTGTAGGGATGAAGGCAGCAAACGACCTCATTGCTCTGGCAGGTAAGGTAGACAGTGTGGAAAGCAGTGTAGTAACTGCGTTGCTACTCCTGGCTGTCTACGGTGGTTATTTCCTGGCCACTGCCCTGGCCTGTCGGCGGATGGCCAGACGGGGCTAATCATATCTGTGCGTAGGTTTCACCCTGACCACGGGGTTAAGCCTACGCTTTTTTTAACCTTTTGCGGTTCTCACAAGGAATACTGGGGGAATTGACCAGGAAGATTGTGCAAAAAAACGCTATGCACAGCCAGACGGGATGACTATAATAATCCGGTGTGCAGCGGGAGCGATCCGCTGTGTTTCTTTTTGGAAGGAGTGGTCTCCTATATGACCAAAGATTTAACCATTGGTAGCCCTATGCGCTTGATTTTAGGCTTTACACTGCCTACCCTACTTGGAATGCTGTTTCAACAGATGTATAATTTGGTAGACACCATGATTGTGGGGAAACTATTGGGTGCCCAGGCCCTGGCCGCGGTGGGCGCTACCGGGTCTATTAACTTTTTTGTCATCGGCTTCTGCATGGGGGTGTGCAGCGGTTTTGCCATTCCAGTGGCCCAGCGGTTGGGGGCAGGAGAGTACGGAAAAATGCGCCGTTATGTGATCAACGCAGCCTATCTATCCGGACTATTTGCCCTGATTTTGACGGTAGTCACTACCTTGGGCTGTCGTACGATTTTGGGATGGATGCGCACTCCGGCGGATATTGTAGCCGACTCCTATGCCTATATCTTCATTATCTTTCTTGGAATTCCTACTACTTTTTTGTATAACCTCCTAGCCGGTATTATGCGCGCCCTGGGGGACAGCCGGACACCAGTATATTTTTTGGCACTCTCCTCCGGACTCAATATTGGGTTGGACTTTGGGTTTATTCTCCTGGCTGACGCAGGGGTGGCGGGGGCTGCATTGGCAACCGTTGTCTCCCAGGGGGTATCTGGAGCGGCTTGTCTGTTCTATATGCGAAAAAAATACCCCATTTTACATCCATCTCAGGAGGAGCGGAGACTGGACAGCCACACATGCAAAGTATTGTGCGTTATGGGAATCCCAATGGGGCTTCAGTATTCCATTACTGCTGTGGGCTCTATCGTCCTACAGTCCGCCGTTAACACCTTAGGCAGTTCCTATGTGGCGGCGGTAGCAGCGGGAGCAAAATTGTTCCAGCTGTTGGCCTGTCCCTTCGATGCTATGGGTGCGGCTATGGCCACCTACTGCGGCCAGAATGTAGGTGCCTGCAAACTGGATCGCCTGGGGCAGGGCATTCGCGCCTGCTCTTTGCTGGGTTTGGGCTATGCTCTGGCCGCCTTTGTAGCCATGTTGCTGCTGGCACCTCAGTGCGCGATGCTCTTTTTGGATCCCAAAGAACCGAATCTTTTGCTGCTGGTGGACTTGACCAGTCGATATATTACGACGTTGACCGCTTTTTTCTTCCCGCTTGCTCTGGTAAATATTGTGCGGTTTTCAATCCAAGGAATGGGTTACAGTCTGTTTGCAATTTTGGCTGGCGTGCTGGAGATGGTGGCTCGTACGGTGGTAGGTGCTTGTTTGGTACCTGTATTTGGATACTCTGCCGCATGCTTTGCCTCCCCTGCTGCCTGGATTTGCGCGGACCTATTCCTTTTGCCGGCCTGTGCGTTCTGCATTGCTAGACTGCGCCGCATCTACCCCAACCAAAAAAATGAAAACCCACTGCCTCAAGAGGAACAGTGCCCAGCCACTGTGGGGCTGTAATGTTGAGGTGTATTTGAGGTTGACATTCCTGGTAATTTATGATAAAACAGGTAGCGCAATACTTTACTGCTTTTAAGTGATAAAGTAAGCCCTTGGGAGGAATTGCCATGGAGGGACAAAACCCGTTTTCGCAGCAGAAACAGGCAGAACTGGAGAAGCGAGCGCAGAAATTGATGGAGGAGAAGGAAGCAGAGGCTCGAATCCGGACCTATTCTGGGCCTATGGGGACGGCAATTACCCTTTTGCTTTGTTTGTGGACCCTCTTTCAACTCTATTTTACCACTGTAGGGGTAATCAGCGCAGTAAATCTGAGAGCGTTTCACTGTATTTTCCTGTTGTGCTTTACCTTTTTGCTCTATCCCACGTATAAGAAGGAGCGCCGACAACGCAGCCTACCTCCGGTGTGGGATTTCATTTTAGTTGTGTTGAGTATTGCTACCTTCGGCTATCTGATTTTGAATTACGTCCGAATTGCGCAAAACGGCGGTCGGGTGACCGACATGGAACTGCTTTTAGCGGGGCTAGCACTGGCGTTGGCCTTTGAAGCTGCCCGGCGTGCTTCGGGAAATTTAGCAATCCTGGCGCTGCTTTTTCTGGCGTATAACTGGTTTGGGCAGTATCTGCCCGGCCGACTAGGACACAACGGCTTCACCCTTAAGCGAGTGTTGGTGACTCAGTTTTGGGGGACCCAGGGACTGTTGGGGACTGGCGTGGGAGTATCTGCCACCTATATCTTTCTATTTGTCGTGTTCGGTGCCTTTTTGAAGTACAGTGGCTTTTCCAAATTCATTAATGATTTGTCGCTGACGCTGGTGGGACGCACCCCTGGAGGACCAGCGAAAGTAGCGGTATTGGCCTCAGCCTTAATGGGTATGATTAACGGCTCAGCCATTGCGAATGTTGCCACAACAGGCACCATTACCATTCCTCTGATGAAGCAGACCGGCTACAAAAAAGAGTTTGCCGGAGCAGTGGAGGCGGTAGCGTCGACCGGAGGACAATTTTGCCCCCCTATTATGGGAGCAGTGGGCTTCGTGATGGCAGAATTTTTAAATCTCAGTTATACAGCGGTCATGTTGGCTGCCATTATCCCTGCTTTCCTGTACTACTTAGGCCTGCTGTTTGCTGTCCATTTCGAAGCCAAACGGTTGGGACTATCGGGCCTGTCAAAAGAAAATATTCCGGATGCTGGAAAAGTATTGAAAGAGCAGGGACACCTGGCAATCCCGTTGGTGGTACTGATTGGACTTATGTGCATGGGCTATACCCCACTCTACGCTGCGGTGATTGCGATATTTGCCACCATTGGGGCCAGTTGGTTGCGGAAAGATACGCGTATGACGTGGGACAAGGTTGTAGCTGCTACTGTGGAGGGGGCGCGAGGGGCCATTTCCGTGGGAATTTGCTGTGTTATTATCGGCGTTATTATTGGAACTGTCACCCTTACAAGCCTTGGCCTCAACATGGGCTACCTCATTTTGGAAATCGTAAACAACAATAACATCTACGTCACTGGGGTACTGGTGATGGTTATGTCCACGATTTTAGGTATGGGAGTGCCGGGGGTGGCGGCCTATGTCATCGTGCAGGCGGTGGCAGTCCCGGTTCTCCTGAAGGTAGGTGTGTTGGATCTCTCTGCCCACATGTTTTGCCTTATTTATGCCTGCCTGTCCAATATTACTCCACCGGTGGCCATGAGTAGCTATGTAGCTGCGGGCATTGCCGGTGGAAATCAGACAAAAACTGGCCTTTTGTCAGTACGGCTGGGACTGATCGGTTTTTTAATCCCATTCTTTTTTCTGGACAACCCAGTATTGTTAATTGGGGCAGACCCCGCTTATCGCCTTTGGGATAGTCTGTGGCCTATGCTCACGGCCTGTGTGGGTACGGTAGCTCTGGTAGGTGGGCTAGAGGGATGGCTTGTCCGCAGATGCAATTGGTTGGAACGATTGATATTGGTTGCGGTAGCTCCCTTGATGCTTTATCCAGGCCTAAAAACCGATCTGGTGGGTGTGGGCATTCTGCTGGCTGTGTTAGTATTGCAGCGGATTCTGCGTCGTTCTGGGCCGTTTCCTTTGAAGAACACATAACATCGTTTGGATCTTTTGAAAAGGAGAGAATGTTATGAAGAAGATTTTGTCTCTGGTTTTGTGTGGGGTGCTGGCAATGGGTGCTCTGGTTGGCTGTGGTTCCAAAAGTAGCAACAGTGCCTCCTCTGTGGGTGGAGCGTCCAATTCTGCTACCGGTTCCGACGCCCAGGGCGGTGGGAGCCACGAAACAGTGACCATTAATTTTCCAACTGCGGATGCCTCCGGTGCACTGTATGCGGTGGGAGCAGCTATTACAAATTTGTGGGATACAAAAATTGACTTTGTAAACGCTTCCAGCCAGGCCTCCAACGGCGGCATTGATAACCTGACTCAAGTCTCCGAAGGGGAGGCACAGGTGTCCATTGCAATTTCCAGCAATTGCTACGAGTGCCTCAACGGACAAAACAGTTTTGAGGGCTATGCCTATAACGATTTGAAGGTCATTGCCGGGCTGTATTTTAATCCAAACCAAGTGGTGGTTACCGAGAATTCGGGCATCACCGACCTGGCTAGTGTGAAAGGGAAGCGTTTTGCCGTAGCTGCTGCGGGTTCCTCTGTGGAAGGGGAGTGCCGCAATCACTTTACTGCCGCCGGCCTGCAGTACCCAGATGAAATTCAGGTGGAGTACATCTCCTTCAGTGATGCCGCTGACATGCTCTCCAATGGTACGATTGACGGTGCTTGGATTATGTCCGGGGCACCTGCCGCCGCTGTGTCTCAGGCGCTATCCTCAGGATGTCATCTGGTGAATATCAGCGACCAGATTATTTCTGCCCTTCAGGAACAGTATCCCTGGTACGCCTCCTATACAATCCCCGCTGGGACTTATCCCAACCAGGATACAGACATACAGACATCTGCCATTAAAATGGTTATGTTCTGCCGAGGTGACTTGGATGAAGAAACGGTTTATCAGTTGACAAAGGTGTTCTGGGAAAACATTGACCAGCTAGGCCAATCCCAGGGCAATCTGGCTGGGTTGACCCCAGAAGAGGCAGTAAAAGACATTGCGGATCTACCGCTCCACCCTGGTGCCCAGAAGTATTACACTGAGATTGGTGTAATCTAAAAACAACTGATAGGAAGCAGCTTGCTTGCACCTAGATGTGTATTTTGGATATTTGCAGAAGCACCACTCCGAAAAGAAAACGCCTGTTCTTCATGGCGAAGAACAGGCGTTTGTTGATTCGTGTTCCGATTAGTCGGTCACATAGGGCAGCAGAGCGATCTGACGGGCGCGCTTGATGGCCTCAGTCAGCTGGCGCTGATGCATGGCGCAGGTGCCGGTGGTGCGGCGAGGCAGGATCTTTGCCCGCTCAGACGTGAATCGGCGCAGCTTTGCGGCATCCTTGTAATCGATTTGCTCCACCTTGTCCACGCAGAAGGCGCAGACCTTACGGCGCTTGCGGCCGCGGGGGGCTTTGTTATCACGTTCCATAGCCATGGATTAAACCTCCTTTTACGACCATTGTCCGGTCAAAGTTAGAACGGCAGTTCGCCGTCATCATCAGTAAGCTCGGCAAACTGGTCCCCGTCCGCAGGAGGGGCCCCATAGCCGGAGGGTGCTGCGGGAGCGGAATATCCGCCAGAATATCCTCCCTGGCTGTAGCCGCCGGCATAGCCGCCGCCTTCGCCGTCCCGCTTGGAATCGCCGAAATATACGTTGTCGGCAACCACCTCGGCGCTGGTGCGCTTGTTGCCGTCCTTGTCCGTCCAGTCCCGCATCTGTAGCCGTCCTTCCACCACGGCCATACGACCCTTGGTAAAAAAGCGACTGACAAATTCAGCGGTGGAGCGCCAAGCTACCACATCAATCCAATCTGTGGAGCGCTCGCCGGTGGACTTATCCTTGAAGTCCCGATCCACAGCCAGTCGGAAAGAGGCCACAGGGGTCCCCGTCTGGGTGCGTCGGAGTTCGGGGTCACGGGCCAACCGGCCCATGAGGATGATTCGATTGAGCATCTCCGCTCCCCCTTACTGATCCTTGCAGACGATCATGGAACGCATGACGCCGTCGGTGATCCGGAAAATACGATCCAGTTCAGCGGGGATGGCGGCGGCAGCCGTGAAGGTCATTAGCACGTAGTAGCCTTCCATCAGATCGTTGATGGGGTAGGCCAGACGCCGCTTGCCCCACTCGTCGATCTCGGAAACGGTACCGTTTGCCTCGACCACGGCCTTGAACTTTGCCACCAGAGCGGCAATCTGGTCCTCGCTCAGAGCGGGATCCAGAATGTAGACCGCCTCGTAGTTTGCGTTAATCTTTGCCATGTTTTGCACCTCCTTATGGACATATGGCCCCTGCACAATTCCCGTCAGGGGCAAGGATGTTGCCTGTTAAACGATAAAGCAGGCTTAATTATTATATCGAAAACCGAAAAAAAGTCAAGGAAAATCTTCCTTTTCTTTAAAAATAGGGACACCCTGTAGAGAGTGTCCCTAACACTAAGGATATGGTTACTGGGGCAGAGTAAGGTCACCTTCTTGAATCCAGCCGATTTTGCGGAAGAACAGGCCAAAGGCCCAGCAGAGGATGGCAGGAAGGAGGAAGCAAATGAGGATGAGACCTGCCCAATCAAAAGCGGTAATGGCATCCTTGACGCCTGTAGCCACGTCGTTTACCCATCCAGCATAAATGCCGATCTGCCCCACGAAACCGCAGGTCCCCATGCCTGAAGCCACGCCGCCGGAGGGGTCATTCATCTCCAGATGAAACACACAGGTAGCAATAGGGCCAGTAATGGCGGAGGTAAGAATTGCGGGCAGCCAAATTTTGGGATTTTTTACAATGTTGGGCATCTGGAGCATAGAGGTGCCGATGCCCTGGCTTACCAGGCCACCCCAGCGGTTTTCCCGGAAGGATAGCACGGCGAAGCCCACCATATTGGCGCAACATCCAGCCACCGCAGCCCCACCTGCTAGCCCAGTAAGCGTAAGGGCTGCGCAGATCGCTGCGGAGGAGATGGGCAGAGTCAGTGCAATTCCGATGACGACAGAGACAATAATACCCATCCAGAAGGGCTGTAACTCGGTAGCCCATTTGATGAGAGCACCTACCTGAGAGGCTGCCGATCCAATGGCTGGGGCCCACCAAGCGGAAAGAAGTACACCGATAAAGATCGTGACCAGTGGGGTGACTAAAATATCTACCTTGGTCTCCTTGCTGACTGCCTTGCCACATTCGGCAGCGATAATGGCCACAAACAATACGGCTAAGGGTCCGCCCGCCCCACCCAAGGCATTGCAGGCAAAACCTACTGTGGCGAGGGAAAAGAGAACCATAGGGGGCGCCTGAAGAGCGTAGCCGATGGCCACCGCCATAGCGGGACCGCTCATGGCCTGAGCCAGACCACCTACAGTATAGGAGATTTCGTTCTGTCCGCTGACCAGCGTGACTACCACCTGAGTAAGGAAGGGAATGTGAAACTGGGTACCAATGGTGTTGATGATAGTGCCAATGAGCAACGAGCAGAAAAGGCCCTGTGCCATTGCACCCAGAGCGTCAATGCCGTATCGTTTGGCGGAAAAGACAATGTTTTTACGGGCCAGGAATTCTTTCATCCGAATGCACCTACTTAATCTGTAATAAAAACGACAATGAGGTTTACATGTGTCAAGACACATGTAAACCTCATTGTAATCCGAAATTCGGATTTGTCAAGCTGTTTTTTTACTGGTAACAGACCAAACTCTTTTGAAAACAAGCCAACTGGATGTAAAGTAACTTTTCTAAGTGAAGTTTCCTCAGCAATGAGCGGACGAATCCATTAAAAAGGAGTGTTATCCTCCAAGAGAATTTTCAATTCCCCCAGAGAACGACGAACTCGGTCTAAGGCCTCCAAATCTGGGCAGGAGAGGGTATGCAAATGAATGCCCTCTGTGAGCCTGGAGAGAGGAAGAGCCTCTGCCTGGCGGCAACGAGCAATGAATTGGCTGACCTCGTAGCGATTTGATATTTGCAGTGGGCCGGTAAGTTGGCCGTAAATGGGGTGTTCCACAATGACGTCCAGAACAGTGCAGCCCTGATCTACAATGGCGTTGAGTTCTGCCTCCATTTCCCCACCGGTGTGTTGCACCGCAATTTGGCGTACCAGTCCAATGGGGGAACGCTGGATCATATAACCACGGGGGGTGGCGGCGATATTGAGTCCACCTGCCCGCAGCAATGCCACATCCCCTACAATGATTTGGCGGCTGACGGAACACTCACGGGCCAGAGTGGATGCGCTGACAGGTCCGTTCGCCTCTTCTAGTCGTCGAGCCACCAACTGTCGCCTTGTTTGGGCATCCATGTGGACTCCTCCTTTCTGCATTTGGCTGTCGTGACACCCAGTATAGCACGTCCAACTGTCTCGAGCAATGGGAAAACCGTGGGTTTTTGGCCAAACTTCTTGGGAAACCTTGACTTTTTCTCCGGTCCTCCATACAATAATGGTTACGAGTTTTCCAATCCATTCTGATGATAAAGGACTGAAACAATATGGCTCAGAACGCCAATAAGAAACAAGTGGAACAGATTACCGACATGGAGCAAGATTTTGCCCAGTGGTACACCGATGTGTGCAAAAAGGCGGAACTGATTGACTACTCCTCCATTAAGGGAATGTTTATCTACCGTCCCTATGGGTACGCTATCTGGGAAAACATTCAGGCAGAGTTGGATAAACGCTTTAAGGAGACCGGACATGTGAACGTGTATCTGCCTATGTTAATCCCCGAATCCCTGCTGCAGAAGGAGAAGGACCATGTGGAGGGGTTTGCACCTGAGTGCGCCTGGGTCACCATGGGAGGCAGCGAAAAGCTAGAGGAGCGGTACTGTATTCGCCCCACCTCTGAAACTCTTTTCTGCGAGCACTATAAAAATGTCATCCATTCCCACCGGGACCTGCCCAAGTTGTATAACCAGTGGTGTAGCGTGCTACGCTGGGAAAAGACCTCCCGTCCTTTCCTGCGCCACCGGGAGTTTTTGTGGCAAGAGGGCCATACCATGCATGCCACCGAGGAAGAGGCACGGGAAGAGACGCAGCAGATGCTCAACATCTACGCCGATTTCTTGGAAAATGTGTTGGCTATGCCGGTGGTCAAGGGCCGCAAGACGGAAAAAGAGAAGTTTAACGGAGCCGAGGAGACATACACTGTTGAGTGTATGATGCACGACAAGAAGGCACTTCAGTCTGGTACGAGTCATTACTTTGGCGATGGTTTTGCCCGGGCTTTTGACATTACCTTCACCGGCAGTGACAACCAACTCCACTATCCCCACCAGACCTCCTGGGGAGTATCCACCCGAATGATCGGGGGTATTATTATGACTCACGGCGACAATAACGGCTTGGTGTTACCTCCCCGTATTGCTCCCATCCAGGCCATGGTCATTCCAGTGGCGCAACACAAGGAAGGGGTGCTGGAGGCAGCTTCTGCGCTTCTGGACCGGCTGAAAAAGGCTGGTATCCGTGCCGAGATGGATGATTCCGATCAATCTATGGGCTGGAAAGCGGCTCAGTATGAGATGAAAGGGGTCCCGCTGCGCGTAGAAATTGGACCCAAGGATATGGAGAAAAATCAGTGCTGCATTTGCCGCCGAGATTCCGGGGAAAAGGTGTTTGTTTCTCTGGATGAACTTGAGACAGTGGTACCCCAGATGCTGGATGCCGTTCACAACGGGCTATACCAGCGGGCGAAAAAGAATCTGGAGGAGCACACGAAGGTCTGTCTTACGGTGGACGAGGTCAAAGCCTTTATGGAGTCTGAGGGCGGATTTGCCAAGACAATGTGGTGCGGCGAACAAGACTGCGAGTTGAAGATGAAAGAATTGGCCGGGGTTTCCTCTCGGTGTATGCCATTTAACCAGGAAAAGGTGAGCGATACCTGCGTGTGTTGTGGGAAGCCTGCCAAGCATATGATTCTCTGGGGCGTGGCCTATTAAATGAAATACAGCGGCGGGAAATAAAATCCCGCCGCTGTATTTGTTCTTATTGCGATCTACTCTAATTCTAACCATTGCGCCAAGTCATGGAGATTAGAGGCAATATAAACTGGTGCGTAAGATGCAAATTCCTGAGCTTCTGTGGTACCGTTAAGAACGGCGCAGAAAGAACAGCCGGCGTTTTTGGCGGCCCCAGCGTCCAGAATGGTGTCGCCACAAAAAAGTGTCTCCTCCGGTTTTACACCTAGATGTGCCATGGTGTCTAAAAGCCCCTGTGGATCAGGTTTTGGGTGATGGACATGTTCGCTTCCAACAATGGAATCTAAGGTATGACGTACGTGAAAACGTTGCATAATATAGTCGATGGTGTCCCCTCGTTTTGTACTGACGATAGCAGCTTTTATACCTTGGGCCTTCAGCCCCAGTAGTAGTTCTACTGCACCCGGGAAAAGAACGGTTTCTTCCCGCTGTCGGTCACGAGCCACTGACAAAAACAGCGGACGAAACTGCGCCCGATGCTCTGGGTCGGAGTCTCCGGTCAACATGGTATAGGCATCCTCCAGTAAATATCCAATGGTGTTTCGCACATCTTCTCGGCTGGGTGCGGGCCAGCCCAGAAGGGGAAAAGCATATTGGAATCCCGCCACGATGGAATCGGTGGCATCCCCCAATGTATAATCAAAATCGAAACAGACCGCCTTATATGGTTTCATGGCATGGCCCTCCACTTTTCCTGCAGTTTGGCTGCTATCATATCACAGCCTGGGAAAGTTGGCAAGGTGGATGACTATAAGGTTTTATAGATGTGCCTTTGCTATAATGGGGCCCGCCAAAGGATTTACTTTCTCATAACTGTGGTGCGATTTAACTTTCGTAATATGGAAGGGGCTATCCCAGATTGCTGTGTCATACCAGTAACGTCTGTTGATAATTCTTACAGTATGGGGAAAGAATTGGATTTTTGAATTCTTAATTTTGGCCCTACCCCTTAATGAGAAAGTTTTTTGGAAATTCTATTGACAAATCTCGGTCTATTTGATATACTACCCCTTGCTGTTGGACAGCCATACTGATGATGCTGGTGTAGCTCAGCCGGTAGAGCAGCTGATTTGTAATCAGCAGGTCGGGGGTTCGAATCCGTCCACCAGCTCCATAGTTTTTTACCTGGAGGAGTTCCCGAGTGGCCAAAGGGGGCAGACTGTAAATCTGTTGCGTTTCGCTTCGGTGGTTCGAATCCACCCTCCTCCACCAGAGCAAGGTCGCCGCAAACGTTACATCGTTTGCGGCGATTTTTTATGAATGTTAGAGGCTGCTTCGATAGGCAGACTGGTTGATCTTTTTTGGCAGACGGTTTAGCCCCAAAACAGTAGAATTGGAAAAGCGAAAAACATCCCCATCAATGAATCGATGGGGATGTTTTCTGTGTGATTATAAATATTTTTTGACGCCGTCAGGGGCCAAAGAAACGTCGTCGCTGATGGTAATGGTAAACTTAATGTTATGCTGTTCACCAAATTTATTTAGCCAATCCAGGAACTTTTCTGTCTCCACATCACAGTCGCCACCTACGATTTTGGTCAGGCTATCAATAAAAATGTGGGTAATGTCATAATTCCCGGCATATAGACCGCTGATGAACCCCTTGAGGGCGGTATAGTTGGCAATATCATATTGGCTGGACTCCACAAGACGGATCTGATAGTGAATATCAAAGGTCAACTTGTTGCCCTTCTCAATGCAGACCACGTTCCCGTGCTCGGTCTGGACAGCGCTGTTGATCAGTTCGATCATCTGCTTGGTCTTACCGGAGCCCTTTTTGCCCATGATGACTCGAATCATGTGAATCACTCCTTCAACGTTTGGCGTAGGGAGAATCCCCCTTACTTATTTAACACTTTACCATATCGAGGGGGGTTTTTCAACCGTGTGTTTGTGAATTTTTTGTGGTAAATTACAGTCGGGACTCCAGCTGTTCTTTTAAAGTTTCATAACCTGGTTTTCCGAGCAGTGCAAACATGTTTTTCTTGTAGGCTTCCACACCTGGCTGATTAAATGGATTGACCTGAAGCAAGTAGCCCGACAGACCACATACATACTCAAAGAAGTAGATTAGCCACCCTACACTCTCTTCCCCGATGGCAGGTAACTGCAGCAAAATATTGGGGACGCCACCATCCACATGGGCAAGAATGACTCCGCGCATAGCCTTTTCAGCTACAAAGGATAGCGGTTTGCCAGCAAGGAAATTTAGACCATCTATATTCTCTGGATCATTGGGAATGAGAAATTCTCCTTTTGGGGCAAATTGTACGACGGTTTCAAACATGAGGCGCTCGCCTTCCTGGATATATTGCCCCATAGAGTGTAAGTCAGCGGTAAACTCCACGCTGGCGGGGAACAGCCCCTTGCCATCTTTCCCCTCGCTCTCACCATACAGCTGTTTCCACCACTCAGAGAAGAAGCGGAAATTCGGCTCATAGCAGGCAAGAAGTTCTACCTTTTTGCCGCTTTCATATAGGGCATGCCGGGCAGCTGCATACTGCCAGGCAGGGTTGTCTAAACCTGGAGTAGATAATTCTTCCATGGCCTTTCTAGCACCCGACATTAACTGGCTAATGTCGATTCCTGCCGCGGCAATGGGAAGCAAACCGACTGCAGTGAGGACTGAATACCGACCTCCCACGGCGTCAGGGACCACAAACTTTTCATACCCTTCTGTATCTGCAAGGCCTTTTAAGGCACCTTTGTGGGCGTCTGTCGTGGCATAAATCCGTTCCCGTGCCCCATCTTTTCCATACTTCTCTTCCAGCATGGATTTAAAAATGCGAAATGCCACCGCAGGTTCTGTGGTGGTGCCGGACTTAGAAATGACATTGACGGAGAAATCGCGGTCACCAATAAGAGAGATTAGTTCCAAGAGCGCGTCAGTCGATAGACCGTTTCCGGCAAAGAAAATATCGGGGGTATCCTTTTTCTTCAAATTGTAGTAGGGAGAGGCCAACAGTTCAATGACTGCTCGAGCGCCTAGGTAAGAACCGCCGATGCCAATAACCACCAGAACCTGAGATTGGCGCCGAATTTTTTCTGCTGCTGCCTGAATGCGAGAAAATTCAGCGCGGTCATACTCCTGAGGAAGGGCGACCCAGCCAGTGAAATCGCCGCCAGGTCCATTGTGGTTGGCCAGCATAGAGGCTGCTTGGGTCAATCCTGCTTGGCGGGAAGTAAGATAGTCCTGGGGAAGGAATGAAGACAATTTGGATAAATCTATATGCAGCATAAAAATCCTCCTAGTTTTATCTAGTATTCTCAAATAATCCTAAGGTAAAATGCATTAAATAGTTTGAGTGGTGCTACACGCCAGAAATTGAGTCCGGATGTATTCCTTATTATACCATAATTTCATAAGCTTTTCATTGGGAATTTGCAACATTAACCTGCGGGAAGAAAAAAGATTTTCTATCAACCAGAAAAAGTATTGACAAAAAGGAAAAGTCCAGGTAAAATAATCTTCGCTGTTCGGACGATTAGCTCAGCTGGTAGAGCATCCGCTTGACGTGCGGGAGGTCACAGGTTCAAGTCCTGTATCGTCCACCATATAAAACCCTTGAAACCAAACGGTTTCAAGGGTTTTTTCTTTGCCCCGACCGCTTTTACCCTTATTTTACCCTTATTGGGTCTTGCTCTGAACCAGGTTAGGCAGACACGCTTTGAATGAACTTCTCCATGCGGTCCGCGCTGGCCTGCTTCATCTGGGCTGTCACATGGCCGTACACATCTAAGGTAAACGCCGCCGTCGCATGACCCAGGTTCTCCTGTACCGTCTTAATGTCATCCCCGCTCTGGATTGCCATAACCGCGTAGGTATGCCGCAAGTCATGGAACCGGGTGACTGAAAAGCCCATTTTCTTTACAACTCGCTTAAAACAGTCATAGGCCGTCCGATAGGACAGATAGCCCCCAACCGCATTTGAAAAAATAAGATTGCTTTCCTGCCAGAGTTCGCCCGCCTTCGCCCGCATACCGTTCTGCCTGATTTTTTGCAGTTGGAATATGCGAACCACAGAGGGAGCCAGAGTCAGTACACGGGGTTTGTTGTTCTTGGGCAGCGCGAAATAATATTTCCCGCCCTTCTGCTTTTCACGACAGAGTTGCTGCTTAACCGGGAGTGTCCTCTACTCCATGTCCAGACAGTCTCAGGTAAGCCCCAGTATCTCCCCTTGCCGCAGACCTGTAAACATGTTAATTTGATACAGGTATTCATGAGGATGACCCCGGGTGGCCTTTAGAAGTGCAGAAACCTGCTCCGCCTCTAAGGGATTGATTTCCGCCTTAGTCACCTTTGGTGGCTTACATGCGCTTGTGGAATTGCGCCGAATATACCCAAGCAGAACCGCCTGTTCCAGAGCCTTATGGAGCACACCGTGGACATTCCGAACCGTTTTGGCAGACAGAGGCTTGCCCTCTTTTCTGTCCGGGGCCATTAAACGATTATACATGCTCTGGACCTGGAGCGGGGTCAAATCCTGTATCCTTCCCCATAAAAAGCCTCGCCTCTATGGGTGTGGCTTTTATTTAAAAAATTTAAATTGAATTTCAGATTATAAGAAAAGACCGGTTGAGGAAAAATTGCATAGAAATAAAAACGATACATATGCTATTCCTGGGTGATTCAATGTGAAGAAAAAACGCTGGAAGTCGTATGCGGCCTGGATTTTGCTGGCAGAAGGGGTTGGGGGGCTGTCTGGTTGGTTGACAAAGGAAGATACAAAACAGTACGGAAAAGCAATTATTCCCCCGCCATTTTCTCCTCCGGCGATAGTATTTCCGATCGTGTGGGGTGTATTATTCCTGCTGATGGGGGTGGGAGCCGCTCGCATCTATCAAGCGCCGCTATCTAGAGATCGTTCTCGAAGTCTGTTACTATTTCTAGTACAATTAGCGTTTAATTTTGGGTGGAGTATTTTGTTTTTCAAGTTCCGTCGCTTTAGTAGAGGACACGGGAATAGGTATGTCTCAAGAGTTTCTGGAGCATCTGTTTGAACCGTATTCCCGAGAGAGCCATTTCTCTAGCCGATCCACTTTGGGCACAGGTCTTGGTATGCCCATTGTTAAGAGCTTGGTGCAGCAAATGAGCGGCGAAATCATGGTGGAAAGTGAGTTGGGAAAAGGAAGCAAGTTCACAATTATCCTACCCATGCCGGTTGTCTCTGACCAGCAACAAGATTTAACATCTTCATCAACAAAACGCTCCGATGTTGACCTTGCGGGTATCCACATCCTTCTGGCTGAGGACAACGAATTAAATATGGAAATTGCTACAGAGATACTTACCATGAACGGGATTCAGGTTACTCAGGCGGTAAACGGGCTTGAGGCACTGCACCTGTTTGAGACTGCAGCCCCCTACACTTTTGACGCTATCCTTATGGATATGCAGATGCCAGAGATGGATGGATGCGAAGCAACACAAGCGATTCGACATCTGGATCGCCCGGATGCAGCCGATGTCCCAATTATTGCCGTTACAGCAAATGCTTTTGCAGAAGATATCGCGAAAACAACTGATGCGGGAATGAATGGGCACATCTCCAAGCCTATTGATTACAAGGTGTTGTGTCAAAAGCTGCAAGAACTGATTCATACCATTTCGGCTGCCACCATCAGTGCCTTGCCGGAAATATACTCTTTGAAGAAGGTTCTGACCTGTTCTGCCTGGACTTCATCCACAACCGCTTTTCCGTCCTCGATGCGATATCCGTAGGGAATA
>JBMNQA010000009.1:0-89681 GCA_050943895.1 Lawsonibacter sp.
GTCTCGCCCCGGGAAGTCAAACAGGTCGAGGAGTGGCTGAACAATTACCCCCGGAAAATGTTCGGTTTTCTGTGCTCTGAGCAGCTTTTCCGGGCTGAAATCGCCGCTCTGCTGCCCTCGTGAAAAATTTTTTAGGCTTTTTTAGCATTTAATCTTGACAAAAGCGGGAGAAAGAGAGAAAAAACAGAACGTGACTTGACAAGCAGGAAAAACATGATAAAATAACAACGCAAATTGTGTAGAAGGAGCCAAGTATAGTCGGCTGCAGGAAGCGAGAGGGGATGGTGGGAGCCCTTAGCAGAAACCGGCTGTACCAGCCACTCCGGAGCGGCCTGCGAGGAGCAGGACGGGTCATCTCCGTTATGAGATGGTTGAGATGTTGGAAATGACAGGGAGCATTTCCTTCAATCAGGGTGGTACCGTGGAATATTCCGCCCCTGACCTATGTCAGGGGCGGCTTTTTGTTTTTTGGAAAAGGAGGGGCTATGCGGCAATATTTGGTGGATGCATTTGCAGATGATGTGTTTCAGGGGAATCCTGCTGCTGTCTGTCTACTTGCACGGTGGCCGGAAGAGGTATGGCTACAGAACGTTGCTCGAGAAAACGGTCAGCCGGAGACGGCGTTCCTGGTACCGGGCCAACAGGAAAACGAGTATTCGTTGCGTTGGTTTAGCCCAGAAATGGAAGTGGATTTGTGCGGGCATGCAACGTTGGCGGCCGCGTATGTGGTGTTTCATTTCCTGGAGAGGGATGCGTCTGAAGTCATATTTCAAACGAAAAGCGGCCCCCTTTTGGTGCGTCGGCGAGGAGAACTGCTGGAAATGGATTTACCAGCGTATACCCTCAAACCGTTAGAAGTGACGGACGCTATTGTGGATGCGCTGGGGGTCCGCCCGAAAGAAGTGTGGCGGGCGCGAGATTTGGTGTGTGTCTTTGAGCGAGAAGAAGATGTGCTGAATATGAGGCCTGATTTGGAAAAGGTGAAGGCTTTGAAGGGGGCACTGATGCAAGTCACAGCACCAGGAACAAAATATGACTGTATTACCCGCACCTTTGCGCCCAAAATGGGGCTGGCAGAGGATCCGGTGTGTGGTTCTGGGCACTGTCATGTAATCCCTTATTGGACGCAGCGCCTGGGACGCAAGGAGTTGGTGGCACGGCAGGCCTCTCAGCGCGGCGGAACGCTGTACTGTCGAATGGAAGGAGATCGAATCTTCATAGCGGGACGGGCGGTTGTCTATGCGCAGTGTGAATTGATGTTGGAGGAACCGAAATGAGACAAGGAAAAGTAGTAGCGCTAGGGTTGGCTCTCGTCCTTGGGACTTTGATTCTAACGGGCTGTTCCGCTAAACCGTTGCCAGACGGGATGGAGGAGGAGTCTGTTAGTCAAGCAGCAGATGAAGTTTTAGATCAACTGGTCCATGGAAACTATCAAGAAGTGGCGGATGCATTTCGGACCGACATGCAGGAGGAATACAATGTCACCGCCCAGGTAGTGGAAGAGACCATGGAGATCACCCAGGAATCGGGGGCCTTTAAAAAAGTCAGTGATCGGGTGATTACCGGAGGGGATCAAAAGGTGTTCACAGAGCCGTTTGCAGTGGCTGTTCTCTATTGTGAGCATGAAAACGGCGATGTGATCTATGAGTTTTCTTTTGACACAGGTCTGGAGTTAATTGGCCTATCCATTCAACCAAAATAAACGAAATAAAATTTAAAATATATTATGTATAAATGAAAGATATGGAGGGAATACCCATGCGTGATCCAAAGCCTTATGGATTAAATGAACTGCGAGAAATGTTTTTGTCTTTCTTTGAGACCAAGGGCCACCTGCGTCTGCCAAGTTTTTCTCTGATTCCCCAGAATGATGCTTCACTACTTCTAATCAATAGCGGTATGGCGCCTATGAAGCCCTGGTTTACTGGAGAGCAGGAGCCGCCTCGCCGCCGAGTTTGCACCTGCCAGAAATGCATCCGCACCGGTGATATTGAGAACATCGGAAAGACGGCTCGCCACGGGACTTATTTTGAGATGTTGGGGAACTTCTCTTTTGGAGACTATTTTAAGCGGGAAGCGATTCATTGGTCCTGGGAGTTTCTGACCAGTCCGGAGTGGGTGGGACTGGATCCCAGCAGACTCTATCCTTCCGTCTACCAGGATGACGATGAGGCTTTTGAGATCTGGAATAAAGAAATCGGAATTGCACCAGAGCGTATCTTCCGCTTTGGGAAAGCAGACAACTTTTGGGAGCACGGGTCCGGTCCCTGCGGCCCCTGCTCGGAAATCTATTATGACCGTGGCCCAGAGTACGGCTGTGGTAAACCGGGCTGCACGGTTGGCTGCGACTGTGACCGGTATATTGAGGTGTGGAACAATGTTTTCTCCCAGTTTGATAATGATGGGGAGGGCCACTACACCGAACTGAAGCAGAAGAATATCGACACTGGAATGGGACTAGAACGCCTGGCCTGCGTATGCCAAGGGGTCCCCTCTTTGTTCGATGTGGACACCGTTATGAATATCACCCACAAGGTCAGCGAGATTACCGGTGCTCACTACGGTCAGAGCCATGCGAAAGATGTTTCTCTTCGCGTCATCACCGACCACATTCGGTCTGCTACGTTCATGATCTGCGATGGTGTGTTGCCTTCCAACGAGGGCCGGGGCTATGTGCTGCGGCGTTTGCTGCGCCGGGCCGCCCGTCACGGCAAACTCCTGGGTGTGAATGACCCGTTTTTGTATAAAGTCTGCGACACAGTGATTCATGAAAACGAAGGACATTACCCAGAGTTGCGGGAGCGCCAGGACTATATCACCAAAGTGATCCGAGTGGAAGAAGAAAACTTTGCCAAGACCATTGACGGTGGTCTGAAGATTTTCAATGACATGCTCCAGGCGCATCAGGAAAAAGGGGAAAAAGTCTTCTCTGGTGCAGATGCGTTCAAACTCTATGATACCTATGGATTCCCCATTGATCTAACGGTAGAGATGGTGGAGGAGCAGGGAATGAAGCTGGACGAAGATGCATTCCACCAACAGATGGAAGAGCAGCGCCAGCGGGCTCGGAAAGCGCGGGAAGCCTTGGGAGATTTGGGCTGGGCCGGCGTAGAGTTTGGAAAAGATGTGCCCGAGACTGAGTTTGTGGGTTATGAATACAGTACCTTCCCTGGGGCAAAAGTGGTAGCTCTGGTGGTTGAAAACGAGCAGGCAGAGGAGATCATGCCCGGAGTGGAAGCCATCGTGGTACTGGATAAGACTCCTTTTTACGCAGAGATGGGCGGTCAGGTGGCCGACCATGGAGAGATTGTAATTGAGGGAAATAGCCCTTGTCGATTTGAGGTTACCGATGTACAGAAGAACAAGGGCGGCAAGTATATGCATTACGGCAAGGTGACCGAAGGGGTGCTGAAACTGGGAGACACCGTCCGGGCTCAGATTGATGTCAGTCGCCGCCAGGCCGTCATGCGTGCTCACTCTGCAACCCACCTGTTGGATAAGGCACTACGTACCGTGTTAGGGGACCACGTGCATCAAGCAGGTTCTCTGGTAGAGCCCGACCGCCTGCGTTTTGACTTTACCCATTTCTCTGCCCTGACTGCAGAAGAACTATCCAAGGTGTCTGCTATGGTAAATGAAGCAGTACTGGACGGCTATGATATCCACACGGATGTGCTGCCCATTGAGGAAGCCAAAAAGAGAGGGGCCATTGCTCTGTTTGGCGAGAAATATGGGGACACGGTTCGGGTGGTCGATATGGGGAACGGCTATTCAGTGGAATTCTGTGGCGGCACTCACTTAGATAATACGGCTAAGGTGGGTGTGTTCCATGTTTCCAGCGAGTTTTCTGTGGCCAGCGGAGTGCGCCGCATTGAGGCCACCACAGGTCGAGCTTCTCTAGAGGTTATGAACCGAAATCAGGAGTTGCTCTTCCAGGCAGCAGCAACCTTAAAAGCTAAGCCGGGGGAACTGCGGGAGAAGGCGGAGCACATGATGGCAGAGGTGAAAGATCTACGTCAGCTGGTGGAGAAGTTTAAAAGCAAAGATGCTATGGGAGAAGCTGAGCGGTTCCTTTTTGCAGCTCACGATGTGGGCGGATTGAAGGTTCTCACGGCTACCGTTTCCGATGCAGATGCCAACCGTTTGCGCAGTATGGGGGATTTCATGCGGGACAAAGACCCAAAAGTGGTAGGCGTGTTGGCCACCATCAATGGGGAAAAGATTACTTTCCTGGCTGTGTGTGGCAAGGAGGCGGTGAAAAAGGGCATCAAAGCGGGAGATATTATTAAGCAAGTGTCTGCCATTGCTGGTGGTTCCGGTGGTGGAAAGCCAGACTCCGCCATGGGTGGCGGCAAAGACCCGCTGATGCTGGATAACGCTTTGGCAATTGTGGACAACGTGGTGTCTATGAAGCTGGGGCTGTAAATGATTTTAATGGAAGATCATTCTGATTTGAGAGGAAGATCAGGGAGAATGGAAGGGGGGCTTTGATGCTGCCACAGGATCCCGTTATTCTGCTCAGTTATGTGAATACCAAACTCCGGGATTTCTATCCGGACTTAGAAACACTTTGTGATGATCTCCAGGAGGACCGAGAGGTGCTGACAGAGAAACTGGCTACGCTGCAATATTACTATGACCCGGAACGCAACCAGTTTGTGTGATTAAGACGATAGGATCGTGTGCAAAAGGGACGGCCTTAGGGCCGTCCCTTCTTTTCATAAATTAGCTTGGATGTATGTGAGTAACTGGTAGGGTGTGCAGTCGTCAATGGTATATCGCCCCAACAATCGCAGACTGCCGAGATCGCCCGAACGCAGATGCGCAGTCTGGGCTTGTGTGGTCAGTGTGACGGAAATTCCTTCTTCTAGGCTAATCTCTTCACTGGCTGGCGTGTATAACCCGTATGGATAAGCCAGAGCCAGGACCTCTTGTCCAGTGTGGAGGGAAAGCTTGTCTCGGGCACACTGAAAGTCACGCCGAAGGACCCTGCGATAGTCTGCATCAGACTCACCCTCTTTGGAGAGGACTCCTTCTCGTCCTCCGCAAGGTTCTAAGGGGCGGAATTGGTGTAGGTCATAAGTATGGCTCTGAATGGACATAACCCCTGAATCCACCATCTCCCGGGCCTGCTCATAAGAGAAATGTGGAGTAATCGCTACACCTGTGTCCTTGTAGGTGTTCTGCCCAACAGAATGACCAATTACAAAGATCGTCCCAACCATCCCACGCTCTTGCAGAGCAGGCCAAGCAATTTGATAGTTGCTCAGGTAGCCGTCGTCGAAGGTGATCAAAACTGGCTTGGGAGGAAGTGGTTCTCCATGCTCCACAAAGGCAATGATCTGTGACAGGGAGACCGTTTGATAGCCTGAATCCTGAAGGGCATCTAAGTGAGATAGGAATACATCCTGGGCGATAATGCTATCTCCCTCGCCACTGGCATTAATTTCGTGGTAAAGAAGAATAGGAAGGGAAATTTGTTCTGGACTGTGGGAAAAGGAAAAGCAGAGAGAGAGGACTGCGACCAACAGGAACGCAGGAAGAATTACAAACTTGGGCTTTATGCTCCTCCAGTGTAGCGTGTTCATGCGAAAACACCTCGTTTTTGAGATTAAGCAATATAAATAGCAAAACACTCTCTTTCCGGCTTTGTTTGATGACGGTAGAAGTGAGGAGTAGAAAAAGAGGTTCTATTAAGAAAACAAAAATGAAGGCCGAATTGTTACATAAAATTTGATCAGGCCCGACATTTTTCTGCCCTAACTTGTGCAGTAAATAAAGGGATACAACTGGAGGCGAGGCTTTGTGGCAAGAAGCCCTGCAATAAGCCAATGGGGACAGAAAACTAGAAAACGATTGCCCATTGCAATTTTCTCCAGATGGGGTACAATGATCTTACCTGACCAACAAAGGAGGTTTTGACGTGTCGGATTGTCTGTTTTGTAAGATCGTAGCTGGGGAGATCCCCTCCAACAAGGTCTATGAGGATGAGCAGTGCTATGCCTTTTATGACATTGATCCTCAGGCACCTACCCACTTTCTTGTAGTTCCGAAAGTGCACATCGCCTCAGCCGCTGAGGTGACTGGGGAGAACAGTGCGGTGGTGGCTCATATCTTTGAAGTCATCGCCCAGGTGACCAAGAAGCTGGGGTTAGACAGCTACCGCGTTGTCTCCAACATCGGAGAACAGGCGGGCCAGAGTGTGCACCATCTCCATTTCCATGTGCTTGCTGGCCGAGATATGACTTGGCCGCCAGGCTGAAGAAAGTGTTCCACAAAAAGTAACGCGCCCTCTCCTCAGCACAAGGGAGAGGGCGTACAATTTATCTATTTTGTAGGAAAAACGGGTGGGAGAGAAGCAGCCAAAGAAACCCACCAACCTGATAGGCCACAAAGTCCCAGAGATCAAAAACGGCCCCCGCTTTCCAGAATGGGGCAAGCACCTCCCATACCAGACCGCAAATCAACAGCAGAGGAACGGTTTGTTTCCAGGAACAGATGGGGGGCAGATGGGCTATATCAAATAGAAAATCAGCCCAAGCTGCCATGGACAGTCCTGCAAACAGGTCGTTTGCGTAACAGGTAAAAAACCATCCGGTCCAGCCCGATATTGATGGACGCAACCACCAGCAGTTTACGAGGTAAAAGATTCCGGCACCTAGACAGAGACCTAGGGAAAGTCGACGGCGCATATTCATAGGATAGATAAAATGAGAATGGCAGCGATGAATCCTAAAATTACTGCTCCCACAGTGGCACCGAATGAAATAGGTTCTTTTGGGGGTGTGGGCAGAGACTGTTTCGGTACCTCAGGGGTGGATATAAGCTGTTCAGCCTGGTTGCCGTCGCTGTCTCGGTAGACAGCTACGGCATCGGAATCGGAGAAATACTCTAGTGCCTGAGCAGTTCGCTCCGGAGAAAGCCCCCACATGAGGGTAATAGGGGCCTTTCGCACCAGATCCTCTACCTGGGGAGAAGAGAGATGGTAGATCGGAAATTCTGGGCTGCACCAGGATAATTTGGCGATTTGTTCCAAAGCTAGGTGGGAGGAAAAGATATTATTGGAGAGGAGCACCAGAGAGTAGGTTTCGCAGCCGCTGGCACGCAAAGAGTGGCCGCAATTGGGGCAGAAGTTGTCCAGCCCAGTGATAATCGCCTGACAGCTGGAACAACGAACCGGAGTTTTTGCCTGATCTGTTTCCTGGCCCAACAGCAGCCAGTCGGAAGATACCCCGAACAGACGACACATCTCAGCTACATATGCTACATCTGGGTTGGTCTGGCCGCTCTCCCATTTGCTCACCGCCTGGCGGGAGACCCCTAGCTTTTCTCCCAGCTGTTCCTGGGATAACCCGGCCTGTTTCCGGGCCATGGCAATCCGTTGGTTCAATTCCATATCTGTTTCCCCTTCTCTGTCCAATCTGGTTCATTTCTGTACACAGGATACCAAAAACATAAAAAAATGACAAGAAAAAGAAGCTGGAAAACTGTCAACCTCAGGTTGCCTTTCAAAAATGGACAAAAAAGTTGCCTCAGACTTGACACATCTGCTGTGGAATGATAATATAATGGCCTAAAAGCGTGAAGAACGGAAAGAGTAGCATCCACGACAAAGAACAGAGAGGACCCTTCACCGGCTGAAAGGGGGTCTGCAGCGTCGGGATGGGAAGTGCATCCGGGAGCGTGGGGCGTAATGGCCTCCGGCTCGGCCCCGATAGCGGCCGGACAAGTGAGAAATGAGAGTGGAACCGCGAGCAATCGCCTCTTATACCCAAAGTGGGTGTAGGGGGTGTTTTTTATTGCTCCTTTGCCCACAAAACCTTGTGCTGTAAAATGGGAAGGGAGAAGGAGGAGTTATGTTTCATGCTTTAAATGAGACACTGGAAGCATACCAGCGCCGGGACCCGGCTGCCCGCTCCAAGTTGGAAATTTTTCTGTTGTATCAAGGGGTTCATGCTACCCTCTATCATCGGTTGGCTCACTGGCTCTACCGACACAACCGAAAGTTCCTGGCTCGATGGGTGTCTCAGTGGAGCCGATTTTGGACGGGGATTGAGATCCACCCCGGGGCAAAGATTGGGCGCCGGCTGGTGATTGACCACGGGATGGGGATTGTGATTGGCGAAACGGCAGAGGTGGGGGACGACTGCCTGATCTACCACGGGGTAACCCTGGGAGGAACAGGGAAAGACCACGGAAAGCGTCACCCCACTATTGGAAATAATGTACTCATCGGTTGTGGGGCCAAAATTTTGGGACCATTTAAAGTAGGGGACGGAGCAAGAATTGCTGCCAATTCGGTGGTACTTAGCCCGGTGCCAGAGGATGCCACAGCTGTGGGGATACCGGCCCAAATTGTCCGCATTGCTGGTCGGAATACTCACTATGCCGACGAAGTAGACCAGACCAGTGTAGAGAATCCCACACTAGAACGGCTAGAAGCGCTGTCGGCTCGGCTGGAATTTGTGGAAAAACTGTTAGACCAACAATTCATGACCCAAGAAACAGGACTTGGGCGAAAAGCAGAATAAAACTTCCTGGTAGGAGAGACGATAAATCAGAAAAGGAGAATTTGCCATGCTGCTGTACAATTCTGCTACCCATAAAAAAGAGACATTTCAAACCCATACCCCGGGCCATGTAGAGATGTATACCTGTGGGCCTACGGTGTACCACTATGCCCACATTGGGAACTTGCGTTCCTATATCATGGAAGATGTGTTGGAAAAGTTCCTGCGTTATACCGGTTATGAGGTCAATCGTGTAATGAACATTACCGATGTAGGACATTTGGCCTCCGATGCAGATACCGGAGAAGATAAAATGCTCAAGGGGGCCAAGCGGGAACATAAGACGGTAATGGAGATTGCCCAATTTTATACCGATGCCTTCTTTTCCGACTGTGAAAAGTTAAATATTCGCCGTCCCGATACTGTCCAGCCTGCTACGGGATGCATTGACGAATATATCAAGATTGTGTCCGGCCTGTTGGAGAAGGGATACGCGTATTTGGCGGGAGGAAACGTATATTTCGATTCTGCCAAACTGGAGCGCTACTATATCTTTAATGACCACGATGAAGAAGATTTGGCAGTAGGTGTCCGAGAAGGAGTGGAGGAAGATCCAAATAAGCGCAATAAGAATGACTTTGTCCTCTGGTTTACTAAATCAAAATTTGAGGACCAGGCGCTCAAATGGGACTCCCCTTGGGGCGTAGGTTACCCTGGTTGGCACATCGAATGTTCCGGAATTTCCTTAAAGTATAATGGAGAGTATCTGGATTTGCACTGTGGCGGCATCGATAATGCCTTCCCCCATCATACAAACGAGATTGCACAGTCGGAGTCCTACTTGGGTCATCCCTGGTGCAGCCAGTGGTTCCACGTTCATCACTTAAACACCTCCAGCGGAAAAATGTCAAAATCCAAGGGGGAATTTTTGACTGTTTCGCTCCTGGAGGAGAAAGGATACGACCCACTGGCCTACCGCTTCTTCTGTCTGCAATCTCACTACCGCAAAGGTTTGGTGTTCACTTGGGAAAATCTGAATAATGCAGCCCTGGCATACAATAAATTAATTTCCCGGGTGGCGATGTTAAAACCAGAGGATGGGGACGTAGATACGAAAGTATTGGAGGAGTATCGGAACAAGTTTGACCAGCAAGTGGGCAATGATTTGAATACTTCAATGGGGATTACTGCTCTCTATGATGCATTGAAGGCCAAAACTAACGATGCTACGAAATTGGCTATTTTGGATAGTTTAGATCAGGTCCTCTCCCTTTCGCTGTTGAAAAAGGGAGCAGAGAAGCGAAAGGAGCAGGAGCAGGCGCGACAAAATGCCACTGCGCAAGATGGTTATACCGTTACCGGCCAAGGAGATCCTGCGATAGACGCCTTGGTCTTGGAGCGGGGTCAGGCGAAGAAAGCCAAAGACTTTGCTCGAGCCGATGCAATTCGAGAAGAGTTAAAGCAAAAGGGGATTGAAGTTACCGATGTGCCGGGCGGGGCCGTCTGGAAACGAGTGTAATGGGATAAAAGAATCTGTTTATGGGAAAAAATTCTACTGAATCCCATTGACATAGAGCAGTGTTTCTGATATACTAACTACGCGTTAATAAGAATTGTTACTATTAAATTTACAAATGAAAGTGAGGAAATATCGATGCCTGAGTTGAAGGGAAGTAAAACCGAAAAAAACTTGTGGGTTGCTTTTGCTGGGGAATCCCAGGCCCGGAACAAGTATACCTATTTTGCCTCGAAAGCCAAGAAAGATGGCTATGTTCAGATTGCCAATATCTTTGAAGAGACGGCAGCCAACGAGAAGGAACACGCTAAAATTTGGTTTAAGCTGCTGGAGGGGATTGGTACTACTGCAGAGAACCTAAAGGCTGCGGCTGAAGGTGAAAACTACGAGTGGACGGATATGTACGCCACCATGGCCAAGGAAGCTAAGGAGGAAGGCTTTGATCACATTGCCTACCTCTTTGAGGAAGTGGCCAAAATTGAAAAGGAGCATGAGGAGCGTTACCGCAAGCTGCTGGCCAATGTAGAGGGCGGCGTGGTGTTCTCCAGAGATGGCGATATGATTTGGCAGTGCAGCAACTGCGGCCACATCCATGTAGGAAAGCAAGCGCCGGAGGTTTGCCCGGTGTGTGCGCATCCCCAGGCCTATTTCCAGCTGAAAGCAGAAAATTATTAAGAAGACCCTATTTATCAAAAAACAGTGGGCGGAGGCTTTTGCCTCCGCCCACTGTTTTATATGAAAAAAAGTTCATTTTTAACAGAATAAATTTGTAAGAAGGAAAAATAAAGCTACAAAAGATCAGACTGTGCATGACCAGGGGCTTTGCTCAGCAGGTAGTCGGTCAGCTTTTGCTGGACGTGGCTAGACTGCTTCTTACGGTAAGAGAGATAAATGCTTCGGGTAGCGAGAGGGTCACTGAGAGTGTAGAAAATAACCGAATCGGTGGGGGCCACATATTCCGGAATAGTGGAGCGCAGGAAAGTAATCCCTCTTCCCTCGCATACCAGGTAATAAGCGGTCATCATCTGAGTCAGGTAGAGAGAAATATTGGGGGTAAAACCGGCGTTTCGGCACAGGGCCAAACTGCGGGTATAACTGTCATTCCCTTGGTTCAGAACCATAAAAGGGGCCTGACGGAAGGCAGTGAGAGGAACGGGGGGCTTGCGCAGACCTGGTTGATTTCGTTTTCGGAATTCTTCAAAGGTGTATGCGTATTGCGATAATTCCCGGTTGACGGGATAATCGGCGGGAACAGCTAATGCCAACTCCTCTTGGGTCCAAACAACAGAATTTAGTCCTTTGTTTTCTGGGGGGCCGGATTCTAGTAGAAGATCCAATCCGCCCTCCATCAGTTGATCGGCCAAAGTAGCCGTGTTTCCTTCGGTAAAAGTCAAGGTAACTTGAGGATTTTGCTCTCGGAACTCACTGAGTAGGCTGGGCAAAACGTAGGTGCAGAAGAACATGGAACTGCCGATGTGTAGAGAAGTACAGCGGGAAGAACTCATTTCCGCAAAGGTCTGACGCATTTCCCGTTCTATGTCCATGATGCGTTCCACTTGTTGAATGTAGTACTCGCCTGCCTCTGTCAGAGAGATGGGTTTTGTGTTGCGGTCAAAAAGGGGCAGTTTCAACTCTTGTTCGACCTTTTTCACCGTAGCGCTGAGCCAAGGTTGAGATACGTAGAGTTTGCGAGCGGCTTTGGAAAAGCTGCGCTCTTGGTAGACGGCATAGATGTATTCTTTGTAATCCAGCATAGTATACTCCAATACAAAACCTATACGTAATTTCTTATACCGGGTTACCAAACCCCGTATTTTACAAAGTTAAGATTTATGATAAAATCATAATCAATCCAAGGAATTGTGTCAAGAGAGAACCGAATCCCCAGCGCAGTTGAAGTCTATGACCGGTTAAGATGAAGGAGGAAACTCGATATGGCAGTTCGAATCGCATCTAGAATGGATCAGCTGGCGCCGTCTGGAATCCGGAAAGTGAATGAGAAAGCTCTGGCCATGGAACGGGCAGGAGAACATGTAATTCACTTTGAAATTGGCCGCCCAGATTTTGATACTCCAGAGTACATAAAGAAGGCGGCGGAAGCAAGCATGGCAAAGGGCGATGTATTTTATACATCCAACTTTGGGACTATGGAGTTGCGGCAAGAGATTGCCAATAAATTATTGAGACAGAACCACGTGGCGTATGAGGCGACAGAAGTTTTAGTAACTGTTGGACTCTCCGAAGCGGTGTTTGATGTACTATGTAGCATCTTGAATGAGGGAGATGAAATTCTGGTTCCAGACCCTGCCTGGCTCAATTACCACAATGTGCCACGACTTCTGGGTGCAGTGCCAGTGACCTATGAGTTACGGGAAGAGAACGGGTATCAAATGGACCTGGAGGAGATCCGCCGCAAAATTACGGACAAGACCCGTGCAGTGGTTATCATTACCCCAAACAACCCCACTGGCGGAGTCCTTTCCCGTGAAACCCTGCAGGGATTAGCGGATCTGGCCATTGCCCATGACCTGTTGGTGATTTCCGACGAGGTATATGAGCGGTTAATTTATGATGGAGCGGAGCATATAAGCATTGCTTCGTTGCCGGGGATGAAGGAACGCACCTTCACGATGAATGGCTTGTCCAAAGCTTATTCTATGACAGGATGGCGCCTTGGCTATGTCGCTGCGCCAGAGGAATACATCAAAGTTCTGAATAAAATCCACCAGCATAATACGACCTGTGCTCCGTCCTTTGTCCAAACCGCCTCGGTAGTGGCTCTGCGGGACGAAAAGGATGAAGTGGAGCAGATGGTGAAAGAGTACCAGCGTCGCAGAGATTATGCAGTGGCAGCCATTAATGCCATTCCTGGGCTAAGCTGCATTTGTCCCAAGGGAGCGTTTTATATCTTTATTAACTGCAAGTCTCTGGGAAAGACTTCGGCGGAAATCGCCGCATATCTGTTGGATGAGGCAAAAATTGCTCTGGTTCCAGGAGATGTATTTGGCCCTGGAGGAGAGGGGTATCTTCGTTTTTCATTTGCTAATAGCTATGAAAATGTGGTCGAAGGCTGTCGGCGTCTTGCACAAGCCGTAGAAGCGTTGCAAACAGCCCCCAAATAAATCAATTTGAAACGATAGAAAGGAAGGAAAGTATTATGCGTTTAGCAACTATTAAGTGGAATCAGGCAGAGATTGCCGGTATCGTTACCCCCAAGGGAGTTTATCCCATCCAAGCGTTGAATGCCGCTAAGGGGACCGCTTGGGCCACCGATATGATGGCGCTGATCCAGGCCGGTCAGATTCCAGGCCTGACTGCCTGGTACAATGCTGGCGGGAAGGAAGAACTGGAGACCCTGCCCGGTTTGGTGCCCAATAATGAGGTAGTTTATGGCCCACTCTATCGCAATCCTAAGCGGATTTTCGGCATTGGTTTGAACTATGTAGACCATGCCGGGGACATCGGTTCCGCTGCGCCTACCGGCTTCCCGGGCAGCTTCTTTAAGCAGGCTGACACCCTGATTGGCCCTGGGGATGAGATTAAGCTTCCCATGTTGAAAGAGGCTCAGAAGACTACGGCAGAAGCAGAACTGGGAGTTATCCTGGGAAAAGATTGTCGGGACGTATCCGAGGAAAATTGGGAAGACGTCATCGTGGGCTACACCACCATTTTGGATATGACTGAGGAATCTATCTTGAAGGGTAACGACTACGTTAGCGGTAACCCCCGCTATCTGACCATTGTCAAGAACTTCCCCACTTTCTTCTCTTTCGGCCCACAGCTGGTAACTCCTGACGAGGTACCTGACGTACTGAAGTTGGAGGTGCAGAGCGTCCACAACGGGGAAGTCTATGCAAAGAATGTGGTAAACAATATGACCCACCGTCCCGCCAAACTGGTATCTCTGCACAGCAGCATCCAGGGCTGGTACGCTGGTGACGTGTTGTCCACCGGCACGCCTCGTGCCTTTGAGATCAAGGATGGTGACATTGCCGAGTGCCGGATCTATGGCCCCAATGGATTCTCTATGGAGCCCCTGGTGAACCCGGTGGTGGATCTGAAGCTGCATCCAGAGCAGCAGTAAGCTACGAGAATATGTGAGGAGGAACAAACCATGAAAACAATTTTTACCCTGACTTCTGCCGAATCCCGCCGTTTGATTGCCAAGGCGGTTGTCCAGATGCCGGAATTTAAGACCGCCTGGGAAAAAGCCTATGTTCTGTTGGCTGGCGGTACTACCAATGCATTCATTGCCCAGGAATTGCTGGGGCGGGAAGGAATTGAGCCGGCATTGTGCACGGTTGGTCTGAGCACTGACGGTCTTTTGTGCGTGACCAATCCGGACAGCCGTAAGAGCTTCCCCAACGTGTTCTATCATGGTGAAGCGGTGGATAAAACCCTGCAGGAGGCACTGAATGATTTCCATGCAGAGACAGTGGTCATCAAGGGTGCTAATGCGGTGGACCCGGAAGGCTATGTGGGCGTTATTACCTCCGGTTTTGACGGTGGTACCATTCCCCGTATCATTGGGCCTGTGACCTCTAAGGGCCTGAAGTTTATTACTCCTGTAGGCTTGGAGAAGTTGGTCCCCTCTGTGAAAAAGGCTGCTGCCGCTATTGGTGCTACTCATATCGATATTGCTATGGGGGCAGACCCCGGAATGTACTGCCTGGCCAACACCACGGTGGTTACGGAAATTGAAGCCATTAAGATGATGTTCAATGCAGATGCCACACTGGTTTGCTGCGGTGGCGTAGGCGGCAACGAAGGCGCGGTAACTCTGGCCGTGGACGGCGAGGAGAAGGATATCCGTGCATTGGTGGAATTCTTGGAGCAGAACGTGAAGGGCGAGCCTCCGGTCAAAGGCAACAAGGGCATCTGTGAAGTGTGCCGGTATAAGTTCTGCCGTTACAACGGCAAAAAGCCGGAAGAACTGCCGGAGTGGATGAAGAAGAAGGGAATCGAGAAGTAATCTGACTCGAACCGCCCTGCGGAACGGCAGTCGCGTCAGGGAAAGGATGATCAAAATGGAACTGGGACTCAAGGGAAAAGGTGCGCTGGTACTGGCATCCAGTGGCGGGCTGGGAAAGGCAATTGCTACAGAATTGGCTCGCGAAGGAGCCAAGGTAATGCTGAGTGGCCGTTCAGAAGCGGCGCTGGAACAGGCGCAGGCAGAAATTTATGAAGCGACAGGGAATCGACCAGAGTATTTTGCTGCTTCTATCACCGATGCTGCTGGAATCAAAGAACTGGTTCAGGCGACGGTGGAGCGCTGTGGCCCTATCTATGCACTGGTAAATAACAGTGGGGGCCCAAAACCCGGTCACTTTGATGCCTTTGGAGATGACGCCTGGCAGGAGGCCTACGAATTGTGCCTGCTTAGTTATGTCCGTACCATCCGAGAGGTTTTGCCTTCTATGCGAGCCAACGGAGGTGGGCGAATTTTGTGCTCTACCTCTTCTTCTGTGAAGGCGGTATTGGATAATCTGATTTTATCGAATACCTTCCGGATGGGAGTGGTTGGGTTGGCCAAAACGCTAAGTCAAGAGTTGGGCAAAGACAATATCTTGGTTAACGTCATTGGACCTGGCCGAGTAGGGACGGCTCGCATTGATCAGTTGGATCAACTGCGAGCCCAGCAGGAAGGGATAACTGTAGAGCAGCTGCAACAAAAGGCATTCCATGAGATTCCACTGGGGCGGTATGGACGCCCGGAAGAGTATGGCCGTCTGGCAGCTTTCTTGTGTTCCCAGGCGAATACTTACATTACTGGCCAGACCATTCTAATGGATGGTGGTATGGTAAAAGCGTTTTAATTTATGCTGGTGATAAAAGTGCCGGACCAATTCTGAATGGAAGGGGTCCGGCACTTTTATAGAGCAAATTGTGAAAAAATAGTTGACAGGGAAATAGGGGAGTGCTATGATGACCCTAGAATTTTTTCGGTAACCCAAAGGGAGTTTCTATGATGATGAATCGGTTTGCAGCGTTCTTTTTTAGCTACTTTTACTTTTTTAGCTTTAGTGCTAACAGAGTAAGAGTGCTTTTTGCTGCAAACAGTGGTTCGACCACCTTTGGGGGATAAAAGGGATCGAAAAAATGCCTGCGGTGAAAATCACTTCACCGCAGGCATTTTCTTTTTTGCCGGGTAAGTGATAGAGGCGGGTCAACAGGAAAGGAAGAAGCAATATGATTATTATTGTAAAGCCGGAAACTAAACAGGAGCGAATTGACGATCTGCTGCGCTGGATTGAGTCCCAAAACTTGCGCACCCATGTCTCGAATGGAGACTACGCCACTGTCATCGGAGTGATCGGGGATACCAGCAAGCTGGATCCGGAACTGCTCAGTGGTCTAGATATTGTGGAGTCGGTGAAGCGGGTATCAGAACCATTCAAGAGTGCCAATCGGAAATTTCATCCAGAGGACTCTGTAATCGAAGTAGGCGTGGAAAAGCTAAAAGTAGGACATGGCAATTTTGCATTGATTGCAGGCCCCTGTTCAGTGGAGAGTGAGGAACAGATTATTTCTGTAGCTAAGAGTGTAAAGGCCTCGGGAGCTACCATGCTCCGAGGTGGGGCATTTAAGCCTCGTACCTCGCCTTATGACTTCCAAGGCCTGAAGGCAGATGGAATTGAATTGTTACTGGAAGCTAAACGGGAGACCGGATTGCCGATCGTTACCGAGATCATGAATGCCAACCACTTGCCTTTATTTGAGGAGGTGGATGTGATTCAGGTGGGGGCCCGAAATATGCAGAATTTTGAACTGCTTAAGGAATTGGGGCGCACCCACAAGCCCATTCTCATTAAGAGAGGGTTGGCTAACACTATCAAAGAATTGCTAATGAGTGCGGAATATATCATGGCCGGAGGGAATGAAAACATTATTCTGTGTGAGAGAGGCATCCGGACGTTTGAAACGGCGACCCGAAACACACTGGATCTCTCAGCAATCCCAGTTCTCCACGAATTAACGCATCTGCCAGTGGTTATTGATCCCAGCCATGCCACAGGGGTGGCTCGGTATGTCAAGCCCATGGCGATGGCAGCGGCGGCTTGTGGCGCAGATGGCTTGATTATTGAAGTCCACAATGATCCGCCTCATGCTCTGTGCGATGGAGCCCAGTCTTTGCGGCCAGAGCAATTTGATGAAGTGGCACGAGCAGTGAAGACTATCCGTTCAGCTGCTGCCCAGGTGTAATGGGACGGATAGATGGAAGAGGAGGAAAAAACCATGACAAAGATAACGGTGAAAGCCTCTCGCACGTATTCCGTGGAGATTGCCTCGGGACTTTTGGAACAAGTGGGGCAGCGTGCTGCTCCGCTACTGTCTGGACGGCGGGCGGCTCTCGTGAGCGACGGAAATGTATGGCCGCTTTATGGTAAGAAGGTGGAGCATAGTCTCCAAGAAGCGGGATTTCAAGTCAGTTGCTACTGCTTTCCAGCAGGGGAGGCGTCCAAGAATACTACCACGTTGGTGGATTTGCTCACCTTTCTGGCACGCGAGGGCCTGAGCCGGGAGGATGCCGTCTTTGCTCTGGGAGGTGGGGTGACGGGGGATTTGGCAGGTCTGGCGGCAGCGCTATATCTGCGAGGAATTTCCTGTGTTCAGCTGCCCACGACTTTGTTATCTGCGGTAGATTCCTCCGTGGGTGGAAAAACGGCAGTGGATTTGCCGGAGGGGAAGAATTTGGTGGGGACTTTTACCCAGCCCCATTTGGTGTTATGCGACCCAGATGCCTTGGCTACGCTGCCATCAGCCGTTTTGTCGGAAGGTTGGGCGGAGGTTATCAAATATGGAATGATCCGTAGCCCCCAGCTGCTCCAAAGACTGTCCGACGGTCGTGCTCAGGCCGACTTAGAGTGGGTCATTTCCCACTGTGTGTCCATTAAGCGGGATGTGGTGGCGGAAGACGAGCAAGATATTGGTCTGCGCCAGCTGCTAAACTTTGGACACACTATTGGCCATGCAATTGAACGCTGCGGCGGCTATTCCATATACCACGGCGAAGGAGTGGCCATGGGGATGGCGATTATGACGAGAGCCTGTGTCCGATTGGGAAATTGTCCGCAGGAATGCCAGACAGTGCTGGAGTCGCTGCTGGAGCGTTTCCATCTGCCAAAGACCTGTGAACTTCCGCAGGAGGATCTGCTTCAGGCGGCTCGAGCGGATAAAAAGCGGCGCGGAGAATCCATTACCCTCATCCAACCTAGAAGTCTTGGAAATTGTGTTTTGCAGAAAAGTGACTATGTTGGCTTAGCAAAGATTCTGGAGGTGGGAACCGAACCATGAAGGATTTGATGTTGTATCCAAGCCACCTATCTGGAACGGTGACTCCGCCCCCCAGTAAAAGTTTGATTCATCGCTATCTTTTAGCTGCTGCTCTGGCAAAGGGAGAGAGTCGGATTGAAAACGTGACCTTTTCCCAGGACATTCAAGCAACCCTTCGTTGTATTCAGTCGCTAGGTGCATGCTGGGAGAAAGAGGGAGATGCGTCGCTGCGCATCTGGGGTAGAGAGGAACAAGAAACCGGAAAATGGAAGACGTTACCCCGGATGGATTGTGGAGAGTCGGGATCTACCCTGCGCTTTTTCCTTCCTGTAGCACTAGCAGTGGCAGGAGGCGGTGTGTTTACCGGCCAAGGTCGGTTAATGCAGCGGCCCCAGGAGCCCTATTCCGACTTGTTTCAGAAGAAAGGAATTTCCTGGCGGCAAGAGGGAGAGCAGCTGACTGTGGAGGGTAAACTGGAGGCTGGGACATATGCATTGCCTGGGGACATATCTAGTCAGTTTTTTACCGGTCTGCTCTATGCACTTTCTCTGGTAGAAGGAACCTCATACCTAGTTGCCACTACACCACTGGAGAGTTTCGATTACCTAAAACTGACGGTAGATGTACTCAAACAATCTGGCATTGCGGTGAACTGGCAAGAGGGAGAGCCGGCAACTTTGAAGATTTCTGGACCAGGGACATTTCATTTGGGGGACTGTTTTGTGGAAGCAGACTGGTCTCAAGCTGCTTTTTGGTATGCAGCTAATTTTTCGGGTGGCGCAGTGGATATTCAAGGGTTGGAGGCGAACTCTACCCAAGGAGATAAACGGATTGCGGGGTACTACTGGACGCTGGCTAGACCGGGAGATGTGGAATTGGATGTCTCCTCCTGCCCTGATTTGGTTCCTCCATTGTCAGCAATGGCTGTTGTGCGGCAAGGCACCACTCGGCTGCTCCATGCTGCACGGCTGCGAATGAAAGAGAGCGACCGGTTGCACACTGTGGCTCAGGCGATTCAAGCTATGGGTGGGCACGTTGAGGAAGGGGCAGATTCTCTCACCTTCCATGGCCAGAAACAACTCCCTGGGGGCGGGCGGGTGGATAGTTGGAACGATCACCGCATTGCCATGATGACAGCGGTGGTTGCCAGCGCTTGCTGTAGTCCGGTGACTTTGACAGGGTGGGAGAGTGTGAAGAAATCATATCCTAATTTTTGGAAGGACTATCAGAAGCTGGGGGGAAAGATGGATGGCGTCATACCTGGGTAAAAATCTCCACGTCTCGGTCTTTGGGCAATCACATTCCAGAGCGATTGGGGTATGTGTGGACGGCCTACCTGCCGGGGAACGAGTAGATTTGGAGCAGCTGCGACAGTTTATGCAGCGGCGCGCCCCCGGCCGAGATGGAACCGCTACTTCGCGTCGGGAAGCAGATGTGCCGGAAATCATGTGTGGGCTGGTCAATGAGGTGACCTGTGGGGCACCGTTGGCAGCTTGGATTGCCAATACCAATACCCGCTCTCAAGATTATGAGCAGATACAAGATGTTCCTCGCCCCGGTCATGCCGACTGGACGGCTCAAGTTCGATACGGTGGGTATCAGGACGTGGCTGGCGGGGGGCATTTCTCCGGCCGGCTGACCGCACCGCTGTGTGTGGCAGGTGGCATTGCACTTCAAATTCTGGCCCGGAGGGGAATTGAGGTGGCTGCTCATATCTACCGGATAGGGGAAACGGCTGACCGTCCCTTTTTCTCCATGGGGGAGTCCAGACAGACGATTGAGAGAATAAAGAATGCTTCCTTCCCTGTACTGGAGGCAGAGGCAGGAGAAGGAATGCGTCAGACCATTCTAACCGCCCGAGCCGAAGGAGATTCGGTGGGAGGAGTGGTTGAGTGTCTTGCTATTGGTTTGCCTCCCGGAATTGGGGATCCCATGTTCGGCGGAATGGAGAGTCGGTTGGCGGCGGCTCTTTTTGGAATTCCCGCAGTAAAAGGTGTGGAGTTCGGAGAAGGATTTGATGCAGCGTATATGCGAGGGTCAGAACACAACGATCCATTTCAGATTGTAAATGGGGTAATCTCTCCTGCATCAAATCACGCTGGTGGACTCTTAGGGGGAATTACCACCGGGTTGCCTCTGCTACTTCGGGTCGCATTTAAACCCACGCCATCGATTGGGAAAGAACAGCAGAGCGTCTCCTATTCTAACGAAACGGAAGTAAAGCTAAGAGTGGGGGGACGCCATGACCCCTGCATTGTTCCGCGAGCGGTCCCGGTGGTGGAGGCTGTTACCGCACTGGTTTTACTGGATGCTTTGTTGGATGGTCCGGCTCGCTGGGAGAACGGAGTGGCCAGCAGACAAAACGGAGAAGAAAATTGAATAGGAGGAACTTAGAATGAGTGACGAATTGAAAGACTTGCGAGAAGAATTGGATGACTTAGATGAGAAACTAGTAGGCCTTTTCAAGGCGCGGATGGATGTAGCAGGACGAGTGGCTCGGTATAAGCAAGAACACAATCTCCCAGTATTGGATGCTGGGAGAGAGCGTTTGGTGTTGAAGAAGGTAGGGGAACAGGCTGGGGAGGAATTGGCCGATTATGCTCAGTCCCTGTACCGCACTTTGCTGAGTGTCAGCCGCTCTTATCAAAATGCAGAAATGGGGGGGACATCCGCAGTCTATCAGGAAATTCAAAAAGCACTGGCCACAACGCCAAACTTGTTTCCTCAGCGCCCCACAGTTGCCTGCCAGGGGATTGAGGGGGCGTATTCTCAGATTGCATGTGATCGACTGTTTAAAGCTCCGGCTATTATGTATTTCCAGACCTTTGACCATGTTTTTAAGGCAGTGGAGAGTGGAATGTGCCAATATGGGATCTTACCCATTGAAAACAGTACTGCCGGCTCAGTAAAAGCGGTGTATGACCTGATGCTTCGTCACAACTTTTTTATTGTCCGTTCTGCACGCCTGAAGGTAAGTCACAATCTATTGGCGAAGCACGGAGTAGACCGCAGTCAGATTCGGGAAGTGTACTCCCATGACCAGGCCATTCAACAGTGTGCTGACTACTTGGCCGGTTGGAAGGATGTAAAAGTCACTGTGGTGGAGAATACCGCAGTGGCCTCTCAGATGGTGGCCCAGTCGGAGCGGCAGGATGTAGCTGCCTTGTCCTCACGATTCTGTGCAGAACACTATGGACTTAACATTTTGGAGGAAAACGTTCAGGATCATGATAATAACTACACCCGTTTTATCTGTATCTCCAAGAAGCCGGAAATCTATCCAGGGGCGGATCGCACCTCACTAATGATGACGCTCCCCCACCGACCCGGCTCCCTGTACCATGTGTTGGCTAAATTTTATGCGCTCAATATTAATCTACAGAAATTGGAGAGCCGTCCATTGCCAAATCGAGAATTTGAGTTCATGTTCTACTTTGATCTGGAGGCATCCGTATATGCCCCTGAGGTGGAAAAACTCTTCCGCGATTTGGAAGGGGACAGCGAGCAGTTACGCTATTTGGGGACCTATCATGAGGTCGTGTGTTGATGAAAGAAACAGTGGAGTATGGATTAATTGGGGAGCATTTGATCCACAGTTTCTCCCCAGCCATCCATCGTCGCCTAGGGAACTATGACTACCAGTTGTTGGAGTTAAGTCCGGAGGAATTGGGTCCTTTTTTAGAGCGAGGGAAGTTTCGGGGGTTGAATGTTACCATTCCCTATAAAAAGACCGTCATTCCCTATTGTAGTCAACTTACCCCGCAGGCCGCGCGCATTGGAAGTGTCAATACCCTGGTCCGTCGGAAGGATGGGAGCCTGTTGGGGCACAATACCGACTATGACGGCTTTTTATATCTGCTCATGCGGGCTGGATTTTCCGTGGCAGGAAAGAAAGCACTGGTTTTGGGAAGTGGTGGAGCCTCATTGACGGTGGGTGCAGTCCTGCAGGATCTGGGAGCAAGAGAAGTGGTGACGATCTCTCGGAAAGGGCCAAATCACTATGGAAATCTGTATCTGCATGCGGATGCCCAGGTATTAGTCAACACGACCCCGGTAGGAATGTTTCCTCATACTGATGAGGCCATAGTGGATTTAACCATCTTTCCTCAGCTAGAGGGTGTATTTGATCTCATCTATAACCCAGCACGCACTCGGTTGTTACTCCAGGCGCAGGATTTAGGACTGGTGTGGGCCAATGGGCTTGGAATGTTAACTGCCCAAGCAAAGGCAGCTGCGGAGTATTTCATGGACCAGAGAATTTCTGACGACCGGGTGGAGAAAATTACTCGGGCACTGGCAATGGAACAGACAAATATTATGCTGGTGGGGATGCCGGGATGTGGAAAGACAACTGTAGGTCGTGCACTGGCGCAGCGACTGGGACGGGAATTGGCAGATACTGATTCCATAGTGGAGCAACAGGCGGGGTGTAGTATCCCGGAACTGTTCTCACGCGAGGGAGAAGAGGGGTTTCGTCGACGAGAGCATCAGGCACTGTGCCAAGTGTCAGGCAGAAGTGGCCTGATCATTGCCACAGGAGGCGGGATTGTGACACGGGCCGAAAACTTGCCTTTCCTGAGGGAAAACTCAGTAGTGTTTTTCCTGCGCTGCCCTTTGGATAAATTGGAAACCAAAGGCAGGCCTCTTTCTCAAAACGGAAACCTAGAGGAAATGTACCGCAGACGGTTGCCCATGTATCTTCAAGTTGCAGATTGGGAAGTGGACACTGAAATTGTGGAAAAGACAGTAGAAGAAATCATCGGGAGGCTGGAGGAATGAAACTGCTTGTCCTTAATGGGCCGAATTTAAATCTGCTAGGAATTCGGGAACCAGAGATCTATGGGAAACAGAACTATGCAGCACTGGTTCAATTGGTTGTTGATACTTGCAGAGAATTAGAACTAGACGTGGAGGTCTATCAATCGAACCATGAAGGAGACCTTGTGGATAAAATTCAGCAGGCGTATGGACAGGTGGATGGAATCGTCATTAACCCAGCAGCCTACACCCATACCAGTGTAGCTATTTTAGATGCATTGAAAGCAGTGGGCCTGCCAGCAGTAGAGGTTCATCTGTCGGATATTCATGCACGAGAAGCGTTTCGGCAACGTTCCTATGCGGGGATGGCCTGTGAGAAAACCTATGCTGGCATGGGATTTCAAGGATATGTGGCAGCAATCTCCTATTTGAAGGAGCGGTATGACCAGAATTGCCAGCAAAAAATAACGAAATAAATAAAAATACAGGGAAGTGCGGGCAAAGGGAATCCTTTGCCCGCACTTTAATAAATGAAACACGTATGGGATGGGTGAGACTTGATGTTTTAAAATCGCCATGATACACTAAAAAGGAATCGGGAGAAATTCCGGTTGAGATGTTGAAAATCATATGCAGTAGGAAAGCGGGTTAGAATATGGTACCCAACACCATGTTAATTGTAGATGACGACGAGATAAATCGGGAAATTCTTAGTCTTCTGTTTGCAGAACATTACACTGTACAACAGGCAGAGAATGGAAGAGAGGGGTTAGATTGGATCTTGTCCAATCCGGAAAAGCTATGCGCGGTTTTGTTGGATGTCATGATGCCGGAAATGGATGGATTAGAAGTGCTGCGTGCATTGAAACAACATGGACTAGTAGAGAAAATTCCGGTTTTTCTAATTACCGCAGAGGCAAGTGATGGCGTGATGCGAGAAGCTTATGCGATTGGTGTGATGGATGTCATCAGTAAACCTGTGGTGCCCTATGTGGTACAGCGGCGGATTAATTCGGTGGTGGAACTATTTCGGGCGCGGAAGCGACTGGGTAATGTAGTGGAACAGCAACAATCGGAACTTTTACTGCAAGCACAAAAAATTATACAATTAAATCAAGGAATGATTGAGTCGCTGGCTACTGCCATTGAATTTCGAGATGGAGAATCGGGGGAGCATGTCCAGCGTATCCATACAATAACTGAAATTTTGTTGCGAGATACCCCGTTGGGCAAAGATTTGAATCAGCGAGATATCGAGCAGATTTCGTTAGCAGCTATTATGCATGACGTGGGAAAAATCGCTATTCCAGATGCAATTTTAAATAAACCTGGGCGGTTAACACCAGAAGAGTTTGAAATTATGAAAACGCATACTGTGCAAGGAGCACTGTTGTTGGAACGGATTCCGCAGCTTCGGGAGAGCGAGTTTTATGACTATGCTTGGGATATTGCCCGACACCACCATGAGAGATGGGATGGCAGAGGCTATCCAGATGGACTAAAAGGGAATGAAATTACGATCTGGTCCCAAGTGGTATCGCTGGCAGATGTCTATGATGCACTTATTTGTAAACGTGTCTATAAAGGGGCTATTCCACGTTCCCAGGTATTGGATATGATCCGGGAAGGGGCATGTGGAGTATTTAATCCGGAGTTGCTAGAAAATTTCTTCGCTGTGGAAGCAAAGATTTATCGTTTGTATTGTGTATAGTAAGGAGTGAAGTCATGGAGCCGACAAAGAAAATTTGCTTATGTGCAGCTGGGATTGATGTAGATGATGCATTGGAACGGCTTATGGGCAGTGAAGCCTTGTTGGAGCGCTTTTTAAAAAAATTTTTAGAAGATTCCAATTATCAAACCTTATGCGCTGCAATAAGAGAAGAAGATTGGGATAAGAGCCTGTCGGCATCCCATGCGTTAAAAGGACTGAGCGGCAATCTGTCTATGACGGAACTGTATCGCTTGTTTACCCAGCAGGTGACACAATTACGGGCCGGAGACTACGCCGAGGCCCAAGCAATGATGGGAGAGATTACAGAGAACTATGAACGGGTAGCCCAAGCGATTAGGGGGTGCTATCCGTGAAGTCAGCCGGCCAGAAATGGCAGAAGTTAGGAAAGAAACTTCGTCTGTCCATCGTAGTGGCAATTGTTCTGGCTATTTTAGGATCAACGGTATATGTGATATTGCGTGAAACCTTGCTGAGAAATTTTCAGGATTTAGGGACTGCGTTAGCCAAAAGCTACGCCTCGGAGGAGAGCAACAATTTAACTGTATATGAAACCCTGATCTCTTTTGGAACGAATTCCATTAACGATAGGATTCTGGCTGGCGAGAGTCCAGATAGTATAGAGGAATGGATTGGCGCTTACTATGAACGTTTGCAGTCGGTGCTTGGGGAAAATACCGTAGATATCTACGCGGTATTTCAAAACCGAATTTTAGCTGCAAACCCCTGGGAAGGTGACGAAACCTTTAATCTTTCTGGAGCAGAATGGTACCAAAATGCACTGCAAGCGGATGGAAAAGTTGTGTTTACTGATGTATATATAGATTCCATCTATCAAAAACCTGTGGTTACCATTGCGCAGAAGTGCAAGAATGCAGATGCAGTTTTAGCATTTGATATTTTTCCTGAAAACTTCCAAGTTCATACAGGGACGATGCCACTACCGGAGGGCTCCTCCATCTATGTGTGTGATCGGGAAGGAACACTGCTTTATGAGCAGACAGATCTCCGTCGCAGTCGAGAGGGGCTGCAGTCGTATTTGGATTCCATTGTGCAGGGAATTCGCAGCGGAGAATTAGAAGCGTATGATGCATCCATTGAGGATTTGTCAGGCAGCCAGCGAGGAGTCTACTATCACCGTATGCCAAATGATTGGCTGGTCATTTTGACGGTCCCTTTTGATACGATTCTAGGGCAGTTAAATCAATTTTCCTTGCTATTTGGCATGATTATGCTGCTAAGTTTTGCTGGAATTGGAATTATGGCCCGGCGAGACTTGCATCTATATTCTCAAGTTGAACGGACCAATGAGACTGTGCGAGTGTTGGGAAATACCTATTATGCACTGTATCGGGTAGATTACCAAAATGAGCAATATGAAATGATTAAAGGCTCGGACTATGTCCGGCGCAGATTGCCGGAAAAAGGGCCTTATGCTGATTTGTTGCAGGCAGTGGGAGAAGTAATTGAGACACGTACCTTTAAAGAGTTTCAAGATAGCTTTTCATCAGACAATATTCGAAATCTAGTTTCAAAACGGGTACGAGATTATGGCGGCGATTTTCGTCGACGGTTTGGGGAAGAATACCGGTGGGTAAATGTACGAGTTTTGTTTGATGAATCACTGTCCCCAAATGAAGTGGTGTTATGTTTCCGTGAGGTAGAGCAAGAGAAGCAGCAACAACTTCAAGAGCGAGAACTGCTGGAAGACGCACTTGAAAATGCACGGCGCAGCGAAAAGACCAAACAGGCATTTTTTAATAATATGTCCCACGACATGCGTACCCCTCTCAACGCAATTCTAGGTCTGACTGACTTAGCTGAGCAACATAGAAACGAGCCAGAAAGAGTAGGCGGATATATAGAGAAAATTCGTTTTTCTGGCCGCCAGTTATTAGATCTCGTCAACGACATTTTGGAGATGTCCCGCATGGAACAAGGGAAAATGGTGTTAAACAACCAGTCCTTTGATTTAAAGCAATGTATAGAAGATTGCATTGCTGCATTCCGTTTGCAGGCGGAAACGGAGCATAAAGTGTTTCAAATCCATTATGACGTGCATTGTACAAAGGTGTTAGGAGATTCTTTAAGACTGGGACAAATTATGAATAACTTGATTTCCAATGCGTTTAAATTTACGTCAGAAGGAGATACGATTTCGCTGATAGTAAAGCAATTTGAGGAGTCGTCCTGTTCTAAGTTCCAGATTGTAGTGAAGGATACAGGTATAGGGATGTCAGAGGAATTTTTACCTCATTTGTTTGAACCTTATTCTCGAGAGACCACTTTTTCCTCTCGACAAATCAGCGGAACAGGATTAGGGATGCCTATTGTCAAAAATTTAGTGACACAAAAGTGGGGTGCACAGTTGTACGATAGGACTTATAGTCCTTCCATCATATGGATACGGAGGTAGCCGCCGTCCACATTCGTTTCTTCAATAAATTGAGGGACGGCAGGAATTAACAACTCACGTTCACCGCCACGAATAACATAGACATTATTGGCGGGCAAAGTCATAATATCCGCTACCGTTCCCAGTACTTTCCCGGTTTCAGCGTCTCGGGCTTCCAATCCCATAATGTCTGCAAGAAAAAAGCTGCCATCAGGAAGGTGCGCATCAGCGCGGTCAATATAAAGAATGGCGTTTCGCATAGCGAGAGCACCGGGAACATCCGTGACGCCTTCCAACTTGAGAATGACCATATTTTTGTGTACTCTAGCTCGTTCTACATGGATAGGCCAGTGGGTTTTATCTACATAGAGAGTCTTAAACTGACACAAAAATTCTGGAGAATCAGCCCAAGGCTGAACGCGAACTTCCCCCATAATGCCGTGGGTGTTGGTTATTTTCCCCACTTCCAAAAATTGTTCCGGCATATTCATTACCTCCATAGGGCAACAAGGGTGTATTTTATCCAATGTGAGTATAGAGACAGACGGAGAGCAGGGTAAAACAAAAGCGCAGGAACGGTACCTGCGCCTTTGTTTTAGTCAACGATCTCCACAGAGACACGTTTGCCCGAACGCTGGGCGACAGAGCGGATGAGGACCCGGATTTCTTTGGCAATGCGACCTTGACGGCCAATCACCTTGCCCATATCCTCGGGTGCCACCCGAAGTTCCAGCACGGTCTCGCCGTCACCTTCCACTTCGGTGACAGACACCTGGTCTGGGTGCTCCACCAAGTTTTGGGCGACATAGGTCAGAAGTTCTTTCATTGCGTGTAAAACCTCCAAGTCTTACAGCGCGCCGGCCTTTTTCAGCAGATCACGAACCGTCTCAGTGGGCTGAGCGCCGGTCTTGATCCAAGCCTGAGCGCGGTCCACATCTACCTTTAGTTCAGCGGGAGAAACCACGGGGTTATAGGTGCCGATTTCCTCAATGAAACGGCCATCGCGGGGATAGCGGGAGTCCGCCACCACGATACGGTAGAAAGGCGCCTTTTTCGCGCCCATACGACGCAGTCTGATTTTAACCATTTATATTCACCTCCAAATGTATTGATCAATCTATGGAAAGAGCAAACACTCTTTGCCAACCCAATTAGAACGGGAAGCCAGGTATTCCGCCACCCATACCAGGGAATCCACGGCCGCCTTTTTTCCCCATCATCTTACGCAGATTTCGGGGCATTTTTCCACCAGCAAATTGCTTGGTCATAACCTGTAGCAACTCAAACTGTTTGAGTAGGCGATTGATATCCACAACCTGGGTACCAGAACCAGCAGCAATACGCTTTTTTCGACTAGAATTAAGCACTCCGGGATTTTCACGTTCATAGGGGGTCATGGAGAGGATAATCGCCTCCATGCGCTGCAGGAGTTTTTCATCCATAGTGGCCCCCTCTAAGTCGGAGGCTTTTACACCTGGTAACATGCCGGCAATTTCCGTGAGTGAACCCATGTTTTTTAGCTGAGCCATCTGTTCGTAAAAATCAGTGAGAGTAAACTTATTTTTTCGCAGCTTTTCCTGCAGTTCCATTGCCTTTTTCTGGTCAAAAGACTGCTCTGCCTTTTCAATCAGGGAGAGAACGTCTCCCATGCCAAGAATTCGACTGGCCATACGGTCGGGGTGAAATACTTCGATCTGATCCAGCTTTTCCCCCATACCCACAAATTTAATGGGCTTGCCAGTCACTGCTTTAATGGACAGGGCTGCACCGCCTCTGGCGTCGCCGTCTAATTTCGTCAGAACCACGCCGTCAATATCCAAAGCGTCGTCAAAAGCTTTGGCAGCCGTAACAGCATCCTGGCCAATCATAGCATCAACTACAAGTAAGATTTCTGTGGGCTGAATGGCCTGTTTGATGCTGCACAACTCCTCCATGAGAGCCTCATCCACGTGGAGGCGGCCTGCTGTATCCAAAAAGACCATGTCATTGCCGTGCTGCTTCGCGTGTTCCACAGCAGCTTTGGCGATGTCTACAGGGTTAGACTGTCCCATCTCAAAAACTGGAAGACCTAACTGTTCTCCTACGACCTGCAGCTGTTTGATGGCGGCGGGACGATAGATGTCGCATGCTACGAGTAGTGGGCGCTTGCCATGTTGCTTCTTCATAAAACCAGCCAATTTTGCTCCATTGGTGGTTTTACCGGCGCCCTGAAGCCCCACCATCATAACAATGGTGGGTGGCTTAGAGGCAATGGTCAACTTTGCACTACTACCACCCATCAACTCAGTTAGTTCCTGGTTGACGATTTTAATAATCATTTGGGCGGGGGAGAGGGCTTCTAGCACGTCAGCGCCAACTGCCTTCTCTGTTACCTGAGCAATGAACTGTTTGACCACTTTGTAGCTAACATCGGCCTCCAACAAAGCCAAGCGTATCTCGCGCATGGCCTCTTTAACGTCGGCCTCGGACAGCCGCCCCTTACCCCGCAGTTTTTTAAATGCTGCGCTGAGTTTTTCGGAAAGTCCTTCAAAAGCCATGAATTACTCCTTTAAGAGCGTGTCTGTGGTGTCTAGGATACGGCGGGAAAGAATGTCCAACTCCTCATCATCATAGCGTTGAGCGCACTCACATAGGTGTTTTGCATCCTGCTGAACTTGCTCTAACTGTTTTTTCATGGTGTGAAAACGCTTAATGAGGCCAGTTTTATCTTCTAAATCGGTGAGGATAGCCTCGGCGCGCACAATTACATCACGCACACCTTGACGAGTAATGTTGTAATTCTCCGCAATCTCACCTAAAGAGAGATCCTCATTATAATAGAGGTCATAAAATTCCTTCTGACGCGGGGTGAGCACATCGCCATAAAAATCGTACAGCATAGCCATACGATATGCCTGACTTTTCACTCCAGCCCCACCTCCTTCAGAAAAGATGTAAAGGTAAAAAACTTTACGAAAAGGATAATACCACAACATAAATTATTTGTCAAGTCAAATTCCTTGACACAAATCCTGAAATCTTTCGTATATTGCGACAAATGAGGGGACAAACTGCAAACGGGAAATGGGGGAAGATGCGTAAACCTTTGCATTTTTCTGCCAGCCGTGGTATGATAGCCACACCTTAGTTGGAGTTTATAGAGATCTCTTTGTGTAAAAGAAGCGGGCTTTCCGTGATGCGTAAGAAAGGAACAACGATTATGGCACAAGTGACCCGCCGGGAACTGTTCCCCGGAGTGTGGCTGCGCGCGGTCCACACGAACAAATTTAAAAGCGCGTATCTTTCTGTTACCTTGCTTGCTCCGTTGGAACGGGAGACGGCGGGGGCCAATGCGCTGATCCCGGCGGTACTGCGCCGCGGAACGGCGGTACACCCAGATCTTGAGACACTGTCCGCTGCACTGGACGAATTATATGGTGGAGCCATTGAGCCTTCCGTACGGAAAAAAGGGGAATGCCAATGCGTGGGGTTTGTGGCCAGTTTTTTAGATGATGCGTATACGTTAAATGGGGAACAGGTGTTGGAACCGGCGGCCGCGCTATTGGGTGAAATATTGTTAAAACCATACACCCAGGATGGAGTTTTTTCTCCGGATTATATTGTCGGAGAGAAGGCTAATCTGTTGGATCGGATTCGAGGGCAGATTAACGATAAACGCACCTATGCTACCCACCGTTTAGCACAGATCATGTGTGAGCAAGAAGCCTTTGGAGTGGACAAGTTGGGGGATGAGGGCCATGTGCAGACGATTACGCCTGACTCCTTGTGGCAGCGGTATCAACAGTTATTGAACACTGCCTGGGTGGAAGTATACTACTGTGGAAGTGCCAAACCAGAGCGGGTGGAGAAAGCACTGCGGACAGCTTTGGCGGAACTGCCGGTCAATGAGAACCGAGTTGTGCCGGATTGTGATGTGCGCCTGTCTGCCGGGCTGGAACCAAAGGTGGTAGAAGAGAAGCTGGATGTGACTCAGGGCAAACTAGCCATGGGGTTTCGTACCGGTGGCCTGACCTGTTGGGAGAGCGAGTACCCTGCTCTGGTGATGTGTAACGCAATTTTTGGAGGGACCACACTGTCCAAACTGTTTATGAATGTGCGTGAGAAACTTTCATTATGTTATTATGCCAGTTCAATGTTGGAAAAAATGAAGGGACTGGTACTGGTCTCCTCTGGCATTGAGTTTGATAAATATGCCCAGGCGCGGGATGAGATTCTGACGCAATTGGAGGCCATCCGGCAGGGCAAAATAGAGCCTTGGGAGTTGGAAGGGGCTCGGCGGACGCTGGTTGGAGGTCATCTTTCCACGCTGGATGACCAGGGGCGACAAGAGGAATTTTGGTTAGGTCAAGCGGCGGCAGGACTGGACACTACGATTGAAGAGTTAGCAGCTGGCTTTGAGTCGGTGACCCTGGAGCAGGTGGCCCAGGTTGCCCAGAAGTTGGAATTGGATACTATTTATTTCCTAAAAGGCAAGGAGGTCTAACACCCATGGAAAAATTAGAATTTGACCGAGTAGGAGAGCAGATGTACCATGCGGTGTTGGAAAACGGCCTGAACATTTTTGTCTTCCCGAAACCGGAATTTCAAAAAGGATATGCTTTTTTTGCCACCAACTACGGTGGAATGGATATGCGGTTTTGTTTAAATGGGGAGTGGCATCAAACTCCAGCGGGGGTGGCCCATTTTTTAGAGCATAAAATGTTTGATACCAAAGATGGAAATGCTCTTCAAGACCTGGCGGCCAATGGCGCCAGCCCCAATGCATTTACCAGTTCTGCCATCACTGGTTATTACTTTGAGTCCACAGAAAAATTTGAGGAAAATCTACGCATTCTCCTCTCATTTGTATCGATTCCTTGGTTTACGCAGGAGAGCGTGGACAAGGAACAGGGAATTATTGGCCAGGAAATTGGGATGATTGAAGATAATCCAGACTGGAAAGTCTTTATGAACCTGCTGGAAGGGCTGTATAAGCAGCATCCTATCCGGGTGAGCGTGGCAGGAAGTGTAGAATCCATCTCCCATATTACCGCAGAGACGCTTTATGCCTGTCATAAGGCCTTTTATGACCCGGCCAATATGGTGTTGTGTGTGGCAGGAAATGTGGATCCGGAATTGGTGTGCCGTGCGGCCCAAGAAATTCTTCCGAAGACCCCTGGCCCTATTGCACAAAAAGATTATGGTCCCAAAGAAGCTCCTAGAGCAGCACAAAGTAGGGTAGAGACCCATATGGAAGTATCCACCCCGATTTTCCAACTGGGGTATAAAGGAGATATCCCTGAACGGGGGGAGGCGGGTCTGCGTCAACAATTGGTGGGAGAACTCGCTTTGGAAGCACTGCTGGGCAACTCCAGCCCTCTGTATGCCAAATTGTACCGAAAGGGCCTTATTAACCAGGGGTTTGCCTATGGATATGAAAGTTATCCAGGTTGTGCCTTCCTGTGTGCTGGTGGCGAGTCCAAGGATCCGCTGGCGGTACAGGCGACAGTGGCGGAGGAAGCCGGACGCATTGGCCGGGAAGGTCTCGACGGGAAACTTTGGGAACGGCTGAAAAAAGGTGTATATGGAGCCAAGGTACGAGGCCTCAATTCCTTTGAAACACTGTGTGTGGGGCAGGCACAAGCTTTTTTCCACGGAGTGGATTATCTGCGTTTTGCTGAGTTGTTCTCGACCATTACCAAGGAGGAGGGCGAGCATCTGATCCAGGATTGGGTGACCAAAGAGCGTGCCACCTTGTCGGTGGTCTGGCCAAAGGAGGGACAGGCATGACGAATGTGGTGTCTTTTCCCGGACTAGGTTTGGAGTTTACACTAAACCGGGTGGCATTTACCGTGCTTGGGCGGCCGGTGTATTGGTATGGGATTATCATTGCCTCCGGACTTTTGCTGGCAGTGTTTCTGTGTTCCCGGTGGGGAAAGCGATTCGGTATTACCGAGGATCAAATCATTGATCTGATGTTATTTGCGGTGCCGGCTGCTTTAGTAGCGGTCCGTGTATATTATGTGGTATTTAACCTGAGCCTTTATCAAAATCCGGATGGATCCTTAAATTGGAGTGCGATCTTTCGGTACAGCGACGGAGGCCTAGCGATTTACGGAGCGATTTTGTCATCGGCAGTGGTATTGTTGATTTTTTGCCATGTGCGAAAAATCAGCTTCCTGGCTTTTGCCGATCTAGGTGTCCATGGGCTTTTCATTGGTCAGTTGGTTGGTCGATGGGGCAATTTTATGAATGTAGAAGCCTATGGAGGCCCCACGACGCTTCCTTGGAGGATGTGTAGTGCTTCCATTGCAGAAGAAATGTTGACCCAGGGGTATGTGGATGAGGCAGGATATACCTCTATCCTCTCCGGGACCCTGGGGGTACATCCAACGTTTTTCTACGAGTCGGCCTGGAACTTTGTGGGCCTATTGATGGTTTATTTCTTGGGAAAAAAGCGAAAATTTGACGGAGAATGTTTTCTGTTTTATGTGTTCTGGTACGGACTAGGACGGGCGTGGATTGAAGGCATGCGCACGGATAGCCTTTATCTGTATGTGGGTAGCAGTATTCGTGTCTCCCAGTTGTTAGCTGCGGTTTCGGCTGTTGTGGCAGGAGCCGTCCTACTGTGGATGCTACGCCGTGCAAAGGGCCAGACGACTGAACTTTATGTAAATCGAGTGCTGACACAACAGCCGATGAAATCTTTCGACAAAGAAATGACAACCTCGGAGAAGGGGGATGTATCGGCGCCTGTGGAGCAGTCGGATGGGACAGCCGAAAAAGAGGAGAAGGGCGTCCCGGACGAGACAAAGGAGGAATAACCATGTCCGCTGTGATCATGGATGGCAAGGCTCTTGCAGAGAAAGTAAAAAACCAGGTCCGCGCTCAAGTGGAGAAGATGAAGCGGAAACCAGGGCTGGCAGTGGTTCTGGTGGGAGATAATCCGGCTTCTCGTGTATATGTAAACGGAAAAAAGAGAGATTGTGGTGAATGTGGTATATACAGCGAGGAATATGCGCTGCCAGAGGAGACAACCCAAGGAGAGTTGCTGGAACTGATTGATACCTTGAACCACCGAGATGATATTGACGGGATTTTGGTCCAGTTGCCGTTGCCTGTACATCTGGACGAAAAATCGGTGCTGCTGGCAATTAGGCCAGATAAGGATGTGGACTGTTTCCATCCCTTTAATGTAGGACAGCTTGTCATTGGAGAAGAAGGATTTCAGCCCTGTACACCAGCTGGTGTTATGCGACTCTTGGAGGAGTATGGGATTGATCCAATGGGGAAGCACTGCGTTATTGTGGGGCGGTCTAATATTGTAGGCAAGCCTCAAGCTATGCTGATGATAAAGAAGAACGCTACGGTGACCATTTGCCATACCAAGACCAAGGATTTGAAGGCAGAATGCCTGCGGGCAGATATTTTGATTGCTGCTGCAGGTCGCGTGGGCCTGATTGACGGGTCTATGGTGAAAGAGGGAGCAGTGGTCATTGATGTTGCCATGAATCGAAATGACCAGGGAAAACTGTGTGGCGACGTAGTGGAAAGCCAGGTATTAGAGCGGGCGTCCTATCTTACGCCAGTTCCAGGCGGCGTGGGGCCTATGACCCGGGCCATGCTGATGGAGAATACGCTATATGCCGCCAAGAAACATGGAGCCTAAAAAATTGACAGAAAAGTGAAAAGGAAAAGGAGCATCCGAAAGGATGCTCCTTTTCCTTTTCACTTGAAAGCGCATAGCCAAAGAAACAGAATCGAGTAGTCATATCCAAGAGCATGTCCTCATAGGATAGGGGCAAAGGTAGGTGGACAAGGATGGAAGAACGAATTCGGATACGGGCTTATCAGCAGGCGGTCGAGGCGCTTCCACTTGAGCTTCGGCAGCGGGCGCTATCCATTTCTTTGGAAGGACAGGCTCAAGCAGAGGAAATCCGGTTGCGGATTGGGCGGCCACTGTCGGTGGTATTCCCGGAGGAAGAGCGTGTACTAGGGGGGCCAAAAGTAGAGCAGCGGGAATTGGAACAGATCGTTGAACTGGCCAGCCGTGCATCAGTGCATACCGTATTGGAGCAAGTGCGACAAGGATTTCTAACGATGCGTGGAGGACACCGAATTGGATTGTGTGGCAGTGCGGTCATGCGAGAAGGAGAGGTACATCATATTGGTCGCTATTCCTCAGCAAATTTACGCATTGCTCGCCAAGTTTTGGGGGCTGCGGATCCAGTAATCGAACCGCTATGCCCAGAAGGAAAATTTTCCAGCACACTGATTTTGGCACCGCCAGGTCTTGGAAAGACAACTTTGTTGCGGGATGTAATTCGCCAAGTGTCAAATGGAATCCACTGTGCCCCCCTGCGAGTGTCCATTGCAGATGAACGGGGAGAAGTGGCGGCACTGTATCAGGGATACCCCCAAATGGATGTGGGAAGTCGAACAGATGTAATGGAAGGTGCTACAAAAGCCCAGAGCCTAATGCTGTTGCTTCGGGCTATGAATCCCCAGGTGCTGGCGGTGGATGAAATTACGGCCCCAGAGGATATAGCGGCGCTGCGTTTGGCGGCAGGTTGTGGGGTGACACTGTTGGCTACCGCGCATGGAGAGGGGCGGGAGGATTTAGAACGGCGGGCACTTTATCGGCCATTATTGGAGGAAGGACTGTTTCATAAACTGGTGCGCATCCGGCGGGAAGGCGGACGACGGTATTACCACATTGAGGAGTTGGGATAGATGGTAAAACTGGTGGGAGCCATATTGGTAGCAATAGGTTGCGGTTGGATGGGGTTTCAGGCATGTGCCGCACTATCAGTACGAGTTCGAACATTGGAGACCATAGACCAAGGCCTGGCACTGCTGGAACAGGAGTTGGAGTTGGACAACCCGCCGTTGTCGGTATTAATGGAACGATTGGTGGCCAGAAGCGGAGAACCTGCACGCTCTCTCTTTTACAACTGCCTCCAGGCGTTGGAGCATCTGGCGGAGGAAGATTTTTCTAGCGCCTGGAGACGACTGGTGGTTGAAATCCAGAGCCTTGGGGAGGAGGGGGCGGCGTGTTTGGCCTCCCTTGGAGATACACTGGGTCGGTGCAGTAGTCTGGAGCAGAGGCAGGCAGTGGACGTGGTGCGCTGCCGGCTACAAGATTTGGAAAGACAGGCTCGAGAGGAGAGGCGTCGACAGGGAAAGGTTTATCAGGCCCTTGGATTGTCAGGGGGCGCATTTCTGATCCTTTTGCTCATTTAACTGCATCAGGAACTGCAAGGTACGAAAGAGGTGGAACGTCCATGGATGTGGATTTAATTTTTAAAATTGCTGCCATTGGGATTCTGGTGGCGGTACTCAATCAGGTGCTCAGCCGGGCAGGTCGAGATGAGCAGGCTATGATGACGACTTTGACCGGCCTTGTAGTAGTTTTGATGATGGTGGTGCAGGAAATCGCCAACCTGTTCGATCTAGTCAAAACTCTGTTTCATCTGTGATGGAGGAGATGATCAAAGTATCCGCCGTGGCGCTGACTGCTGTGATTCTGGGGGCAGTATTGCGGAAAAATGCGCCGGAGTTTCATCTTCTGCTGGTAATCGGTGCCGGGATATGGATGTTGAATTTGGTAGCAGCGGGATTTGGCAGTGCGGTGTCGTTGATGGAAGAACTCAAAGGGTTGGCAGGACTATCGGAGGAATTATTGGAACCGGTAGTTAAAACAGTAGTACTGTCCATTTTGACGCGTGTGACGGCGGAGATCTGCCGTTCTGCTGGGGAGTCGGGAGCGGCCGCTTTTGTAGAAACAGCGGGTACTGTATTGGCAGTGGTGATTGCCCTACCTCTGGTACGAGCAGTCACGGTATTGATTGCGGAGATGTTGGGATGAAGGGGATAATTGTTGCAGGATTAGTGATTTTGGCGTGTACGATACCCTGTTCCGCAGCAGAGCCTTTTCCGGTACCAGGCTTGGAGGAACTTTGGGACCAGGCAGAGTCCTATGGGGTAGATCCAGAGGAAAATATGGAGCAGGGGATGAGCAACCTGTTTGTAGATGCAGTAGGGGAACTAAAAAGTTTGGTTCGTGCCAGTGCCGCTACTGGGTTGAAACTGCTAGCCGTTGTTTTGCTGTGTAGTCTTGCCAAGGGAACAGGGAATGGAGGAGGCAGTGGTCTGCAGGCGGTCGAATTGGCGGGAGCTTTGGCCATTACTGCCCTGACCATTGGAGACATGGAGGCCATGATAGGTTTGGGGCGAGATACCATTGGAAAGATGAGTGTTTTTTCCGATACCTTGCTTCCGGTTATGGCGGTTTTGACGGCAGCGACTGGAGGAGTCACAGGGGCGGCGGTGCGACAGGGAGTTACCGTCTTTTTTTCGCAGATACTTATTCTTGTAATGGACCGAATTCTTATCCCTTTGGTGTATGGCTATGTGGCACTCAGTTGTGCTTATGCTGCGGTGGATAACCCAGGGCTTGGAAAGCTGGCAGGCTTATTAAAAAGTGTAGCGACCTTTTTGCTCACCGCACTGTTGGTGGTATTTGTGGGCTATCTTACTGCCAGCGGTGCTATTGCGGGTAGTGTGGATGCCTCTGCAATAAAAGCGGCAAAACTGGCGATCTCCCGAGCAATTCCGGTAGTGGGCGGAGTACTGGCAGATGCATCTGAGACAGTGTTGGCTGGGGCTGGAGTACTGCGTGGTACAGTGGGTGTGGTAGGAATGTTGGTGGTGTTGGCTATCTGCGCAACTCCATTTTTCCAGCTGGCTATCCAATATCTGGTCTATAAAGGAATGGCAGCCCTGTGTGCAACGGTAGCACCCCCTCGATTGAGCCGTCTAATTGATTCCGTAGGTGGAGCATTTGGCGTGGTTCTAGGAATGACTGGGGCGTCTGCGCTAATTTTGTTAATTAGTCTGGTTTCTACGCTCAGTGTGGTGGTGACGTGATGGGGAGTATTAAGGAGTGGCTGCTGGCGATTTTTGCCGCCTGTGTGGTGTGTGCCATAGGAGAGCGGCTTATGCCAGAGGGCCCTGTCAAACGAGTTGGCGTGTTGGTGTGTGGACTGGTGCTTTTGTGTGCGATACTCTCTGGTGTTGGAACATTAAATTTGGAGGAAGGACAGGCCTGGGTAGAGGAGTCATTTACACAGCTTGCCCAGGGAAAGCAGGAACTGAAAGAACAGGTGGATGAAGGGATGAAAAGCATCATAGAGGAGCAATTTGCCGCATATATTGTGGACAAGGCGACGGAAATGGGCCTAACCTGTCAGGCAGAGGTAATTTGTCGAGATACGGGAGAAGGCATTTATGTGCCGGACAGTACCCAGGTGATGGGCACATTTTCTGAGGAGGAGTACAGCCGGCTGATGGAATGCATCTGTACGGACCTAGGCGTCCCAGAAGAACGGCAGAGTTACATTAAGAAGGAGGATATGCCGTGAAAGGGACTTGGGTTCAAAGAATGGCCGGGTGGAAGGAGGGATTGGGAAAGTACAAATATGCGGCGCTGGTAGTGGTAGTAGGTGTATTTCTACTCCTACTTCCGCCCTTTGGGACGGGAGAGAAACGGTCCGCAGAAAGGGCTGATACTGCCAATGGGGAGGAATTTGATGTAAATGCATTTGAGGAAAAGTTAGAGCAAGTACTCTCCCGCATTGATGGGGCGGGGGAAGTCAAGGTGTTGCTGACTTTGGAAGGAGGAAGTCGGCAGGTACTGGCCCAAGACCAAACGCGAAGTGTGGAGGGGGATGTAAGCTGTGCCACTGTAACGGTGGGACGTGGCACAGGAAGCCAGGACGTGGTTACCCTCCAAACAGTGGCACCAGAATTTCGAGGGGCGGCGGTGGTCTGCCCAGGTGGACGTGACCCACAAGTGTGCTATGAGTTAACCCGTGCGGTGAGTGCTTTGACTGGGTTAGGTGCAGACTGCATCTCCGTCAGTCCTGGAAATTAGGGCGATTTGGCGGAGTATGTAAAATGAATCATGTAAATCATGTAGAAACAGGAGGAAACAAGCTATGAGAACGGGGAAAAAGGGGACTGGATGGTCTCAACTGTGGAAGCGGAATGCGGTGGTTGCGGCCATCGCCCTATTCGTTTGCGCAGCTGTCTATTTGAATTGGAACTATGAACAACAAGCGCAGGCCGGGAAAACGCTGGGGCAATCCACTATGGTAGGAAGCAAAACAGATGATGCGCTACTACAGGAGGCAGGGGATACGTCCCAACTCAGCGGAAATGTCACTGAAACTGGTACGGAAGAGAGTGGGGATGGGACCACAAATAGCACCGGAAATTATTTTGCTACTGCTCGTCTCAATCGTCAACAGGCGCGAGACAGTGCCCTTTCATTGCTGCAGGATGCGGCAGCCCGAGAGGATGCGGATGAAACCGTAAAGGCCCAAGTAAATGATACCATTCAAACCATGGCGGACTATACGGTGACAGAAGCACAGATTGAAAATCTTGTAGTAGCAAAGGGTTATACAGATTGTGTGGCATTTATTGGGGAAGAGTCGTTAAGTCTTGCGGTGGCGGCACCTGAAAACGGACTTACCGAGGCAGATACGGCAAAAATTGTGGACGTGGTTAACCAGACGGCGGGCTTTACGGCCGATCAAATTAAGATTATCGAAGTAAACTAGATAGCGTTAACCATAGGAAGAACTTTCAGATCTGCGGTTGTCAAGGGGGAAGAATTGTGGTAAAATAACCACACTATCCAAAGTTCCACGATAACGGGATCTTGAAGGAGTGTGGCAAGCATGAGTGAAAATAAAGAATACGTATCCCGCTCAGATGAGTTGGGCAATATCCATATTTCGGAAGAAGTTTTGGCAGCCATTTCTGCTGCTGCTGCCCTGGAAGTGGAGGGTGTAAGCAGTTTAGCAGCCAATTTGGGAAGTGATATTGCCGAATTGCTTGGAAAAAAGAATTTGGCTAAGGGTGTACGAGTCAAAATGGAGGATGACAAAGTTGTTGTAGAACTGTCTGTCCTCATTGCGTACGGCCATACAATTCCGGAGATGGGGAAAGCGGTTCAGGAGGGCGTTAAGTCGGCCATTGAGTCGATGACTGGCTTGGAGGTATCTAGCGTCAACGTAAACGTAGGCGGGATTACTTTTCCGAGCAAAGGTTGAGGCGTTATACAGTCCTGAAACCAAGGATGTATTTCTATTTTTGTAAGTTTTACAGAAGGTCTGGAACCCTAGTTGTATGCAATAAAAGACAGGAGGAAAGCATTTGCTTTCCTCCTGTCTTTTATTTAGTTTTTATGCCTGGTGAAGTAGACTTATTCCCAAGGGATATATGATTAATTCTTTGCAATTGAACTTAGCAGAAGTTTTACATAAAGAAAGATATTTTAAACTTGGTATAAAAATAGAGCAATATATGTAATTTTATATGTTTGCTAGTTCTTCTTTTTCTGTGTTAGAAAAAGAAGATTCACTCTGCTGGAATATCGTTCCCCAATATTCTATGTGAAATAGAGCAATGATCAAAAGACAAGACTTTATCTAGCGAGGGAGTAGAAAGAGCGTCCAAGGAAACTGCTTCCTCGGACGCTTATAGGAGTCATAATTTGGGACAATGTGCTTGTTTGCGGGGGGACAAGTACAAAAGATGTGATCGTCCCATCCAAAATGAACCGTTTGTCCGTCCATTTTGTCCAGGACTTTTCCTCCAAACCGGGCCTCCAAAACTTCTCTAAAAACGAACAAAAACCCGGCGAAACAGGCTCCAAACCTATCTCTAAACCGGGTCCTCATCATAAAATCAAATAAAAAAGAGTCCGGGGAAAACGAATTTCCTCGGACTCTTTCTGAGTCATTTTTCAGGGACAATGAGCATTTTTGCGGGGGACAAGCTCACAAAGAACTTACTTGATCATAGAAGCGACTTCTGCAGCAAAATCGTCTTCCTTCTTTTCAATACCTTCGCCGGTCTCAAAGCGGGTGTATGCCTTGACCGAGATCTTACCACCCAGCTGCTTGGCAACCTCGGCGATGTGTTTCTCCACGGAGATTTTGTTTTCCTTAACAAAAGCTTGCTGGAGCAAGCAGTTCTCCTCGTAGTACTTTCCAATGCGGCCCATTACCATCTTCTCGATGATATTCTCCGGCTTATTGGCGTTCTTGGGATCCTCCTTGGCCTGAGCCAACAGGATCTCTTTCTCTTTGTCCAGAGTGGATTGGTCCACGTCGGACTTGTCGAGGAAGGAGGGATTCATGGCGGCAATCTGCATGGCTACATCCTTACCCAGTTCCACCACTTTAGCGGCCTCAATACCCTCAACTTCCAGATTGACCAATACACCAATCTTGCCGCCCATGTGGATATAGGGAACATTTACGCCCTGAGCATAGCGGACAAAGCGGCGGATCTGGATGTTTTCGCCAATAGCCAGTACCTTGTCAGCGGTAACATCAGCAACAGTGCGATCGGTGCCAGGGTAGGTGCAGGCTTTCAGAGCCTCTACATCAGCAGGATCTTTTTCAGCAACCACAGCAGCCAAGGCCTTGACAAAATCCTGGAATACTTCATTTTTTGCTACAAAGTCGGTCTGGGAATTGACTTCAATGATGACGCCTACACCGTTTTCCGCTACGATAGCGTAGGAAACACCTTCGGCGGCTACCTTACCAGCTTTCTTGGTTTGAGCAGCCAGGCCCTTCTCACGCAACCACTCAATGGCCTTGTCAATGTCTCCCTCTGCCTCGGTCAGAGCCTTTTTGCAGTCCATCATGCCAACACCGGTCATCTCGCGCAACTTCTGTACGTCTTTTGCGGTAATAGCCATAACAATACCTCCATGTTATATCAGCCGATCTTTCGTCGGCGATTCAGAATGAAAAAAGGACAGCGTCCGCCCGCGCGGGACGGGCGCTGATCCAAAAAAAGTGAGAGAAAATTATTCTGCAGCGGGAGCCTCTTCTGCTTCTGCCACAACAGGAGCCTCATCCTGGCCCTGCTTGCCCTCCTGGATGGCGTTGGCCATGACAGAAGAGATGAGTTTGATGGCGCGGATGGCGTCGTCATTGCCGGGGATTACATAGTCAATTTCGTCAGGATCACAGTTGGTGTCTACGATAGCGACAATGGGGATATTCAACTTGCGAGCCTCGTTGATAGCGTTGCGCTCCTTGCGGGGATCCACCACGAACAAAGCTCCAGGCAGTTTCTTCATCTCGGTAACGCCGCCCAGGTACTTCTCCAGTTTGGCGATTTCACCCAGATGCTTCATGACTTCCTTCTTGGGCAGCATATCGAAGGTGCCATCTTCCTGCATCTTCTTGAGTTGATTTAAACGCTCTACACGACCACGCATGGTCTTGAAGTTAGTGAGCATGCCGCCCAGCCAACGGGCATTGACCCAATACATTCCTACACGGCCAGCTTCTTCTTTAATGGCTTCCTGAGCCTGCTTTTTAGTGCCGACAAAGAGAATGGTCTCGCCCTTCTCACCCAGTTCGCGCACAAAGCTATAGGCTTCTTCCAGCTTCTTTACAGTCTTCTGCAGGTCGATAATATAGATGCCGTTGCGCTCAGTGTAAATGTAGGTGGCCATTTTGGGGTTCCACCGACGGGTCTGGTGGCCGAAGTGTACGCCGGCCTCCAGCAGTTGCTTCATAGATACGACTGCCATGAATTGTTTCCTCCTATTTTTCAGTTCATCTTTCTGGGGGCATCATATTTTCCGCCAACTGAACCTTCGGCCCAGCACCGGGCGAAAAATCCGCACTCCCACGCATAATGCTTTGGTATTTTATCATAGGTTGCCCAGTAATGCAAGGTTTTTTTCCTTTTTTAAACAAAAGATTGGGAAGAAAAGTTGGAGAAGAAAGGAAGAAGTTTTTCAAAAAAGGTGTTGCTTTTCCAGAAAAACTATGATATCATATCTGATGCGTTTATGAAACGATCCTCCAAAGAGAAAGAGGTGAATATACAATGAAGGAAGGCCTCCACCCCAATTATCAGCAGACCACGATCCGGTGCGCCTGCGGCAATGTGATCGAGACCGGTTCCACCAAGAAGGACATCCGTGTTGAGGTGTGCTCCAAGTGTCACCCCTTTTATACGGGCAAGCAGAAGATGGTGGATACGGGTGGCCGTGTCAGCCGCTTCAACAAGAAGTTTGGCCTGGACAAGTAAGATCTTGCCTTCAAAAGCCGTGCCGAGTAATCGGTGCGGCTTTTTGCATATTCATAGTCAGAATCGGCGTGGCATATGGTGTATCAAAGAGCAGTTCTCTGGGCAGAAAAAGGAGGAAATAATATGTTTCAAGTGATGGATCCCAAGCAATTGAAGGAAAATGTATTTTCGCTCATTGGGGACAAGTGGATGCTAATCACCGCAGGAACGGCAGGGCATTGTAATACGATGACGGCGTCCTGGGGTGGTTTAGGGATACTCTGGGGTGGATCAGCGGCTACCTGCTATGTCCGTCCGCAGCGGTACACGAAGGAGTTTTTAGACCAGGAGGAATATTTTACTCTGTCATTTTATGGGGAGGAATGGCGCAAAGCACTGGCTTTGTGCGGCTCGAAAAGCGGTCGAGAGGTGGATAAGGTAGAAGCATGCGGCTTTACGGTTCAAACTGCTTCATGCGGAGCGCCTTATTTTGAACAGGCAGAGTTGGTGTTGGTATGCCGTAAACGGTTTGTCCAGCCCATGGATCCCAAGCAAATTCCCCAGGAGATCAAGGAGAAATGGTATCCTCAGGAAGATTACCACATCATGTATATCGGGGAGATTGTGGAGGTTCTAGTAAAGTAAGTCTCCCTGCGATAGGAGAAATATATGAGGGAACAAGAGACAAAAGAAATTCGAAATCGTGGCGTGCTGGTGGGGCTGAACGCCTTTAGTTTACCCAAGGAGGAGAATGCCACAGAAGCTACTATGGAGGAACTTGCTGCGCTGCTGGAGACGGCAGGGGGCGAGAGTGTAGGAGTGGTGCTGCAGACGAAAGATAGCCCCGACCCTCGTACTTTTATTGGGGAAGGGAAGGTTGCGGAAGTGAAAGCGCTGGTGCAGGCCATGGATGCAGATATGGTCATTTTTGATAACGCTCTATCTCCTTCCCAGCAGCGAGCTTTGAACGAGGATTTGGGTGTGGCAGTTCTAGATCGGTCGGCGCTGATTTTAGATATTTTTGCACAGCGGGCGCGGACTCGGGAGGGACGGTTACAGGTAGAGTTGGCCCAATACAAGTATCTTCTGCCTCGGTTGACCGGAATGTGGGGGCATTTGGTGCGTCAGACTGCCTCAGGGGGTAAAAGCCCAATTGGAACCCGTGGCCCCGGCGAAACTCAACTGGAGACGGACCGCCGCCACATTCGTAGGAAAATCGCCAAGCTGGAAGGAGAACTTAAGGAAGTACGCAGGGTACGGGCCACACAGCGGGAGCGTCGGATCAAGAATGAAATCCCTGTGGTTGCTATTGTAGGCTACACCAACGCGGGAAAATCCACACTGCTCAACAAATTGACTGGGGCAGATATCCCCGCAAACAACCGACTTTTTGACACCCTGGATACCACAACCCGGACGTTAGAGGTATCTGATACTTGTACCGTATTGCTCTCCGACACGGTTGGATTTATTCGTAAGTTACCCCACCATCTGGTAGAGGCATTTAAGGCTACGCTGGAGGAACTGTCCTTTGCTGACCTACTCTTACATGTGGTGGATGCTTCCAATGAAGAATGGCAGGAGCAGGCGGCAGTGGTGGAGCAGCTAATCCACGAGTTGGGAGCAGATCGTACACCTCGCCTGGAAGTTTTCAATAAATGCGACTGCTGGCAGGGAGAATTGCGCCCACAAGGGGAAAACCGAGTAGCCATATCCGCCAAAACTGGAGAGGGGATACCGGAACTTCTGCGGGCCATCGGCGGGATTTTGGACACTGGTGCGAAGCGGGTGACCATTCACTTGCCTTATGACAAGGGAGGGCTGTTGGACAAGCTGTACCAAGATGCAAAGGTGGAACAGGTGGATTACAGCCAGACCATTGATGTAGTGGCGGTTTGTACGCCGAAAGTCATCGGACAGCTGGGCCCTCTGGTTGAAGGATGGACACCCCCACGGGAACCTTGGGAAGGGTGATTGGAAGAGATGGAATTATTAACCCCTCGTTTGCTTCTACGCCCGTTTACCCTTCAGGACCGATGGGACTTATTTGCTTATGCTCGCGATCCTAGAGTTGGACCTCCAGCGGGGTGGTCGCCTCATGAGAGTGTGGTAGAGAGCGAGGCTGTAATTCGTACGGTCTTTGCTTCTCCTCATGTATTTGCAGTGGTAGACCGGGAAAGTAGGAAAGTCATTGGCTCGGCAGGCTATACCGGGCGAGTGCGGGAGGAGTTCCCCAAAGGCAGCGGGGAAATTGGGTATGCCCTCCATCCAGATTATTGGGGGCGTGGGTTGATGCCAGAGGCAGTTCAGGAGTTACTACAATATGGGTTTGTCTGGCGAAGACTGGCGGCAATCTGGTGCAGCCACTATGAGGAAAACCAGCGATCAAAAGGGGTTATCCGGCGATGTGGTTTTTCCTACTGTTTTACCGACTCCATTGTGGATGAACCTACTGGACAGCGCAAGTTGGCCCAGTTTTATTGCATGACCCGGCAGCAGTGGGAGAAGCGGGTCTGTGGAGAAAGGGGCAATGGGGAGTGACAGAGTACTATATCCCCACCGGAAACAGCAAAACGGAGCGGGTGGAAAAGCGGTCTCGTTTTCTGGGCCATGTGTGGCGGGTGGAGAGCGAAGAAGAAGCCCGTGCTCGGATTGAAGAAATGAAAAAGGAATATTATGATGCCCGGCACAATTGCTGGTGTTACCGCCTCAAAGGTGGGGTAGAGCGTTATTCCGATGATGGGGAACCCCAGGGCACGGCAGGTCAGCCCATGTTGGGCGTGTTTCAAAAAGAGGGAATCGTCAATGTGTGCTGTGTGGTGACACGGTATTTTGGCGGTATCCTGCTTGGGGCTGGAGGCCTTGTGCGTGCCTATAGCCAGAGCGCCAAGGATGCGTTGGATGCTGCAGGAATTTCTGTGGTACGTCGCTGGGTGGCTATGGAAGTTCCTTGTACCTATTCCCAATTTGAGGGGATGCGGCGGGAAGTGGAACTTTTTGGAGGCGTGGTGAAACAGGTCGACTATGGAAGCGACGTAGTACTCTCGGTTTTATTGCCCGAGGAACAGGCCAAACCCTTTGCAGCCCAACTATTAGAGAAATCTGCTGGTACGGTAGAGGCTTTGGTGGATGGGGAAGTTTTTCAAGATGTCCCTTGGAGACCAGCCCGAAAGTTGGTCTAAGATCATTCCATCCAGAAAATGAACTGGCACTTACCCGTTAGATTAAGCGTGAGCGAATCCACTGGCAAGAAAGAAAAATCCCCTGTGTTATTCAACACAGGGGATTTTTATTCGCCATATTCCATTACACAGCGCGGGTGACCTTACCGGAACGGAGGCATCTGGTGCAGACGTACACGTGAGTGGGAGCCCCGTTCACGATCGCCTTCACGCGCTTCACGTTGGGTTTCCAGGTGCGGTTGGAGCGGCGGTGGGAGTGGGAAACCTGGATGCCGAACGTAACGCCCTTGTCGCAGAATTCGCATTTGGCCATGTTGCTTACCTCCTCGCTATGAGAATCGCTTTCAAAAAAGCTTCGAATGATATAATAGCAGATATTTAGACGGAATGCAAGAACTTTTTTAAAAAACTGAGGAGAGAAAATGCAGCAGGGTTTGTGGCTTTGCCTTGCGAAACGGGAAAAATTCGTCTATACTAAAATTATCAGAAGAAACAAAGAAAAATGTTTGGTCAGTGGGCCGGTGGAGGAAGGAAGGAGTCAACATGGCAGAGAGCCTGAACAGTGTGAAACTGGGGGAAATCATTCGAGAATTTGAACTGGAAGTATTGTGTGCGGCACCCGATTATGAGAATGTACCGCTGCGAACCGTAGACGTTAACCGCCCAGGCTTGCCCCTATCCGGTTTTTTTGAGCATTTCGATACAAAGCGGCTTTTGTTGATTGGTCTCACGGAAACCACATATTTAGAGGGATTGTCCCCGCAAAAACGCCAGGAACGCTTTGATCGGTTGCTGGCTTATCCTGTGCCAGCCCTTATTATTACTCGGGGACTAGAAGCTTTTGATGAGTGCATTGAGATGGCTCAAAAGCACGGACGGACCATTTTGCGGACTCAGGCACAGACTTCTGCTTTTATGAGTACTTTGATCGGTAGCCTCTATAACCATCTAGCCCCTCAGATTACCCGCTCTGGGGTCATGATGGAAGTATATGGTGAGGGAGTACTGTTTCAAGGAGAATCCGGTGTTGGCAAGAGCGAAGTGGCCATTGAATTGATTAAACGCGGGCACCGAATTATTGCCGATGATGCTGTGGAGATTCGAGAGACTAACCACGGAACCCTGGAAGCTACAGCTCCGGAACTTATTCGCCACTATATGGAACTACGTGGCATCGGTGTTATCGATGTGCGCAGACTGTTTGGTATGGGTGCTATTAAACTCAAACAGCAGATTGACTTAGTTATCAACCTGGAACCGTGGGATGATAACGCAGTATATGACCGTTTGGGTTTAGAATCGGTACAAACGGAAATCCTGGGAGTAAAAGTGCCGGCCATCACCATTCCGGTCAAGCCTGGTCGTAATTTAGCCAGCATTGTAGAGGTGGCGGCTATGAATAACCGTAATCGAAAGATGGGACACAATGCTGCTCTAGAGTTGACACGGCGAATGGACCAGCACTTTGAGCGAATGAAAGAGCAGGAGGAGACCTAACCATGCACTATATCGGCGTTGATGTGGGCGGAACCAATTTAGTGGCAGGACTGGTGGACGAACAGGGCACGCTCCTTTATAAAGTTGGGTACCCGGTAGACCGAAGTCAATCGGCTGAGGAATTATGTCGAGAGATTGCGCAGCTGGCTAGGCAAGTCTGTCAGCAAGGCGGGATAAAACAGGAAAATATCACAGCGGTTGGTGTGGGAATTCCAGGACTTGTGGACCACGCTGGTGGCGTGGTTGTTAAAACGGCAAACATGCCCTTTTCCAACACACCGTTCCAGGCGTTGTTTCAGGAGATTTGGAACATTCCAGTGTATTTAGGAAATGATGCCAACTGCGCTGCCATTGGAGAATATTGGGCAGGAGCGGCCAAGGGATGTAGCCCAGCAGTGGTTATTACTCTGGGAACTGGGATTGGTGGAGGCATGGTGGTAGATGGAAAACTATTCACCGGTTTTGCCAACTCTGGAATGGAAGTTGGCCATATGATTGTTTACCCTGGAGGGGAGCCATGTGGCTGTGGGAACCAAGGATGTTGGGAGCGATATGGTTCTGCTACTGCATTGATCCGAATTACCCGGGAAGAGATGGCTCGTTGCCCGGACAGCATCCTATGGCAGATCTGCCAGGGAGACCTGGATAAAGTACAAGGCCGTACTGCGTTCCAGGCGGCATCTCAAGAGGATGAGGCAGCCCGGCGGGTGTTGAAGCGCTATTTGGAGGGACTGTCTGTGGGCTTAATCAATTTGGTGAACATTCTACAGCCGGAAGTGATCTGCTTGGGTGGTGGTATCAGTAATGCAGATGATGCTCTTCTTTTGGAGCCGCTGCGGGCTCTGGTGGCCAAAGGATCTTATGACAAATCTATGCCCACCCGTCTGGTAAAAGCGGCTTTAGGCAATGATGCAGGTGTGGTGGGCGCGGCTCTTCTATGCCGATCGCTGTAATCACTGGCAGACAGTGCACTCCCCTGTGCCGACGGCACAGGGGAGTTTTTTTGGGAAACCTATTCTAATCTTTGGTTTGATTTGCTATAATCTATAAAATAAGGTGTTTATATGATGCCGTGTTGAACAGGAAAACCGGAGGCGTTTTATGGTTGACTTTGAAAGTCTGGAGAAAGAATTGCGGATACGTTGCCCTGCCTTAGAATTACGGGCGGAGGAACCCATGTCTCGTCACACGTCGTTTCGAGTTGGGGGTCCGGCGGCATTGATGGCTTTCCCAAAATCAGAGGAAGAGGCAACTTTGGCGGTAGAAACTGCATCTGAGATGGGCGTTACTCCGTTTTTTATCGGAAACGGCTCCAACTTGTTGGTATCGGACGAAGGAGTCCGGCGTTTCCTTATCAAAACAGTACCCGGTCTAGGAAGCTGTCGGGCGGAAAGGACCTCAATCGTCGCTGGCAGTGGAATTCCACTGGCGCGGCTGGCCAGCTTTGCCTGCGAACAAGGACTTACCGGCCTGGAGTTTGCCCACGGGATCCCGGGTTCTCTGGGGGGCGCAGTGACCATGAATGCAGGGGCTTACGGCGGAGAGATGGCCCAGGTGGTTCAGGAGGTTCTCTGCCTGACTCCGACAGGGGCGCGAGAGTGGGTGACGCAATTTTCCTTTGGTTACCGCACAAGCACTTTTTCTGATGGCCAACGGATGATCTTACAGGTGCGGATGGAATTGGCACCGGGGGATCAGGAGGCGATTGCGACACAGATGGCATCTCTCGCTCAGCAGCGGCAAAGAAAGCAGCCACTGGAATACCCCAGTGCAGGCTCCATGTTTAAACGTCCTGTGGGCCACTATGCTGGAGCGCTGATTGAGCAATGCGGGCTAAAGGGGTTTTCTGTGGGTGGTGCCCAAGTCTCGGAAAAACATGCAGGGTTTGTCATTAACCGTGGGGGAGCTACCTGCAGGGATATTTTGGAGTTGGTGCATCAGGTACAGCAACGGGTTGAAGCGCAGACCGGAGTTGTGTTGGAGATGGAAGTGCGGGTTCTAAGCTAGGTGATTAGGGAATCTGATTTAAGTAAAGCCAGATACAGAGAGAGGGAGCAAAACATGGAATTTGTCATTATCTCCGGGCTTTCCGGGGCGGGGAAGAGTAAAGCGGCATCGATTATGGAGGACATGGACTTCTTCTGTGTGGATAATCTTCCTGCACCCTTGATTCCGAAGTTTGCCGAACTTGGCATGGCTGGAGCGGGAGAATATGACCGGGTAGTCCTGGTTAGCGACATCCGCAGCGGGACGAAGTTTGATAGTTTATTTCAGGCACTGGAAGATTTAAAAGCGATGAAGTGTGCCTACCGCATCTTATTTATGGAGGCATCTGACGCTGTTATTATTAAGCGGTACAAGGAGAGCCGACGCAGCCATCCATTGGCAGAGGAATGTGACAGTTTAGAGCAGGCCATTGAATTGGAGCGGGCGACACTTGCTCCGTTGCGGGAGCGTGCGGAGTATATTATCGACACCAGTAACTTGTCTACCGCCAAATTGAAAGGGGAACTGCGTAGACTATTTGCCCGGGGGGGTACCAGTGAGGGGCAGATGGAAACACGTGTGACCTCCTTTGGCTTTAAACATGGCGTCCCAATGGAAGCAGATTTGGTTTTTGATGTACGTTTTCTACCAAACCCGTACTATGTAGCAGAGTTGCGCCCCATGACAGGTCTGGATACCGATGTGCGGGACTATGTGTTTTCCAGTTCCCAGACAACGGAATTTTTGGGCCGATTGGTGGATTTCGTCTGCTGGTTGTTGCCACGGTACCAGGAGGAGGGAAAAACATCGCTGGTCATTGCAGTGGGATGTACGGGGGGACACCATCGATCGGTGGCTATTGCCCATGCATTAGTGGATCAGATTCGAAGTGCTGGCTGGCCGGTGGCAGAGAGTCATCGCGATCTGGGACGTACCTGAGCGTGTAATATTTCCGAACAGAGAGGAACTTGTCTATGAGCAATACCCTGCCAAATTCCCAACAGTGGGAGCGTGGACCAAAGATTGTGGCGATTGGGGGTGGGACAGGACTGTCTACCATGCTGCGCGGCCTGAAAAAGTACACGAAAAATTTGACGGCGATTGTGACGGTAGCGGACGACGGAGGTGGCTCCGGGATGTTACGTCGAGATATGGGGATGCTACCTCCCGGCGACATTCGCCACTGTATGGAAGCACTAGCAAATACGGAACCCATCATGCAGCAGCTGCTTACTTACCGCTTTACAGAGGGGAGTTTGGCAGGACAGTCTTTTGGCAACCTCATTTTGGCAGCCCTAAACGGAGTGACTGGATCCTTTGAAGAGGCAGTGAGCCAGATGAGTCAAGTGCTGGCTATCACCGGACGCGTGATTCCGGTAACCAGTGCGGATGTACAACTGGAAGCGGAGTTTGAAAATGGATCTCGTGTGGTAGGAGAGTCCAAAATCTTTAATTTTAAAAAGGAACAGGATTGCCGGATTACCCGAGTAAGCTTGATTCCACAACACCCGGAGCCTCTTCCAGCGGCACTGGAAGCAATTGGCGAGGCAGATTTGATTCTGCTGGGACCGGGGAGCCTCTATACCAGTGTGATTCCCAATTTGCTGGTGGATGGGGTGGCCCAGGCGATTGCTGGAGCGAAAGCGCCAAAGATTTACATCTGTAATATTATGACCCAAGAAGGAGAGTCGGAAGGCTATACAGCAGCAGACCATGTGGAGGCGCTGTTTGCCCACGGGGTACCTGGTATGGTAGACCTGTGCCTGGCAAATTCAGCACCGGTACATCCAGGCCTGTTAGAAAAATACCGAGAAGAAGATGCGGTACCTCTCGTAGTAGACCGAGAGCGGATAGAAGGGATGGGCTTAGAATTGGTGGAGCGGCCAGTTTCCTCACAAACTGGAAATTATGCGCGCCATGATCCGGATAAATTGGCAGAAACGATACTGGAAATTTATCGGCAGCGAGCTATGCGCATTTTCCACGGTACACAACGGTATATATTGGAGGAGTAGACCATGTCCTTTGGTGGGGAAGTGAAAGAGGAGTTATGTCGAGTCCCATATCATCGGAAATGTTGTATTCAAGCAGAATGTTATGGTATTTTACTTTACTGCAATACCTTTTCATCCGGGGAGATCCGAATTATTACAGAGAGCAATGCGTTGGCCCAGCGACTGCCACAACTGTTAAAAAAAGCTTTTAAGATTAGTTTCGACCGCTTACCGGAGGGAGATGGAAAGCATATTTTTTCCATCACCAATCCAGCAAAATTGGAAACAATTCAACAGCTGTTTGGCGGGGGACCAAAGAGTCCTGCATTACACATCAATTTCGGAATTTTAGAGGAGGCATGTTGCCGTGCCTCATTTTTGAGAGGAGCATTTTTAGCAGGTGGTTCTGTAACTGATCCGCGAAAGGGCTATCACCTGGAATTGGGTACTACCCATTTAAGTGTTAGTCGGGAAATGCAGGTACTGATGCGGGAGATGGATCTGGAGCCAAAAGTGGCCCAGCGGAAAGGGAATGCGGTTCTCTATTTTAAGCAGAGTGACCGTATTGAGGATTTTCTTACCACGATTGGTGCACCAGTATCTGCCATGGAGGTTATGAACGCCAAGCTGGAGAAAGACCTGCGAGGAAGTGTGAACCGGCGGGTAAACTGTGATGCAGCCAATTTGGACAAGGCAGTGGAGGCGGCAATGACTCAGGTAGAGGCTATCCGTATGTTGCAGGAGCAGGGAGTGCTGGCATTGCTTCCGGATAAGCTGCAGCAGACAGCGATGCTCCGTCTGGCGCATCCAGAGGACACACTAGCACAGCTGGCTCAGCGGTGCGATCCGCCTATCACAAAATCGGCGCTCAATCACCGGTTGAGAAAACTGGTGGAACTGGGACAAAAAGAAACTGAAAATAAATAATTGGAAGTACGGAAAGGACTTTAAAGAGCATGCAGAATATGGCATTTCGTTGGGCCAAGCCAGGTGATGAAGAAGTAATTTTGTCTTTTATCCAGGCACTGGCAGACTACGAACATATGGCAGATCAGGTGGTGGCGACCCCTGAGTTGCTTCGAGAGTGGGTGTTTGAAAAGAAGAAAGCAGAGGTCATTTTTGCCTTAGAAGATGGGAAAGAGGTGGGGTTTGCCCTTTTTTTCCATAATTTTTCTACTTTTTTGGGACGAGCTGGGCTTTATTTGGAGGATCTTTTTGTGCTACCACAGGCTCGAGGCCGGGGATATGGAAAGGGTCTGTTGAAAGAACTGGCGCGTATTGCGCTCCAGAGAGGCTGCGGGCGGTTGGAATGGGCCTGTTTGGATTGGAATACCCCGTCCATCGATTTTTATACCCGGCGCATGCATGCGCAGCCAATGGGAGAATGGACTACATACCGCTTGACAGGGGATACGCTGAATCAAGCGGCAGCTGAGGAAACCACACAAAACTTTTCAGAAGGAAGATAAGGGGGAGAAAGTCATGGCAAGGGGCGGGATTGAATATCACAACAGTAAAAACATGATGGAGGCCATGACGGACATCCGCGACCGTCTTCAGCCCTGGAAATTGTCAGCCCTGTGGAGGGGAAGAGGAACTTGTTACTATAAAGTGAGACGAGACGGCGTGATCCGCCTGTTTCGTACCAGTGAAACGTTGGGATTTTGCTGGGCGGAATTGCGAATGGCACAGATTCGAGGTAATGCGGGGACCGCTATGATTGTGCGAACTGCTTCCACAGTAGGTTTAAAAATTCTGACTTGGATTGTCTGTGTTATTAGTGTTTTTATGGTAGCCCACGACTGGGTGGAGTATGGAAGTGCGGTGGCTCTACGGGACTGGCCGTACGTGGTGCTTTGCGTTGTGGTGGTATTACTGACCTGGATGACCAGTCGGGAGACTCCCAAGTTGCTCCAACTACTAGAAAACGATTTGGGTTGGCGACGCGCCCGATAAAAAGAGAAAAATGGTCGATTTGGCTAAGTTTTAGAAGTGAGTCCAGGCAGAAGGGAGGAATCGCCAATGTCTTTTGTCCATTTACATCTTCATACAGAGTTCTCCCTGTTGGATGGCGCATGCCGTATTCAAAAACTGGTAGAGCGAGTCAGAGAACTGGGGCAAGATGCGGTAGCGATTACGGACCATGGTGTGATGTATGGAGTGGTCGATTTCTATCGAGCGTGTAAAGCGGCGGGGATTAAACCGATTATAGGCTGCGAGGTGTATGTGGCTCCCCGAGGACGTACCCGCTTTCAAAAATCCCATGAGTTCGATGCAGAATTTCGGCATTTGGTGTTATTATGCCGCAACGAGGAAGGGTATCGAAACCTCTCCTACTTAGTGTCTCAAGCCTTTTTAGAGGGATTTTATATCAAACCCCGCATTGACTTGGATTTGCTTCGGGCACATTGCGGAGGCTTGATTGCCTGTTCTGCCTGCTTGGGTGGTGAGATCCCCAAACTATTGTTGGCCGGTGCATACGACCAGGCAAAGGCAGCTGCACTGGAAATGCAGGAATTGTTTGGTAAAGATGGGTATTATCTGGAACTGCAAGATCATGGAATTGCAGAACAAAAGCAGGTGAATGCAGGTTTGTTCCGCCTTCACGAAGAAACGGGTATCCCTTTGGTTGCCACCAACGATGCCCACTATTTGCGCCGGGAAGACGCGGAGACTCAGGACATTTTAATGTGTATTCAGACCGGAAAACTCCTGGAGGATCCAGGGCGGATGAAGTTTGAGACAGATCAATTTTATGTAAAGTCTGAGGAGGAGATGGCGGCACTCTTTCCAGACTGCCCGGAAGCGTTGGCGAATACGGAAAAAATTGCCCAGCTGTGCAATGTGGATTTCCAATTCGGTAATTACCACCTGCCCCATTTTAAACTCCCAAAAGGATATTCCGACGGGGATTCTTATTTTGAGAAGCTGTGCTTGGAGGGGTTTGCTCGACGGTATCCGGATAAGCCTGAACCGTATCAAAAACAATTGCAATATGAGATGGATATGATCCGAAAAATGGGGTTTGTAGACTATTTTCTTATTGTGTCCGACTTTATTGCCTTTGCAAAAGGAAACGGCATTCCAGTAGGACCTGGGAGAGGGTCGGCCGCTGGCTCCATGGTTTCATACTGCTTAAATATCACTGATGTGGAGCCAATGAAATATCATTTGTACTTCGAACGTTTCTTGAATCCTGAGCGAGTGTCTATGCCGGATATTGATATTGATTTCTGCATTCGGAGACGACAGGAAGTTATTGATTATGTCAATCAAAAATATGGAGCAGACCACGTTGCACAGATTGTAACCTTTGGTACCATGGCTGCCCGAGGTGCAGTGCGAGATGTGGGCAGAGTGCTGAATTTCCCTTATGCAGAGGTGGATGCCCTGGCCAAGCAGATCCCCAGCGGTCCAGGGGCGCTGCATATCACATTGGAGGAGTCTCTGAAATTATCAAAACCGTTGAAGGATGCCTACGACGGAGATGAACGGATTCGCAAACTCATTGATACTGCCATGGCCATTGAGGGGATGCCTCGCAACACTTCCACTCATGCAGCTGGAGTGGTAATCACCAGTCGTCCTGTGTGCGACTACGTACCGCTGGCCACCAACGATGGGCTTCCAGTGACCCAGTATATTATGACCACCCTAGAGGAATTGGGCCTATTGAAAATGGATTTTCTGGGTCTGCGCAACCTAACTGTGTTAAACGATGCAGAAATGATGGTCCGCCAAAAGCAGCCGGACTTTTGTCTCCACAACATTCCAGAGAATGATCCGGAAACGATGAATATGATCTCAGATGGTCGTACAGCTGGAGTGTTTCAGATGGAATCCACCGGCATGACTGGGGTTTGCCTTAGTTTAAAGCCGCAGAATATTGAGGATATCACCGCTATCATCGCTTTGTACCGACCCGGTCCCATGGAGTCGATTCCGCGTTTTATTGCTTGTAAGCAAAACCCCGAGCGAATTACCTATAAGCATCCCGCCTTGATCCCTATCCTGTCCAACACCTACGGCTGCATTGTCTATCAGGAGCAAGTGATTCAGATCTTTCAACAGTTGGGCGGTTATTCTCTGGGGCAGGCGGATATGGTGCGTCGAGCGATGTCAAAGAAAAAGGTAAAGGACATTGAACGAGAGCGAGGTGCCTTTCTACACGGGGATCCGGCGCGCAATATTGCAGGCTGTGCCGCAAATGGAATTCCAGAGTCGGTGGCCCAAAGTATTTATGACGAGATTTATGACTTTGCCAACTATGCGTTCAACAAAGCCCATGCAGTGTGTTATGCCATTGTAGCCTATCAAACGGCGTGGTTTAAGTGTCATCATCCAAAGGAATATATGGCGGCTTTGCTCACCTCGGTTCTCGATTCCACAGAGAAGGTAGCGGAATATATTGCGGAATGCCGTAGTATGGGAATCCAACTCTTACCCCCAGATGTAAACGAATCAGGGGCAGATTTTACAGTAGTAGGGGACGGAATCCGATTTGGTTTGGTGGCACTAAAGGGGGTAGGCCGCGCTTTTATCAGTGGCTTGCTGGCTGAGCGAAATGCAGGTGGACCTTTTCTTGATTTTATGGACTTTTGTCAGCGGATGTTTGACCAGGACCTGAACCGGCGTGTCATAGAAAGTCTTATCAAATCCGGCGCCTTTGACCGTTTAGGCTGCCGTAGGTCCCAATTGATGCAAGTCTATGGCCAGGTACTCGACGGAATTGCAGCTAGCCGAAAACGGAATGTGGAGGGGCAGCTGGATCTGTTTGGCTTGGGTGGAGGAGGAGAGAACACCGCTTCACCTCCTATGACATTACATCTGCCAGACTTGCCGGAGTACAGTCTCCAAGAGCGAATGAGTATGGAAAAGGAAACCACAGGGCTTTATCTATCCGGCCATCCTATGGATCAGTACCGACAGGTTGCCCACCAAAAGGGTGCCGTGACCATTGGATCTATTTTAGCAGACTTTGATCGGGAAGAAGGGCCTCAAGAGTACCGAGATAACCAGAGAGTTTTGGTAGCGGGTGTGATTGCCTCTTATCGAACCCGTACCACTCGGAACCACACGTTGATGGCTTATGTAAATCTTGAGGACGACACCGGAACCATGGAATTGCTGTGCTTTTCCAGGGTACTGGACGAAAGTGGAGTATATATTCGGGAGAACAGCGCAATTTTAGTAGAGGGGAAAATTTCAGTTCGAGACGAAAAGGAACCGCAGCTGATGGTAGATTCGATTCGCCCATTAGGAGATCTAGAGGTGGCGACTACCCAGCAGGAGACACTCTACCTCCGGTTTCCAAGCCGAGAGGATCCTCGGCTGCGGAAGGTGCGTCTGGCACTGTCTTTTTTCCCTGGAGAAAACCCTGCTGTATTGTATTTTGTAGATTGTAAAAAGCGGGTAGGAACCCGCTGTCAACTTCACCCTGCATTGCTGCACGATCTGAGAGAGCGACTAGGAGAGGAAAATGTGGTGGTGAAATAGAGAGAAGACGGGACCTCCCAGAAAATGGGAAGTCCCGTTTTTTCAATCCAGTATGTTTTTATTGCTGTATGCGGGATAAAGCATGACTGCGGGATAGGGCGGAATAGACCAGAGTAGCGGCCACCAAACCAAAAAGAGCCTGCACAATATTTCCCGGGATAGAAGCTGCTGCCGCTAACCCTTTACCCAACCACAAGCATGCAAAAGCGAAATATCCAAATACCAAGATTACGCCGCTAGCTGCACCACTTACCAATTGCCCAAAGAAAAGGTTATGATTACGTAATAATTGAAACAGTACTGCAGCACAAAATCCCATTAAAAATTTTATTCCAAGTGTAGCCGGAGCATAGTGGGCATACCCGGAGAGCAAATCTGCCAGCATAGAGCCAATCCCTGCTGCCGCTCCGCCATAGATCGGACCCAATATCCAGGCAGAGAGGAGAACTGCACAGTCCCCTAGATTGACATAACCTTGCATCGGGGATGGGATTTGAATCACCATGGTCAGGACAGTACAAAGGCTGGCAAAACAGGAGGCCAATACCAACTTGCGGAGGTTTTGAATATTCATGGAGAGGATTCCTTCTTTCCAAAAAAGGTTTTAACATGGTAGAAAAAATTAGGGGTTGCAACTTGACTTGATTTGTATTTTAATCAAAACTGATATGAAAGAAAGAGCCAGTTTAAAACTTTTTTATAGGACCAGATAGGTGATATTATGTTAACATATGATCTAAGCCGACGAGGTAGGCTGTCGCGGTATGACTATTTGTATCGCTGCATTAAAGATGACATTCTAACCGGAAGAATAAAGGCAGGGGAACGCTTGCCGTCCAAACGAATTTTGGCACAACACTTGGAGACCGCGGTAGTCACAGTTGAAAATGCCTATGGACAACTAATCGCAGAGGGATATGTATCTGCAAAAGAGAAACGAGGCTACTATGTGAATCAAATGGAAAAAAGGAAGGAGCCTGATCATGAGGTAGGAAAAAAACAAACTATTGTATCAGAACAGGTCAAATGGCAATTTGATTTAAAAGGAGAAGGAAGTGGGGCAGAGGGATTTCCGTTTTCCGTATGGGCGAAACTGATGCGCCAAGTGTTGACAGAGGAAGGGGAGCGGTTACTTCAGGCACTGCCACACAGTGGTGTGATGGAATTGAGAAGGGCAATTGCCCGCCATGTCTATCAATTTCGTGGTATTGCCGCCCAGCCGGAACAAATTGTAGTTGGGGCAGGGACTGAATATCTCTATAACTTATTGGTGCAGCTTTTAGGTCGAGATCAAATCTATGGAATTGAAGACCCAGGATATTCGAAAGCTGTGAAAATATATCAATTAAATGGTGCTTCTTGTGTAAGCATTCCGGTGGATGAGAAAGGGGCGCAACCAGATGCAGTGGAGCAGAGTGATGTACAGGTGTTGCATATTTCACCCAATCACCAGTTTCCAACCGGAACTGTGATGCCTATTGCGCGGCGGCAGCGGCTGTTGAATTGGGCAAAAGACGAGCCGAGGCGTTATATCATTGAGGATGATTATGACAGTGAATTTCGCTTTACAGGACTTCCCATTCCGACAATGCAAAGTATTGATACTGGCGGAAGAGTTATTTATATCAATACCTTTTCTCGCTCTTTGGCGCCTTCTCTTCGAATCAGTTATATGATTTTGCCGGAAGGTTTGCTGACACTTTACCAAAGTCGGCTAGGATTTTATTCCTGTACGGTTCCTGCGATAGAACAGTATACACTGGCCCGATTTTTAGAGGAGGGACGTTTTGAAGCCCATATCAATCGGATGCGGGGATCTTATCGAAGTCGGCGGGATACAGTACTGACAGCGCTCCGAAATAGTTCCTTAGCAGGTAAATATCGGGTCGTGGGAGAAAATGCCGGGCTACATTTTTTAGTCGTACTGGATACAGGGAAATCAGACGATGAATTGGTGGAACTGGCGAAGCGGCGTGGAATCCGGCTTGCCTTTCTTTCCCAATACCAGATTCAACCAGGTGCTGCATCTGCCCATGTGTTGGTCGTAAACTACCCTGGTATTGACTTGCCTCAATGGGAGCAGGCTTTGGAAGAATTGGCCATCCTTTTGTAAAGGAATAGGAAAAGGCATATTAAGTGCATTAAAAAAGTCAGGAGGGGACTCTGTGCATTTTGTGCTACAGAGTCCCCTCTTACAGGATATTGTCTTAAAAATCAGTGTTTTAACTTAGCTTTCCCTGAGATAGAGTCGATATCAATCCGCCAGACTGCGGTGGCCGGTAGACTGGCTTCAATGGCGCGATCGAAACCAGCCATGTCTTTGGGCATCAACTTCTGGCACAGGGCGCGCAAAGCAGCAATTTTTTCTTCAGGATCAGAGACCTCCTGGGCAGTCCCTGTGACAATAGCAGATTGAAAGTAGGTTGTATACATTGCCGGTTCTACAAAAGCTGGAAGATCTTCTCCGACAAAGGTAATGCAGACCCTTGGGTTAGTTCGGAGTAAATCTACTTTTCGCCCCTCTCGGGCACAGTGAAAATAGAGCCGATCCTCTATCCGAACAAGAGATAAGGGAAGGCAATAAGGGGTGTCTTCACACGTAGAGATGGCCATCACGCCGTGGGAACAACGATCAATGAGTTCCAATGCAAATTCACGGCTCTGTTGACGATCCTTGCGCCTCATATGAATTCCTCCTATATTTCAGAATCAGATGGGGTGAGTAATTTTATGACAGCGTGGTAAAAAGTGGCTGGGTCAGCCTGAAAGCAGCGAGACATTTCGATCGCCTGAGGCCGACTGGGAACAAGAAGAGACAGATCCAAAAGTGGGCTTGTCATGTCTTGAACGTGTAGGTGCAGGGTGCAAGTGCCGTCGGAATTGTCTTGGATAGAACTCTGTACCTGAGCCTGGCGGCGAAGTGTTTCATTCAGTTTGACTAAATTCTCATCGCAGTGCATCCGAACGGAATATGGCAGACTGTTTTCACAAATTTCGCTGTTGCGCCGCCCTTTTTCTGTAATGGAAAAATAGTCACCTTCTTTGGAAAGCTGGCCGGTTTCCACCATATGATCCACTGCCTGTGTTAAAGAAAAGTAATCTACTCCAGCATCGCATAAGGCCAGGTCTAGTAGCTGTAAAAAAGTAATTGGACCGGCAGTATGGGCCATGATGTAGAGGACTAAAAGCTTTAGATCTAATTCGTTTTGAATGAATCCCATAGAGGACATTGAATCGCTCCTTTCCCATGGGGAAGATTTTGCTCCTCCTATTATAATGCGCAGATGAAAAAGCCGCAAGAGTAAAACAAAAAAGGATTGAATGGTCTGTGGATTTGGAACAAAAATTTAGCCAGTTCATAAGATGGAGTGTAAGCAGAACCAAAACGGGCGGAAACCCCGTCCAAAATCACCCAAATATTTAGGAGGGAACCATATGCCAGAAATGGTCGTGCCCGGCCCCGTTGCCGAGGAGCGCAGAATCCGGGAGGCCGTGTGCATACACACGAGGAAAATTTTTGATTCATGTCGGGAGGAAGATATAGCGTCTTTAATACTGGAAAGTAAAAGGCAACAAGGCATTAAAAGGCCCGGAGGCGGTAGGTGAGTTGGAAGTCGCCAGAGTGGGTCTTTTTATTCTTTTGATACCAGACGGTGTCCAGCACGCTCTTAAGTAGCTCATTTTTTCCGGCGGCGTCACAGGTGCCGTAGGCGTCCAGTACGGCGCGGATCCGTTCAGCGAGGACAATTGGATTGGAACATTGGGCCTCGTGGATGCTGCGCTGCAATTCCGCCGCTTTTTTATCCAGCACCGCACGTTTCTCTTTCACAGCTGCCATGCGTTCCCGGAAAAGAGGGAGATCATATTCGCCCAGTTCCAGCAACTCATAGAGTCTGGATTTCTGTCGTTCCGTCCCGGCGATCTCACCTCGCACGGTCTCCAGTGCAGTTTCCAACACGCCGGTATCCTGTCCGGGAATATGGTCAGGTTGCTTCACGCTCAGCCGGGCTAGTGTGTCAGCAAGGTACTCCAGAATCTGATCCTCTACCAAGTGGATTTGGGTACCGGCACAGCAACCGGCCCGTGTACAGAGAAGATAGGCCGTCCCCTTCATTACCATACGTTGCATATTTTGCCCACAGTTAATGCACTTCACAAGTCCTACCAGTGGGCTCTTCACAGAGCCATCATGCTTGGGTAGAGTGTATCGGGACTGGAGCCTGGTCTGTACCTTGTCGTAGGTTTCCTGATCGATAATAGCAGGGTGGAGACCGTCCACGATAGTCCATTTTTCCCTGGGGTTGTAGATGGTAATATGTTTGACATTTCCTCTGGTGCCTTTACGAATGTGACTTTTCTGGTCCCATACCACCTTACCTGCAAAGGTAGGGTTGTGGAGAATATGGCGCACGCTATTTCTGGAAAATTGTTCTGATCGGTGAGGCTTTGCGCCCAAAGCATTGATATGATTTGCAATGGTGGCCATGCCATAGCCTTGCAGATACAAATTGTAAATCATCCGAACATACTTAGCCTCGGGTTCATAGATCTCCAAGGTTGGCTTGCGGTCTACCATTGTTTTGCGATAACCGTAGGGAGCATTGGCCACATAGCAACCTGCCTGGATAGTCTGCTTCAGCCCTCTGCGCAGCCGCTTATTGATGATCTTATACTCACGGCGAGAGATGAAGGTTTTCAGTTCGGCATACTCCTCGTCGATCTCATCGGACAGGTTGTATACCTTCTCCGGCGTGATGATCAAGGTACCCGATTCCCGGAAGGCGTCCAGGATAATTCCTTGATCTTTCATCCGTCCACGGGAGAGGCGATCCAGATCCATGCATAGTACGGCATCATACTTACCGTCCTCCACGTCCTGCAGCAGTCGCAGCATCTGGGGTCTTGCATAGAGGGATTCCCCGCTGACCACCTCCGGATACTCCTCCAGGACGTGGATACCATGAGTGGCAGCATAGTCATAGAGTGTCTTCTTGTGTTTGGCCAGCACCTCATCTGTGGCCAGACCTTCTTCCATTCGGGACTTGCGGAGATAAGCAGCGGCGTCCAGACCGTTAAGGGTTAAATTACCATTATGATCCATAGGGCCTCCTATGTCGAAATAAAAAACAAATGTTCGATATTAGGCTTTTTTAGAAGCCGCTTGTGAGGGCGGCTTCTTCCTTCAGGCATATTATGTACTTGTTTGGGAAACTTTTAAATATTGTTTACTCGCCTACGCATTTTTTACATGGAGTCAGATCCAGTGAGAGAGCCTCTTCCAGAGTAGATTCAATGTAAGTTCCACCATTGCAGTTGCTATCATAGTGGTAGCGGCTGCCGGTTGGGGTAATGTATACGGTATGGGACTGCTGAGTTGGATCCTGGATATCCTGATCTCCAGTATCGGTGGGGACTTCTGGCTCCCGTGACTGGACGATTGCGGTAAACTCATCAACATATTTCACGTTGGGGGGATAGGTAGCAAGGTTTGCCACCCCATCTTGCAGTAACGTTTTATTGTACATGACCCCATCTACCCAGACATAGGCTAACAAACGGCCATATTGATCCCGTTGCTGCACATCAAATTCCAACTCTACCTGTTTTCCCTCAAGATGCTGTTTAGTATAATCGGAGGCAAGGATACCCGCTTCTGTGTTTTTATCACTATCTGGGTGGACGCTTTCCGGGGTATCCACGCCAATAAGACGTACCTTTTCTTCTACGCCATTGTAATTGACTACAATAGTGTCTCCATCGACAACACGAACGACATCATAGACCTGTGTGGCAATTCTGACGGTACTGGTAGTTCCATCCCAATAGACCTTTGCCCCGAATGCTTCTGAAACGAACCAAGCAGGAACCATCGTCCTGTCATTGACGATCATTGCAGGGGTATCGAGAATAACTGCGGTATCATTTACATAGGCCGTAGTATTGTCAATCTGAATGACTACCTTGGTGCCGTCTTTTTCGCCAGTTGCAGTTCTGGTTGATCCATCCCAAGTAACAGTGGCGCCCAGTGCATTGAAAATGTGTCCGATAGGGACCATTGTACGGTTATTGATAATCTGTGCAGGCACATCAGTCACAAGGGGAGTCCCATCAAAATAAAGATTGAGGGCGCCGGCACTGACTGTCATCACCAGGGACAAACAGGCACAGGTGACGAATGATAGTAGCTTCTTTTTCACGTGTAATTTCCCCTTTTCCATTATTGTTTAACAGTAATGTAGTCCCTTTGTTTTTTTGACTGAAGTAACATTTATTCCAGACCAAACTGCGCTTTTGAGATGACTACCCCGCCCTGGAAGGTGACATTAGCGTTTGCACCCACAAAGCCTTCACCCTCCCACTGGTAGATCACGGTATAATACTCGTCTCCGAGGCCCATATCAACCTCAGAGAGCATAGTCCCTCGTCCACCAATAATGTCAAATACCTCCTGGTATTCCATTCCGGTTTGAATTGCCTCAAATTCCGCTAGGGAGATGGTGGAAGGGTTGGGGCCGGAAACGGTTTCGACTGTATTAATGTTGTATGTAGTCTCACCATTCAGAGTAGTCAACAGGTTATTCCCGGATTCATCCTGGACATAGACAATCGCATATTGTAGTCCCACTTCATTCATCAAGGCGGTACTAGCTTCCTGAGCGGCTTGCTCAGTGGAGTCCCAATCCATGGAGTCGACGGAGTTCTGAACATAGAGTTCGATTTTAACATCAGATACTCGGACGGAAGAAATAGATTCCGAAGAGAAAATTCCATCCACTATATCAAGAGCATCTGCTTTGACTGCCTCTGTTGGATCGGCCTCTTGCTGGCTGACAGCAGCGCTGGAGGCTGATGGATGTGAACTTGCTTGAGAAGAAGATTTTTCTGGAGAGTCGCAGGAAGTAATAAAGAAAAGGATAAAGAAAATTACCCACAAACCACCGGCCACGGCAAGCAAAGCATAGGGCCATTTACTTTTCTGATTCAGCTGACTGGTATGTTGACTTGTATCGGTACAGGAACGACCAGAGGTTTCTTTTACGTAGCTTATCCCTGTTCCTGGAATGGAAGCAGTGGTACGAGTCCCGCCGTTTGCCTTTTTGGTGACACGAAAACCTTTTCCACCAACACTATAGCCTACACCGGATTTGCTCAGATTGACACGCAACGGACCGAAATTTGCGCTTTTTCGAAAACGAAATCCCATAATGCCACGTCCTTTTCTGTGTGCCCAAATTAGACACAATTTTTTCCTTCTATGTATTGCAATTATAGAACTTATGTTCTATAATTGCAATAGTCTTTCTCTGGAAGGGGCGGGGAATATGACAGAACGAGAGATGGAATTATTAACGATTATTCGGGGAAGTCGTGACCCTGCCGCGCTTATGCTGATGGCTGTAGAAGCGATTACATCTTGTCTGCAGCCGCCTGAACCATCCGAATCACCATGTCCTGCTGCTCCGGCGTCAGTTGTCGGAAAAGATCAAGAATCGCCTGTTCCCCATCAGTGAGCCCATCGTTTCGAACGGTGGGCTCTTTTATTTCGCCCAGAAGTTCGCTGGTGGTTACCCCCAAGTACTCAGCTAGAAGCTGGACTTTAGCAACAGAGGGTGTTTGTCCTCGGTTTATATCAGAAATAAAACTTGTCCCAACACCTGCATTTTTACACGCAACAGTGGGTGCTTCACCCTTTTTTTTGCAATAGTATTTGACTTTTTCAACAAAAATTAAAGCATCCAAAAGGCAGCACTCCTATTAAATAATAAATTCGTGATTACGGATAAAATTAGTAATTACGCAAAAATTATGTTGACATTCCGTAATTACGGATTTATCATTTACTTACGGTAAGCCGGTTGGCGGATAGCGAAAAAACTTTCCGGCCGGGTCGTTAGTAATTTTGATTTTATCATGCTTACCACAAATAAGCAAGGGAAAGGAGGCAGGCACATGGAAATCAGACTGAGGCTTCGGGAACTTCGGGAGGCTAAGGGGCTCTCGCAGCGAGCAGTAGCTAGGAGCATTAACGTGACACCCGGAGCAGTGGCTAAGTGGGAACTAGGCTACACGAATCCTACCATGGAAAATATCCTGGCCATGGCGTCGCTGCTAAACTGCTCCACAGATGCCCTGCTTGGTTGGGATGTCGCGGGTCAGACCTCCGCTTAATTAAATTTTAGTCTGATAAGGAGGGATTTACCATGCCGGAGGAATGCCGGAATATTTACAAAAAAGCCCGGCGGGTAGCAGGTTTGACCCAGGAAGCAGCTGCAGAGCGGCTGGGGATTAGTGTGGAGAGTGTGCGGGCATATGAGACAGGCCAGCGCATCCCGCCCAACGATGTGGTGGAGGACATGGTTGTTTGCTACGACACCCAGCACCTGGCCTATCAGCATCTTCACGAGACTAATACCCTCATGTCCCGAGTGGTGCCGCAGTTGGAGCAACGCTCAGTTCTCGAGGCGGTTGTGCGGATCTACAATCGGATGCACCGTTTTGAGAGCATCCATGGCGTAGAGCGCCTAATGGCCATTGCGGAGGACGGAGAGATTGATGGGACTGAGCGGATAGAGTTTGAGGCCATCCTGGAAGATTTACGGGAGATCATCAGGTCTGGACTGGAACTAGAGGTTTACTGCGCGGATCGGGAATGACCGCATAGTGGACAGGCTGTTCCCCATAGGGTAGAGAGGGGGTGGAAGCATGGAGCGGACAGACGTGTTCCAAAATCAAAATATGACCTGCCACCGGGTAGAACTGCCTGGTCAGCCGGTGGAGATCGTTGTGAAGGTTAAACCGATGACTTACAAGGGAAAGGAGATCACCAAGACCATAACCGACTGGCGGGGGCGTCACCGGCTGTTCCTGGGAGATCGGGAACTGGACGTGGATCGCTCCATGACCATGGACCTTGGCCCCAAGCTGGGGACATCCCTGGGCTATGAACTCCACCGGGACATTCCCTTTACCGAGGAAGAGAAGGAGGAGGGACGCAAGCGGGTGAAGGAGGTTGCCATTCAAAACCTCATCCGGGCAGGCATCTGGTAAAGTGTGATTACATATGAGGAGAGAAAACTATGTGGAAAAAATTGCTTGAAGAACACCCTATTGCTTTTGAGGTGTTTAATTGGGGAGTGTTAGCCTTTTCGGTGTTTACCTTCATGATGGCACTGGGCTTCTATATGGCGATGGTGCTATGAAAACAGACATAGTACTAGGGCAAAAAAATCCCCGCGGCCCTGGAGAGACCGCGGGGAGATCAGCTGAAAGGCTGATCATGAGAACAATTACATTATACCACAGGACAGTACCAATGACAAGGGGGTGCAGTTATGGCTGAGAGCAGCGTTCGCTCCGGGCGAAAGAAAGGGTTTGTTGTTCTTTTCCGGGAGGTGGCTCAAGACAGTCGGCTTTCTCTTGAAGCTCGTGGCCTATTTGCCCTTATGGTGTCCTTACCAGATGATTGGGAATATACAGTTTCTGGACTAGCAGTAAAAGCGGGGTGTGGACGAGAGAAAGTGCGCCGTCTACTCAAGGAACTTCAAAGGGTTGGGTACTTAATCCGGGAACAGTCTCATCGGGAAGGTGGAAAGTTCGGAGGAAACGTCTATGTGCTCCAGGACGAAGCGCCACCGTTGCCCGAAAACCCGTCCAACGGTATTGCAAAAAAAGAACCGTTGCCCAGAAATACCGTCAACGGTGAAAACCGTCAACGGGAAAAACCGTTGACGGATATTCGACCACAACAGAATAAAGACTTAACAGAAGAAGAGAATAACATACCCCCTAAAGCCCCCAAAGGGGGAAAACGGATAAGCAAGTATGACCTGGCAGAAGAGGCCAAGCCTATTCTCCGGGCGTATGTGGGAGAAGATCGGGAACTTGCTGCATCGTTGGGAGCGTTAATCGAAGTGCGTGTGGCAAAAAAAGCAATAAACTCTGGTCGGGCTATTGCCATGCTACTTTGTGAATTGGACAAGCTATCTCACGGTCAGAGAGAAGAAAAGCTACAAATTGTCCGCCAATCGGTAACGAATAGCTGGAAAGGCGTATTCCCACTTAAAGGATCGGACAGGAAAGAATGTTTTCCAATTGAAGATGGAAAGAGTGCTCGAGTTCGGGAGGAGGAGGGAACCTACCTGCTATGAGTCAGACAGACAACCAGTATTATATGGCTCAGCGCTCTGTTATCGGATCCCTGATCCTGGATGCCCCACATGTGGCTGGGATCGTGATGCACCGCACCCGCCCGGAGGACTACACCGGAGAGTGCCGCACCATTTTCGAGGCTTGCCGGGAACTGTTTCAGGCGGGCAAGCCCATTGACGCAACCACCGTCCGGGCAAGAGTTGGCAAGGAGTATACGTCTCTTCTTGTGCAGTTAATGGAGGAGACGCCAACGGCCGCCAATGTAGAAACCTACATAGATCTAGCACTTGAGCAGGCAAAGCTGGCAAAACTTCAAGGGTTAGCACTGGCTATGGCTGGCTGTGTTACGTTGGAGAATGCACAGAAATTGGTGGCTCAGGCAAATCGTATTGTCGGAGATCGACCTGGAGTAAAAATTGTAAACGTGGAGCAGGGATTGCTGGATTTTTACGAGCGCCAGCGAATGTCAGCGAATTTGGTTCCCTGGGGACTGGAGCGGGTGGATGGCACCCTACGGTGCGAGTACGGTGACTTTGTGGTACTGGGAGGTTACCCTAGTGCTGGAAAGACTGCTTTGTCTCTTCAACTAGCCTGGGCTCAGGCCAAGGATAAGCGGGTGGGCTATTTTTCTCTAGAGACCAAGCCGGAAAAGATTATTGACCGCACAGTCACTGCCGTGTGTGGGGTAGACTTTGATAGGATCAAAGCCCATAAATTGAATGATGTTGATTGGCGGGAGATTGAATACCGCAGCACTGCTATGGTGGGGCGTAAATTAGAGATTATCCAAGCCGGAGGGCTGTCTGTAGTGGATATTCAGGCCCTGTCCCTAGCTGGACGGTACGATATTATTTACATCGACTACCTACAGCTTGTAGCAGCAGAGGATAGGCGACGCAGTGATTTTGAGCAGGTGACACAGATTTCAAAAGATCTGCACACCATGGCTCAGACTACTGGTATTACAGTATGCGCTTTATCTCAACTTTCTCGCCCTCAAAAGGGGGGAGAACAGGAGAAAGCCCCTGGCTTACACTCTCTACGGCAGTCTGGTCAAATTGAGCAGGACGCAGATGGGGTGATGTTACTGTACAAGGAGGAGCCAAAGAACCCTAGGAGCCGTCGCTGTCTTAAAATTGCAAAGAACAAAGACGGTGAAGCAGGTGGAATTGCATACCTGGTCTTTGATGGGGCTCACCAACGGTTCCAGGAAAGCGTTGTTGATGCGCCGATTCCAGTAAAACGGCGAGAGCCGGAATATAAGCAAGCGGCTTTGTATGAACTGCCAGGAAGTGAAAAAATGCCATGGGAGGAGGATGGTCATGGTAATCAGCAAGAGAAAGATTCTAATTCTATTAGCGGCAGAATCTCAACGGTTCAGAGCAATGGCCACCCTATCTCCCACGCTGCAAACACATTACCTGGAAATGGCTCAGGCACTGGAGATTGCTCGGGCCATGACTATAAAGTGCCATTTTAAGCGACTTAAAACCAATACAGGAGGATGAATCATGAGAACATTTGCAATCGTCAACCGTAAGGGCGGGGTAGGAAAGACCACTACTGCTGTCAATCTAGCCTATGTACTGGCTACCAGTTGTCACTTGCGGGTATTACTCGTTGATGCTGATGGGCAAGGTAATACGACCAATATGTTACTACCCAGGGGGGAATATTCCGGATTAGGTGCTTTGCTCCGGGGCTGGGCGACCTGCTATGATGAATTAGTGGAGCATACCGATGTAGATGGGCTGGATGTGCTGCCTGCGGCAGAAGATCTGTGGGCATTGGATTTAGAAGTTGCTGGAGGAGATCGAAGTCGGTGTTATCGAGCAGTGCGAGATATGCGGGAGTCAATGGAGGAAGATGGGGCCTATGATGTGATGGTGATTGATTGCCCACCAAACCTTTCAGCTGCTTGTGTGTCTTCTATTTTATCCAGTGATGCCATTATTATCCCAGTGTTGTCGGATGCTTGTTCTGCAACCGGTGTTGGAGATTTGGTAGACCAGATTGCAAGTTTACGGTCTCTATATCCTGCTCTGCGGGTAGCTGGAATTTTGGTAAATCAATGGCACCGGGCTCCGGTAGTAGAAGATTCTGTCTCTTATCTCCGGGAGGAGGGGCATGTGCCAGTATATAATACTGTAATTCGCCGAACTGACAAGGTGCCGGAATCTAGCTGGGCCAGAATGCCGGTGCAGGCGTGGAGTCCATTTTGTTCTGCAGCACGAGACTACCGAACTTGGGTAGCAGAATTGTTGGAAAAGGAGGGCATTCGGTGTGGGCAAGGTTGATTTAGGGCAGCTTATTGCTCAAACTATGGAACTGCCCATGAATGGTCGAAGTATTGAGGTCATTACCAATGAGATTTTAGATGCTAAGCGTACAGGAGGAGAGGCAATCCTCACTATTGGTCGGTGCCTCGTGGAGGCAAAGGATATACTTCCCCATGGAGAATGGATTCCATGGCTCAATGAACAGGTGGAATTTTCTGAACGGACTGCCCGCCGATTTATGCGTCTTTACCGAGAATGCTCAAATCGGCCAGCGCTGGCCGATTTGGGTGCCACAAAAGCGTTGGCACTACTCGCGTTACCTCCTGAAGAACGGGAAGCATTTGTAGCGGAACACAATGTAATCGACATGAGTGCCCGTCAATTAGAACAGGCCATTAAAGAGCGGGACGATGCTCGGAAAGAGGCGGAGGCGGCCAAAGCAGATGCAATTGCAGCGGAACAGGCCCGACTTAAGATGGAGGAGGATGTGAAGAGGGCAAACGCTTCACTGGAGACTATTCTAAGTGAACGACAGGCGGCGGATCAGGAGACAATAGCAAAGATTAGAGCCGAAGTTATGGAGGAAATGCAGGACAAGCTAAATTTGGCAATAGAAGCTGAAAAAAACGCGGAGGCAAAGTGGAAGTCGGCTGAATTTGCTTTAGACGATGTCAAACGGAAACTGGAAGAGCAGAACAAGGTAGAAAAGAAGTCGATAATTGATGTGGACAAAGATAAGGCTCAGTTTGAGATCCTTTTTTTACAGGGCCAAGAACTGATAAATAAAATGAATGGCTATCTGCTCAAGGCTCGTACTCGCCAAGATTTGTCTGTTGCCCATGGGATGGAGAAAGCTATGGTCACACTTGCAGATCTCCTAAAAGGATATGCAAACTGAGAATTCCCTCTCAGTAGGCTAAGCACTGTTTGAACATAAGAAAAGCCGGGGAATTACTCCTCCGGCTTTTGAGATGATTTTCGCCAATTTTTGTATTTTCCTGATTTGACACGTTTGTCTTCTGGAGGTGGAGTCTCAGCGGATATTACCCACTGATTTCCTACTTTTTGTGCTGGGATACGACCTTGCTGAATCAATCTCCGTACATTGCCAGGGTCTTTCCCATGAATGGCACACCATTCCGATACAGAAAGCAATTTATCCATGGTGCTTTTCCTTTCGCCACTGAACAATGGCCAACACTAGCTTAGCAAGCCCAAAACAAATCAGTAATACCCCAACTCCAGTCAAGATTTCTTTCATAGCAACCTCCTTGACACGTTTTGGTGGATAGGTTAGTATGGGAGGGGCGGGTTTCCCCGCCCCTGGGGTGTTATTCCAGATACTTTGCGATCAGGATTAGCACTGTCCCAACGATCAAGTCCACCAGCGCTCCGACTAAGGTTTGCCGCCAGTCGATGGAGTGTTTGGTGGGCTTTTTCGTTGCCCGGTTTCGTTTTCGCAAATGACCTACCTCCTTTCTGATACTATAATAACACAATATCGTGTAAATGTCAATAGAAAAAAGAGATTTATATTAGAATTTATTTCTATGAATACCTAGAATGGGTGGATATGTAAAACAGAGCAAGTTTTGTGAGGTTTAGGAGGAGGAAAATGTTAAATAGATGTATTGTTATGGGCCGTCTAGGAAAAGACCCAGAGAAACGATATACCCAATCCAATACGACAGTGGCTTCTTTCACGTTGGCAGTGGAGCGGGACTTCAGGGACAAGCAGAGCGGAGAGCGTGTGACGGATTGGTTGGATGTAGTAGCTTGGAGGCAGACAGCGGAATTTGTTTGTAAACATTTTTCTAAAGGACGGATGGCAATTGTAGAAGGGCGCCTCCAAAATCGTACATATACTGATCGGGAAGGAAATCAGCGTAAGGTTGTCGAAATTGTGGCTGATAATGTATATTTCGGCGATAGCCGTTTAGCCACAGCAGCACCATCCAGCCATGGGAATGCAGATGAAAGGATGTTTCCATCTCAGGAATCTGGGAGTTATACAGAACTAGAAGAAGAAGGGGAATTGCCTTTTTAAAGGGGGGAGACAAATGTCCAAACAAAATGTTCGGCGGCTCTCCACCCTTGTAACGGCTCAGACATGGTACAATTTGGAGCGCCTGGCACAGATGGAGGGAGAGCGCAGTTTGGGACGTATTATTGATAAGCTGACACGGGAGAAAATGCTCTCACTCCGAATGGAAAGGAAGGCGTATTCAAAATGTCGGAACGTTTAGAGGTATGTGGAGAAACAATGCGAAAGATTCTGGTAGTCCAAGTTCCGCAAGCGCCAACCATTGAATATTTGCAAAGGATGCGGGATTATGTTCTGGAATCGTTGCGAAACAATGTGTTGATTTTAGGGGCTGGAATGACCTACCGCATGGAAGCATTTCCAAATTTAGCAGGTGTAATGGTAGCGGAGGATTCTTCTTTTTCAGAGGAAAGTGAGAACAACATACTGAAAGAATCGTCTGTCATGTCCATAGCTGGGCCAGGGGGGAGAGAAAAGGCGGAAATTTTGTCGCGTCTAAAAGCATACCGAACAGTTCATGGCCTTGGCTGTTTGGACGCAGTGGCAAAAGGGGCTGGCCGGAATGTGACAGCTAGTATGTTGCGGGATTTGTTGGTTGGCGCAGCCAAACTGGAATTGAGTGATTGGAGAAAAATTGGCCAATCACTGGATCGTCTCATGAAAAAGGAGAGTAACTGTGAGTAAAATTTTAAAACGTGTCATTTCGGGTCGCCTTGTTTCGGCAGTGGTATATACACCATGTGCAGCAAGAGATTCTCCACGTCAGCGAGCACAGAAACAAAAAGCTAGTAGTGCTGCACGGGAACTCCTTAATGCTCGGACATCATTTCAAAAATTGGAACGGACTTTGGCCGCAAATTTTGATAATGGAGACCTTTATGTTACTTTGACGTATGATGATAATCATTTGCCGGACAGTCGGGATGCAGCAGTACGGCGAATACGTTTCTTTTTGACGAAATTACGAAAGGAACGAAAAGCACGAAATCAACCTCTAATGTACATCTATACGACTGAAGGGTGTTGTCCGGGTGGGCGTTTACATCATCATTTGGTTTTAAATAGTACCGGAGATGATTTGGAAGAGATCCGTCGACTTTGGATTTATGGGGAGAATGTAGAACTTCGACGGCTTGCTTTTAGCCAGGACTACACCTATGAGGATTTGGCGAGCTATTTAACCAAAGAACCTCGAGAATGGGGTCATCCACAAGTAGGTGAAAGAACTTGGACTCCAAGTCTAGGCCTTCATCGTCCTAAGCCAGAGACCGAGACCATTCCAGATTATGTGACGCTGACCGCACCACCCGGAGCAGTGATTCTGGCAAGGGAGGGACCGGTAGTCAATGGATATGGTGAATTCATGTGGATGAAGTATATGCTCCCGCAAAATTCTAAAGCAAAACATGTCAGAGCAAAAAGGCGTAGACAAAGAAAAGAATAGCGCTTTTCTATTCTTTTCGGTCTTGGGATTAAGTATATTTTCTTTTATTTTTAATAGAAAGGTGGCGAAAATGTTTGCAAACAGATGTGCGATATGGTAAACTAATCGTAAAGGATGGATGGCTAATGTGCCCGTCCTGCCGTCGAAGGAAAGTTCTCCAGGTGAGACCAGACACGGCGGCAAAAAATCTTATCGTCTTTTGCCGGGACTGCCGAAGAGAGACGATGGTAGATATTGACAAGGGCCAGTGCTTTGAGAGCCGGTGCCGATGACTTCCCAGGTCAGATTGGGGAGCGTCGGCGCCGGCTTTTTGTTTTGTTCGGAGGTGATAGCCCGTGGATTACAAGAGCCGGCGTTGGCGAAAAATTCGGGAGACGGTGCTGGCACGAGATCGGTACCAGTGTCGGGAGTGTGCTCGGTATGGTCTGGCAGTCAATGCTACGGTGGTACATCACGCATATCCGGTGGAAGATAATCCGGAGTTAGCCTGGAGCATGTGGAATCTGATTAGTCTGTGCGGGGGCTGCCATAATGCCATGCACGACAGAGAGTCGGGAGCCTTGACAGATCTGGGACTCTCTTGGCGCCGCAGGGTATCCCCCCCTCCAAAAGGCCCGGCCTGACTGGGCTATGGAGACCGAGGGGCGGAACTTTTTCCGACGGCAGACATTCCGTGGTGGGGGGTTCACCCGCCTAGGTACGTGACCAACTACCGCGCCCGCGCGATGCGTGTGGGTGACGCGGGCGCAAACGACGCGCCTGCGCGTGTGCGGGGCTGCGGCGTCCAGGTTGAGCACAAGGGAGGTAATTACTTGGGCCGGGAGGCTATGATCCGGGCTGACATGGAGTCTGTAGGCATTTACAGCCCTATCTTTGACGGTACCATTCGTCAGCTGGCAAAGACTGAGCGGGAACTGTCACGAGCAGAGAAAACATGGAAGGCAGCAGGCGGGAAAATGGTGGCGGAACTGGTCAATAAGACCGGGGGGACATACACAGCAAAAGATCCCAATTATGCCATTGTAGATCAACTGCGCAAGGATGTGCTCTCCCTGCGCGCCCAGCTGGGACTGACGCCAGCCAGTTATGCCAGGGCAAAGCGAAAACAACAAGACTATGCCCAGCCCACCAAGGGCCGTCTCTCGGAACTTCTGGCAGCAGCTAGAGAGACTGCCGCGGAGCAGGCCGGAGCGTATGCGGCCCAGGTGGATCACTATGTGGACGGGGTGCTGTCCGGAGACTGCACCGTTTGTGAGGAGATTCGTCAGGCCTGCCAGCGATACTTGGATGATCTGGCCAGTGGGCGGTGGGATTTCCGACCGGAGCCGGCAAATGAGATCATCGCCATCATCGAGACTACTATCTGTCACCAGCAGGGCGAATTTCTGGACGCCACACCCTTGCGAGGTACGCCTTTCTATCTGCTGTCCTATCACAAGTTTATCGTCTACAACGTGATGGGATTTTATCTCAAGGGGACCCAGGAGCGGCGCTTCAAGGAGGCACTGGACTTTGTTCCCCGGAAAAATATTAAGACCACCTTTGCAGCTGCTCTGGCTTGGGCCCTTGCGCTCTACGAGAGCCGAAGCGGGTCCAAGGTCTATGAGGTGGGTGGTGCCCTTAAGCAGGCTATGGAGGGATTTGATTTCCTCCGCTACAACATCAAGAGGGAGAAACTGACCACGGATGATGACCCGGTCAACGGACTGCGGATTGTGGATAACAACATGGAGCACTCCATCAGCGGAGATCTAGGGGATGAGGGTTTTATTTCCATCAATGCTCTTGCTTCCAGCGTGGATAAACAAGATAGCTTTAACTGCAATATCGTCATTGCAGATGAGATGCACACCTACAAGAGCGCCAAGCAGTATCAGGTGCTCAAGGACGCCACCAAGTCTTATACCAACAAACTCATCATCGGAATTAGTTCCGGCGGTGATCTGGCTACCGGCTTTTGCGCCAGACGGGTGGAATATTGCCGGAAGATACTGAACGGAACCATAAGGGGACCGGAGGCGGATGCTATCTTTGCCTTCATTGCGGCGGCGCCGCGGATGGAGAGCGGCGAAGTGGACTACACCAATCCACAAGTTATGGAATGTTGCAACCCTGGTTGGGGACACAGCATTCGTCCTCAGGACATGATCAATGACGCAATGCAAGCAAAAGAGGATCCTCAGCTTCGACCGGAATTTTTCCAGAAGTCCCTCAACGTGTTTATTGCTTCCCTCAAGGCCTGGTTCAATGTAGAAGAATTTCGGGCCAGCGACAGCAAATACAGCTGGAAACTGGAGGAACTTTCCCGGCTCAGGATCCGCTGGTATGGCGGCAGCGACCTGTCCAAGCTCTATGACCTAACAACCGCCTGCCTGTTTGGTCACTACAACGGGGTGGATATTATCATTCCACACTGCTGGTTCCCACTGGCAGCAGCGGCTGTCAAAGCACATGAGGATCAGATCCCCCTGTTTGGTTGGCAAGAGGATGGCTGGCTGGATATGTCCAATGGGAAGGTCACCAATCACTCTGAGGTGGTCCGGTGGTACAAAGGTCTGCGGTCCGCCGGCTTTCAGATCCAGCTAGTGGGCCATGACCGAAAGTTCTGCCGGGAATATTTCCTGGAGATGAAGAAGGCGCATTTCCGGGTGAAGGACCAGCCTCAGCTGTTCACCAGAAAGAGCGAAGGCTTTAAATACCTGGAAAACAGTGCCAAGAAAGGGACACTCTACTATCTCCACGCGGAGCCCTTTGAATACTGTGTGCAGAATGTGAGGGCAGAACTGAAGGCGGATGACATGGTCATGTACGATAAACTACAGCCGAACTTACGCATCGACGTGTTTGACGCGGCAGTCTTTGCCTGCTGTGCCTATCTGGAGGACCTGGAGCGGGTGCAGAAAGAGAAAAACTGGTTTGGGGAGGAATCGGAATGAGCAAGCGCAACAAGAAGGGAAACTCCGCAAGAGACAAACCGATGGAACGGCGCAGTGTGGGCCTTGTGATAGGCAATGGGTGGGACAGCCTGTGCTGCAGTGGGTACACCCGGTTATCGGAAAATCCGGAAGTGCGTATGGCGGTAGGCCGGATTGCGGAACTGATCAGTACCATGTCTATCCGGCTGATGGCCAACACGGATTCTGGGGACGTGCGTCTCTACAACGGACTGTCCCGCCGCCTGGACATTGAGCCAAATCGCTTTATGACCAGGAAGACCATGATAGCAGCGATTATCTGGACACTGCTTTTGGATGGAGGAGGGAACGCGGTGGTATGGCCGCGTACTGCAGATGGGAAGTTGGAGGAACTTGTACCTTTGGCACCGTCCTCTGTCAGCTTCCAGGCGGAGGGTTACGGCTATCGGATCCTGGTCAACGGAGTGCCCTATGACCCGGACAGTCTGCTTCATTTTGTGGTCAACCCATCCACTCAACGTCCCTGGTTTGGTACCGGTTTCCGAACCAGCCTTAAGGATGTGGTGAAAAATCTCAAACAGGCCAGCACAACAAAAAACGCTTTTCTGTCCAGTGAATGGAAGCCGTCTGTCATTGTTAAGGTGGACGGCAACAGCGAGGAGTTAATCACGCCATCTGGCCGGCAGAGGCTGGCGGACCAATACCTGAAAAATACTCAGGCTGGGGCCCCGTGGATGATTCCAGCCGAGCAGATGGAGGTGGTGCAGGTCAAGCCGTTGTCCTTGAATGACCTGGCCATCTCAGATAGTGTCAAGCTAGATAAACAGGCGGTGGCAGCTATTTTAGGCGTACCACCCTATGTGGTGGGTTTGGGGTCCTTCAACAGGGATGAATGGAATCATTTTATTTCCACCACTATCATGCCCCTTGTCCGGGAGCTGGAGCAGGAGATGACCCGGAAGCTACTGATTTCCCCAGATTGGTATGTGAGCATGAATCCCTGGGCGCTGTACGCCTATGATCTCAAGGATTTGTCGGAGATTGGGGCCAACCTCTTTGTCCGGGGCATGATGACAGGTAACGAGGTCCGAGGCTGGCTGCATCTGGGTCCCAAGGAGGGCCTGGATGAACTAGTGATCCTGGAGAACTACATCCCTCTTGGGATGATCGGAGACCAAAAGAAACTATTACAGGAGGCAGGTGAGAAAAGTAATGGAATCCTTTGAACGGCGCACTATGGTACCTGTCCGGGGCGGATTTCAAGCCAGAGAGGAGGGAGAGGCGCTTTACATCGAGGGTTATTTCTCGGTATTTAACTCCGCATATGATATTTGTCCAGGGGTGGTAGAGGAAGTGGCCCCCGGCGCCTTTTCCGACACTCTAGGTGAAGACATCCGGGCGCTGACCAACCACGATACCACTCTGGTCCTAGGCCGCAATAAGGCCGGCACACTGACCCTTCGGGAAGACAGCCACGGACTCTGGGGCAGCATTCGAATCAATCGAGAGGACCAGGACGCCCTGAACCTTTACCGCCGCGTGCAGCGGGGAGATGTGGATCAGTGTTCCTTCGGTTTTATCATCCTGGATGAGCGCCGGGAGGTGCTGCCCGACGGTTCGGTGCGGTACGTCATCCTCAAAGTCAGGCTCTTTGAGGTGTCGGTGGTAACTTTTCCGGCCTATGAAGAGACATCGGTTTCTGCCCGGACCAAGCAGGAGGAGCATATAAGACAGAGGCTCTTAGTTGAAAAAAAAGAGGCTCTGCGTCAGAAGTTGAAAGGAGTGTAGCCAAATGGCATTAAAAGCACTGCTGCGTAGAGCGCAGCTAGAGGAGAAGCAGACTCGCATGGCCCAACTCCAGACCAAAACTCAAGAACTCCAAAATCGGGAACGAGAACTGGAGACAGCCATGGACGAAGCTAGGACCGACGAAGAACTGCGGAGCGTGGAAGCTTTGGTGGATGCATTCACCGCTGAGCAACGCAGCCATCAGGAGGCGGTGGATGTTCTTCAGGGGGAGATTAACGCACTCCAGGAGGAACTGCGCTCCCTTGAATCCAATCCACCTACGCCCTTGGCAGGGGCTGAGAAAACCGGCTCCCAGGAGGAGAGAAAGGATGAAATGAGAATGAACCAGAGACAAATCCGCGCCTTTGGCGCCATGACTATGGAACAGCGTGCCGCATTTGTGCAGCGGGACGATGTGCGGCAGTTCCTGGAGCAGTTCCGGGAAAAGTTTAAGGCCTCCGGGCAGACCCGTAGCGTTACCGGCGGTGAGTTGCTGATTCCGGAGGTAATCCTGGAACTGATCCGGCAGAACATCGAGGACTACTCCAAGCTGATCCGCCGGGTGCGTCTAGTCCCTGTGGCTGGACGGGCCCGACAGCCCATTATGGGCGCGATCCCTGAGGCAGTATGGACGGAGGCTTGCGGAGCTCTCAATGAGTTGATGTTCTCGATCGGACAGGCTGAAGTTGACGGCTATAAGGTGGGCGGCTATGTAGTCCTGTGCAACTCCACATTGGAGGATACGGATGGTGCCCTGCTCAGTGAGATCATCCTTGGTCTGGGCGTCGCCATCGGCATTGCCCTGGACAAGGCCATCCTCTTCGGCACCGGCGTGAAGATGCCTATGGGCATCGCCACCCGCCTGGCCCAGACCGCCGAGCCGGAGAACTACCCCGAAAAGGCCCGGCCCTGGGTAAATCTCTCCGCTTCCAATGTGATCACCATCCCCTCGGGCTCCACCAGCGGCTTGACTCTCTTCCAAAAGATCATCCTTGCCTCCGGCGCGGCCAAGGGCAAGTATTCCCGGGGAATGAAGTTCTGGGCCATGAACGAGACCACCTATACAAAGATCACGGCGGAGGCCGCCACCTTCGACGCCACCGGAGCTATCGTAGCGCTGGCCAACGGCACCATGCCTGTGGTGGGGGGCGATATTGTGGTGTTCTCTGACGATGTGATGCCAGCAGACACCATCATCGGCGGTTATGGGGATCTCTATCTGCTGGCGGAGCGGTCCGGTACCACGGTGGGGTACAGCGACCAGCCCCTGTACATCCAAGAGCAGACGGTGGTCAAGGGAACGGCCCGGTATGACGGCCAGCCCGCCATCCCCGAGGGCTTTGTGGCCATCGGAATCGGCAAAGCCCCTGTTATGACTATGTCCTTTGCTCAGGATGTGGCTAATCCCGCAGTGGCAGCCCTACAGTCCCTGACCATCGGCGGCCTGTCACTATCTCCCGCTTTTGATCCAGATACTAACACCTATACCGCCGATACCTCCAATGCCCAGGACGCCATCAGCGCCGTACCTACAATGGGTGCATCGGTGACGGTAAAAGTGGGCAAGAGCAAGGTGCAGAACGGCGCCCAGGCGACGTGGGAGGCCGGGTCCAACGTGGTGTCCATCACTGTGGACAACGGCACTAACTCCAAGGTATACACAGTCACTGTGACCAAGTCCTAAGGAGGCCGTTATGGATGACTCCGCGCTGCTGAGCCTGCTCAAATTAGATCTGGAGCGGACGGGAGAACTGCCCGGGGACGGGGAATACCTCCCCTCCTTGATCGAGACAGCCAAATCCAGCCTTTTACGGCAGGGAATTCAGGATGACGGCTCTCAGGACTACGGCCAGACCGTGGTGGGTACCGCCGCCTGGATCTACCGCAAGCGGAAGAACGGAGAGGCGGAACCCGCCTATCTGAGGCGGCTGCGGTTAGATCTGCTGCTGGCCCGGGGGCGGGAGGTGTCCCCATGATCCTGGATAGCGGGGTGTTGACGATCTACGCGGTGTCCTCCACCGAGGGCACCGCACCCCCTCCGGTGCGTCGGACCAAGAGTCCTAAGAGGACGGCCCTCTTCGGGGATAAGGTGGTAGGGGCCACACGCTACTATGCTGCAGCCAAGGTGGGACAGAGGATCGACCGATCGGTGCGGATCTGGCGGGATACCTCCATTCACATCACCATCCGGGATGTCTGCCTCATCGACGGCACCTACTACCGCATCCGGAAGGTTACCCAGACTACCGACGAGGACCAGCTGCCGGTGACCGACCTGGATCTGGAGGACGACGATGGAGCCGTGAAGGGAGAACTGGGTGAGCATTGACCAAAGGGAAAGGAGATGGAACCGGTGTCCTCAAAATTGAAAATCACGGCGGACGATTTGCCCGATGCCGTGCACAAAATTCTCAACGACTACGCCGACGACGTTGCCTCAGCCCTTACCGACGCCATTATGATCACGGCCAAGGAGACCTTGCGCATCGTGAAGGAAAAGGCCCCCAAGCGGACCGGAGATTACCGTGAGGGATGGACCATTACCCGGGAGAAGGGCGGCTTCTTTGATCGGGTGGTTAAGGCGGTCATACACAATAAGACGCGATACCGTATTGCTCATCTGCTGGAAAATGGCTACCAGAAGGCGACAGGGGGACGGGTAGAGGGTAGGCCCCATCTCCGGACTGCAGAACAAGAGGCCATCCGGATGCTGCCAGAACTGGTGGAGCAGGAGATTGGGGCGTTGAAACCATGACTTACGAGAAGTTACTGGCCATACTGTCTCCGGTAGGAATTCCGTGGGCTTACCACCACTGGGACAAACCACCCGCGCTACCTTACGGGGTTTATTTGGATGGTCCTTATACCACTCTGTACGCCGATAATAAGAATTACCTGAACATTCAAACCATCCGCCTGGAGGTCTATTCATCCGTTCGGGACCCATCTTTGGACGCTAAGGTGGAGGTCGCTCTTACAGCCGGAGGACTTACCTACGAGGTGGATTTTGAGTATCTGGAGAGTGAAGGGCTCTATGAATCTATTTTTGAAATCGAGGTGTAAACAATGACTGACGCAACCAATAAAGTCAAATTTGGCCTTTGCAATGTCCACTACGCCATGATCGAAAGCATAGTGGACCGTGTGGTCACTTATGCAGCCCCCAAGCCATGGCCCGGCGCGGTCAATCTCTCTCTGCCGCCCCAGGGGGAGACCTCCAAGTTTTATGCAGATGATATTGCCTACTGGGTGTCATCCACCAACGATGGATACCAAGGGGACTTCGAAAGTGCCCTGGTTCCCGATGATTTCTCCCAGGAGGCACTGGGAGAGCAGCTGGTGGCCGAGGACAACGTGCTGGTAGAAAATGCCAGCGTAGAAGGCAAGGCTTTTGCCCTGCTCTTTGAATTTAAGGGGGATAAAAAGGCCATTCGGCATGTGCTGTATAACTGCACAGCCGCACGTGCCAATGTAGCGGGTGGCACCGTTACCAGCAGCAAGACGCCGACCACATCTTCCCTCACGCTGACAGCAGCGCCCCTTGCAAACGGGAATGTGAAAGCCAAGACAACCGCCACTACCACGGATGAGGTTTACAACAATTGGTACCAGAACGTGTGGCAACCTCCTGCCCAGGCGGAGGTGCCATAATATGCTCAGGACAGTAATAATTGATGGGCGGGAAGTTCCCTTGCGGGCCTCTGCCTCCATTCCAAGACTCTACCGTATCAAGTTCCGTCGGGATATTATGCAGGATATGGTCACCATCAGAAACGCAGTAGAAAAGGCCTCGCGGGAGAACGGAAAGGTCGATTTAAAACAGGCAGGAGAGAGGGATGAAACAGATGGGTGGTCTTCAGAGGCGGCCTCTAGCATCCCTATGGAATGTCTGGAGATGTTTGAGAATGTGGCCTATCTTATGGCTAAGCATGCGGATCCAAATGTGCCTGGCACTGTGGAAGAATGGCTGGACGGCTTTGACACTTTCTCCATTTACGCTGTGTTTCCAGTGATCTCCGAGATGTGGGATGAGAATGTAAAAACCATGTCTGTTCCTGCAAAAAAATAGAAGCGACCGATCGTAAGATGTCCACCGCGCTGCTCCTCCTCCGGGCCACGCAGGTGGGCGTCTCTATATCCGATCTGGATCTGCTGACTATTGGTATGATCCAGGATATGTATACGGAGGCACTCAATGATCAGGTGCCTTATGACCGTGTCGCTACCCAGGAGGATTTTGACCGTTTTTAGGAGGTGAGATTTTGGCCAGTCGCATTAAAGGGATCACCATTGAGATCGGTGGTGACACTACAAAGCTGGACAAGGCTTTAGCTGGGACTAACAAAGAATTAGTTGATACCCAACGAAGTCTCAAGGATGTGGAGCGGCTGCTCAAGCTGGACCCCAAAAATACCCAGTTGCTGGAGCAGAAGCAGCGGCTGCTAGCCAAGGCGGTGGAGGATACTAGATCCAAGCTGGATACCCTGCGCCAGGCGGCTGATGGGGCGGACAAGGCACTGGAAAGAGGTGCCGCCTACGAAGCAAAATACGCCCCTCTCAAATCCGCCCTGGATCAGGTGAATGAGGAACTCAAAGTACTAAAGAACCAGGCGGCAGATGTGGAGGCCTCCTTCCAAGCCGGGGAACTGCCGGAGATGGAGTATCAGGCATTTCAGCGTACTCTAGAGGAGACTGAGGAACGACTGCGTAGCCTTACAAAAGAGAAGAAGGCCCTGCAAAAGGAATTTGAAGGCACCAAGCTTAATGACAAACAGTTTGACGGCCTCCAGAGGGAGATTGTGCAGACCACGCAAGATCTTACTGATCTGGAAAAAAAGCTGAAAGACACGGAAGATTCTACGAGCAGCTTCCGGAATAAGGTCTCTGGGGTGGCATCGGGGGCGGGAAAGGTATCCGAGGTTATGAAGCCGGTAACCGCAACAATTATAGGGTTGGGAGCCGCTGCATTTGCCACTGTTCCAGCTACAGATAACCTTCGGGCTGGGCTTGGGAACATTGAGATTAACGCTCAAAATGCCGGGATATCCCTGGACGGAGCTGCACGAGCTATGCAGAACATGTATGCTGTGTCCGGGAATTTGGATGGGGCTTTGGAGGCCACAAACAACCTGCTCAACTCCGGTTTGACGGAGAGTAACCTACAGAAGGCTGTAGAAAATCTGGCAGGAGCATTTATTAAATTTCCGGAGACTTTGAATTTTGAGAGCCTGGCGGACAGCTTCCAGGAGACTCTAGCTTCCGGCTCTGCTACAGGCCAGTTTGCCGAACTCTTGGACCGTTTGGGAGTGGGTGCGGAGAACTTCAATGCTCAGTTGTCCATGATCTCTGGGGAAGTAGATCGGCAGAATTACGCCTTAGATGTATTGGCCAATTCAGGCCTGGCCAATGTCTACGAGGGATGGCGGCAGAATAATGAGCAACTGGTAGCCAGTCGGGATGCCACATTTCAAATGCAGATCTCAATGGCTAAGTTGGCGGAGGTGCTGCAGCCGATCCTGACCAGAGTGACCGAAATAGCGTCTGCCTTTTTGGACTGGTTTACAGCGCTTCCTAGCGAAGTCCAGACGGCAATCATAATTTTTATGGCATTCATTGGGATTATTAGTCCATTGGCTGGAATTATAAGTGCCATCGGAGTAGCTTCCACAATATCCACTGTGGCATTTTCAAAATGGGCACTGGTCATTGCTGGTGTCGTAATTGCTTTGGCCGCTCTAGCTGCTATTATCGCAATCATTATTGGAAAAGGAAATGAGATGAACGATACTATCAGCAATGTAGTAGGATCGGTTTCTGGAACAGGAATCAATCCAAAGAACACTCCGCGCAGCGGGGCGTCCCCATCTGTCATGTCTGTGCAGGATCTGCCTCACTTTGCCTCCGGAGGTGTATTCCAGCCCAATAATCCCATGCTAGGTGTATTGGGAGATAACCCAAGAGAGGTAGAGGTGGCGGCTCCTCGCTCTACCATTGTAGGGGCAGTTCTGGACGCCATGGATATGCGGGGAGGAACCAGTGCGGTCCAGCAGTCAGTGGGTCCATTTATCCTGGAGATGACAATGGACGGGACGGTATTTAGCCGGGTGTTCATCCCTTACCTGCGCCCCGGTCTTACCAGAGCCGGGATTAAACTCAAGTGACCGGAGGTGTACTACATGGCTTTAAATTTTCCTATCATTGTGATGGACGGCAAAGCATATCGGGTGAGGGTAGTATACCCCTCACTCAATCGGGAATTTGAACTGTTGGAGGGACCAAACGCCTCGGTCATGCTGTCCGGGCGAAATGAACGAGATCTTCAGGGAACGGGGTATTCCTACGAGATGCAGATCCAACCGGATCCTACCAGACCCTTGGAGTATGATGCCCTTTTCGAGGCGCTTAGTGAGCCAGTGGACAGCCACGAGATTGTGCTGCCCTACGGACAGTCCTCACTTACCTTTCAAGCCATGATCAAGAGCGGACGGGATCTCATGCGGGGACGAATGGGCGGGATTACCCGCTGGGGGGATCTGTCTGTCCGCTATGAGTACATCGAGCCGCAGAGGTTGCCGCTATGAGAAATCGTCTGGTTTACGGCTCTTGGATTTTTGAGGATGTCCAGATCTCTCAGGGAAATCCCTATCAGGAGCAGACCCTTTTTGGTCTGGAATTGGGGGTGGATACCCTATCTGTCACCGTCAAGTGCTCTGATCCGGCTATTCTGAAGTACCATCCTAACACTCGAATGATCTACTACCATCGGGAGCGGCAGCGGGGAATCTACTATGTCCAGTCAGTACGCCAGGTGGCCCCTATGCTCTATGCCATCTACGGTGTGACCGCAGTGGGACGACTGACCAAGCTGGAGCACCGGGGCGGGATCTATACCGGGCAAAGTTTGGAGCAGGTGGTGCGCGAAATCTGTGGTCCTTTTCCCGTATACGTCAAGTCAAGCGTGGCAAGCATCTCTATCTATGGCTGGTTGCCTTATGTCAAGCCTCCGGATGCCTCGGCCCGTGACAATATAGCTTTGGTTCTCCAGGCAACAGGCACCTATTTGGGAGTGGATATGGAGGGATGTCTACGGGTAGAGCCATTATGGAGCGGGCTGGCAGGGACAGTCGTCAAGGACCGGATCTGCAACAACGTAACAACAGAACTGGAGACGCCGGTCTCCATGGTTTTGGTGACTGAGCACCAGTACTCCCAAGGAGAGGAGGAACAGATTCTCTTTGAAGGAACAGCCACGTCCCAGGATCCCATCATATTCGATGAACCAATGCACAGTCTGTCCGCAACAGGCTTTTCTATCGTGGAGAGTGGGGCAAACTGGGCCAGACTCTCTGCAGGAACTGGAACACTCACTGGGAAATCTTACATCCACACTACCCGTCAGGTCTCAGCATATATCACTGGCGATGTACAGGACAATGCAGAGTCTCTGCCAGATAACACTTTGGTCACACTGGTTAATTCAAGAGATGTCGCTAATCGTATGGCGGCATATTATCGGTGTCTTAAAACTATCCAAGCACCCATTATGGTGGAAGGAGAACGACCAGGGCAGGTAGTATCCATCTATGATCCTTTTGAAAAAACTATGGTGAAAGCCTGCATCCATTCTATGGATGTGAATATGTCTGCTGTTCTCAAAGCAGAAACTGCTGCTTTGGTAGATTTTGAACCGCCGCAGTCTGACAGTTCAGAGTATATTGATGAACGGGTTGTGTTGACTGGATGTGGAGAATGGACCCCACCCCCTGGGGTAACTTTACTGCGCTATACGCTCATTTCAGGGGCTTTTGGTGGATCTGCCGGTTATCCAGGTGAGCCAGGTGGAGAGGCAGAAACCTATCATTACACAAGTGAGAGTGGAACCCAAGAGACAGGTTATACACCTGGACCAGGAGGAAAAGGCGGACAAGGGGGAACGCCAGGAGAAGGCGGAAAGATTCTACATGGAGAGATGGTAATTTCCAACGCAGCCCCAATATCATATCAGTGCGGTGAGGGAGGAAAGGGATCTTCTGATCCAAATACACCCGGAACAGAAGGTGGACCTACCATATTTGGCAATATCAGTTCTGATGCAGGAATGCAATCCGAATTGGGATATACAGATCCAGTTACCGGAGAGGTCTATGCGATAAAAGGCAAACAGGGGATCTCTGGAGGTGATGGTGCAGGCAAGTGTGAAGAAACCGGGGAAAACCCGAGGTACTTTTTGCCCGCTTCAAGTGTGATAGATGAAGATGGTGTCGTTTGGTCGGGAGGAAAAACGGAAACGGCAAGCCAACCGGGAGACGATCCCCAAATTGTAGCAGTTTCAAGGGCAGATGGAGCAGGAGTATATGCTGTATCGGGCGCAGGATTGGGCAGTGGTGCTGCGGCTGGAACAGCAGGATTGGATGGCGGAGAACCCGGAATGGTATATGCCAGCGTCGATAACCCAGTTGCGCGAGCCACCGCTTCCCCAGGGAAGGATGGAGCTTCAGCATCTTTAATTCCTAAAGTGGCGTCCTTAACTATAGGAGGTACCGGCGGATATGGGGGAGGCGGGGGAAGTTCCTGTGGCTGTGCTGTATGTGTGGTACGGCCTAGCGTCTCCGGTGCAGATGTGAAGTCGACGGCAGAAACTCCAGGAATCGGTGGGTTAGGTTATTTGGGAGGAGAAGGAGGCGCAGGGCTCATTATCTTATATTTTCGCCGACCAAAACCCAAACAGGAACTCTTGGCATCTGTTACAAAAAATAGTTCATGGCGGTTGGATAAATATGGCCGCCGGTGCATTGTATAAGTGAGGTAAGGTTATGGCGACATTGGAGGAACTTCAGAAACAGATTGCGGAATTACAGGAGTCGGTGGCAGCAATTACTGCTCCACCAACTGACTACTACACACATCGTTGGAGCGGCGAAGAAATTGACCGCGGAGTTGCAAGCGGTTTAACGATGGGAGGAGCGGAAACGTCGCAGGCAGCCCTCGCTGCGCTGGGAGCCGGGGTAAGACCTAACGAGTTAGATAACCCGTACTTTTTTGGTGGTGGGACTGGATCTGGAGTTTTTCCAGTCAATCAAAGAGGTCAAGTGTTATATGAAAAGGGTGCTGCATTTGACCGTTGGGCATGTGATGGGCAGACAACACTAAATCAAGAAGGTGCTTTTTTTAGCGCTACGTTTTATCAAGGTGCAACATGGGAAAAAATGCGTAGGTTTCTTGGAAAGAAAGTTACTCTTTCGGCGTTTTTTGGCCCTAAAAGGGCTATAAGCGGAACGGTTACACTTTCAGAGTCTTATGCCAGTAACCAAATGATTGAAACGACTAATGATGCATTAAGAATTTTTATTGCGCCCAATACCAATAGCAGCCAAATTTTTAGGTTAACAGGTGGGGGTAGCGAGACCTTTGCTGCCGTAAAGTTTGAAGAAGGCCCAAATCAAACCCTGTTTTATCAAAAACCTGATGGGGATTATGCTTTACTACCACAGCCTGACTGTGATTACGCCATGCAGCTATTAAAGTGTAGATGGTACGGGGAGTCCTTGGCTGGAGGTAGGGCAAGTGGAGTTGCAACCTCTGGAAACTTTTTAGCCATCACCTACCCATTTTTTGTTGAAAAAAGAATGATTCCCGTTTTAAACACTGATCAGGTCAGCTTAACTAATTTATTGTTTGACAATACAGCTGGTACGCTTAACACTCCAATTGCTATATCAGTTAGAGGCCTAAGAAGGGGCGGGGCAGTTCTAGGATTTACTGGAACCTTTACGAATGGCCACGAGTACTCAATTGTTTCAGATACCAGTGGAGGGTTTTTCGATGCAAACTTATGAAACCAGTAAAGTGTACGTAAAACTAAACAAAAAGGACAGCATCATCCAGTGTGAGGGCGGATACACTACTCCGTCCGATTTAACCGGCTGGGTGCAGATCGACGAAGGGGTAGGGGACAAATATAACCTTTGCCAGAGCCATTATTTTGAGGGCGGGTTATATACCCAGAGCGGAACTCCCCGTTACAAGCTAGTGAACGGAAAACCTGAGTTGCGCACAGAGAAGGAGATTCTGGCCGACTGCCTTCCAGGAATTAAGGAACAGCGAATTGCCAAGTCGAAAACTGACCTTGCCGCATATCTGGCATTCCATCCGCTGGAGTGGAGAGACGGTGAAGAGTATAGCATCACACAAGAAAAACAGGCGCAGCTTACTTCCAAGATCATGGCTGCAACCTTGGCCGCTCAGACATCCACTCCGTACACCCTGACGTGGAACAGCACTGGCGAGGTTTGCAAGGAGTGGACGCTTAAAGACCTGTCTGCTTTAGCGTTTACTATTGACGCACGGGTTACCGCTCTTGTTAGCTATCAGCAGACGCAGGAGGTAGCTATGCGCAACGCTTCCACTCAGGAGGAATTGGACGCTATCGAGGTAGATTATGACTCAGTACAGTAAGCCAGTTCTTTCCGTCCTCCTGTGGATCTTCGGAGGGACGATATATTTTCTGTTAGAGGTAGCATTCAAGACGCTGACTGGCCACCCGGAGAGAATCAGCTGGACCATGCTGGTGGTGGCCATCCTCCTCACCGTCCCGGTGGAGCGGTGCGGGGCACAACTGCCCTGGAACTTCCCATTGTGGCTACAAGCCCTGTGCTGCGCTGCCCTGGTGACCGCCGTCGAGTTGGTGTCCGGCCTATTTCTCAATCTGTGGCTAGGGCTGGACATCTGGGACTATTCTGCCTTGTCAGGAAATTTCTTGGGGCAGATATGCCCCCAGTATTCCGCCGTTTGGTGGATGCTGTGTCTGGTATTTATCCCAGTGTTTGACTGGCTCAGGTGGACGATAGAAGGCGGAAAAAGACCTCGGTACTATATCATCTTCAATTAACAAAGGAGAAAAATTATGGAAACGATTGATGCATGGAAGGTGGCTTTTGCGGCAGTGATCGGAGCGCTCACCGGTCTGTGGGGCTGGATGGGGTGGCTAGTTATCGGCTGGGTTTTGTGTATGCTGGCCGACTACATTACTGGCAGCGCGGCAGCGGCCAAGCAGGGGGAGTGGTCCAGCGCAAAGGCCCGCGAGGGAATCTGGCACAAAGCTGGGATGATCATAGTGGTCATCGTGGCGGCGGGAGCAGACCTCTTGATCTCGCTGGTTATTACTAATATTCCTGCAGTGCAACTGCCCTTTGAATTTGGTGGGTTGGTGTGTCCCATTGTGTTGGTTTGGTATGTGGTGACAGAATTGGGCAGTATCACAGAAAACGCCGTAGCCATGGGTGCTCCGGTTCCAGGCTGGCTGACCAAGCTTCTCCAGGTGAGTAAGGATGCAATTGATCAGGCCGGTGACAAGATTACCGGCGAAAAAGAGGAGTAATCAATATGCTGATCTGTATTGATGCTGGGCACGGCTTTTACACTCCTGGAAAACGGTGCCTGAAAAGTATTGACCCAAATGAGACAAGAGAATGGGTGCTAAACAGTGGCATTGCGGACAAACTCCAAACCCTTTTGTCCGGTTATGACTGCCAGACCATGCGGGTAGATGACGTGACCGGGGAGATGGATATCAGCTTAAAGAGCCGCTGCTCCCAGGCGAACAAGGCCAACGCGGATGTGTACGTGTCCATCCA
>JBMNQA010000010.1:0-69635 GCA_050943895.1 Lawsonibacter sp.
AGCAGGATCACTTAAATAATTGCAAAAAGTCCTGCTTTCTGACATCAGTTAACCAAACTATGAAGAAGGCTAAATTCCTCCAGAAGAGTAGTATTTGGTTTCGATATATTGTCGAGAATCGTAAAGTAGTAGATATGTTCCCACATATGCAAGTCCTCAGTGGATATGTTCCCTCAAAGACAATAATGTTCAAGTGACTAATTTTTGACAGCTATGAATTCATCTTAACACATGTAGAGACTGTAGTGAAATTGATTCGGAGCGGAAAAGAAGTGGAATAATATTTTGGCAAAACCCATTGAGTGGGGATGATGATACAAGACCAGCGGAAGGATCACGCGATTGAATCAAACAGAGTCTATTACTCGAGATGTTTGGGATTAGGATAGGATGAAAGAGGGGACATCTTTTGTTGGACTGTGAGAATCAATGTGGACGTGAACAGGAAATTATTGAATTAACTCATTTTATGATGCACAAACACTACTGTGAAAACGATATAGAAGCTGTGCTTGCGCAATTGGATGAGGGGATTATTTGGCTGGGCGCTGGAGAAAATGAGTGTGCGGTAGGCATAAAAGATGTCACCGATGTATTCCGGCAGTTTGCAGGAAAGATTCCAAAATGCAATATTTGGGATGAGCAATACTATGTGCTGGAATTGGGACCGGAAGTCTATCTGTGCAGCGGTCGGATGTGGATTGCTACAGATGCATCCACTCAGATCAGTTTACGTGTTCATCAGCGGGTCACCATGATTTTCTGTTGGAAAAATGAGAAATTTCTCTGTAATCATATTCATATCTCCAACCCATATGAGGAAATGTTGGAGGGGGATGTAGGATTTCCAACAAAAATGGCGCAGCAATCTTATCTGTACTTAAGGGAACAGATAAGCGAGAAAGAGAAGCAGATTGCGAAACAAACTGAACTGCTGCGGCGAATGAGTTTTGAGGATAGTTTAACTGGACTGTATAATCGAAATAAGTTTAATCAGATGCTTGATAAAAGTCTAGACGGTCAGATCACCCAACTTGGAGTAGCTTGTTTTGACCTGAATGGGTTAAAAGAAAAAAATGACCAAATGGGGCATAGTGCAGGGGATACTTTGATTTGTTGTGTGGCAGATCAGCTGCAGAAAGCGTTCCCGGGAAAGGTATATCGTACTGGTGGGGATGAATTTGTGGTGATTGAGGACCGCCTGGATAAAAAGTCTTTTCATGAAGTGGTGTATGCGGTTCAAAAGGATATGGAGGAGGTGCAGGCGAGTTGTTCGGTTGGGGTCTCATGGCGTGGAGAGAATTGTAATGTGAAAGCGCAATACAACGAAGCGGATTATTTGATGTATCAAGAGAAGCGGCGCTTCTATGGCGCACATCCTCGCAGACGAAGAAGAGAAACTCCAGAAAGAGCATATTTACGGGACACAGACCTGCAACAGGAGCTAGAAGAATCACAATCATAAGAGATAAGTTGCTGCGTAAATATGATTGGTACTTGTTTTTCAGATGAAGCATGGTATAATAACCGAATGGCCTTTTACGATGATGCCCCTGTGAGAAAGAATGGGTGTCGGGCCAGGCAAAATAAAAGAAGTGATTAGGGAAACCGAGAGAGCAGTCGAATACTGCAGCGCGTAGAATGCAAAAGATTTAAAAGGGAGAAAAGGAGCACGTATGGCGGAGAAAAAAATTCACCGAAATGGGGGATTTAGTTCCTCTATCGGATTTGTGATTGCATGTGTGGGGTCCGCAGTGGGCCTAGGAAATATTTGGCTTTTTCCCTACCGGTTGGGGCAATATGGTGGAGCGGCATTCCTCATTCCTTACCTAATTTTTGTATTCCTATTTGGATGGGTAGGCCTTTCCGCAGAGTTTGGAATTGGGCGTTTGGCAGGGACCGGCACAATGGGAGCATATGAGTATTGTTTTGCCAGCCGAGGACAAAAAAAGTTGGGTGGCTACCTAAGTTGGATTCCACTCCTGGGGTCACTTGGGATTGCCATTGGCTATGCGGTGATTATGGGCTGGGTTCTGAATAGTTTGGCAGGGTCCATTTCTGGAGTGTTGATGGAGGGAGATCCGTCTGCCTTTTTCAAGCAAGCTGCGGTGAGTTTTGGAAATCCGGTGTGGCATTCAGTGGTGGTAATTGCGGTATGCCTTATTTTGATGTTTGGAGTTACATCCGGGATTGAAAAGGTGAGCAAAATTCTTATGCCTCTGTTCTATGTTCTCTTCTTGCTGTTGGCGATCTGGGTAGCTATGCAGGAGGGGGCGGCAGAGGGATACCTCTTCTTATTTGTTCCTGATTGGCAACGGCTGTTGGAACTGGATACCTGGGTGATGGCCATGGGGCAGGCATTTTTCTCACTGTCCATTACTGGTTCGGGCATGATTGTTTATGGGGCATATCTAGGGAAACAAGAGGACATTCCAAAAGCCTCTATCCGGACAGCGATTTTTGATACGATGGCAGCACTTCTATCTGCACTAGTGGTGATGCCAGCGGTCTTTGCTTACGGCTTGGATGTTGCAAGTGGCCCTCCGCTGATGTTTATTACCTTACCAACTGTATTCCAGCGGATGCCCATGGGTCAGGTTTTTGCTGTGTTTTTCTTTATTTCAGTAATGTTTGCTGGAATTACTTCTCTTATCAACATGTTTGAGGCAGTATCAGAAAGTTGGCAGACGCACTTTGGACTGAATCGAAAAGTGGCGGTGCTGATCTGTTCTGCGCTAACGTTGGGGATAGGAATCTTTATGGAAGCAGAGGCACGGGTAGGTGCATGGATGGATTTCATTACTATTGTTGTGGTGCCTATCGGTGCAGTACTTGGTGCCGTGTCAATTTATTATGTGCTAGGCTGGCCCAAACTACGGGCAGAGTTGCAAACTGGTCGTGCAAAACCGCTCAGTCGTGGATTTGGCGTAGTAGGAAAATTTGTATATGTGCCTTTGACAATTCTGGTCGTTATTCTGGGGTTCCTTTACAAAGGGATTGGATAAAAGAGTATGAGAGGCACTGAAAAAAGTAGAGGAATAATGGTTCAAAGGCGGTATGGCCATGCGGAAGCGACAATATCAGATTGATATGTGCAGCGGTACGCTGTGGAATAAGATTTTATTATTTGCTCTCCCTTTAATTGCCTCCAGTATGCTTCAATTGCTGTTTAATGCGGCAGACGTGGTGGTTGTGGGGCGCTTTGCGGGCAAAGAGGCGTTGGCGGCGGTGGGGTCTAATACCTCGCTGATTAATTTGTTGGTCAATCTCTTTATCGGGTTATCCGTGGGCACCAATGTAGTGGTAGCGCGAGACCTTGGCGCTGGACGGCATGACAACGTCAGCCGCAGCGTACATACATCCATTACGTTGGCATTGGTTAGTGGTGTGTTGATGTCCATTTTTGGGGTAGTTATGGTTCGGCAGCTACTAATTTGGATGTCCTCTCCCACCGATGTGATTGACTTATCCACTGTTTATTTGCGCATTTACTTTTTGGGAATGCCTGCCAACATGCTCTACAATTTTGGCGCTGCTATCTTGCGAGCCCAGGGGGATACACAACGCCCTCTGTACTTCCTGACAGCGGCTGGAATTGTAAATGCGTTGCTAAATTTGTTTTTTGTCATTGTATTGGGGATGGATGTGGACGGTGTAGCACTTGCTACCATTATCTCACAGTACATTTCAGCCGTTTTGGTGTTGCGTTGTTTAATGAAAGAAGAAGGCCCCCTAAAAGTAGAACTAAAAAAACTGGGGTTAGAATGGCCGGTGGTTCGACGCATTCTCCAAGTGGGGTTGCCAGCTGGTTTTCAGGGAATTATTTTTTCTTTGTCCAACGTAGTGATTCAATCGGCGCTTAACTCCTTTGATGATCCCGTTTTGGTTGCGGGTTCTGCCGCATCTGCAAATATTGAAGGATTTGTCTATGCGGCAATGAATGCATTTTATCAAACGGCACTCACATTCAGTGGCCAAAATTACGGTGCAGGAAAATGCAGTCGTGTAGATAAGGTGCTGTTGCAATGCCAATTATTTTCCATGGGAACTGGTTTGGTGTTTGGAAACTTGGTATATCTTTTTGGGAACCAACTTGCGTCCATTTACGCTCCAGGTGAGCCAGACGTGATCTTACAAGCAGTGATTCGTATGGGATTTATTTGCTGCCCTTATTTTTTGGGTGGATTTATGGATACTATGGTAGGGGTATTACGAGGAATCGGATATTCTGTAGGCCCTATGTTTGTGTCACTAATTGGTGCCTGTGGGCTGCGCCTGATTTGGGTGGCAACCGTATTTCCACTGTATCCTACACCAGAAATTTTGTATGTATCCTATCCAGTTACCTGGACGATTACCGGTCTTGTTCATTTGGGTTTCTTTTTCTATGTGCGTAAGCGTGCCTATGCCAAAGTGCAGGGCGGTACGGCTATTGCAGAGGAAGGACAGCATCCAACTGTAACAGCGGAAAAATGATAGCCCACAATGGGTAAAAATTTAAAACAGTGGTAGAGGTAGAATAAAAAATTCCCCCCTCCGGGTGTCGGAGGGGGGAATTTTTTATGAGTCAAATCATTAAACTAGACGGCGTCCACCAACAAAACCAGTGGTGTAATATGCTTCACTTAATTCACTTACAATAACGCCAACGGTGGAAGTGGAGGCATGCACAAATTGGTTATCACCAATATAAATGCCTACGTGGGAAGCCCGCTTACTGCCAGAACCGGACTTTTTAAAGAAGACCAGGTCACCAGGCTGTAATTCGCTCATAGAAACGGAAGTGCCGTTGTCCAACTGGTTCGAGGCGGTGCGATTAATGGAATAACCAAACTGGCTATATATGTACTTAGTAAACCCAGAACAGTCAAACCCGCTGGGGCTGCTGCCACCATATACGTAGGGATAGCCGACAAAAGTCATTGCATAATCAGCAATCTCCTGACCTTTTCCAGAACTGGCGGCTTCTGCAGCATCGACTAGAGTAACATAATCAGAACTGATGTACCCGTTTTCAATTTGATACCAACCGTCACATTCACCAAGAATCTCTACCACTTTACCAATAGACAGGCTGCCTACTTTGTCACTGTCTGTCCCAGCACTGGCACGGATGTTTAGGGAGGAAGCAGTTACTTTACCATATTTCGGCTCTGCATAAGCAGTGACGACAGGTTCTTGTGCTGGAGCAGCGGTAGGAGCAGGGGCGGCAGCGGCGGATACGGCATCATCGGCTGCGTCAACTACCAAATATTGGCTGGAGACATAACCAGTAATATCACGATAAGAGATTTGATACCATCCATTTTCAGCAGAAGAGAGGACTTCAACCTGAGTGCCATGATTTAATTTGGTCAGAACCTCAGCCTCGGTATTGGCCTCAGAACGGAGCCTGAGAGGACTGGCACCGGAATTAACAGTGCCGGTGAGTGCCATAGAAGGGGCAATCAGATTGCTGACGAGCAAAAGACCTGCGGTAAAGCGGATAAACGGAGTCTTAGAAAAATGCATGGCTGGTTTCCTCCCTAAAATTATCTCTATCTAAGAACGATGGCACAACAAAGTCTAACGGTTGTTCTTATTTTGTACTCAAAGCCCGCTCCAGCCATACAGATGCAATGTCCATGGCGGCATACAAGCTGTCCTTTTCGCTGCGTTTGACTACGCGATCTCGGCTTTTTAAGTTAGGGTCTGTCAGCTGAAGTTGGACACTGACTTTATCGGCCATATCGAGTCCGTTTACCTTTTTTGTAGATAAGACTTGAAGCATGATGATATATTTTTCGGCCATGGTACCGTAATAAATTAAGTTGTCTTTCCGACGCAGGGGATGCCCCTTATAGGAAAGAGGAATATTTTCTGTAGCCATAGAATTCCTCCTAAAAAACTTGTAACCGAATTGTAACATATTTGTTACCACTTGTCAAACCTTTTCGGCACTGGATTTTTCTGGGAGTTGGGGGTTACAAAGCGATTTTAGTAAAAAAAGATAAAAAAAGAGAGACAGGCCTTGACGACCATGTCCCATCATGGTATAATAAAATGCTTTTATAATCTGCTTAGCGGAGAACAAACTCCCCCATGCTTGAACATAAGTTACCATGAAGCGGGTAAAAAGGCAAGAGGGAAATTGGAAAATAAACAACGTTCCCGTGTGTGCAGATCTAAAAATGTGCGTCGAAATTAGGCAAAATGACGGTGAAATTGGAAAAAGAGCCAGTGTTTTAAAGGAAAAAGTGAGAAAACACCCGTTGAGTCAGAAGAAAGCGAGTTGATTTTTTAGAATGGTCAAGGACGTGTATTACGGCAAGACCCTGCGAAAAAGTTTTGCACGCTACCAAGAGATTTTGGAGATGCCAAATCTGTTGGAAGTGCAAAAGACCTCTTACCAGTGGTTTTTGGACACCGGTCTGCGGGAAGTGTTCAAAGATGTGGGCGCCATCACGGACTATGCGGGCAATTTGGAACTGAGTTTTATCGACTACTCTATGGATGAACAGCCCAAGTATGATGTGGAGGAGTGTAAAGCCCGAGATGCCACTTATGCTGCCCCCATCAAGGTAAAGGTGCAGCTGCGTAACACTCAAAACAACCAGATCAACGAGCAGGAAATATTTATGGGGGACTTCCCCATTATGACCAATTCCGGAACCTTTGTTATCAATGGGGCCGAACGTGTCATTGTTTCCCAAATTGTTCGCTCACCAGGCATGTACTACACGCGCACGGCGGACAAGGCGGACAATTTGACATTTACTACCACTGTCATCCCGTATCGAGGCGCATGGCTGGAGTATGAAACGGATCTCAGTGACATTTTTTATGTCCGGATTGATAAAAACCGCAAACTGCCGATTACTTGTCTCATCCGCGCTTTAGGTCCTCGCACCGATGCAGAGATTATTGAACTGTTTGGTGAAGATGAGCGCATTCTGTCCACCTTGGAGAAAGATGCTTGTAAAACTTATGAGGATGCGCTGCTGGAGATTTATCGTAAGCTGCGTCCTGGTGAACCTCCCACGGTAGATTCCTCTGAGTCGCTGCTATCGGCTACCTTCTTTGACCCCAGACGGTATGATCTGTCTGCGGTGGGACGTTATAAGTTCAATAAGAAACTCGGCCTATGGGCTCGTCTGTCCGGCCACAAGCTGGCTCTGCCTGTGGCAGACCCCCGTACTGGTGAAATTATTGCCGAAGCCGGTGAAGTGCTTAGCCGGGAACGGGCTCATGAATTGGATGATCGGGGCGTCAACGAAGCAGTTCTGGACATCGACGGGAAAAATGTTAAGGTCTTTTCCAATAATATGGTCCATTTGAAGGACTTTGTGGATTTTGATCCTGCAGAAGTGGGAGTAGACGAGATGGTTTCTTTCCCAGTTTTGTGCCAACTGATGGATCAATTCTCTGGGGAAGAACTTAAGGAAGCGATCCGGGAACATCTGGATGACCTGATTCCCAAGCACATTACTGTGGAAGATATTATGGCTTCCATCAACTACCTGAACTGCCTGGCCCACGGAGCCGGTACTCCGGACGATATCGACCATTTGGGAAATCGCCGCCTGCGCTGTGTTGGGGAACTGATTCAAAATCAGTTCCGTATCGGATTTAGCCGTATGGAGCGAGTCATTCGGGAACGTATGACGACTCAGGATTTGGATGTGGTTACCCCGCAGAGCCTGATTAATATTCGACCTGTTACAGCTGCCATCAAGGAATTTTTTGGGTCCAGTCCGCTGAGTCAGTTTATGGATCAGACAAACCCGCTGGCAGAGTTGACCCACAAGCGCCGCCTGTCTGCTCTGGGCCCTGGCGGTCTGTCTCGTGATCGGGCTTCCTTTGATGTACGTGACGTTCACTACAGTCACTATGGGCGCCTATGTCCCATTGAGACGCCAGAAGGTCCAAATATCGGCTTGATCTCCTATTTGGCCTCCTATGCCCGAATCAATCGATTTGGGTTTATTGAGGCACCCTATCGCAAGGTAGATAAACAGACGGGTAAAGTTACGGATCAAATTGAGTATATGACTGCCGATGTGGAAGATGAGTACACCATTGGTCAGGCCACTGAGCCGCTGGATGAAAACGGCTGCTTTGTGAATGAACGTATTACTTGCCGTCACCGCAACGAGACGATTTCTGTGGATCGCCATCAAGTGGATTATGTGGACGTATCTCCCAAGATGATGGTGTCGGTGGCTACTGCCATGATTCCCTTCCTGCAAAACGATGACGCCAACCGTGCCTTGATGGGTGCCAACATGCAGCGCCAGGCCGTGCCGCTGCTGCGGCCTGAGGCCCCTATTGTGGCCACTGGTCAAGAGCACAAAAACTGCATTGACTCGGAAATTGCAATTTTGGCCGAGGGTCCGGGTACCGTCACAAAAGTGTCTGCTCGGTATATCACTGTGGCTTATGACAATGGAGAAACCAAGGAATATCGGCTGACAAAATATCTGCGTTCCAACCATACCACCTGTATTAATCAGCGGCCTATTGTAGACGCGGGGCAGCGGGTAGATTTCCAGGATGTGTTGGCTGACGGCCCCTCCACGGATCATGGAGAAATTGCTCTGGGCCGGAATATCCTCATGGGCTTTATGACTTGGGAAGGCTATAATTACGAAGATGCTATCCTGCTCAACGAACGGATGGTAAAAGATGATGTGTTTACCTCCATCCATATTGAGGAATACGAGACGGAGGCGCGGGACACCAAGCTGGGGCCGGAGACCATCACACGAGACATCCCGAATGTGGGTGAGGATGCACTAAAGGATCTGGATGAGCATGGCATTATCCGGGTAGGTGCAGAAATTCGAGCTGGTGACTACCTGGTTGGTAAGGTTACACCAAAGGGCGAGGCTGAGGCAACTGCAGAGGAGAAGCTGCTGCGGGCTATTTTTGGCGAGAAAGCGCGGGAAGTCCGGGACACCTCACTAAAAGTACCTCATGGCGAGGCCGGTATCGTTGTGGATGTCAAGATCTTCACCCGGGAGAATGGGGATGAACTATCTCCTGGTGTAAACCAAGTAGTCCGTGTCTATATCGCCCAGAAGCGGAAAATCTCTGTAGGCGATAAGATGGCCGGTCGTCACGGAAATAAGGGCGTTGTTTCCCGGATCCTGCCTCAGGAAGATATGCCTTTCCTTCCCGATGGTACTCCGCTTGATATTGTATTGAACCCATTGGGCGTGCCGTCCCGTATGAACATTGGACAGGTGTTGGAGGTCCACCTGGGTTATGCAGCCAAAACGTTGGGCTGGAAGGTGGCTACCCCCATTTTCAACGGCGCCACTGAGGAGGATATCCAGGAATGCCTGAAGATGGCTGGGTTGTCCCGCGAAGTGGGTGTTGACGAACCTCTGATCGGGAAGCAACTCTATTTGGCCGATGAAACCCAAGAGGGAGGAATGCGTGCACTTACTCCTGAGGAGATGGCCAATGACGAACAAGTCCGTATCTGGCAAAAAGCTGGGCAGCTGCGTCTGGTGGACGGTAAGAACTGGCTGTACGACGGACGTACCGGCCGGCGATTTGATAACCCGGTGACGGTAGGCTATGTCTACTTCTTAAAACTGCACCATCTGGTGGATGATAAGATCCACGCCCGTGCAACGGGTCCCTACTCCTTAGTGACGCAGCAACCTCTCGGCGGCAAGGCACAATTTGGTGGCCAGCGATTTGGCGAGATGGAGGTGTGGGCACTGGAGGCCTATGGTGCGGCCTACACCTTGCAAGAAATTTTGACCGTTAAATCGGACGATGTCACAGGCCGTGTCAAGACCTATGAGGCGATTGTCAAGGGCTTGAATGTACCAAAGCCGGGTGTGCCGGAGTCCTTTAAAGTGCTCATCAAGGAACTGCAGTCCCTGTGTCTTGATATGCGGGTACTGGATGCTGAGGGGAACGAGATCGAACTCAAGGACGATGACGACGACAACTATCAGCCAGTTCGAGATGACTATTATGACCGCGACGATGATTTTGGTTATCAGAAGGATGCTGACTTTGCTTCAGCCGGTGGCTTTACCTTCAAAGGGGAGAGCGACGACGACGACCTGGCTTTTGATGTGGGCGAAGACGGCGAAGAGGAGGGCTCTGAGGACGGGCTTTCCGACGAGGATTTTTAAGAACGGGAGGAGATTATTAGGATATGAGTTACGCTGAATTCGACGCCATCCGCATTGGCATCGCCTCCCCTGAGCAGATCCGTGAGTGGTCATACGGCGAAGTGAAGCGTCCTGAGACCATCAACTATCGCACCCTAAAACCGGAGAAAGACGGACTGTTCTGCGAGAAGATTTTTGGCCCTACCAAGGATTGGGAGTGTAATTGCGGAAAATATAAGAAAATCCGCTACAAGGGTAAGGTTTGTGACCGCTGCGGCGTGGAAATTACCAAGGCTAAGGTGCGCCGTGAGCGGATGGGGCATATTGAACTGGCTGCGCCCGTTTCCCACATTTGGTATTTTAAAGGTATCCCCTCCCGTATGGGACGGTTGCTTGATATTAGCCCCCGAATTTTGGAAAAAGTTTTGTACTTTGCGGCTTATATCGTGATTGACCCTGGTTTTTCGCCCCTGGCTAAAAACCAGATCCTTTCAGAGAAAGAATACCGGGATATGCGGGAGAAGTATGAGGATGACTTTGATGCCGGTATGGGCGCTGAGGCAGTAAAGAAGCTGCTGCAGCAGATCGATCTGGAAGAACTGTCCCAGCAACTGCGTGCAGAACTGAAAGACGCTTCTGGACAGAAGAAGGCCCGTATTGTCAAACGTCTGGAAGTGGTAGACGCTTTCCGGATCTCGGGCAATAAGCCTGAGTGGATGATTATCGACGTACTGCCTGTCATTCCGCCTGAGATTCGCCCCATGGTTCCCCTGGATGGTGGGCGCTATGCCTCTTCTGACTTGAACGACCTGTACCGCCGGGTGATTAATCGTAATAACCGCCTGAAGCGACTGATTCAACTCAATGCCCCCGATATTATTGTCCGTAACGAAAAGCGGATGCTACAAGAAGCAGTGGATGCCCTCATTGACAACGGGCGCCGAGGCCGGGCTGTCACCGGTGCCAATAACCGGGCGCTGAAGTCCCTGTCTGATATGCTCAAGGGTAAGCAGGGCCGTTTCCGCCAGAATCTGCTGGGTAAGCGTGTAGACTACTCTGGCCGTAGTGTTATTGTAGTAGGCCCCTCTCTGAAGATTTACCAGTGCGGTCTGCCAAAAGAGATGGCAATTGAACTCTTCCGCCCCTTTGTTATGAAGAAATTGGTGGACGATGGACTTGCCAACAACATTAAGGCGGCCAAAAAGATGGTAGAAAAGGGCGAAGGTGCCGTGTGGGATGCCCTGGAGTTTGTCATCAAAGACCACCCTGTTATGTTGAACCGTGCACCTACCCTGCACCGTCTGGGCATTCAAGCTTTTGAGCCAGTACTGGTAGAGGGCCGAGCAATTAAACTCCATCCTCTGGTATGTACTGCATTTAATGCCGACTTTGACGGCGACCAGATGGCTGTTCACGTTCCTCTGTCTGCTGAGGCTCAGACTGAGGCCCGAGTGCTCATGCTCTCTGCCAACAATCTGTTGCGTCCCCAGGATGGCGGCCCGGTCACTATTCCTTCTCAGGATATGATTTTGGGTGCCTATTACCTTACCTTCATTCGGGAAGAAGAGGGAACCGGCCACTGCTTCGCCGACAAGGATGAGGCAATGCTTGCCTATGATGCCGGTGTAGTGACCCTCCATTCTCCCATCAAAGTACGGATGTACCGCGAAGTGAACGGTGTGATGCAGCATAAGCTGGTGGAGACTACGGTGGGTCGTCTCATCTACAACGAGGCGATTCCCCAAGATCTCGGCTTTGTGGATCGCACCAATCCGGAGACGATGTTTGATCCAGAGATTAATTTCGTGGTTGGGAAAAAGCAGCTGGGTAAAATCATCGATAAATGTATTACAAAACATGGTTTTACAGTTTCCGCTGGCGTGTTGGACGCTATTAAAGATCTGGGCTATCACTACTCCACGCGCGGATCTTTGACGGTAGCCATTGCAGATATGACGGTCCCGGCTAAAAAGTATGAACTGATTGCCGAGACAGAGAAAGAGATTGTGAAGATCGACCGGCAATATCGCCGCGGCCTTATTACCAATGACGAGCGGTACCGCCTGTCCGTGTCTGCTTGGGAGCAAACCACAAAGGATGTTACGGACGCTCTGCAGGAGTCTATGGATCGCTACAACCCCATCTTTATGATGGCGGATTCCGGTGCCCGTGGCTCTATGGCACAGATTCGTCAGCTGGCTGGTATGCGCGGCCTAATGGCAGATACCGCCGGACGTACCATTGAAATTCCTATCAAGGCCAACTTCCATGAGGGCCTGAGCGTATTGGAGTACTTCATCTCCAGCAGAGGCGCCCGGAAAGGCATGGCGGATACTGCTCTGCGTACTGCCGACTCGGGTTATCTGACTCGTCGTCTGGTGGATGTCTCCCAAGAGGTCATTATTCGTGAGGAAGACTGTGGTACCGTTGATGGAATTGAAGTCAGCGAAATTGAAGAGCACGGCCAGGTGATTGAAACCTTTGCTGAGCGTGTCCATGGCCGTTACCCGGCAGAGGACATTTTGGATCCCGCTACTGGGGAAGTCCTCTTTACCCGAGACACCATGATGCGCAAAGACGACGCTGCAGTGTTGGAGTCCCATGGAATCCATAGCGTAAAAATTCGCTCGGTTCTTACCTGTCGCGCCCGCAGCGGAGTGTGTGCCCGGTGCTATGGAATTAACTTGGCTATCGGTGAGCCGGTAGGCGCTGGGGAAGCAGTTGGTATCATTGCCGCTCAGTCCATTGGCGAACCTGGTACTCAGCTGACCATGCGTACCTTCCATACCGGCGGCGTGGCTGGCGGCGACATTACGCAAGGTCTGCCCCGTGTTGAGGAATTGTTTGAGGCACGCAAACCGAAGAAAATGGCGCAGCTGGCAGAGATTGGCGGCCGTGTGTCCATTGAAGAGACCAAGCGCAACGTCATGTGTAACTTGACCATTACTGCCGATGACGGTGAGGTGGTCACTTATGCCCTGCCCTATTCTGCCGGTATTAAGGTAAAGGACGGCGATGTGGTACCGAAGGGCCTGGAATTGACGGAAGGCGCTCTATCTCCCCACGAAGTATTGCGTATCCGAGGATTGTCCGACTGTCACAACTACCTCATTCGTGAAGTACAGAAAGTGTACCGTCAACAGGGCGTTGATACCAATGATAAGCACATTGAGGTTATTGTCCGGCAGATGATGCGGAAAGTGCGGGTAGAAGATGCAGGCGACTCTGAGTTGTTGTCTGGTTCTACCATTGATATTTCTGAATTCTTGGACGCAGAAGAGGCAGTAAATGCTAGAATTGCTGCTGGTGAGAAAAATGAAATGGGTGAAGATCTGCGTCTACCCACATGTACCCGTTTGCTTATGGGTATCACAAAGGCTTCTCTGGCTACGGAGTCGTTCCTGTCTGCAGCTTCGTTCCAGGAGACGACCAAAGTGCTTACGGAAGCGGCTATCAAGGGCAAGGTAGATCACCTCCAGGGCTTGAAAGAGAATGTCATTATTGGCAAACTGATTCCTGCTGGTTCTGGACTGTCTCAGTACCGCAAGGAAGACCCCATTGACGATGAGGGAAATCTAGTAGGTGCCCAGAATGGTTGTGTCGTAGCCGATGCGTTGGACGAACCGGAGGAAGTGGATGAAGACGGCGGTGCACTGTTCTTCGAGACTGGCGCTATGGAATTGGAAGCAGCTGAGGACCATGTAGATGAGGATTCACTGGTGTAATTTAGCTGTACAGAACTAAAATTATTTGAGCAAAAGCGGCGGAGGATTTTAACCCTCCGCCGCTTTTTGCTTTTTAATAAAAAATATATAAGTCTAAAAGTAAAATATAATTGACATTTAGAGAAATAAATTGTATATTAAGAAAAGAAAACGGGGGAAACGAATTGGATAGAACGAGCAATTATCTGCACCTACATCAGTTCGTTTTCGGAGAATGGAAAGAGATGAGGGGGCTGGAATGAAGAATAAGCGGATGAAGTTAGCTCGCATCTCTCTTGATTTATCTCAAGAGCAGCTGGCGGAGCGAGTTGGGGTGACGCGACAGACCATCGGGATGATTGAGACAGGGAAGTTTAATCCTTCATTGAATCTGTGCATCGGAATTTGTAAAGCGTTGGGGAAAACTCTTGATGAGTTATTTTGGGAGGAGGAAACATGAAACATCGTTTAGATGAGCGCGAACAGCAGGTGGTGTCCAAGTCTTGCCAGTGGGGACTTTACGCTATGTATGTCATATTGTTGCCCGCGTTGGTGGTAAAATCATTTATCCTTCAGATGCCTCTGGAATATTTTTGGGTGGAGGCACTGGCATTGATTTTGTCTGGGGTGGTGCAATTTGTGATATCGGCCCATGGAGCGGTATTTGATTTCTATTTCCGTCCCACATTAAAAACGTATCTTTTCCTGTCTCTGATTCCGGCGTTCATCGCGGCAGTTCCCAGCTGGTTTGGATTGAAAAATCGGTATATCCAATATCAACAACCGGATGGTTTGGGGCCGTTGGCCGTGGCGGTGGGAATGATTTTCTTAAGTTCTTACCTATTGGCTCTCTTCGTACTTTCAGGAATTGGAATTTGGGTGAAGCGACGTAAGCGCCAAATGGACCGGGAACTAGATAAAGAGGATACGGAAGATACCGAGTAAACATAAGTGCTTAACTAAGATAAAAGGTCTGGAGGATATCCTCCAGACCCTTGCTTTGTTAAGGTGTAATTTCAATGGCTCCAACGGGACAACTCTCTGCTGCCTCTTGGACCTGGGCCTCCTGTTCGGGAAAAATCTCGTCCCGGGCAGCTGCGACTCCTTCATCGGTCATAGTGAATACTCCACCGCAAATGCCAGTACAAAGACCGCAGCCTACGCAACTGCTGTTGACGTGAGCAGTCATATATAACGCCTCCTTTATTGGGTCTTGCGGTAGTATAACTAAAAAATAGAATGTTTATTCAAAGGTTCCCAAGAAAAGAGGAATTCCACTCTCCAGATCAACAATGCCATAAAGAAAAGGACGATCAAAGACCAGGGTAATTCCTGATTCAAGAGGAGCGCCAGAACCACTTGTTGCTACAATTGTGGCAGCAGCTGCTTCAGTACCATTTTCATTCACTTCAATTTTAGCGGCGTGAATGACCTGGGATAGATAATAACCCTCATCCAATTCTCCCAACTGAGAGAAATTTGCTATACCAGGGAGAAACGCATCCTTTAGCCCAAGAGAAATTAGATTTTCTACTAGACTACCCTTCCATTCTGTCTCAAATTTGGGCAGACCTAAGTGGAGAAAATGGGTGTCGGTTCGCTGAGATAACATTTGGACTAGATCGGTCCCTTCTAGAGAGTTCAACCAGCTGCCCAGATCCTGGTCTGGAAGAAGGGCAAAAAAGCCAAGGCGCTCATCGTCGTAGGGAAGAACAACACCTTGGACTCCCTCTCCCTGGAGATAGGGGAAGGAGGTGTAACCAGCATTGAGAAAATCCATTTTTTCAGTGTGGCCATCGGCATAGGTGAAGGAGTGTGTCCCAGTGCTATTGGGGTCAAATTTTTGCGCCCAGGTATTTTTCAGATAGAGAGCGTTGACCAACAAGGCTGCAGTTTCCTCCTGGAAAGGCTGGGAGATAATTTGTGGGATCATTTTATTGGTGTGTTGTGATACCCAGCTGTTGAGGGCAGAAACAATACTCCGGTTTGACAAATCTTCTTGAAAAACCTGAGCATCAAAAATACCGGAGCATCGCCCAATGAAATCATTGGATATGTGACCATCCGGATCAACCCAGATGCTGTTTGCAATGGAGCAATCGGTGGAGCCATCCAAATTCTGGTAGTCTTTCATAATCTGTGCGCAGGCAGCATTCAACTCCTCAAGGGCTGCACCGCCTCCCAAAATCTGTTCAAATTGTGCTAAAGTATTTCCATCTGCGCCATTGGCTGCCATGGATAGAGCAAGGGCAACCGATAGAGGGGAAAGAAGAACGGGCTCTTGACTCTGCGTTTCCCGGGCCTTTTGTAAAAGGTGCAATCCGAAAGTAGAAAGTGCCTGGTTGACCTGAGAATTGGAAGAGGGGGAGACAGTGACTTTGGAGGCAGAGAGCGGCTGAGCGGCGGAGTCGGCAGTACAACTGGAAAGTTGCGCGAGAGCAAGAGTACCGATCAGAATGAAGACAAGAATCCGTTTCATAGTAAAACCTCCTTATATTTTTGAGAAAGGTGAGGGGAACCTCCATCATTCATCTAGACGAAAAAGAAAGGAAGCCGTCGCGTTGGCGCAGTAAATTTTGTCTTTTATCTTTTCATATCAAAAAATAGGAAAGAGGTGGAAAACTTTGTGGATTTCTTTCCAATTCCACCTTGACGGCCTAAGAACAACATGGTATAATTTCAACTTGCGGTGGTAGGGGCTTTGCGCCCTTTTACCCGATGAAACACCCTGAAGAGCCGAGGCTGTGTCAGTAGAATGGAAAGCCGGGATCACGACGCAACGGCATTTTCCAATTTGAACATGCAGACAACCATATCTGTGCGAATAGGGGAGAGGAGGGCGCCGAATGATATCTGAGTTGAGCAAAGAATTAAAGGTAGTCGGGGCGAAGCAGACTAAGCGCGCCCTTGCTGACGGGCGAGCGAAGAAGTTATTTTTTGCTTTGGATGCAGATCCACGGGTTACCGAGCCATTGGTTCACCTAGCGGAGGAGCGCTGCATTCCAGTCGAAGAGGTCCCGTCTATGAAGGAGTTAGGTATCGCCTGCGGCATTGCCGTGGGAAGTGCGGTGGCTGCTCTGGTATAAAATTTTGGTTTTAATGGAATAGGAACCCTCCTGTTCCGTTAAAATATAGATTATGCCCCCCAGGGGCAGCTTTTCAGAAAGGAGGAAAACTATGCCTACTTTTAATCAGCTGGTCCGCAAAGGTCGTCAGCAGGTGACGTACAAGTCTACTTCTCCTGCTCTGCAGCACGGTCTGAACACCCTGAAGAACAAGAGCACTGATCTGCCGTCTCCCCAGAAGAGAGGTGTGTGCACCGCCGTTCGTACTTCCACTCCGAAGAAGCCGAACTCCGCTCTGCGTAAGATTGCTCGTGTTCGTCTGACCAACGGCTATGAAGTCATTGCCTATATTCCCGGTGTCGGCCACAACCTGCAGGAGCACTCTGTGGTCATGATCCGCGGCGGCCGTGTCAAAGACTTGCCCGGTGTTCGTTACCACATCATCCGCGGCACTCTGGATACCCAGGGCGTCAACGGTCGTATGCAGGCTCGTTCCAAGTACGGTGCCAAGCGGCCTAAGGCTGGTAAGAAGTAAAACACTTCTTCCAGACGCATCGGAACGTAAATTCCAACTGAAATTGCATTGTGCGTTTGCGCAAGGCAGCCCCGCCTTGCCGAGCGTTTATTCCATATAAAATGGGTAGACCTCGGACAGGCATTACACGGATTGTCACAAAGACACTTCGAGTACCTATGAAATCATTTTTATATGAAGGAGGGAAGCAAAGTGCCCAGAAGAGGAAATGTACCCAAGCGGGAGGTTTTGCCTGATCCGCTTTACAACTCCGTCCTGGTTACCAAGCTCACCAACAGCATCATGCTGGATGGCAAGAAGGGCGTGGCTCAGAAGGTGGTCTACGGTGCCTTCGAAATTGTGAAAGAAAAGACCGGGAAGGACCCCATGGAGGTCTATACCCAGGCTCTTGAAAACATTATGCCCTCCCTGGAGGTTAAGGCCCGTCGTGTGGGCGGCGCAACCTACCAGGTGCCCATTGAGGTCCGCCCTGAGCGGCGTCAGACCCTGGGTCTGCGGTGGCTCACCACTTACGCCCGCAACCGTGGCGAAAAGACCATGAAGGAGCGGCTGGCTGGCGAACTGATGGACGCGGCCAACAACACCGGGTCCGCTGTGAAAAAGCGCGAGGATACCCACAAGATGGCCGAGTCCAACAAGGCGTTCGCCCATTACCGCTGGTAATAAAGGAGAGAAAGTATGCCTAGAAAAGTTTCTCTGGAGAACACTCGGAATATTGGCATCATGGCCCACATTGACGCGGGCAAGACGACCACTACCGAGCGTATCCTCTACTACACCGGCGTCAACTACAAGATCGGCGAGACCCATGAAGGTACCGCCACTATGGACTGGATGGCCCAGGAGCAGGAGCGTGGTATCACCATTACCTCTGCTGCTACCACCTGTTACTGGAAAGGAACTAAGGATCAGTTCCCCCAGACCCGTATCAACATCATCGACACCCCGGGTCACGTGGACTTCACTGTAGAGGTGGAGCGTTCCCTACGCGTGCTGGACGGTTCGGTCACCGTTATGTGCGCTAAGGGCGGCGTGGAACCCCAGTCTGAGACTGTATGGCGCCAAGCTGACCACTATAAGGTCCCCCGCATGATCTACGTCAACAAGATGGATATCATGGGTGCCGATTTCTACAACGTGCTGCACATGATCCATGACCGTCTGAAGTGCAATGCTGTGCCCATTCAGCTGCCTATCGGCTCTGAGGATACCTTTAAGGGCATCATCGACCTGGTGGAGATGAAGGCTGACGTCTATTATGACGAGATGGGCAAGGATATGCGCGTGGAGGATATCCCCGCGGATATGATGGATTTGGCTCAGGAATACCGCACCAAGCTGCTGGATGCCTGTGCCGACATCGACGAAGAGATCATGATGCTGGTTCTGGAGGAGCAGGAAGTGCCTCAGGACATGATCCGTAAGGCTCTGCGTAAGGGCACGATCGAGAACCTGCTGGTGCCTGTCACCTGCGGTACCTCTTACCGCAATAAGGGTGTACAGAAGCTGCTGGATGCCATCGTGGACTTTATGCCCTCTCCTCTGGACATTCCTGCCATCAAGGGCGTGAATCCCGATACGGAAGAGGAAGATGAGCGTCCCGCTGACGACAGCGCCCCCTTCTCGGCTCTGGCCTTTAAGATTGCCACTGACCCGTATGTGGGCCGTCTGTCCTTTATCCGTGTATATTCCGGCGTGCTGAACACCGGTACCACGGTGCTCAACTCCACTAAGAAGCAGAAGGAACGCATTGGCCGTATCCTTCAGATGCACGCCAATCACCGTGAGGATATTGAGTGCGTCTACTCTGGCGATATTGCCGCTGTGGTTGGTTTGAAGAACTCCACCACTGGTGACACCCTTTGCGACGAGAAGGCTCCCATTATCCTGGAGTCCATGGAGTTCCCCGAGCCAGTTATCCGCGTGGCCATTGAGCCCAAGACCAAGGCTGGTCAGGAAAAGATGGGCCTGGCTCTGGTGAAACTGGCGGAAGAGGACCCAACTTTCAAGACCTATACGGATGAAGAGACAGGTCAGACGATTATCGCCGGTATGGGTGAGTTACACCTAGAGATCATCGTGGACCGCCTGCTGCGTGAATTTAAGGTGGAGGCCAATGTAGGCGCTCCCCAGGTTGCCTATAAGGAGACCATTAAAAAGAGCGTGGAGCAGGATACCAAGTATGCTCGTCAGTCCGGCGGTAAGGGCCAGTACGGTCATGTTAAAATCCGTGTAGAGCCCAATGAGTCTGGCAAGGGTTATGAGTTTGTCAACGCCATCGTAGGCGGTGCCATTCCCAAGGAGTATATTCCTGCAGTTGACGCTGGTATCCAGGGTGCTATGCAGGCTGGTGTACTAGCTGGCTACCCTGTGGTAGATGTGAAAGTTACCCTGTATGATGGCTCCTTCCACGAAGTGGACTCTTCTGAAATGGCCTTTAAGATTGCTGGTTCCATGGCCTTTAAGGAGGCCTGCCGCAAAGCGGGAGCCGTGTTGCTGGAGCCCATCATGAAAGTCTCCGTTATTGTTCCCGACGACTACCTGGGCAACGTTATTGGAGATTTGAACAGCCGTCGTGGACAGATTCAGGGTCAGGAGAGCCGCCCCGGTGCTACTCAGGTAGATGCACTGGTGCCTCTGGCCAACATGTTTGGCTATGCCACCGACCTGCGTTCCAGCACACAGGGCCGCGGACAATATTCTATGGAGCCCCACAGTTATGTGGAGATTCCCAAGAGCATTGCCGATAAGATTATCGCCGAGCGGGGCCGCAGCCAGGAGTAAGGCCGCCGCTTTTGACCGACTGGAAAATGGGGTTGCATTTATACGCAGAATAGGATAAAATGTCCCTGATACGAAATGCCCCCAAATATTATGATAACTGCAATATAAGGAGGAAATCCCAATGGCTAAGCAGAAATTTGAGCGCAATAAGCCCCATGTCAACATCGGCACCATCGGCCACGTTGACCACGGCAAGACTACCCTGACTGCCGCTATCACCAAGTACCTGGCTATGCAGGGCAAGGCTGACTACACCGATTACAGTTCTATCGACAAGGCTCCTGAGGAGCGCGAGCGCGGCGTCACCATCAACACCGCCCACGTGGAGTATGAGACCGACAAGCGTCACTATGCTCACGTTGACTGCCCGGGCCACGCCGACTATATCAAGAACATGATCACTGGCGCTGCTCAGATGGACGGCGCTATCCTGGTTATCGCTGCTACCGACGGCCCCATGGCTCAGACCAAGGAGCACATCCTGCTGGCCCGTCAGGTAGGCGTGCCTGCTATCGTGGTTTTCCTGAACAAGTGCGATCAGGTTGACGACGAGGAACTGCTGGAGTTGGTGGAGATGGAAGTCCGCGAGACTCTGGACAAGTACGAGTTCCCCGGCGACGAGATCCCCATCATCAAGGGTTCCGCTCTGAACGCTCTGGTGTCCGAGTCCACCGATCCTGCTGCTCCTGAGTATGCCTGCATCAAGGAACTGATGGACGCTGTTGACGACTATATCCCCACTCCTGCCCGTAACGATGACCTGCCCTTCCTGATGCCCGTTGAGGACGTGTTCACCATCTCCGGCCGTGGCACCGTGGCAACTGGCCGTGTGGAGCGTGGTATGATCAAGACTGGCGAGACTGTGGAGATCGTTGGCCTGTCCGACGAGAAGAAGTCCACTGTTGTTACCGGTCTGGAAATGTTCCGCAAGACCCTGGACTTCGCTGAGGCTGGCGACAACATCGGTGCCCTGTTGCGCGGTGTTGCCAAGACCGACGTAGAGCGCGGCCAGGTTCTGTGCAAGCCCGGCTCCATTCACCCCCACACCAAGTTTAAGGGCCAGGTGTACGTGCTGACCAAGGAAGAAGGCGGCCGTCACACTCCCTTCTTTAACAACTATCGTCCTCAGTTCTATTTCCGTACCACCGACGTGACTGGCATCATCTCCCTGCCCGAAGGCACTGAGATGTGCATGCCCGGCGACAACGTCGACATGGACGTGGAACTGATCACCCCCATCGCCATTGAGAAGGGCCTGCGTTTCGCCATCCGTGAGGGCGGCCGTACCGTAGGTTCCGGCGTTGTTATCGAGATCAACGAGTAATTTTATACTTCTTGATTGATTTTCCAGCGGGCCTCCTTTCGGGAGGCCCGCTGTTTTTTTTGCTGGATAGGGGTTGACAAACAGAAAAGGTCCCGCTATAATAAGCCCAACAATCCAAATAGTGAAACCTATGAGGAAGATTAGTAGCCGGTTTTAGTAAACCTACAGAGAGTCCTGGATGGTGGGATCAGGACGGGGCACAGCCGAGTGAATGGACTTCCGAGGGCGGCTTGAACGGTAATTTGCCAAGTAGATGCCGACGGGGACCCACCCGTTATCCATCGGGCACGCGTGATGGCGCGTGAAGCGAGTGGGCGTTTTTAACGTCAATTTGGGTGGTATCGCAGGAGTAAGGCTCTTGTCCCATGTTGGGGACAGGGGCGTTTTTTTATTCCGAAAACAAGGCTGTTGGCAGCAGTCCCTCCATCACCCACCCAAACAATTTACGGCCCAATGGCCAACATTATGGAGGTAACAAAGATGAAAAGTAACAGTATGAAAAAAATCCTTGCCGCTGCACTGTCTCTGACTATGACGCTGTCCCTGTGTGCTTGCTCTGGTAATTCAACTGCTGGTGGAAATGCCTCTTCTGGTTCTGGGAATTCTGAGGCGGGCTCTGGTTCATCCAGTGAAGCCAGTGGCTTTAAAATTGCCATTGTTAAGCAGATGGACCACCCATCCCTGGACGAGATTGCCAATGCAATTACCGCTCGTTTGGACGAAATTACGCAAGAGACTGGGACCCCAATTGCATATGAGGTCTATTCTGGGCAAGATGATGAGACCGTACTCAATCAGATAGGGGCCCAAGTCATTGCAGATGGCGTATCCGCTATTATCCCCATTGCCACTACTGCTACCCAGCTGATGACGGTAGCAGCAGAAGAGACCAAGACCCCGGTTATTTATGCTGCGGTCAGTGACCCCGCCCAGGCTGATCTATTGGATATTGACTATGTCACCGGTACCTGCGACGCCCTGAATACAGCCTTCATTCTGGACATGATGCTTGCCCAGAATCCGAATACTCAGAAGGTAGGGTTACTCTATTCCCTGTCTGAGCCCAACTCCACCACCCCCATAGCAGAAGCGAAAGAGTATCTGGATGCGAAAGGGATTGCCTATGAAGAATTTACCGCTAACAGCAATGACGAAGTGATTGCTGCGGCTGGTGCATTGGTCGCTGCCGGCGTGGATGCGGTGTTTACCCCCACCGACAATAAGATCCAGTCTGCGGAGCTGGCCATCGCTCCTGATTTCATTGAAGCAGGAATTCCCCATTATGCAGGAGCCGACTCTTTTGTCCGTAATGGTGCTTTTGCAACTTGTGGCGTAAACTACACGCTTCTAGGTACTGAAACTGCAGATCTAGCTTACAATATGCTGACCGACGGCATGGAAGGGAAAGAGGACTACTACCTGTCTCAAGGTGGCATTATCACCGTCAATACCGAGACCGCTGCGGCCATGGACCTGGACTACTCCATGTTCTCCGATATGGGACAGGTGGTGGAAGTAGTTACCACTGAGGACTAAAATTCCCAATTCCAAAAAGGATTATGCCAGTCCCCCGGCTCTCACCGGGGGACTTTGGCCTGAAAGGATGGAAGGACGATGCTCTACATTTTGCAGACTGCTCTGGAGTTAGGCTTTCTCTATGCTCCAGTGGCTTTGGCTTTGTTTCTCAGCTACCGCATCTTGGACATTGCCGACCTAACGACTGATGGGGCTTTTACACTGGGGGCTGCAGTATCGGTAGTGGTATGTGCTGCAGGCCACCCCATTCTGGCGATCCCGCTGGCTATGGCCAGTACAGCAGTGGCGGGGTTTGTCACAGCTTTACTTCAAACTAAGCTTGGGGTACCTTCCATTCTGGCAGGCATCATCACCAATACAGGGCTTTATACCATTAATCTGATGACCATGGGCTGGACTTCTAATGCAAGTCTTATCAAACAAAGGACCATTTTTCACATGTTTCGGGACTTGGGAGTGGGGGGAAGTTGGTATGAGATTATCTTGGCTGGAGTACTCACCCTAGCGGCAGCTTTGTTGTTAGTAGCTTTCTTGAGTACCCGATTGGGGTTATCCATCCGGGCTACCGGGGATAACCGGGACATGGTTCGAGCCTCTTCTATTAACCCTGCTTTCACTATTACCGTGGGCCTTTGCGTGGCAAATGCACTCACCGGGCTGTCTGGCGCCCTGGTAGGGCAGGCCCAGCGCAGTGCGAATGTGAATATTGGAACTGGTATGGTGGTCATTGGCTTGGCCTGTCTGATTATCGGAGAGACAGTTCTGGGTCGAGGCTCTATGCTTCGGGGGGCTTTGTCTGTCTTTGTGGGCAGCATTATCTATCGAGTTATTTACGCTGTAGCTCTCAACTCCAAAGTGTTCCCCATGGAAGCCATGAAGCTAGTTACCGCTATTATTGTAGCTCTGGCAATTGCGGCACCCAGCATCCAGAAGTGGGTGGCATTTCAGCGGAGAAAAGCCGCATCTAAGGTCGGAAAGGGGGATGTGTGACATGTTGGAAATCAAGCATATCTCTAAAACCTTTAACCCGGGAACGGTCAACGAAAAGGCAGCTTTGACGGATCTTTCCCTCCATCTGGAATCTGGGGATTTTGTTACCATCGTGGGCTCCAATGGTGCAGGAAAATCGACCTTATTCAACGCTATTGCTGGAGCTTTTTATGTGGATGAGGGATCGATTTTTTTGGCCGGAGAGGATATTACTTTTAAAGCAGAGTATAGGCGTAGCCGGGAGTTGGGGCGACTCTTCCAAGACCCCATGCGAGGGACGGCGCCCCACATGACCATTGAAGAGAATCTAGCGCTAGCTTATCTGCGGGCATCTAAGCATCACCACGCCTTTTTTAGCCGCACCACAAAAGCAGATCGACAACTATTCCGGGATCGATTGGCACTGCTGGGTATGGGGTTGGAAGATCGGATGAAGCAGCCGGTGGGCCTTCTGTCTGGTGGTCAGCGACAGGCGTTAACACTACTTATGGCCACACTGGTACCGCCGAAGCTGTTGTTATTGGATGAGCATACTGCGGCCTTAGACCCAGCTACGGCAGAGAAGGTGTTGGACATCACCCGTGAGGTGGTGAAGCAGAATCAGATTACTACCCTCATGGTTACCCATAATATGCAAAACGCTTTAAGTTTGGGAAATCGCACCCTGATGATGGACAGTGGACGAGTGGTATTGGATCTGAAAGAGGAGCAGCGCAGAGGTATGACGGTGGGAGATTTGCTGGAGCAGTTCCGCATTCGGGCAGGAAAAGCGCTGGACAACGATCGCATTTTATTATCCTAAAAAAAGAGCATGGACAGTATTGTTCCATGCTCTTTTTTTTACAATTAGCGGTGAGACAGTATAGTTAAGGCCCGATCCAAGATCCGATTGGCGACCTCCTCTTTGGAAAGAAGGGGAAGTTCTTCACAGGAATCGGAAGTGATAAGAGTAATGAGATTGGTATCCGTACCAAACCCAGCGCCAGGGACCTTTAGATTATTGGCACAGATCATGTCCACATGTTTTTTGGACAGCTTGGCGGTACTGTTTTCCAGCATGTCACGGGTTTCCATGGAAAAGCCGCAAAGAACTTGGCCTGGCCTACGGTGATCACCGAGATACTGAAGAATATCAGTGGTGCGCTTTAAGGGAATAGACAAATCGTCGTCCTTCTTTTTTACCTTGTCATCACTGTACCCCACAGGAGTGTAATCAGCCACTGCAGCAGCCTTAAATATGAAGTCAGCTTGTGGTGCACGGGTGGAGACTGCCTCAAACATGTCCTGGGCAGAGATTACTGGAACAACCTCTACAAAGGGAGGCGGCTCGATGGCGGTGGGGCCGGAAACTAAGGTGACTTGGGCACCACGGAGCATGGCAACTTTGGCAATGGCGTAGCCCATTTTGCCAGTGGAGTGATTGGTGAGGTAGCGCACGGGGTCTAAGGCCTCCTGAGTTGGACCGGCAGTAACCAGTACCCGTTTGCCTTCCAGATCGTGGGGAAGAGCAATTCGGCGCAGTACGTGTTGTAAAAGCAGGTCGGGTTCTGGCAGTTTTCCGGGTCCCACTGCGCCGCAGGCGAGGCGTCCCGAGGCAGGAGCAATCACCTCCCAGCCGTACCGGGTTAGCGTATCTAAATTGTCCTGTGTGACTTGGTTTTCGAACATATGGGTGTTCATAGCCGGGGAAATAAGTTTGGGACAGGTACAGGCTAATACAGTGGTAGTGAGCATGTCATCGCATAAGCCGTGGGCCAATTTTGCACAAACATTTGCGGTGGCAGGGGCAATGAGAACTAAGTCCGTGCGATCCGCTAGAGCGATGTGTTCTACTTGGTGGGCAAAGTTGCGATCGAAGGTATCCACCATGCACCGTCGTCCCGTGAGTTGTTCAAAGGTAAGGGGAGTAATAAACTCGGTGGCGTGCCGGGTCATAATTACCTCTACATTGGCATGTAGCTTGACCAGCGCGGAAGCAAGGTAGGCGGCTTTATAGGCGGCAATGCCCCCGGTGACTCCTAATAAAACAGTTTTCCCCTTCAACATATAAAAGTCCTCCTAAAATGGGGGTGTTACCCTGTACGGTTTTCTTTGCCTATTATACAAAGTTCCGCCGAATCTGTAAAGCCAAAGCCAGAGAAGCCATAAGGAAAAATGACAGAAAAGAAAGATTTCCCTTGCATGACGAGGACAGTTCCTGTATAATTGAGCGAATGAGAGGGCCGGAGGGCGGAGACCTACGTCCCCTCGTCCTCTTAAATTATGCGCTGCATCTCAAAATATAGGAGAGCGGCAGCAGGAGGTAATGAAAAATGAGAACCCGAAAGCACGACACCCGCTGGCTGGTAGGCGTGGCAATGATGACTGCAATTGTAGTCCTTCTAGCCAATACGCCCCTGGGCCTAATTAACATCCCGCCTATTAAGGCTACCACCACCCATATCCCAGTTATTATTGGGGCGATTTTGTTTGGCCCTATGGCGGGCGGTATTTTGGGCGGTGTGTTTGGCATATGTTCCTTGGTCAGTAACACGATTGCCCCCGTCCCTGCGTCTATCTGCTTTTCCCCCTTCTTGAACGACTCCCTGTTGGGTGCGGTGAAAGCCTTGTGGGTGTCGGTGGGGTGCCGTATCCTCATCGGTGTGGTAGCTGGATGGCTATGGGTGGCATTAAAGAAGTGGAAAGCAAGCGACTATATCGCACTGCCAGTGGTGGGCTTTATCGGTTCCATGACGAACACGGTAACGGTGATGGGGAGCATCTTTTTCCTGTTCCGGGCGGAATATGCAGCAGCCAATAACAAGGCTGTGTCGGCTGTGTTTGACTTTATCATGGTTACAGTCACTGGTGCGGGCGTAATGGAGGCGATGGCGGCCCTGGTTTTGGTTACCGCTATTGGAAAAGCCGTACTCCATGCTGCAGGTCGTCTGCATACTGGACTGAAGCCCTCGGGAGTGCAGAAATAAAAGAAACGGACCAAAGGGATCCTTAGAAGGTGAATGGATATGCTCCTGGCCATTGACATTGGCAATACCAATATTGTAATTGGTGGGATTCGGGAGGATAAAATTGTATTTGAGGCCCGAATCGCTACCGATCATATTAAAACTTCCGACCAATATGGGGTGGAGATCAAGAATATCTTGTCGCTGTTTGAGGTTAAACCTCAAGACATTCGGGACTGTATCATTTCCTCAGTGGTGCCGCCGGTATTTAATTCAGTGCGCACGGGAGTGGTTAAAGTCATCGGTAAGCAGCCTATGGTGGTAGAACCTGGGATTAAGACCGGGTTAAATATCCATATGGATACGCCCTCTCAAGTAGGCAGTGACCGGATTGTGATTGCGGTGGCTGCTTTGGCGGAGTATGAACCGCCTTTGACGCTGCTGGATCTTGGAACTGCCACGACCATTGAGGTGGTGGGAAAGGGAAATACGTATTTAGGTGGCTGTATCATCCCAGGGGTACGGATCTCTTTGGAGGCGCTGACCTCTCGGACTGCTCAATTGCCCGGCATTCGATTGGACCGCCCACGCCAGGTAATAGGAAAGAATACAGTAGACTGCATGCGCAGTGGAATTATGTATGGAACGGCGGCTATGGTGGACGGAATGCTGGACCGGGTGGAAGAGGAACTGGGCTGTTCCACTACGGTAGTAGCCACTGGTGGAATGGCGCAGTTTGTGATCCCACTATGTCGGAGAAAGATCCAATTGGAGAAAGACCTTTTGCTGAAGGGGTTAAATATCCTTTACCGTAAAAATCAGTCTGGAAAGCGATAAAAGAAAGGGGTCGGCATCGATGAATGCCGGCCCCTGCTGTTCTTTTGGGGGAAGACGGGAAATATTGAGAATGTGCGGCTTGACACAGGTAGAAAATTTGGATATAATGACAGCTGTTATAGGCTGAGAAGGGAAGGAGTACCCGTTTGGACAGGGCAAAGAGAGGCATCGGTTGGTGTAAGATGCCGCCTGACGGTGGGGAAGTGTTCCTGGAGCTCCAGGGCTGAAGAGTGAAGTAAGCTCGGCGGGACCTCCCGTTACAGAGGCAAGAGCGCCCTTGAATCAAGGGAACTCAGGTGGTAACGCGGATGGAAAAATTCGCCCTGAGACAAATGACTCAGGGCGTTTTTTGTACCTTCTCGGAAACAGCAACCGGGAGAACCATTTTGACCGTAAAGGAGCTAAGGGACAGCATGGAATTTCAAAACAAAACGATATATAGCCGCAAGACGCTGGAGAAACTAAATCAGGCAGTGAACTGGGTAATGACGAAAAAGACCAATCCCGCCAACCGGGTATTAAGTATGGTGATTCCTTTAGCCATTTTGGGAAGCGGGTTCTATCTGCTGCAGAAGCAGGGCCCTAGTCCTCTGGCCATTGCGGAATTGGTCATCGGTGGATTTTTGATGGTTTGGATCCCCTTTTTCCATCGTTTCCAGGCATGGATGGCCTCCAAGTTAATGCTGAAAGGTAATCCAGAATATACACTGGATTTTGATGAGAAGGGTTATGTGGTGTCCAGCACTACTACGCACGGCGAACCCACAGAGAAATTTGAATATAACACCGTGTGGCGCTTGTGTGAAACGACGGACTACTTCATTATGATGCTCAATAAACGTAGCGGGTATATTTTGGATAAGAATGGGTTTACCAAGGGATCTGCAGACAGCTTCCGCATTTTTTTGGAGGGGAAAGCAGACATGCCCTTTGAGCGGATTGCCCTTTAAATGGAACTTACAGAGCCAATTACAAGAGAGTGAGGAGAATTCCGAATGGGTATTGAATTGCCAAAGGTCTATGAGCCGCAGGAGGCCGAGGCCAGAATTTATGAGAAATGGGAAAAGGCAGGGTGTTTTCAAGGCCATCGTGACCCAAAAAAGAAACCCTTTACCATTGTGATGCCACCTCCCAATGTAACAGGACAGCTGCATATGGGCCACGCAATGGACTGTGCATTGCAGGACATCCTGATCCGTTTTAAGCGGATGCAAGGGTATGCTGCTTTGTGGGTTCCGGGGATTGACCATGCAGGTATCGCAACCCAAATCAAAGTAGAGGAAGAGTTGCGTACCAAGGAGGGACTAACTCGTTACGACCTGGGTCGGGAGAAGTTTCTAGAACGGGTGTGGGACTGGAAGCGCACCTATGGCGATCGTATTGTTAAGCAGCAAAAGAAAATGGGCATCTCTTGTGACTGGGATCGGGCTCGTTTTACTATGGATGAAGGTTGCTCAAAGGCAGTACGGGAAACTTTCTGTAACCTTTATGAGAAGGGGCTTATCTATAAAGGAAGCCGCATTATTAACTGGTGTCCCCATTGCGTTACGGCGCTTAGTGATGCAGAGGTAGAATACCAGGATAAACCTGGCCATCTGTGGCATATGCGTTATCCTTTGGCTGACGGTTCAGGCTATTTAGTGGTGGCCACCACTCGTCCGGAAACGATGATGGGAGATACTGGAGTGGCAGTCAACCCCAATGACCCACGTTACCAGCATCTGGTTGGTAAGACCTGTATCTTGCCTCTCATGAACCGAGAGATTCCTATTGTTGCGGACGACTATGTAGAAATGGATTTCGGAACCGGCTGCGTTAAGATGACTCCCGCCCACGATCCGAATGACTTTGAGGTTGGACTGCGCCACAATTTGGACACCATTCGGGTGCTGGATGACAACGGAAAAGTAAATGCCAACGGTGGTAAATACCAGGGAATGGACCGCTATGAGGCACGTAAGGCAGTAGTGGCTGATTTAGAGGCTCTGGGCCTGATGGAGAAGATTGAGCCATATTCCCACAACGTAGGTACCTGCTACCGCTGCCATAGCGATGTCGAACCCATCATCTCTGCCCAGTGGTTTGTTAAGATGGAGCCTCTGGCAAAAGAAGCGCTGCGGGTAGTATACGATGGAGAAACCAAGTTCGTTCCAGACCGTTTTTCCAAGACCTACACCAACTGGATGGAAAATGTCCATGACTGGTGTATTTCCCGTCAGCTGTGGTGGGGCCACCAGATCCCCGTGTGGTATTGTGACGATTGTGGCCATATGACTGTCAGCCGGGAGGATGCGACTGAGTGTGAGAAGTGCCACTCTAAGCGCATTCATCGGGACCCAGATGTGTTGGACACCTGGTTCTCCTCTGCTTTGTGGCCCTTCTCTACTCTGGGGTGGCCGGACAAGACAGAGGATCTGGCTTATTTCTATCCCACTGACGTTCTGGTTACTGGATACGATATTATTTTCTTCTGGGTAGCCCGTATGATTTTCTCTGCCTGTGAGCAGACCAAAAAACCGCCTTTCCACACCGTGTTTATCCACGGTTTAGTCCGGGATGACAAGGGCAGAAAGATGTCTAAGTCTTTGGGCAATGGTATCGATCCGCTGGAGATTGCCGACAAGTATGGGGCAGATGCTTTGCGCTTCAACCTGGTTACCGGAAACTCACCTGGTAACGACATGCGCTTTTATACTGAGCGGTGTGAGGCCATGCGCAATTTTGCCAACAAGATCTGGAATGCCAGCCGCTTCTTAATGATGAACCTGACGATTGAGAAGTGCCAGCTGCCAGAGAAGCTAGAGTTAGAGGATAAGTGGATTTTGTCCAAGTTGAACCGGTGCATTCCAGAAGTCACCGAGAACATGGACAAGTACGAGTTAGGGGTAGCGGCCCAGAAGATCTATGACTTCATCTGGGATGACTACTGTGATTGGTATATTGAACTGACAAAGACCCGGTTACAGGGTGAGGATGAGGACAGCAAGATTCGGGCTCAGCAGGTGCTGTGCTACGTACTCACCCAGATGCTCAAACTACTGCATCCTTTCATGCCTTTTATCACTGAGGAAATTTGGCAGGCGTTGCCCCATGAGGGAGACTTCCTCATGCTCTCTGACTGGCCTCAGGCTAAGGCGGAGTTATCCTTCCCGGAGGAAGAGCAAGCCATGGAACTTATCATGGACGCAATCCGGGCTGTGCGTACCCGCCGCAGTGAGATGAATGTTCCTCCCAGTAAGAAGGCGCATCTCACCGTGGCTACCGGGGAAGAGCGTGTATTCACACTAGGGGTTCCTTTCCTGAAAAAGTTGGCCTACGCTAGCCAGGTAGAGGTTGTTGCGGCAAATCAAGCCCCTGCTGCTGCAGGAATGGTGGTAGTGGTTACCCATGCCGCGCAGATGTTTATCCCGCTGGGCGAATTGGTAGATTTAGAGAAGGAAAAGGCTCGGCTTGAGAAGGAACGGAAAAAGAACACGGAAGAACTGCAAAAGCTGAATGCGAAACTCGAAAATCCGGGCTTTGTAAACAAAGCACCTGCCCATGTGGTAGAGGCGGAGCGGGAGCGTGCGGTGAAGTTGGCAGAATTGGTTGCCAAACTGGAAGAACAGTTAAAGGGCATGTAAGGTGTGTGCTCAAAGAAAAGGAAAGAAGAAACCCGGCGGCGCAGGTGCGCCGCCGGGTTTTTACATCCTCGCTTGTGGAAAAAACTTGACATAGTAGAAGATGGAGGCTTTAATGAAAATAGAAGAAAGAAACAGGAGGAGGCGCATTTATGACACACATAACTTTAGGGAAGACTGGATTAGTGATTGAAAAAAACGGATTTGGGTGTCTACCCATTCAACGCATCTCAAAGGAGGATGCAGCCTATCTACTGCATAAAGCGGTGAACGGTGGAATCAATTACTTTGATACAGCTCGCAGTTACACAGACAGTGAAGAAAAGGTGGGGTATGCCTTTGCCGGAATGCGTGAAAAGGTAGTGTTAGCTACCAAGAGCCACGCAAAAACAGGGGCGGAATTGCAGCAGCACTTGGAGACTAGCTTGCGTAATTTACAAACAGATTATATCGATATCTATCAATTCCACAATCCGGCTTTCTGCCCGCGTCCCGGTGGAGAGGATGGCCTTTATGATGCAGCACTACGGGCACAAGAACAGGGGAAAATTCGTTTTATTTCCATCACAAACCATCGTTTGAAAGTAGCTCACGAAGCAATTGATTCAGGGCTGTATGCTACTTTGCAATTCCCCTATAGTTACCTGGCTGGTCCCCAGGAAGAGGAACTGGTGGAAAAGTGCCGACAGGCAGGAATGGGCTTTATCGCCATGAAAGGGATGGCAGGAGGCTTAATCCGTAACGGGCTTGCAGCTGCGGCATTTATGGCGCAGCAGCCTGATGTGGTGCCTATCTGGGGAGTCCAGCACGAATGGGAGTTGGATCAATTCCTCTCCTGTGTCCAGCAGACGCCAACTATGACGGAGGAATATCGGGCGGTTATTGAGAAAGATCGAGCAGAATTATCAGGAGATTTCTGCCGTGGGTGCGGTTATTGTATGCCCTGTCCGGTAGGGATTGAGATTAATAGTTGTGCCCGGATGTCCCTGATGCTTCGCCGGGCACCAGTTCAGGAGTGGCTTACTCCGGCGTGGCAGGAAAAGATGGAGCAAACCAAAGCGTGTCTGCATTGTGGCCAGTGCAAGTCTAAGTGTCCTTATGGATTGGATACCCCACGTCTGTTAGAAGAAAACTACCGAGACTATCAGACCTATCTCAAGTAAAAGGACAAGACACCAGTTTTGAACCAGAGAGTATTGATAATGGTGAGTTAACTCCCCGGAGAGAGAAAAGGGTATGTCGCAGAAGATTCGTTCTGTGGCGTACCTTTTTTGTGTAGTTTATTTAGACGTTATATAAAATTGAAGAAGTCCCCGATCAGCAAATCACAGGGCACTGAAATGGGTCTGTACCACTTTATTTGGAAAAAATTGTAGGCTAAAAGAGCGAAGCCTAAGGGTGGCAATTCCATAATAAAGAAAGCCAGCCTAATTACAAGTATGAAGTGCGTTGTGCAAGGAGAAAACAGAACGTCGGGCTATCGTTTTATAAAACTTGTAGATGGCCCTTTTCGAGGGTGCAGAGGTTAGAGAGAAAAAGCAAGCGGATATCGGTTGACAACGGAAGTCCTTTTCTTTAAAATGGAAAAAAAGGAATATCTCTTTTGAGTGCCTGTCTGGGCGTGTGGCGTAGGCAGGAGAATAGGAAACCGGGTGAAAATCCCGGACGGTACCGCCGCTGTATAGCGCGTGATGTCGCACTCGTCGGTGAAAGCCGGTCATTGGGGAAACCTGAGAAGGCAGAGTGTGGCTGGGGAGAATGGGGAGAAGAGAAGCCTCAGCGCGTGGAGTCAGAAGACCTGCTCAAAGGAGTTGTATCCAAACCCCCGGTTTAGGGGTGAGCCGATACAGCCAGAAGAGACGCGGAAAAAGGCCGCGGCGGTCTGTCATGGGCTGCTGCGGTCTTTTTTGTGTTTTTAATTAGGCGGTATAGGACAGATGAAAAGAGACCAGGGAAAGGAAGAGAAGTGCATGAAGAAATTGGGAGAACGTATCCTTGGGGTATGGCTGGCACTGATTCTGGTGTTTGGAATGTTGCCGACCTATGCTTGGGCGGATGGAGAACTATCAGAGAATGTGACAGTGACCATCCAATTTGATTACCGCTCTGTGGGAACAGAGGAATTTCTGACCTTGTGTGGGCTGGAACTGCCTAGTGACCAAACAGTGACGGTACCCAGCGGAAGTACGCTGCTACAGGCGCTGGAATTGGCAGCAGCACAGGGATCATATTCTATGGACTGTCAAAATGGGTATGTAAGTGGATTTGGTGGAATTGGGGAGATCCAGAGCCTTTGTGAAATGCTTTTGGGGACGGACCGGCCGGATCTCTTTCAGTATGCCGGATGGGGTTATACTGGGGATGGTGTAGATGGTATGGGGGTGGCGGTCGATCGCCTAACCCAAGATGGTACAATAACTTTCCGGTATAAAGTATATAACAGTTACAATTCGCAGTGGGAAGAGACCAACTATGATGGACCTTTTGTTGATGGCTACTATGGCCTTAAGGAAGATCTCGATGCAGCACAAAATCTGACAGAGGACGAATTTTCTGGGGATTGGCAGACCTTACAACAGGCGATTGCGCAAGGTAACGCTGTGTTGACCAACTTGGAACAGGATGAATATCTGGCTGGTGGTATGATGCTCAACTACCTAGCCCAGCAAGGAACTTCTCTCTGGGGCGGAGAAAATTCTCCCACTGTTCTAGTGGAAGGGGCGCGTCGGACACTGGACTCGGCACTGCGGGGCGAAGTGATGCCTGGGTCTATTACAGTACCTCAGAATATAGAACTTAATTTGGGACAGCCCTATACACTGGTGCCTCAGGTGCAGCCGCAAGGGGCTTCGCAGGAGGTGACCTACGAAGCAGTTGTAGGGCTTGATAGTTTCACCATCAGCCCGGAGGGAGTGATTACCCCCTTAGAGGAGTCACCTCTTTGCATGGTTCAGGTGACATCGAAGAAAAATCCATCCGTCTCCACATGGTTCCGTTTTTCCATCGTCAAACCGGTGATAGTGGTAGGAGATGAACAGGCTCTGCGGGAGAATATTGCAGCCCGCTATACCCAGAGCAGTAGTGAATGGATTGTATTGGACATGGGTGCCTATGCGTTGCTGAATCCAAATGGGGCTGCATTGGATAGTTCGTCCCGGCAAGCTTATTTGGATACCACCATTTTGGCACTGGCAGGCAACCCGCCTATTGGTTCGTGTGCTAAGGCAGTGTTGATCCTGTCCTCTCAGGGAGTGGATCCAACCCAATTAACGTTAATTGATGGAACAGTACTCAACGGAGTAGAAGCTTTGAAGGGGTGCACCTGGGATGCTAACGACAGTATGTTCATTTATACGGCGCCCTATGTTCTTTTAGCCTACCAGCAGGGAAATTGGGATACCCAGACTCAGGAACATGCGCTGGTGGATTACTTGCTTGGGATGCAGCAGCCGGATGGTAGCTGGGATACTACCTATGGCTATGACACCATGGGCCTGGTGATGCAGGGTTTGGCGGCCTACTATGGGACTCAGGAGCAAGTGACTCAGGCACTGGACCGAGCAGTGGCATATCTGGCTACAACCATTCAGACGGATGGGCTGTTTCCCAGAAGCTATGACCCAGCGTATTCTGCCGCAGAAGTGGCTATTGGTCTTTGTGCCATTGGTGTGGACCCCGGACAGTTACGCCAGGGATCCGATGGAATGAGCCTGAAAGAAGGAATTTTATCCAAGGCAAATGCAGACAACACTGCTTTTACCTATGAGGGAGTGGAGAACGACGGTACGACAGAGCGTTGTTTTCGGGCGCTGTTGGCCATGGCTGGCCTGGCGCAAACCTCAAGCGGATACTCGGTGTATGACTTTACCAGTGTGCCAAAAACTGGTGTCCAGATGACTTGGAGTGCCTGCCCGGTGCAATTTTTTGTGACACCAAGTCAGGCACAGGTGTCTGTAAGCGAAGCAGGTGGCATGGTGTCGCCAAGGACAGGACAACTTTATGATTTGGCAGAGGGCACTTACACCTATACCGTGACCTGTGACGGGTATACCACTAAAACTGGTACTTTCCTTGTCACAGCAGAAGAGGCGGCAAGTCACTCGTACAAACGCCTTTCTATCTCCCTAACTTCGGGGGGGCAAGGAGGAGGAAACCAAGAGAGAACCGTTGACGTGACGGTGAAAGTTATGGTACCTCCGGAGGATGCAAGTCGGGAATACACCTATAAAGGGGATCGCAGACAATATACAAACTTGGTAAGCGATGTGTCCATGCCGCTGACTCTTCCGTGGGGAAGCACGGTGCGGGACGCGTTGATTCGAACTCTGGATCAACAGGATCTGCCTTATCGAGAATCCAATGGTTATTTTTCATCCATTGGTGGCTGGGAAGAAGCGGACCCCGACCGTTGGCCAACCTCTGGCTGGCTTTATATGGTCAATGAAACGGTGCCAGAAGAAGCTGCTGCAAATTATTCTTTGCAACGGGATGCAGAGGTGACATGGTTTTATACCGACAACTATAGCCGCGATTATGGCTCAGAAACCTGGAGTGAAACAACCGGTACCAATGCGAGTAAGGAGCCGGAAGTTCTTAAAGGGACAGGAAATACTTACCAGGTCATTCTCCCGGAAAAGCACACAGGACCTGTGTCTGTCACCATCCCGCAGGGCAAGGAAGGACAACTTGTGGTCCTGGTAGGAAAAAATGGGCAGGAGATACCCGTGAAGAAAGCGGTGGTTCTGGACGGAAGCACTCGGCTACTACTAGAGGAAGATGCTACTGTGCGTCTAGTGGACTATACCGTGAGTTTTTCTGATGTGAAGGAGACGGATTGGTATGCGCAATCCGTGGCATTTGTAACTGGAAGAGAACTATTTTCGGGGGTAAGTGAAGTAGAATTTGCGCCTCAAGTGGGATTGACCAGAGGAATGTTGGTTACGACGTTGTACGCTTTAGAGGAACCTGATTGGGCGAGTCAGAAAGTATACTTTTCGGATGTACCGGTAGGTGCCTGGTATGGCGAAGGCGTTGCTTGGGCGGCACAGGAGGGGATTGTGACCGGCTATAGTTCGGACCAATTTGGACCAAACGATTTGGTGACACGGGAACAGCTGGCGGTTATTTTGTACCGGTATGCGGAAAGCCTTGGAATGGGCACCAAAGGATTTGGAGATTTACAGACGTTTGAGGATGAGACAAATATCTCGCCCTGGGCGCGGGAAGCTGTATCCTGGGCGGTAGAAGCCGGCATACTCAGTGGACGCACCGGGGGCATCCTGGATCCCAACGGGAGCGCAACCCGAGCAGAGGCCGCAGCAATGCTTCAACAATTTATCTTACAACTTGTGCAGTGAAAACAACCCCCTTGCCAGGTTTTCTGGCAGGGGGGTTGTAAAAAAATAGCCGTAATAATGCACTAAAAATGAATTTAAATTTAGCGCTTAAGGGTATGCTGAGTCTATTGAATAGAAAGTGGGGGCAACCACATGAAAGACCGCACGCACTTAAGTATCCGTATGGATAAAGAACTACACGATAAATTTCAATCCGTATCAGCCTATGAAGGACGCTCCATGAGCGGGCATATCCTCTATTTGATTCAAAAGAGCGTTCGAGAGTTTGAACGGGAGCACGGCCCCATTGAAGGAGAACAGCCAAAATGAACATGTGGACCGATATCTTGGATCTGGTTTTCCCACCCAAATGTCCATTTTGTCGGAGGCTGTTAAAAAGTGGGGAGGAGGGGTTGTGCAACAAGTGTCAGGTGATGCTCCCCTGGTGTCTGGGTGGGACAGAAGGGCGTAAAATTGCGGGGGCAGAAGGCTGCTATGCCCCTCTAGCGTATGATGGAAAAGTACCGGAAGCCATCCACCGCTATAAATTTGCAGGATTGCGCTGTTATGCCAACACGTTTGGTCACTTGATGGCCCAGTGTGCCCAGGACCGAATTAAAAATGTCGAAGGGATCGACGGAATTACTTGGGCACCACTAAGTCGGAAACGACTGTGGGAGCGGGGTTATGATCAGGCGAAATGCTTAGCAGAGCAAGTGAGTCGGGAACTGGCAGTTCCCGTATATCCCACCTTACGAAAAATACGCAATACAAAGCCGCAATCGGAATTGGAAGGCGATCAGCTGCGCCGTAAGAATGCAGCGGGGGCATATGAGTTACAAAATGATATACAACTGACGGAAAAATCGTTCATTCTAGTAGATGATGTGGTAACTTCAGGTGCAACTTTGGAGACCTGTGTTGGGCTATTGCGAGAGGCTGGGGTAAAGCAAGTGTGGTGTTTGACTCTGGCGCAGGCAGGGAAAGAACGGAGAGAAAGGAAAAATTAAGGAAAAAACGGTTGAAATGGATGACTTTACCGTCTATAATGAAATAAGTTAGCAAGTTCGAATTGAATTCGGTTATACTAATATGTAAGTCCGAATGATTTTAAAAGTTTAAGGTGGAACATAACTATGAGTCTGTTCAGTAAAGATATTGGTATCGACTTAGGTACCGCATCTGTTTTGGTCTATATTAAAGGAAAAGGTGTTGTGTTGCGGGAACCCTCCGTAGTAGCTATGGACAAAAATACTGGCAAGCTGCTGAAGGTAGGTACCGAGGCCGAAGCGATGCTGGGCCGAACCCCGGGTAATATTGTGGCCATGCGTCCACTACGTGACGGTGTCATTTCTGACTACGATATGACCGAGCGAATGCTAAAGGAATTTATCAAAAAAGTAACTACTTTTTCTCTGTTTAAGCCCCGTCTCCTTATCTGTGTCCCTTCTGGTATTACGGAGGTTGAGGAACGTGCGGTGGTGGATGCTGGCATCCAGGCCGGTGCACGTCGGGCGTATCTCATTGAGGAGCCAGTGGCAGCAGCCATTGGTGCAGGGATTGATATTACCAAGCCAGATGGACATATGGTAGTGGATATCGGTGGCGGTACAGCAGACATCGCTGTAATCTCCTTGGGAGGCGTGGTAGAGTCAGCCTCGATTAAAACGGCAGGAGATAAGTTTGATGAGGCTGTTGTGAAGTATATCCGCCGTAAGCACAATGTGCTCATCGGCGACCGGACAGCAGAGGAATTGAAAAAGACAATCGGCTGCGTCTTTCCACGTCCAGAGGAAATTACCATGGAGATTAAGGGACGCTGCCTGATGACAGGTCTGCCTCGGGTATTCTCCGTATCCTCCAGTGAAATGATTGAAGCCTTTGAAGAAGTATCTAGTCGGATTCTGGAAGCCATTCATGCAGTACTGGAGCGCACTCCGCCGGAATTGGTGGCAGATATTTCTACCAACGGAATTGTAATGACCGGCGGCGGATCTCTGGTATGGGGCTTTGATAAGCTGATTGAATCCCATACAGGTATTGAAACTCATGTAGCAGACGATGCCATCTCCTGTGTGGCCTTTGGCACAGGAAAGAGTTTGGACAGCTTGGATCAGATGCAAGATGGAACGATGAACTTGTCCCGTCGTAAGCAGATGAACTATTAAACAGCAAACGGATGCCGTTTCTAGCACAGCCGGCCGACGCATTGCGCGCTGGCCGGTTTTTTGAACCAAAAGAAAGGAAGGGAACCATTTGGCACTTCACGCATCGGGAGAAGATTATCTAGAGGCAATTTTAGTTTTACGAGAACGAAAAGGAACGGTGCGTTCCATTGATGTGGCACAGCATCTGAATTTCTCAAAGCCTTCCGTAAGCCGGGCGGTGTCTATTTTGCGTTCCAGTGGCCACATCACCATGGAGAAAGACGGTCGCTTGGAACTGACTCAGGCAGGGGAACAAGTTGCCCGGGAAATTTATGAGCGGCACAAGTTGCTGACAGACTGGCTGATTCGGCTGGGGGTTTCGGATCAGGTTGCAGCGGAAGATGCCTGTAAAATTGAGCATGATATCAGTCCGGAGACCTTTCAGTGTCTAAAGCTGCATGCCCAGCGGCAGATGGAGCCCAAATAGGGAATGGTGCGGGGCGGCAAGAGCCGCCCCGCGTTGTGTTTGAAAGAGAGATTCAAAAAAGGAGGGGTTGTGTTGGATCTTCAAAAGATATTAGATGAGATTGGAAAGGGCTTTAAATTAAATTTGACCATTGGCGCGCTGCTTCGCGTTGCGGTGCTGTTGGTGGTAGGAATGCTCTTGATTCGGATTTTATTGAAATTGGCCGACCGTATGATGGAGCGATCAAAAGCGCTGGTGTCGCTGCGACGGTATCTTTATTCCGGGTTAAAGTTTGGACTGTGGTTTTTACTTGTCCTTATTGTAGCCGGTTCTTTGAATATTGATGTGACCTCCATCATTGCACTTTTTAGTGTTGCCGGACTTGCAGTTTCTTTGGCACTACAAAATACACTTTCCAATTTGGCCGGAGGGATCATGCTTTTGGCTGCCCGCCCTTTTGTGGTTGGGGACTATGTGGAGGCCGAAGGCGTAAGTGGGACTGTTTCTGCAGTTGATCTGTCCTATACCACTTTTTTAACGGTAGACAATAAAGAAATTTTTGTTCCGAACAGTCAACTTTCTGCCACAAAGATAATTAATTACACTGCAATGGGGAAGCGCAGACTGGAACTGAAATTTTCTGCCTCTTACGATGATCCGACACAGACCGTCAAGAAGGCAATACGGGAGGCAGTAGATTCTATTCCACAAATTTTGCCAGATCCGGAACCAGTCATTTGGTTATCAGAGTATCAAGAGAGCAGCATCCAGTATGTGGTGCGTGCCTGGGCAACCTCCGAAGATTATTGGGATGCATATTACCATTTACAAGAAACGGTTCGGGAGACTTTTGCCAAGTATGGAGTGGAAATGACTTATAACCATCTCAATGTCCACTTGGTAGAGCCGAAAGATTAATTAGAGTAAAAGGACGGCTCTTCCAAGGGGAGTTCATGGCATTTCTAAGCCATGTAAAAATCCGTCCAATTGAGGAGAGAGGACTTCACCTCCAATAACGGTATTTTTGTATAGTAACAGATTTGCCTGTACGCCAGTTTCCCCAGTGGGGTAATTGGTGATCTCATAAGTGTACCGTTTGACTCGCTTTCCGGCATATTTGGACAGGTCAAACCCTTGTTCGCCCTGGAGCGCAAGATATTCGTCATAACTTTCGTCCATTTCTTTTGGAATGAGTAGTTCTTCTGTTGCAATAGGTTGTTCTGCTACTTGCCAGCCATAGGCAGACAAGTAGTCAATGCGGTCCTGGTTGGATTTTACTCCCTTTGGATTAGGGGTAGTGGACGCAGCGGCCTGCTGAACGGGGGAAGCGACTAAGTTTAAAGCCAAGGCACAACAGCAGACTAGAGCGGACAGTGCAACACCAAATGCCAATTTCCGTTTGGGTACCTTTGCAGTTACGATCAACACAGCACATTTCTCCTTCCATCGGCTTGTTCTCCCTTCAAGGTATGAGTGGAAATTCTGTTTTATGCACCAAAGCAGCAGGATGTGAGGAGAAGAGAGGAGATAAAAGATGGCAGAGGAGCGAGTGGATAAAAGCCTATCTTCTACAGGGCGGTGGTCCCGGAAAGAAGTAAAGAATTTGATTCGACAAGGGCGTGTAAAAGCAGGCGACAAGGTGGTGCTGCGCCCGGAAGAAAAGTATGATTTGGAACGATGCGTTCTTTTTGTTAACGGGGAAGCAGTAAACTGGCAGGCACAAACCTATCTGATGCTATATAAACCGGCAGGGGTGTTGTCAGCTACAGAAGATCGACGGCAAAAGACGGTGTTGGACCTCCTGCCGGATTATTTGCGCCGTAGAGGGCTGTTTCCTGTGGGACGCCTGGATAAAGACACCACGGGGCTGCTCCTACTGACAGATGACGGGCAGTTGGCTCATGATCTGCTCTCTCCTAAAAAGCATGTTGATAAGGTTTATTTGGCTAGAGTAGAGGGTCATGTGACAGAAGAGGATCGAATTGTGTTGGCGGAAGGGATGGTTTTAGAGGACGGGCTGCGCTGTTTACCGGCAAATCTAGAAGCTATTGGGGATGGTCAGAGATGTCTGGTGACGCTGCATGAGGGGAAGTATCATCAAGTCAAACGGATGTTGGCTGCGCGTGGAAAGCCTGTGCTGGAGTTGAAACGGCTGTCTATGGGACCGCTGACCTTAGATGAGGGGTTAGAACCAGGCCAATGGCGGTTTTTGACTCCAGAGGAAGTGGCGCAGTGCAAAAGCTGTGTAGATAAAGAATGAAGTTTTGGGCGATTTGAACAAAAAAATAACGAAAACCTCTTGCCAAACCAGGGGGTAACCCGTTATAATAGAGGCATCGTTTGGTACGTTTGAGGAGGGATGGATGTGTCTAGCAGGATGTTCCAGGGTGTCGTCCTCCAAATGAAGGACAGCGTAAACCGTATGGTGGGTGTAATTGACGCAGATGGCGTAGTGGTTGCTTGCAGTGAGTTGACCTGTATTGGAGAGCATTGGTCCGGTGCGGTGGCGGCGGTAAATGCTTCCGATAATGGCTTAGCATATTTTGAAGGGAAGACCTTCAAACCTCTGGTGGGTTGGGGGGCTCAGTTTGACTATGCGGCTTTTGTCAAAGGGGAAGATGAAATGGCCAGTTCCCTTTGCGCTATGGCTGTGGTAGCTTTTAACGGAGCTAAGACTTATTATGAGGAAAAACACGACAAAGCGACCTTTGTAAAAAATATTATTTCGGACAATATTTTGCTGGGAGATATCTACACCCAGGCCAAGGAACTCCACTTCGTCTCTGAGGCGCCACGGGCAGCTTTCCTGGTGCGTCAACTCGGGCCTGCGGATGTGACCACCATTGATGTGATTCAGAACTTGTTCCCAGATAAGCAGACGGACTTTGTAATCTCCATCAACGAGACGGATGTGGCTCTTATTAAGCAGTTGCCGGAGGGGGCTGATGCCAAGGAACTGCAAAAGATTGCCAAACAGATTTCCACTGCTGTGACGCAGGAATTAGGGATCAAAGTAGTGATCGGCATCGGCACGGTAGTGAATCACATTCGGGACTTGGCTCGAGCCTATAAAGAAGCTGGCGTGGCCATTGATGTGGGCAAAGTATTTGAGACGGAAAAGACCGTTATTAATTATGAGAATTTAGGAATTGGACGGCTGATTTATCAGTTGCCAACAATTCTGTGCCAGATGTTCCTTCAGGAAGTATTTAAGAAAAATCCCATTGATGCTCTAGATCAAGAAACGCTTCTAACAATCAACAAGTTCTTTGAAAACAACTTGAACGTATCGGAGACAGCCCGAAAACTTTTCGTACATCGAAACACACTGGTGTATCGCCTGGAAAAAATCAAAAAGCTTACTGGACTGGATCTGCGGGAATTTGATGATGCCATTACCTTTAAAGTGGCGTTAATGGTCAAGAAGTATTTGATTTCCCGGGGAATTGAATCTTAAAGTTTGAAGATTGACACTGCCGCCTGTATTTTTAATACAGGCGGCAGCCTTTATATATTCAACAAATTTTGTTCATAAAATTTGTTGAATATTTTTTTATACACAGACTGCTTCAAAAAATTACAAAATAGTAACAAAAATGACAAATTAAATACAAAATAGAAGAGATAGCGTTGAGGGATGGAGAAAGAAGAAAATTTTCTGAGGATTTTGTCATTTACATAACGCAGGAACTGTGATACACTTTTTTCAGCTGTTGTAATATAAGCCCAGACAAATATATCTGGGCAGGAAAGGAAAAAGGGTAGCGAGGGAGCACATGATTCGTCTAATAGATGTATATAAAGAGTACGATAATGGGACAAAAGCCCTGAAGGGGGTTAATTTTCGGATCGATGATGGGGAATTTGTGTTTTTGGTGGGGCCATCTGGATCTGGAAAATCAACGATCATTAAGTTAATTACCGGAGAGATCGGAGCCACTGAGGGGCGATTAATGGTCAATGGATACAATTTAAACAATATAGCGCCCCGCCAAATTCCGTATATGCGGCGGACACTGGGGATTATTTTTCAGGATTTCCGATTGATTGAAAAGAAAACGGTCTATGAAAACCTGTCATTTGCAATGCGGGCGATTGGGGCATCTCCTAGAGAATTACGCAGGCGAATCCCTTATGTATTGCAATTAGTTGGATTGGAACAGAAGGCAGACCGGTATCCCGGACAACTATCCGGGGGGGAGCAACAGCGTGTGGCCATTGCTCGGGCGCTGGTGAACAATCCCAGCATGATTATTGCCGACGAGCCAACAGGAAATTTGGATCCGCAACGGTCGTTGGAAATTATGATGCTCTTGGAACGGATTAACGAATTAGGAACCACCGTTTTGGTGGTGACGCACGAAAAAGCCCTTGTGAATCGGTTTACCAAACGGGTGGTAGCCATAGAAAACGGGCGGATCATCAGCGACGAAACAGGTGGGTACTATAATGGCGAGAAAATTTGATGCAGGGTATTATATGAGCGAGGGCTTTCATTCCATTTTTACCCATGGATTTATGTCCTTCGCTGCGGTGTGTATGATTGTGGCCTGTCTTCTAATTATGGGTTCTTTTTCTTTGCTGGCCATCAATTTAGACCATATGCTTGGAGATATGGAATCAGAAAATGAATTTTTGGCTTACATAGACGAGAACTACACAGAAGCAGAGGCACGAGCACTTCAGGGTGAAATTGAAGCGGTTCCTAATGTGGCAGAAGTAACTTTTGTCACACGGGAAGAGGCCCTAATTGACTTTAAAGAGGGACGGGATAGCAACCCTCTTTTTGATAGTTTAGACCCAGAGGTATTGCGGGACCGATTCCGCATCCACGTGGAAGATATTGAGCAGCTAAGCCAAACAGTACAAGCGGTGGAGCAAGTGACTGGAGTAGCGAAGACGCGGGCCGCTTTGGAAGTGGCCCAGGGCTTTGTCTTGGTACGTAATATTGCCACTGGTGTGGCTTTGGTACTGATTGGAATCCTGGTAGTGGTGTCACTATTTATTATCGCAAACACCATAAAGCTGGCAACCTTCTATCGGCGGGAAGAAATTGCGATCATGAAAATGTGTGGAGCCACCAATGCCTTTGTGCAGTGGCCGTTTGTAGTGGAAGGTCTATTACTGGGACTGACAGGAGCACTAGTGGCCTTTTTTGTTCAGTGGGGGATCTATCAAATGGTGGGGCAGTTTATTGTTCAGGGGAACGGGCTGTCATTGGTAACCATGATCAGTTACCCAAGCATGGCGAAAGTAATGCTTCCCATCTTTTGTGGGACTGGGGCTTTGATTGGAGTAGGTGGATCCCTGTTGGCGATTCGGAAATTCCTCCAAGTTTAAAGTTGGAGAATAGGGGTGTGGAACATGAAGCATCAAAAGCGGCAACGCGTCATGATGGCGGTACTGGCTGGTTTTTTGGCAGTGTTGATGCTTTTACCCATTGTAGCCAATATTTTTGTACGTTGAAGAGTTAAGCACAGGAGGCAGACATGGAGAAAAAAAGACGCTTTCACGTATTTAAGCGAATGTTGGCAATGCTTTTGGTAGGGGCTCTGGTATTACCATTGTCTGGGCAGGTATTGGTGATGCCGGCCTCAGCTGTGACTCAGGCGGAGATCAACGATTTAAAAGATGATGCGGCGGAGTTAGATGCTGAGAAAAAGGAACTGCAAGAGCAGCTAAAGGCGGTGCAGGAAGATAAGAGTGCTGCCCAGGAGAAAAAGAATCTGATTGAGCGACAAATTAACGTGATTCAGGCAGAAATTGATAATATTACAACTCAGATTGAGAGTTATAATCAGTTGATTGCTCAGAAGGAAGAAGAACTGGCGCAGGCAGAGGAAGAAGAGGCACAGCAGTACGATTTATTCTGTCAACGTATTCGGATGATGGAGGAAGAGGGAGAAATTTCCTATTGGTCTATTCTCTTTTCCTCCAGCGACTTTGCGGATCTGCTGGATAGCTTTATGATGGTGGAAGAATACATTGAATATGATAACGCCATTATGGAGAGTATCCTGGCGCTGCAAGCACAGATTGAGGAGGACAAGAGTCAACTGGAACAGGCCAAAGCAGATCAAGAGGCCGCGAAAGCAAAACAGGAGAAAGCCAAGCAGGAGTTGGCAGCGCAAGAGGCGGAAGTAGATGCACTGATTGCCCAGATCAGCAGCCAGGAAGATGAACTGGAGGCAGCAGAAGCGAAGCTGAAAGCGGCGGCAGATGCAATGGATGCAGAGATTAAGCGCCTGGAGAAAGAATTGGCGGCCCAGATTAGCAATGTGGTCAGCGAGTCAGGGTTTCTCTGGCCGTTGAGTGCCAGCTATAATACACTGACCTCCCTCTATGGACCTCGGACTCACCCGGTAACAGGCAAACCAAACAATCATACGGGCATTGATATCCCTGCGCCCAAAAATACAAAAATCTATGCAGCTAAGAGTGGAGTAGTGGTTACGTCTACCTATAACAGTTCCTACGGGAATTATGTGGTGGTTTCTCATAGTGACCAGACATCCACACTCTATGCCCACATGAATAAACGCAATGCCACAGTGGGCCAAACGGTGACTCAGGGCGATGTGATTGGTTATGTCGGAACCACCGGTTCCTCCACAGGCAACCATCTCCATTTTGAGGTGCGTATCAATGGAAACCGCACAGACCCGCTGAATTATTTCAAGGACAAAGCACTCTGGGCCCGGTCTGGAGGCGTGTCAGAGCCGCTCTGGGATTGGATGTAAAAAAGAGTACGGCCTGGAAATAAAATTTTTATTGAGAGATGTTTCACACAAGAACCCCCGCCTTCCCTTTGTGAGAGAGGGCGGGGGTTCTTGTGTTTTACATGGCTAGAAGTTGAATTTTATCGTCTTGAGCAATGGCTTTGAGATGGGAGACGGGATACTGCCAGCGTTCAATGAGACGAGAAGCAATGGCGTCTTCCAGTTCTTTTTGAATCAACCGGCGCAAATTTCGAGCACCATAGGTGGCGGAGTAGGATTTTTTCACCAAATAGTCTAATAGGGAGTCCTCCCAGGTAAAGGTGATAGATTTCTCTTCCAGTACCACCTGTAGTTCTTTCAGCATCAAACTGGCGATAGAACGGAAGTTTTCCTCTGTAAGTTGGTTGAAATAGACGATTTCATCCACTCGGTTAATAAATTCAGGGCGCAGGAAATCATTTAAGGCCTTCATTGCGCGATCTTTTCCTTGCTCATTGGAGGAACGGCCAAAACCTACCGAGCCAACTTTTGTATTGCTGCCGGCATTTGTGGTCATTACGATAACGGTATTTTCAAAATTCACAGTGCGACCATGGGCATCCGTAATACGGCCGTCATCTAATATTTGTAATAAAATGTTCAATACATCGGGGTGTGCCTTTTCAATCTCGTCAAAGAGGACGACAGAATAGGGTTTCCGACGGATTTTTTCAGTTAGCTGTCCTGCTTCATCATAACCCACATAGCCTGGGGGAGAACCGATGATGCGGGATACAGCGTGTTTTTCCATAAACTCTGACATATCCAGCCGAATCAAGGATTCTGGAGTATCAAACAGATCGGCAGCCAGTCGTTTGACCAATTCTGTCTTGCCCACACCAGTAGATCCCACGAAGATAAAAGAGACTGGTTTGTGCTTGGGACTAATTCCGACACGACCCCGCCGGATGGCAGCGGCCACAGAAGAAACGGCGTTGTCCTGCCCGATTACATGGGCTTTCAAACGTTCTTCCAACTGGGCTAAACGTTGATATTCTTGCTCTTGGATACGGCTGGCAGGAATGTTGGTCCAAAGTTCAATGACATTGGCCAGATTTTCCTGAGTAAGGACGGGATGGGCAGTCTCCTCAAGGTTCTGTCGTTCCCCTTCCAAACGCAGTTCGGTGCTCTTAATTGTGGCCAGACGCTGATAGGCCTCTTCCGTGGCAGCTGCCATCATTACTTCTCGTTCTTTAGCCAAATCCGCCAATTCCTTATTAATGGCGTTAATGCGGGCTAGAGATTGGTTGTGGAGGTTGACATTCGAGCAGGCCTCATCAATAAGGTCGATAGCCTTATCTGGCAGATAGCGGTCGGTGATGTACCGCTCGCTCATGGTAACAGCCGAACGACACATTTCTGGAGAGATGGTCACTTGGTGGAACGCCTCATAGTATGGGGCAATGCCTTCCAAAATTTTTACACTATCCTGAATGGAAGGCTCCTCTACCATGACCGGTTGAAAACGACGCTCTAAGGCGGTGTCTTTTTCAATGTGTTTGCGATATTCGTTTAGCGTGGTAGCACCAATGACCTGTAACTCACCGCGGGAGAGAGCAGGCTTGAGGATGTTAGCTGCGTTCATGGAACCTTCTGCATCTCCAGCTCCCACAATGTTGTGGACTTCGTCAATCACCAGAATAATGTTGCCCAGCTTCCGAATTTCTTCAATAAGTCCCTTCATTCGGCTCTCAAATTGTCCGCGAAATTGAGTGCCTGCTACCAATGCGGTAAGATCTAATAGGTATACCTCTTTGTCCAGCAATTTATAGGGCACATCACCCGACTGGATTTTTTGTGCTAAACCTTCAGCAATAGCGGTCTTACCGACACCGGGTTCTCCGATGAGGCAGGGATTATTTTTTTGTCGGCGGTTCAAAATCTGGACGACTCGCTCTACTTCTCGTGTTCGCCCCACTAACCGATCTAATTTTCCATCTTTGGCTTTTTGGGTTAATGAGATGCAATAACTGTCCAGAAACTTCCTTTTAGGCGGTTTTGGGCTACTATTTTTCTCGCCTCTGGGCGGTGTCCCATCGCCAGAGGGAGGCTGTGGGGCAGGGGTGGGGCTACCTCCAAAGAGTTGATTTAAGAAGGGGAAAGTGGCAGTGCGGCCATCGTCTTCTTCGTCTTCCTCCTTGGGTTGATTCATCAGCCCCTCCAGACCTTCTGCACCACCAAACGCAGACATCATCTCGTTGGTCAGGTTATCCAGATCTTCGTCTGTAATCCCCATTTTCTTCATCATATCATCAATAGGCTTGATACCCAGTTCTTTGGCGCATTTGAGACAGAGACCCTCATTTTTAGAGGTCCCGTTTTCCAACTTCGTAATAAAAATCACAGCCACATTTTTTCCACAACGGCTGCACATAGTAGGTTGCATGGTAAAACACTCCTTTCAGGAGAAGAGAATTCCGAGGGTTCTAAGAGATCATACATGGAAAATATGAACTTGTCATGAATGAAGCATAAGGAAGTTCCAAGGGAAAGAAGAAAAGACCATTAAAGAATAAATGACAAAGGGCTGCTTGTGCAGAAGAATTTAAGCAAGTAGGTGTTTTGAATGGCGTGCTGGGGAATGAAGCTGTTCTGAAGAAGTTGACAGGCGATAAATAAAAGTAGGCCGCCTTTCAAAAGCCCCAATGCCGCGCCACTCCATCGATTCAGAGTAGAGAGTACTGGAAGCCGGAAAGCTAAATCCAGTGCATGACTTAAGAAGAACCACAAAATGAGAATTAGAACAAAGGAAATCAAAAATAGAGCAATCTGGGCAATCTGCTTTGCAATGTAGTCGGCAATCACCTTGCCGGCGTTGGCGGTAGCAGCAACCATGCCTTGGTTGACCGCATCCTGAATAGCATCAGCAAAGCCGCGGAAGAGAGGAGAATTCTGCAACAAGGCCAATAGTTCATCAAGCGGAAGATCCAATTCAACAGAAGCAGAGGAGGATGTGCTGGCAGGAAGTTGTTGTTCAAGAGTCTGGCGAATACCAGACTCCACCACGGGTTTAATTGCATGACTGACCGGTTCTGCCAGAATATTGGAAACAATTGTGGCTCCGATGAATGCCACAAAAATGGCAAGAAATCCGCAAAGGGTCAAGACAAAGCCCTTTCGATATCCCCGCCACGCAGCGACCAACAGGAGCAGAGCGATCACGGCGTCGAATAGGTAATAGGAAAGTTGAGACATAGCGTTCCTCCTAAATAAGAGCCAAAATTGTGCTTAATCAGGAATAAATAACCAGGCCTGTTGTGCGTCAGCTAACAGTGCTGAACCATCTGTTCCCTGGGCAGCATACCTGGCTCCCAGAGTGGGAGAGAGTGCTGCGTAAGGTTGTAATTCTTTGGAGTAAATATTTAAACTCTGGCCAGTTAATAAAGAGCAATAAGTGCCTGCACAGTCATAATCCAATACCTGGGCTGACAGATCTAAGGTGGCAAGGACCGAACCGTCTTCACCAATGGTAAGAACTTGGGAAGCGGCACCGGCTCGGTAACGGCCCAGAAGCAGTAGAGCAAAGCCATTGCCGCCCAAATCACAACCTTTTAAGTAAGAGCGACCAAAGGTATAGGTTTTCATTTCTTTGCCATCTGGTGGAATGGTAACGAGGCGATCCTCACCTAGGACCCAGAGGACCTTATCTTCATAGTCCAGATCCAATACGGCCATACTGCCTAAAGAAATCTGGGCATTTGGCTCCTTTTGATTGACTGGGTAGAAGAGAACTTGACTTTGAAAGGCACCTTCACCCTGGTTCATGGTGACGACAGCCACTGTTTTACAGTCAGGAGAAATGGCTGCATCGACAACAAAGGTGGAAGAGAGGCGGATTTGAATGACTTCTTCGCCATGGTTGTTATAGACGGTGACTGCACCTTTGTATCCACTTTGTTGGGCGGTAACAGCCAGCCAGCCGCTATCGTTGACCCGGGCTGAGAGCAGATCGCCACCACCCTCCAACGATAGATCAAAAGCTTCCTGAGTTCCTCGGAATAAAAAGAGAGACTGACCGCCGGCATCATATACTACACCTGCTTTGGAAGAGGCAGAGAGGACAGGATTTTCCATAGCCAAAACCTCTTCTGCATACACTTCACCAGAAAAAGAGTAATAGTGTGCTCCCGCGGCAGAGGCGGTCAAGATTCCATTTTCTAGATAACCTACCGAGAGTCTGTCACCACCAGCGTGAGTAAAGGGGGCCGCTTGACCAGTATCACTGGTCTCTAAGGAACGATAGGACAGCCAGCGTTTTACTGCATCCAGGTTGAGTCGGTCCCGGTAAACTACAAGGGCCAGTGCCCCTAGAACCAGTAGTACAGTGAGAAGAAAGGCCAGAAAACGGAGGAGTGGATTTGGTTTTTTCGGCCGTTGGGCCACAGTTTCTTTGCTCATGTCATTGCTCCTGCTTACAGAACGTCCAGGTCGTACCATAGTTTCGTCATATATAACCCACCGGGTGGAACGGTCGGACCGGCTAAAGTTCGGTTGCCAGAATCCAGAATAGCAGGGATATCATTCGGGGATAATTTTCCTTCTGCAGCGTAGACGATGGTGCCCGTCATAGCCCGAACCATGTTGTAGAGAAAACCGTTGGCACACACCTTACACTCTATCAGGTCTCCGGTGCGGGACACGTCGAAGTAATAGACGGTGCGAATTGTGGTTTTGGTTTCCGTTCCCACTGAGCGGACAGCCCGGAAGTCATGAGTACCTACAAATTGTGCCGCAGCTTGTGCCATAATCGATTCGTCCAAATATTTTGGGTAAAACCAGGCGCGGTCCACATAGAAAGGGTTGCCCAGGCGGGAGTTATAGATTCGGTAGGTATATTCTTTTCTCAGACAAGAGCCAATGGCGTTGAAAGACATGGGAACCTGGGTAGCTTTTACCACCACAATATCATTGGGAAGGCGAGTGTTGACAGCCAATGGAATGCGGTCACAGGGGATGGTGGATGTGGTGTGAAAATTGGCCACATATGTTTCTGCATGGACACCGGCATCGGTACGCCCGGCGCCGGTGCATTTGACCGGATGGCATACCACCGTAGAGAGCGCTTTTTCCAAGGTTTCTGCCACGGAAATGGCGTTTTTCTGAACCTGCCAGCCATGATAGGCTGTTCCGTTATACATCAGTTTTAACGCAATATTGCGTTCCATGGAATCACCACCTGAAAAAAGTGGACGCAGTGCGCCGGGAACAAAAGATTTTGCGGCATCAAAAGCCCAGCCAGCCGAGAACACCTACCAATACAGTGACGACCAGGAAAAAAACCAAGGTTGCGTAATCAATTGCTTGGTAGCGAAGTTGGCGTAGACGGGTTCGCCCCTCTCCGCCATGATAACAGCGACACTCCATAGCCACAGCCAGCTCATCCGCTCGGCGAAAAGCAGAAATAAATAGAGGAACCAAGAGCGGAATCAAGGCTTTGGCTCTCTGGACCAAATTACCACTTTCAAAATCGGCGCCTCGAGCGCGCTGTGCAGACATGATTTTATCCGTCTCCTCAATCAGGGTGGGGATAAAGCGTAAGGCGATGGACATCATCATGGAAAGTTCGTGGACGGGGACATGAATTCTTTTTAGAGGATTGAGTAGGGACTCAAGTCCATCGGTCAGAAGAATAGGGGAGGTGGTGTAGGTGAGAAGGAACGTGCCTGCAATGAGCATCATGATGCGCACCACCATAAAAAAGGCGTTGAGAACTCCCTCCCAAGTTATCGTGAAAATCCAGAACTGTACTAACACATGGGTTCCAGGGGTGTAGAATAGATTGAGAACGGCAGTAAAAATGGCGATAAATAAAATTGGTTTTAGGCCGCGTAAAATAGCTTTTAAGGGGACTTTCGAGATGGATATGGATAGACCCAGAAGAACGAACATAATGGCGTAGGTGTAGAAATATTGGGCCAGGAAAAGTGCAATGATATAGAGGGTTACAGCAATCAGTTTTGTGCGGGGATCCAATCGGTGAACAAGGGAATGACCTGGGAAATATTGGCCCAAAGTAATATCTTTCAGCGCCATTTAAACCGCCCCCTTTCCGTTTTTTTGCAGGCGTTGGAGAATGGCGCATTTGGCCTGTTCCACCGTATATACGGAGGGATCAATGTCTACTCCCAGTTGACGCAGACGGTGAAACACGCGGGTCATTTGAGGAACACCCAGCCCCATACGCTCCAATTCCTCACCATGAGCAAAGACCTGTCTGGGGGTGCCATGGAAAGGAATCTGGCCATCGTTGACCACCACCAGCCGATCCACCGTCCGAGCGACCTCTTCCATAGAATGGGAGACTAAAATGACAGTTGCATTGCGGTAGCGATGGTAATCTCGAATATTCCCCAAAATCGACTCCACGCCTACCGGATCCAGGCCAGCTGTGGGTTCGTCCAAAATGAGAACTTGAGGCTCCATAGCGATGACGCCGGCAATCGCCACGCGGCGTTTTTGACCGCCGGAAAGTTCAAAGGGAGATTTATCCAGCTGATCGTCCCGTAAGCCCACAAAGTAGGCAGACTGACGAACGCGCCGGTCAATCTCTTTTTCGTCCAGTCCCATGTTTTTTGGGCCAAAAGCAATGTCTTTGTACACCGTTTCCTCAAACAGTTGGTATTCCGGGTATTGAAATACCAACCCTACTTGGAATCGGGTACGGCGTGTCCGCTTGGGATCCTCCCATATATCCGCGCCTTGAAATAAAACCTGGCCGGAAGTGGGCTTAAGCAATCCATTAAGATGCTGAATCAGTGTGGATTTGCCCGATCCAGTGTGGCCAATAATACCCAGATATTCCCCTTGATAGGCAGTAAAATTGACTTCTTGTAGGGCACTGCGTTCAAAGGGAGTGCCAGCAGAATAGATATGGGAGAGGTGTTTGGTCTCAAGAATGGCATCCATAGGTGTTTCATCCTTTACATATTTGGTGCCTGCCTGTTGGTACAGGTCACGCCCAGGTTGCCCGGAGTGAAGGCGGCAGGTTGTATAGAGAAAAAAGAGCAGGACAGCCAACTCTATCCTTGAAGTAGGTGGTAGAGAACTTGAGCGCATTCCTCATCGCTCAGTGCGTCCAGTGGTACATGGCAACCTTCTTGCTGTAATTCCCACAGTAGTTGTGTGGTCTGTGGGACAGTAAGTCCAACCGATTTTAGTTTCTCTACATCAGAAAAAACGGATTTGGGAGTTCCATCAGCTACCACCCGTCCTTTGGCCATGACAACTAAGCGATCGGCTTGGGCGGCCTCATCCATGTGATGGGTGATAAGAACAACCGTGACGCCACGCTCCCGATTAAGAGTCTTAATGGTCCGCAGTACATCGGAACGGCCGATAGGATCGAGCATAGCGGTTGGTTCATCCAAGACAATGCACCGGGGCTGCATAGCGATAACACCTGCAATGGCGATACGCTGCTTTTGGCCACCGGAGAGAAGGTGGGGGGCATGTTCTCGGTAGTCATACATCCCTACAGCTTTGAGAGCGTCATCCACCCTGCGACGAATTTCTTCGGGGGGGACGCCAAGGTTTTCTGGAGCAAACGCTACATCTTCCTCCACAACATTGGCCACGATCTGGTTGTCTGGATTTTGGAACACCATGCCAACTGTGCGGCGGATGTCCAACAGTTGGGTGTCGTCTCGGGTATCGATTCCGTCCACATAGACCGTTCCACCGGAGGGTAGGAGAATGGCGTTCATATGTTTGGCCAAGGTGGATTTTCCGCTGCCATTATGCCCCAATATTGCCACAAAAGTTCCCTCTTCAATGGAGAGAGTGACGCCATCCAGCACAATCGGGGCGACCCCTTCGGCAGTGGTATAAGAAAAATGGAGGTCGTCCGCATAAATTATATTATTTTTCATTCCAATCACCCAATTCCTTTCAGGTGTACGGAGGTATAATATTGGACTTAGGTGGCAGACCCATCGCAGACCCAACGCCCGGTGGCACCACAGGGGAGAGCAAGGCCGGTTTGCGTAACGGGTAAACCCAGTTCATCTGAAACTGTGTGGCCGCCGAACTTTTTGGAGATCAACGTTTCTAACAGATAGGTGACAACACTGGGAGCCAAACCAGTGGTGTAGGAGTTGAGAATTAAAAATAGTGGTTGGTCGGACAGTACACCTGAGACCAGTTCCACAAAGGAGTAGAGATTTTCCTCCAGTTTCCACACCTCTCCAGTGGGGCCGCGGCCATAAGAGGGGGGGTCCATGATGATGGCATCGTAACGCCTGCCACGTCTAATTTCCCGCTCAACAAATTTGGCACAGTCGTCCACAATCCAGCGGATCGGAGCGGTTTCTAATCCAGAACTTTTTGCATTTTCACGCGCCCATTGAACCATGCCTTTTGCGGCATCCACATGGCAGACACTGGCACCTTCCGCTGCACAGGCAACAGTGGCTCCGCCAGTGTAAGCGAAGAGGTTGAGGACCTTAACTGGTCGGCCAGCCTTACGAATCTGCTCCCGAGCAAAATCCCAGTTGGTGGCCTGTTCGGGAAAAAGACCAGTATGTTTAAAATTCATAGGCTTAATATTAAAGGTGAGATCGCGATAAGAAATGGTCCAACGTTCTGGCATGGATTTGTTTTGCCACTGCCCCCCTCCAGAAGAGGAGCGGGCATAGCGTCCGGCATTTGTTTTCCAGCCAGGGTGTTGCCGAGGAGTTTTCCAAATGGCCTGGGGATCTGGGCGAACCAAAAGCTGGTTTCCCCAGCGTTCCAATTTTTCTCCACCGCCGCAGTCAATCAGTTCATAATCCTTCCACTTGTCGGAAAGCCACATTGCGGGAACACCTCACCTAATTCATAAAAACAATTCGAAACTAAGTTAGTATATCATTCCCCAATAGTTCCGTCAATGAATTTGGCGGAACTTCCCTTTAAAAACGGGAAGGACAGGCGGAATGAGTAGGAAACGATTGTAATTTGGGGTAGGGTGTGATAGAATACCTTCGAAATCGACAATTCCGGTCCCAGAGTGGAAAATGCGAGGTGTGTCAGAATGGATCATCCCTTTCGAAGTGTGATGTTCGGTGGATTCAACCGCCAAGATGTCTTAAATTATCTAGAAAATACAGCAAAACAGACTGCACAGCAGCAGCAAGTCTTGGAGGAGCAACTCAATCGCGCCCAGGAGATTACTGCCAAGCAGGATGCTGAGTTATCGGAGCAGCAGGAGCAAATAGAGCGCTTGCGGCAGGAAAATGCTCAGTTGCAGGCAAAGCTGGATCAACTCCACGTAGATCTATCCTCTAGCCGTACACAGTGCAGTCAGGGAGCCAATGATTTGGAGCAGACCCGCCGAGAAGTTGAGGCGCTGAAGACAAGGGTGGCAGAGTTAGAACCCAGTGCATTGGCTTATAACGCGATTAAAGAGCGGACTGCCGGAGTGGAGTTGGAAGCACATCAGCGAGCCCAGGCGGTACAGGAAAAAGCGGAGGAACAGGCTAAGCAGCTACGCCGGCAGATGGAACAGTGGATGCAGAAACTGGGGCGGGACTATGATGCCCTGCGCAGCCAGGTAGAATCGACGGTGTCCCATGCCGCGGACAAATTGGACAAGGCGGGGAAGTGCCTGGAGCAGGTAACGGCTCTTATGGAGGAACAGGAAGTGGCTTTGGAGGCCATCACTCAGGCATATTCAACAGATACCTCGGAAAAGGTGGCTGCGCCAATACCGATTCCTGAGCACGAACTCTGATATCACAACTATCTCAAAAAATAGCCGCCGCCCAGATTACTGGGCGGCGGCTATCAATTTAAAAATAAATTAAGCTTCACTTTCTGGAGCGGGGGCAGGGACAGTGGAAGAGAGCATCTCCATGATGTCCACAACTTGAGCCCCTGCGGGAGGTTCGGTGGCAGGAGTCTTGTTGGTGCTCTGATAATCGCCGTCCATAGCGAAGTCCAGGTGAACAGTTGTGCTACCAGTGCCGAGGTCCACTGTCATATCCATAACCATGCCCACATCCATTTTGTTCTCCTTCATGGAAGCGGTGATGGACATCTCCATGCCGGCCAGAGCGGGGTCTGCAGTGACAAATTCCATAGAATAGCCGTTGACTTCGGAGCCACTAGTGGTCAGAGTAAAGATCATCTTGACGCCATCTTGTTCCAGTGTGTTGACATAGGAAGAACCGGACTTTTCAAAGGCGCTGTCGCCCAGCATAGCGTTGAGCATATTCAGGTAATCAGTGGTGGTAAAGTCCACGCTGGTCAAAGGCATTGCCCGGAGCATAGTGTCTAGCGTCTCGGCAAACGCTTGTTCTGTGCTGGCTTGGGACAACTTCAACAAAGTGGCATAATCCATACCAGTCAGCTGGCTCATCTCGTCAAAGATTTGCTTCAAATCCAATTTATACCAGCAGCCGGAGGAATCCGTTTGTCCCATGATCAGTTGATCCAGTGCGGCACATTGATAGTAGAAGGCACCAGTGCCCATATCGCCACGCAGTTCCATATCAATTGTCATGGGGAGTTGGATCCCATCCTCACCCTGCAGCATATCTGAGACATCAGTACCGTCAAGGGTCATGGTCATATCCATGGTCATGTCGGTGGTCATTTCAAAAGCGGTGCTACCAGCAGTGAGCATGTTGTAGTTTCCGGTTAGATCGAAAGCAAGGTCGGAACTGGATCCGTCAGCCTCAGAAGTGACATCCATGTTCATAGAATAAGCACCGGTAACCTTCTGATTTTCCTCATAGAAGGTTTTGCTGTAAGCCATATATTGGTCCATCAATGCATAGGTCTCAGTGTTGGCCTCCAAAATGGCGTCCACATCGTCAATAATAACGGCTTTCTGCTGAGCATCCCAGCCGACGCTGTAACCCAGAGCGTCGGCCACTAGACCAAAGGGTACATAGGTCCGGCTGGTAGTGGGATCCACATAGGGAGCTACGTCCGTGGAGATCTCCTTAGCATCCTCAGTACCAGTGGAGAGGGTAATCGCGGTCTTTCCGATGCTCAAGGAGATGGTGGTATCATCCTTGGTAGCAGTGACGGTTTTGGTTGCGTTGTCCCAGGTCATGTCCTCTTCAGCAAAGCCAAGCTGCTCAAATACGGCTACGAAAGGCAGGCAAGAGCGGCTGTCTTTGATCTGAGGGACGGCATCGGTGAAGGTGACATATTGACCGTTGACCAACACATAGAAATCTCCCTGCTTTTCCGGAACCTGGGTCTCAGCGGCGAAAGTAGGAATGCTTACAGCCATGGTAAGCAAAGCGGCGCAGAGCATTGTGCGGAATAGCTTTTTCATGTACACAACTCCTTTAAACATCATACTTCCCAACAAAGATATCCATTCTTTTGGATAGGCTTTTGGATAATTTGATTATAACATATTCAACAAAGTCAAACATGAAGATTTTATTAAAATTTTAAGATTTAGTTACAGCTGGATTGAAAGGAGAGAGAAAACGCAGGATTTTCTGGAGTAACCCTTGCAATCAGAGGTGGCATTAGATATAATATTACGGAAACATTTTGCATAAGAGCCGTTTGGCCAAACAATACAGGAAAGCGTGATGAATGTGAAGTACGATTTCACCGCCATTGAAAAGAAATGGCAGACTCGATGGAAAGAGGACAAGACCTTCGCCTGTAAGACAGGAGACACTTCTAAGCCTAAATTTTATGGCTTGGTGGAATTTCCTTATCCCTCAGGCAATGGCCTGCATGTAGGTCACGCCAGGCCCTATACCGCTATGGATGTGGTGGCCCGGAAAAAGCGCATGGACGGGTACAATGTGCTGTTTCCCATCGGATTTGACGCATTTGGACTCCCCACAGAAAATTTCGCAATAAAAAACCACATCCACCCCGCTAAAGTGACCCACGATAATATTGAAAATTTCACCAAGCAGCTGCATATGCTGGGCTATTCTTTTGATTGGGACCGAGTAGTAAATACCACTGACCCCAGCTATTATAAGTGGACACAGTGGATTTTCCTTCAGTTATGGAAGCATGGCTTGGCCTATAAAACCACCATGCCCGTGAATTGGTGTACTTCCTGTAAGTGCGTGCTGGCCAACGAGGAAGTGGTGGAAGGGGTGTGTGAGCGCTGTGGTGCTCCGGTTATCCGCAAAGAGAAATCACAGTGGATGCTGAAGATTACCGCCTATGCCCAGCGCCTGATTGATGATTTGGATGATCTGGATTTTATTGAACGGGTAAAGATCCAGCAGAAGAATTGGATTGGTCGGTCTACTGGTGCGGAGGTAACGTTTAAAGCCACCACTGGAGATGACATTGTGGTGTACACCACTCGGCCGGACACCCTGTTTGGCGCAACCTATATGGTGCTGTCTCCAGAGCACAAGTATATCGAGCAGTGGATGCCCCTGCTGAAAAACGCGGATCAGGTTCGGGAGTACCAAAAGGCTGCTGCCTCTAAGTCTGATTTGGAACGCACGGAACTCAATAAAGAGAAAACTGGCGTATGTCTGGATGGCGTGAAAGGAATCAATCCGGTGAACGGGAAAGAGATTCCCATCTTCATTTCCGATTATGTGTTGGCCACCTACGGTACCGGAGCTATCATGGCTGTCCCTGCCCACGATGACCGTGACTGGGAATTTGCCAAAAAGTTTGGCTGTGAGATTATCGAGGTCGTTGCCGGTGGCGAAGATGTTCAGAAGGCTGCTTTTACTGCCAAGGATGAGACAGGAACTTTAGTCAACTCGGATTTCTTAAATGGCTTGACCGTAAAAGATGCCATTCCTGTCATCACAAAATGGCTACAAGAAAAAGGCATCGGCCACGCACAAGTTAATTACAAACTCCGAGACTGGGTATTCTCTCGGCAGCGCTATTGGGGGGAACCTATCCCTATGGTGTGGTGCGAGAAGTGCGGCTGGCAGCCCATTCCGGAGGAACAGCTGCCTCTGTTGCTACCCGAGGTAGAAAGTTATGAGCCTACCGATGACGGAGAATCCCCCATTTCCAAGATGACCGACTGGGTGAACACCACTTGCCCCTGCTGCGGCGGGCCGGCTAAGCGGGAGACAGACACTATGCCCCAGTGGGCTGGGTCCAGCTGGTACTTCCTGCGGTACATGGATCCCAACAACGATAAGGCCCTGGCCTCTAAGGAGGCGTTGGATTATTGGAGCCCGGTGGACTGGTACAACGGTGGTATGGAACACACCACGCTCCACCTGCTGTACAGTCGATTCTGGCACAAATTCCTCTATGATATTGGGGTAGTTCCCACCAAGGAGCCCTATCAGAAACGCACTTCCCATGGCATGATTTTGGGTGAGGGCGGAGAGAAAATGTCCAAGAGCCGAGGCAACGTGGTCAATCCCAATGACATTATCGACCAGTATGGTGCAGATACGATGCGCACCTATATAATGTTCATCGGTGATTTTGAGAAAGCAGCCGCTTGGTCTGCTAACGCAGTCAAAGGTTGTAAGCGGTTCTTGGATCGTGTGTGGAATTTAGCCACTGAGCAGGAGCATGTGGGGGAGGACTATTCCCAGGCAAATGAGGTGGCTGTCCATAAGGCCATTAAGAAGGTGTCTGAGGACATTGAGGCTATGAAGTTTAACACTGCGATTGCTGCACTCATGTCTTTGGTCAATGATTTCTATGCGAACGGTGCCAGCCGCGGTGACATGAAGGCGCTGTTGTTGATGCTCTCTCCCTTCGCTCCCCATATGTGTGAGGAATTGTGGGAGATGGCAGGCTATGGAGGGCAGGTGTGTCTGCAACCCTGGCCGGAGTATGATGCCACAAAGACTGTGACGGCTACAGTACAAATGGCCGTACAAGTCAGCGGGAAAGTCAAGGCGAATATTGTAGTCGCTGCAGATGCTAGCGATGAAGAAGTGGTGGCCGCAGCTTTGGCCGAACCGAAGGTGGTAAAACTAGCGGAAGGTATGGAACTGGTAAAGTCTATTGTAGTGAAAGGAAAGTTGGTCAGTTTGATCTTCAAGCCCAAGAGATAACTGAAAATCAAGGTTTACACCCAGTTCATAATTGCCACTTGACATGAAAAGCAGAAACGAATATAATACTACTGTTAAAGCCATAAAAATGGCCCTTACGTGGCAGGGGACGCCCCGCCGCGCCGGAGGGAGGGAAATATAAATGTCGGAAGTCCGTGTAAGAGAAAACGAGTCTCTGGAGAGTGCTCTGAAGCGCTTTAAGCGCAGCTGCGCCAAGTCTGGCGTGCTGGCTGAGGTGCGTAAGCGCGAGCATTACGAGAGTCCCAGCGTTAAGCGCCGTAAGAAGTCGGAGGCAGCCCGCAAGAATCGCAAGAAGTTCTATTAAGAGTGCAAACCACCGCAGCGTAAGCTGCGGTGGTTTTTTGTTTTAATGGAATCAAAGACAATTTTAAGTTTGTCATTGGTAAAAATAGATAGTTCTCTATATTCCTATTAAAAGTTGTTATATGTGGTAAAAGTCTTTCTATGAAAGAGGTTCTACCACAATATAAAGGAGAAAAGTGGAAAATACGAAGAGAAATGCGGTGCCCAGTTCTAGTTGCGCGGGAAAAGATGTGGGTTTGCTTTACGGATCTGTTCTAAAACCTGTTGTACCGAATCCTTAGAAGGAAGTGTTCGATTGGAGTCCCATGTTAAACAGATGCGAAGAAATTCTGCGTAAGTCATGGTCATTTACGAAAGTGGTTTGCCAGTAAATTGGTTTTTATAGGTTTTGTGGAATAACGATGAAATTGTTTCACATACATTTATCATCCCTCCATTCATTTATTAATAGGTAACATGGAAATCCAACGTTTGCTCCTTCAAAAGATTAGACACTAGAGTATCATTCACGGTTTTATTACCAATGTAATAGTTTTTGTCATGGAGAGATAGGGATTATATAAAAAATCAAGCTGCCAATTAGTTGACAGCTTGAAAAGGGACAGCAGAGGTGAAAATTGATGTAATGAGTAAAAGTGTTACAACCTATTTCTATTCACAGTGTCTATATTACGATGAGTGTGTGTTTAAGAAAAGGCCTTTTTGTTAATGTTCATAGGCAATAATTTGATCAACCTTTGGTTGGGACGAACAACCAGGGCTAAATTCTGAGGTCAAAAATGTTTCAGCAAGTTTTTCCATCAAGCGGATCCCAATGGTAAATGCGCCGAAGCAAGCAATGTTGGCATTATTACTTTTCCGTGCGCGTTCAGCAGAATACACATCGGTAATTAAGGCGGCATATGCCCCTTTTACTTTATTTGCGGCGATGGACACGCCAAGTCCGGTTCCGCAAATTAGAATTCCACGGTCATACTCCTGATTTGCAACTGCGGTGGCCACTTTAATGGCAACATTGGCGTAGATTGGGTCATCGCTTCCAAAATCTGTTAAAGAATATCCTTTTTCGGTAAGGTATTGAATCAGCCCTGCTTTTGCAGCGGCTGCATTTGGATCACAGCCAATGGCAATTTTATGCATATGTAAATTCCTTTCTAACGCTTATTTCCCCAATACCGATTGCATCCCGCTGGCCATAGCCTGAAGAATAATGCAGCATGAGGTAGCACCAGCATCCAGTACACCACGAGAACGCTCACCTAGACGCGCAGCGCGCCCATACTTAGCGACCAAATCTTTTGTAGACTGCTTTCCTTGTTCCGCTTTTTCTTTCATTTCATCTAGAGCAAGAGAAAAGTCGGTTCCTGCATCGGCAGCTTTGCCTATATACTGGCAAACGGGGTAAAGAGTATCAACTAGCGTTTTATCTCCCGGGCGGGCATCTACAATCTCATAAAGACCATCTAAGCCGGCTTGAAGCATTGCACCAAGGGTTTCCAAAGTTATTTCATCAACGTCTTCAATGGCAGAGGACATCTCCATAAAAATTGTGCCGTAAATGGGGCCCATGGAGCCGCCGATTTTGTTAAGCAATAGAGAACCCAGGTCAAATAGGCCGTCAGACAGAGAGGTTTCATCCTCCCCCAATTGCTCTTCGTACATGGTAAATCCTTTGTTCATGTTCATACCATGATCGCCGTCGCCAATTAGTCCGTCTATATCCCCCAGAAGTTGTTTGTTTTCTTGAATGGCGTGAACCATTGCTAACAAAATAGGGCGTCCATTTTCATTTTTTACTACTGCCATTGTGTTTCCCTCAATTCTGTTTCAGGCCCATTGTATAGACCTCCATATCAATCAGTTCTTTTAATTCGTCATCCAGTTTCATAAGTGTTACGGTTGCACCCATCATTTCTAAGGAAGTGAAGTAGTTTCCAACATAGCTTCGATAGACATGAATCCCTTTTTCCGCCAGAAGTGCCTCAACTTCATTGTAGAGAACATATAGTTCCATCATAGGAGTGGCCCCCAGACCAGAGACCAGTACAGCAACTTCATCACCACTTTGGAATGGGTAGTCTGGTAATATAATATCTAACATACGTTTAGCCATTTGCTGTGCGCTTTCCAAAGGACAAATTTCAATGCCAGGTTCCCCGTGGTGGCCAATCCCGACTTCCATTGTACCTTCTTTTATTTCAAAATTTGGATGGCCCACTGCAGGTAGTGTACAAGGTGTCAAGCCAATCCCAACGCTTCTGCAGTTGTCAATTGCCTTTTGTGCGGTGGCAATTACCTCGTCCAGTGTGCCGCCTTTTGCGGCTTTTGCGCCACCACACTTCCACATAAAGATTTCACCCGCTACACCGCGGCGTTTTTCACGTTGGTCTTTTGGAGCGGAAGCAACATCGTCGTTTGCCACTACAGTTTTTACCGTAAGGCCTTCCTTCTTTGCCATTTTTACAGCCATTTTAACGTTCATATTGTCGCCAGAATAATTGCCATACAGACAGGCGATTCCTTGTCCTCCATCTGCAGCACGGAAGGCCTCCAGAAACGCAAGTGCTGTGGGGGAGGAACAGATCTCACCTACTGCAGCGGCATCGCACATGTTTTTGCCGACATAACCAACAAAAGCAGGTTTATGGCCTGAGCCGCCCCCAGTTACAACTCCTACTTTTTGCGCAATGGGCGCATCCACTGCGGCAACAACACCGCGCGGGTTATCTTCACTGGTTTTCACCAGCTTGACTATATCGCCGTGACACTTTACGAAACCAGCCAGCATTTCATCTACGATATTGTCTGGATTATTTAGAATTCGCTGCATATTTTTATCCTACCTTTCTTTGTGGGATTTTAGAAATTCAAAAGCACAGATGCAGGTAACCCACAAGATTTGCCGATTATCTGCTTACCAGTGTATCGAGTGCCTCGCTGACCCAGTGGACACGAGCATGATCTACGGTCTCTAATAAGGAGCAGTCAGAGCCAATGATCAACCCGGTAGCCCCTGCCTTTTCTACAATTTCCTTTGTCTTTTCCATTACTGTGTTTCGGTCTGCGGTGTAGATCAAGCTACCCTCTTTGTTGTTGAAGCCTCCCATTACAGCCTTTTTATTTGGGAAAAATTCTCTGCCCTTTTGGAGAGATAACCCATCCGTATGGACATCCCAATGAATAGCTGCACCAGGAAAATCTCTCCAATTTTCTAAATCGTTTGGAATCCCCCAATAACCACACAGATGAAGAATGTTATATGGTGATAAGCGATTGGCCTCTTGCACCAATGATAAATCATAGGGGCGGAGAAGTTCATAGTAGCAGTCGCCTGTAAAGGAACCTAAATCATTATTCTGCAAAGGCAGAAATACACCTGTAACACCAGCGTCTGAGACGAGTTGGTAGATAAATTCCTTCTTAAAATCATTTACAGCGGCAATAGCGTCAAATAATGCAGGTTCTCGCTGCTTCAAATGAGAATAGACAATTTCGTCACTGGTAGAACTCCTTAGAGTAGATACAGGGTTAAAGACATTGTAGAATACAGCGGTCTCATCTTGAATGGCCTCCCGCAGCCGCTTAATATGAGTAAGCTGATCTTGGATAAATGGGTCCGTCATCTTGGGCAGAGGGATGTGCTTCCAGTCTGACGGAGTTTGAACATTTAAATCAGGCAGAGCTACAAAGCCGTCACACATCATTTTTATGAAATCTTCGCCGGTTTCCCGATAAAAACGGACATGAGAATTTACAAAATTCTCCTTTTCCATGTCTGCTCCTACAAAATGGTGCCAGAACACCATAGGAGGACGGTCAACAGGTAAGCCCTGCAATGCGCAGAGAGTTCTTTCCTTCCGGTTCACTGTATTTTGCCTCCTCATATCACGCCAAAGCTACCGTTTTGGTACTTTCAAGTTTTGTGAAGCTTTGCCTTGTGATAGAAATAAAGTTTAGAACGGATTGTACCCGCCGGAGCGGTAAATTTGCTCCGCCCAACGGGTACAATCAAAGGCTTACACGATCAAAGTGAGTTCCTCAATACTTTGCCGCTTCTGCTGCGTTATAAGCTGGTGGATGGCCAGGTCGAAGAGCGAGCAGAACAGGAAATACAAGCAGACCGTGATGCAGTTCCTCCACCACAACCTACCAGCGAGGAACGCTTAGCCGCACTTGAATCTGCAATGCTGGACATGATGGGAGGGATACCAAGTGTTTGAATTTATTCGAATACAGTACCTTATGGGACGCATCACTGCTGATCAGGTAAGAGGGTTTGTTCCCCGGTTTATTACTGAGGAGCAAGCAAATACAATCATATCCACGTAAATATCGCTTGTTTAAGCGGTATAAATACAAACCTGAAAGGAGAATTTATTATGGACGCGAAGATTTTGTATGAGGTTTATCAGACGACACGTGCAAACCAAGTAAACGATTTGACAATTGGCCTTGCCATGCTGAAAGATCAGCGCCCGGACCTTGGAATCACCCACGAGCAGGACAAGGCTATCCGCGGTTTTATTGCTCGGCACGGGGATAAATTGGCCAGGGCATATGAGCAGCGGGACGAGGCATTGTTTGCTCAGGTAGTGGCACAGTGCGAGGAAGAGGATAAAAGTGTTGAGTGCAACGGCGACGCTTGCAATGTAGAGTAAAAGTACAGGGTGGGCAAGTCCCACCCTAAAAAATAAGTTTGGAGGTGCTACATGGAGGTACAGTACCTAACAAATAATGCATGTTATATATCTGGTAAGCCGTTAAATGTAAAAGGCGTAATGGTGCATAGCACCGGAGTAAATAATCCAAAAGTAAGCAGATATGTTCCAGGGAATGACAAGATTGGTTATAATCAATATGGGAATCATTGGGACCAATATACGCCTGGTGGTAGGAAAGTATGTGTTCATGCATTTTTAGGGGAGTTCGCTGATGGAGAAATTGGTGTAGTGCAGACCCTTCCCTGGAACATGAAGGGGTGGCACTGTGGCAGTGGAGTAAATGGAAGTGCCAATGATACACATATAGGGTTTGAGATATGCGAGGGAAACCTTGATGACAAATCCTATTTTGAACAAACATACGAAAAGGCAGTGCAGTTAGTTGCAATGTTGTGTACGACGTATAGGCTAGACCCGTCAGAACCTGGCGTAGTAATTTGTCACAGCGAAGGAGCATCAATGGGACTAGCTGGATTCCATGCTGACGTAATGCACTGGTGGCCAAAACATGGTAAGAGTATGGACACATTTCGAAAAGATGTGTTTGATATTATGAGAGGTGAAAAAGACTTGACCGAGAACGAGGTACGCACGATTGTGCGCGATGAATTTTCAAAGATTGAAGCTGAGAGGGCAATGGAGCCAGCTGATTCATGGGCGGAACCCTATATCAAAGATGGAATTGCTATGGGGATTACAGCTAGTGCTGATAGTAAAACAATGGAACGTCCAAAATCTTCCATTACTAGGGAAGAGGCCGTTGTAATGTGCGTTGCTGCGGTCAAAGCCGCCGGAAAGGAGTATTAAAATGGATTTAATGGAACTCGGTGTGGCGGCAATCCCTGCCATCACCGTACTGTGCTACCTGGCCGGGTGTGTGTGCCGGGCAAGTAATCTGGACAACACTTGGATTCCGGCGGTGCTTGGAATCCTTGGGGCTGCATTGGGTGTGGCGTCGATGTGGATTATGCCGGAGTTTCCAGGGCAGGACTACATAACCGCTGCGGCCATTGGAGCCGTGAGTGGATTTGCGGCTACGGGTATCAATCAGGTCATGGTACAGGCTGGAAAACGTCAGGAGAAAACGGTATGAATTTTGACCAGGTGGTGGCGCTTTGTTCGGCGCTTGGACTCAGTTCCTTGGTGAACTTTTTTGTACAGCGTCACTTTTCCAAAAAAGACGAGAACACCCGGAAACGCATTGTTGCCCAGAACGAGGCCAAGGAGCGGCGAGATCGGGAACGGGCCGAGCGGGAGGAAAAGCGGGAGGCGGAGTTTCGGGACCTGCGTGGAGAGGTTATGGTAGGACTAGAGACCATTAAGCTGCTGTCCTATGCCCGGGTCGCAGAGGAGGCCGAGCGCCTTTTGACCAAGGGCTTTGCCACCCCAGCCGAGCGCAAGTATCTCCAGGAACTCCACGACAATTATAAGCGCCACGGCTGGAACGGCGATATGGACGAGCGTATGCGAAAGGTGTTTGCCATGCGCACAGATCGGCCTGGGTAAAATAATTCAAAAGTCGTGAGCAATACGTGAGCAATAGCGAATTTTTTTTAAATATTTTGCAAGACAATTGTATAGAACATAAAAAATAGAAAAAGCCCCGGAGCCTTACGGCCCCAGGGCTTTTCCGTTTTTACTTTGGTCCGAGTGACTGGATTCGAACCAGCGGCCTCTTGAACCCCATTCAAGCGCGATACCAAACTTCGCCACACCCGGAAAGAACTGTGAGACACAGTTAACTGCGCCAGACAGCTTACATATAATAGCATGTAAAAAGGAAAAAAGCAAGCCTTTTTTGAAAAATATTTTGTTTTTTTAGGGGCATGTAAGGGAAACGAAAGTGTTTAGTTAAAAAGATTCTGAGTGGAAAAAGATCGAATGGAGTTATAGAAAAGAAAATTTGAAGAAACGATTGGCGAGGGGAAAAAGATATGGTATGATAGGCAGGAAATAAACGGCTTTAAGGCAGCAAAAAACAGATAATTAAGCAAAATATTTTTAGATTCTGTTTGTATGCCGTGGAGAATATGGAGGTGTATATTTGGCGCAGATGGGATAAAAAACAGAAAAAAGTTGTGTCGCGAACAGAATAGGGGCATCGCGTAAAGTGTCAGTAGATGGGAAGTTGCTGCTGAACGAAAAGAATCCTCGAGTGGAGTGAATTCTTGCGGTGGTGTCTCGCTTCCGCTGTCGTCAGAGGGGTACTCCTTTGCGGCAAACGGACAAAAAACGCAAAGGAGAAATTGAATATGATTCGTATCCCACAAAGAAATAACGCGTTACTGAGCCCTCTTATGCCTAGCTATTGGAGAAGTGCAGGGCAGGAGATCGGGAATATTCGGATGATTGTATTTGCGGCTTTAATGATTGCTATGACAAGAGGGCTGTCGTTAATTCCTAGCATACCGATTGCACACACAAAATTATCCTTTGGATTTTTAGCAAGAGCACTGTGCGCTTTAGTCTGCGGACCGGTACTTGGTGTGGCGTTTGGGTTTGCCGAGGATATGTTGGGATTTATTTTACAGCCAACAGGGGAATTTTTCTTTGGATATACTCTGTCTACAATGGCAGGGGTATTGGTATACGCTCTTTGCTTTTACCGCGCCCGCATTACTGTTTGGCGGTTATTTGTTGCAAACTTTTTTGTTAATATATTGGTCAATGCGGTAATGGGTTCTGTGTGGACTATGATGATGCGTGGAGGAGGCTATTGGGGTTGGTTTACCGTAAGTTTTTGGAAAAATATAGTTACTATTTTTCCAAAAATGATTTTACTCTATATACTGTTTCAGGCTCTGCTCCCTATTTTACAGCAGATGGGAGTAATGCCAAATCAATTAGATTCCCGCAAGCGGATTACGTGGATTTAAAGTGTATTAAATAAAAGTGGCAAACAAACCCAGCCAAATTTCTGCATATCCCTCCATTTCCTGCGGATACTAGAATTTGCTTACCAAAACAAAGAACCATTGGAGGGATTTAGTATATGAAAGCAACTGGGATTGTGCGCCGAATTGACGATTAGGTTATAATAGGAGCAAGGTCAGAAAGCCTTGAAAACACTGGTGTTTCGCTGATTTTGTCCAACTTCACGAGCAAAGTGAAAGCAAGCTGTATGACTGCGGTGAGCTGCAACCGCGCTCGGAGAAAGGAGGACGCAGCATTAAAACTAAATACCCAACGGGATAGCCCCGGTATTGCACTGCGCATAGCAGAACAGTACCGGGGCTTATTTTTTTGCAGAAATGGAGGTAAGTAAAATGCGCCCCAAAGGTAGCATAAAGGCATTTGAGGCGATGATGAAGGAAACACCGTATTCCCGTTATGATAGCGGCTGCGAGGGGATCACGCCGGAGTGCCGGACTTGCCGTTTCCATCGTCCCTATTGGAAGTATCAGTCCTGCGTATTTGAGGAATGCCCGTATTCAACGAACAAGCTGTCTACCCGACGCTGCCAGCAGGACAAGGCAAAGGAGAGTTGATCACATGGCAGTTTTCAGAGTAGCCAAGATGAGTGACTTCACCACCATGAGTAATCATCACCTTCGGAACAAGAAGCTCTCGTTGAAGGCAGTTGGTCTGATGTCAAAAATCCTCAGTCTCCCTGACGAGTGGGACTATTCCCTCAAGGGGCTTGCCAAGCTCAACACAGACGGCATAGATGGTGTACGGTCTGCTTTGAAAGAGCTGGAAGACGCCGGGTATATCATCAGACGGCAGCTCAGAGATAAAGGCGGCAGGATGTCTCACAGTGAATATCTCGTCTTTGAAGTACCGGAATTGGCAAAGCCGACATCGGATTTACCGTCATCGGAAAACCCGATACCGGTGAAACCGTCAACGGATGATCCGTCATCGGAAATCCCAACACAAATAAATACTAATCAAGTAATTACTCAAAAAGAAAATACTCTCTTGATAAAGAATCCATCTATCAATCACTCATGCACATGGTATGGCTATGATGGGACAGATGGGATGGATGTCAGAGAGCGTTACAGAGAAATTATCGAAGAGAACATTGAGTTTGAGATCATGAGTCAGCGTCCAGACGGAGAGCGTCTTTCTGAAATCGTTGAGATCATGCTGGATGCTGTATGCTCTTCGAGTAAGACTATCAGGATCAACGGCGAAGATATGCCGCAAGCTGTGGTCAAGTCCCGTTTCTTAAAACTGAATAGCAGCCACATAGAGTATGTCTTTCATGCAATGGAGAACTGTCCTTCCGACATTCGGAATATCAGAGCTTATCTTCTGACTACGCTTTATAACGCTCCGGTCACGATGGACAACTACTATACGGCTCAAGTAAACCATGATTTTCATGGTCGATGGTAAAATAAAACTGTAAATGCCTATGCCGTTATGCTATGAGCATAGTACATAGCATAACGGCTTCTCTTTCGTTGAGCTAGCAAGGAGGGTGAATATGTCTTTATCCATACAAGAGCGATTAAA
>JBMNQA010000011.1:0-68899 GCA_050943895.1 Lawsonibacter sp.
GCTCTAATGAGGAAGTCCAAGAGGATATTGCGGCGGTAGACGAAACCATAGCATATCTGCAAGAGCAACGGGAACTATGGCGCAAGAAGTTTAAGACGATAAGCAGAGAAGAAAAGATTGCAGGATTAGAGAGTATCACAGTCAAGCCAGACGGCACACTTGCCTTTAAGTTTAAGGGCATAGGGGAAGTGGACAGGCTGGTGGAAAAGCATAAGTATCTGAAATATCAGACACAGAATAAGGTGTCCTAATCTACTCTATCCGGTAGGGGTAGCCCGGTCTTACGGGCTGCTCACTACTGGAAGTAGGTGGAAAATATGCTCTCAAATTTTTTTCGGCTTATTTTGTCGAAATATAGGGTTTTATGGTGTACTGTTTATGGGACACTCTTTCTGGTATGTTATGCTTATAAGATGGGGTGCTTTTTTAGAGGGCAAGAAAGGAGCCAACGATGGCAAGAAGAAAAAAGTTTTGCTATAAAGGCTATACAGGAGTTATGGCCGGTTGTCTACTATTCGATGTCATGTGCTGGAAGATTATCAAGTGGTGTATTCTAAAACCGATATGGTTTATCATCAAGTCTATATTCAAACTATTCAGATGGATAGGAAAACAACTGGACATTCTTCTAAAAAGAGAGTCAAAACTATTTGAGGCGATACTTGGATGGCCTTGTCTTTTCGCAGAAGAATTTATGAAACACTACTTGTCCGCATAGCCGTTGCTCTCCCCCGCTCTCGTGCGCTCTCTCGCAATTACAGCGCACAGAGCAACAAACTACACACCAAAAAGAAAAACGCCTGTAACAGCCGCTCTCGTAGCGAGATTGTTACAGGCGTACTTTTATTTGAAATATTCTTTGCCAAATTGCCATAAGTATTGGTCAAATTCTTTTGTGGTGTACTTTTCCAGCCCGAAATGTTGGCGGAAATCAGACAGAATACGCTTGAAATGAGGATAATTTTTTAGGTCACTATTTTTGAAATCAGAAAATCCCTCTTGATTCCGATAGTATTGCAGTATCTTACCTACATAGCTGTCATAGATGGGAAATGCGTCCGGGTTATGAAAACTACAATATTTCGTTGCAAAAGAGTAATGTTCTATTTTCCCGCCATCTGTATAAAGTACCCGCATGAGTTCATTAACAAGCGTTTCATCACCCGCAGAAAGCCGTTCATCAATTTTGAGAGAAAGGATGTGCTGTGCAACAGGATAAACAGAATAGATGTAGGTGTTATATACGGTATTGAGAGCGGCAACTTTCAAAATAATATCGTCGATTGAGTTGTTTTTGGGGTGGGTTTCGGTAAATAGTTTTTTTAATACGGTTTCCGGCTGAAACAAATCGGCAGTTGTATTCCATCTATGCAAATACCGTTCTACCTCTTCACATGATGGGCGAGGTATATGGAAAGTTGCAGAGGGCGAGGATGGTACAAAAGTGGCAGAGATTACGCCATTCGCACCATTAGAATGAATATATTTCCACAACTGAGTTATGGCACTTGCGTATGTCCCTATGTTGCCACCATTAGCAGAGGACTTTTCACGCAGGATAGATTTTAACAGTTCATTTGCTCTGTTTTGAAACTGCTGAATTTCCTCAATATCCAGCAGAGCTAAAAAGTCAAGATTGAAACTATTCCTATACAGATAGAAGGCATCTGATACGGTAGTTCCATATGATTTTTTCCCTTGCGCTTTAAGGTATTCGGAAAACCCTTGGCGCAATTCCGCTATTTTACTATCAGCCGTTTTTTGTGACATACCCATACCGCCCAATGATTTTTCTTGCATTATATCATGGCGATAATGAGTTATCAACAGATAATGTCAACGTAACCCTTGCATGAGGGCGTTGGTAAGCATCGTTGAAAAGCAAAACAAATTATTGGAGAGTGTTGTTATGGATAAAAAGGGAATCTGGTGATAATTTTCCACCACATATGCCGCTACAAGGCGCTGCGCCGGCGGAAAATTACTCTGCTCTTTCCGTACGCGATTGAGTAAATCCTGCAAAGTCAATTTCACACACGCTCCTCCGCTGTCTCTGCGGGAAAGACAGTTGCAATTCTTTCTGAGAATCACCTATTACTATACCAAACTTTTTTCAGAATGAAAACTCTTTTCTGTAGAAAAAAACGGAAATCCTTGAAATAAATTTTTTTATGTGCTATTATTATAAAAAATATTTTTTCTTTCCCTTGCGTTGATCGGCACCTCTTTTTCCCATGAACCCAGCACTAACCCCGTCAAATTACGGAGACTGTGGAGCCAAATGAATTGGTGCGCTTGTATCAGTGGCTGGCCACCCAAAATACAACGTCGCATTTTTCCCCGCTCCTTGCCCGGCAGCATTGGCTTTACACCCCCGTATTTGAAAATAGCAGAATGTGAGAAGGGAGAAACTGTTATGATTCCTGTTGAATCGATTTCAAGCGGCACCCAAGGTAATCTACTTTATTACGTTGCTATCGTTGGCCTGCTCCTGGTGGTGGCAACCCTGATCCGTTTGAAAATTCCGTTTTTGCGCAAGGCCTTTATTCCTGCATCCCTGCTGGCCGGCCTGATCGGTTTGGCTCTTGGTCCCTACGCACTGAAGGTCATTCCTGCGGACATGATGACCAGCATCGGCAATTTGCCCAGCCAAATGATCACCGTCGTGTTCGCCTGCATGCTGCTGGGTGTAAAGAAAACAGAGTCCGGCAAGACCATGTTCCATGACGCCGCCAGTGGTCTGTGCTGGTTGTGGTCGGCCAGCTTGATTCAGGTCGGCGTTCCCTGCCTGCTGTGCGCATTTTTGCTGACTCCCGTGTTTGGTGTCAATCCTTTGTTTGGTTCTCTGTTTGAAATTGGCTTTGCCGGTGGTCATGGTACAGCCAGCGGTATGGCCAGCGTCTTTAAAGACCCTGCTTTGCTCAATTGGGCTGATGGTGCTGATCTGGGCATGACGACTGCTACGATTGGCCTGTTGCTGGGCATTTTTGGCGGTATGATTATCATTAACTACGGCGTACGGAAAAAGTGGACCAAGGTGCTCACTGAGCCCGCCAGCAATAACAACTCCAAAGAAGTTTTTGCCGATGGCGAGCGTCAGCCTGCAGCCTACATGTCCATCAGCCAAGATGTAGTGGAGCCTTTTGCATTCCATCTGGGCATCATTGGTATCTCTATCCTCATCGGCCGTGCCTTTGTGTGGGGCTTCGGCGTCGTCTTTAACTATACCGGTCTACCTCTGTTCCCCTTTGCTATGATTGGCGGCTGGATCATCAATGCTATTGTCCAGCGTACTTCTTTGCGGGACCTGTTTGACCGCGGCATCTTCCAGCGTATCCAAGGCATGGCTCTGGAAGTCCTAGTGGTAGGCGCCATGGCCTCCATCAAGATTCCCGTCGTTCTGGCTTACTGGGCTCCACTGCTCATCGGTTCTGTGGTGGTTCTGCTGGTCATGTTGGTTTGGTTCTTCTGGCTGTGCCCCCACATCTTCCAGGAATGCTGGTTTGAGCAGGGCATCATCCGCTACGGCGCTTACACCGGCGTGGCCGCTGTAGGTTACATGTTGCTGCGGACCTGCGATCCCAAGATGGAAACCGACGCTGGTACAATTTATGCCTTAGATGGTCCCTTCAGCAGCCCCTTCATCGGCGGCGGCTTGGTCACCACTGCTTATCCTTACATCATTTTGAGTATGGGCGTATTGACTGCTGGTTTGATGTTCTGCGGCATCTCAATCGCCATTCTCTTGGTGCTCCGCCTGTTCTTCTGGAATAAAAATGCCAAGATGGAGCAGCGCTGAACATAATTCTATTTAACCTTTTCACCCCGCCGCGAATCCGGGCTTCGCGGCGGGGTACAGTCCGCCCGCATGTGTTCAATCAATGGAGGAACTAACATCATGGAAACTACTGTTGCTGTTATCGGGGCAGGCAATGGCGGCACTGCAATTGCCGGCTATCTGTCCAGCCAAGGAGTCAAGGTAAATTTATGCGACTTGTTTCCCCAGTACTTAGAGGGAATTCGTGCCGCCAACGGAATTGATCTGACATTGGATGGAGCCACGGCGCACCACACCTTAAATCTGGTCACCGATGACCCCGTCCAAGCTATTCGTGGGGTCCATCTGGTCATGGTGGTTACCCCATCTTTTACCCACAAGATGATTGCGGAAGCCTGCTACAGTGCCTTAACCGACGGCCAAGTCGTGGTCTTGAATCCAGGCCGCACTGGAGGCGCCTTGGAGTTCTTAAACACCATTCGGCAAAAGGGCTGTCACGCAGATATTACGGTTGCAGAGACGCAAACCCTCATCTACTCTTGCCGGAAAACAGGCCCTGCCTCGGTGGAGATCTACGGGGTAAAGAAAGAGGTAACTTTGGGAGCTTTCCCCGCCAGCCGCACTCAGATGGTTTTGGACCTCATTCATCCTTTCTATCCACAATTTACTCCAGCTAAGAACTGCTTGGAGACCAGCTTGTCCAATATCGGCGCTCTGTTTCATCCCACTCCGGTTTTGCTGAACATTGGCCGCATTGAGAGCGATCCCAACGGCTTCCGCTATTACTGGGACGGAATCTCCCCTTCTGTGGCCGGACTGGTAAAGAAAATTGACCTGGAACGCATGGCAGTTGCTCATGCATACGGCGTCAACATCCTTAGCGCTGAGGAGTGGCTGCTCCAATCTTATGATACCAACGGTGATGACCTCTACCACCTGATTCAAAACAATCAGGCTTACGGCGATATTAAGGCACCTCAGACCATCCAAGCACGCTATGTGACGGAAGATGTTCCTATGAGTTTGGTACCGATCTCCGAGTTGGGTCACATTGCCGGTGTTCCCACTCCCAATATTGACGCTGTTATTCAGTTGACCAGTGCTATTTACAACCGTGACTTCCGAGGCGAAGGCCGTAATGCCGATCATATGGGACTCACAGGTCTGTCAAAAGACCAAGTCGCCCACTATTTTGAGACTGGAGAGCGCTAAGCTTGCGGTTTCTACATTCATTATAGAAAGGAACATGGATCATGAGTAAAGTAGACATTCTCTTTCTGAACAACAAGGACATGGAAGAATTGGGCTGCGCCGATATGCCTGCCGTCATCCATGATGTGGAACGGGCATACATCCTCACAGAAGAGGGTGACGTCTTAGTCCCCGGAAAGTGTGTCATGCGTTGGGGCAAAACTCCGGAAGATGAGAACGTATACGGGCGCATTAATGCTATGCCCGGCTACATTGGCGGGGAGTACAACATGGCTGGCATCAAGTGGATTGGCAGCGGCCCCATGAACTATAAAAAGGGCTTACCTCGTGCCAGTGTCACCGTAGTCCTGAATGACCCCGACACAAAACTCCCGGTCTGTATTGCCGACGGCACTCAGGTAAGCGCCAAGCGCACCGGTGCCTCTGGCGGTGTTGCCATGAAGCTGCTCTCTCGGGAAGATGCCACTGTATTGACCATCTGTGGCGCCGGCGCCCAGGGTCGTACCCAGCTGGAAGCTGCCCTCATCGTCCGCCCCACCATTAAAAAGGTTTATGTCTACGACATTCGGTTGGAGAACTCCCAACGTTTTGCCCAGGAAGCGAAGGAAAAGTACCCTGGTGTAGAGGTCATCCCCGTGGAATCGCCAGAACAGGCTGTTCGTGAGAGTGATATTACCGTGTGCGTTACTTTGGCCAATGAGCCCATTGTTCACTCTGAGTGGCTGAAGAAAGGCTGCCTGCTGATGAACCTGGCTGACTATGAAGTTACCTATGACTGTGTACGCAAGGCTGACAAGATTGTAGTGGACAACTGGGATACCATTAAACACCGCATGGTCAGCACGGTGGCTATGATGTGGCGGGATGGCATTATCAAAGATGAGGATATCGACGCCCAACTCGGACAGATCCTCACTGGTGCCAAAAAGGGCCGTGAAAATGATGACCAGATCATTTATTTCAATGCAGTAGGTACCGGTATTCTTGACCTGGCAGTCACTACTCGCTGCTACCACAAGGCTATGGAATTGGGCAAGGGGACAAAGGTGCCCTACTGGGTGTAATCTTTCACTCGATTATTCCGGACGGGATAGGAAACCGCACGCATCCCGTCCGGGATTTTCCTTTTCTCCTGTTCCAATTGCTGTAAATGAAACTAAGAAATGAGGTGTTACAATGTCTGTTGATATTTTGTTTTTAAATGATGAGGCGATGCGGGAATTGGGTGCTGAGGATATGCAGGCTGTCCTCCACGATGTAGAGCGCGCATACTCCCTGTTTGAAGCCGGTGATGTCATCTGCCCTGGGAAAGTAGTCATGCGGTTTGGTGACAAGCCGGAAGATGAAAATGTTTTGGGCCGGATTAACTGCATGCCCGGTTACATCGGCGGCGAGTACGACATGGCCGGCGTAAAATGGATTGGTAGCGGTCCCATGAACTATAAAAAAGGGTTGCCCCGGGCCAGCGTTACCACCATCCTCAATGATCCTGACACAAAGCTTCCTTTGTGCATTGCAGACGGTACTGCCGTCAGTGCAAAAAGAACCGGTGCTTCCGGTGGTATGGCCATGAAGCTGCTTTCCAAGCAAAATGCTACCACTATCACCATCTGTGGCGCTGGCGCCCAGGCACGTACTCAACTAGAAGCCGCCACCATTGTGCGTCCCTCTCTCCAAAAGGTTTACATTTATGACCTCTACTTTGACCGGGCTGAACTATTTGCACAGGAGATGGGAGCCAAATATCCTTCTTTGCAAATTATTCCAGTAAAGCTAGCGGACCTGGGGAATGCGGTTTCGGATAGCGATATCGTGGTCACCGTCACTCTGGCCGATGAACCCTTTATTAAAGCAGACTGGATTAAACCGGGTTGCCTGATTGTTCATATGGCTGGTCATGAAGTAGAGTACGACTGTGTTCGTAAAGCCGACAAGATTGTAGTTGACTTTTGGGACACCATTAAGCACCGCATGGCAAGCACCATTGCTTTGATGTGGGCAGATGGACTAATTCATGATGAGGATATTGCTGCGGAAATAGGCCAAATTGTCAACGGCAAGAAAACCGGCCGGGACAATGATGAGCAAATTATTTATTTCAATGCGGTAGGCGCCGGTATTTTAGACCTAGCAGTCACTACCCGCTGTTACCGCAAGGCTCTGGAGCTGGGAAAAGGTTCTCGTATTCCCTATTGGCTCTAAGTTCTGTGTTTCAGAAAGTGGCGACCTACTCTAGTTGGGTCGCCTCTTTTTTGAAGTTCGTAGAAGCACATCCCATCAGAAGCACACCTCATCGTCTGCTTTGCCTAAAAAAGTGGCAGCCATCTCCTGTTTTGGAGAAGGCTGCCACTTTTTTAGCAGAATAAATGCATCACTAATCTTTGAGTTCAATGACCAATTCAATTTCTACAGGAATATTTCCGGGAAGAACATTCGTGGCGATGGCCGAACGTGCGGGCCGACCCTCGGGGTCTCCGAAGACCTGCATTAACAGTTCTGTGGAACCGTTCATAACTGCAGGCTGCTGATAAAAATCGGGGGTGCAGGCCACAAAGCCTAACTGCTTAACAATCTGCTTAATTCGGTTCAAGTCACCTAACTGGGCATGGAGAACCGACAGAAGGTTAATGGTAGCCAAACGCGCAGCTGCTTGGCCCTCTTCCAGGGTCAATTCCGCGCCCACCTTGCCGCTGTAAACCGCCGCACCGGTGGTGTCAGTAGGACCGACCCCGGAGGTGTACACCAGATTCTTTCCAAACTCCTTGATGGGAGAGTATAGGCCTCCAGGAGGGGGTGCGGGAGGCAACTCAATGTTTAGTTCCTTCAGTTTCTCGTAAACGTCCATGATCCTTTGCTCCTTTCAAGCGCCAATCATCTTTGCGGGCGAAAGTCCACACAGATCTGTGCAAATACTTCTGCCGCTTTTACCAGGTCAGAGATGGCAATAAACTCATCGTTGGTATGAGCCTGGAGAATACTGCCTGGCCCCATTACTATAGCAGGAATTCCTACTTTTGTAAACTTACTGGCATCGCAGCTAAAGTACCCACCCTCAATTACATGCTCACCCAACAGTTTATCACAGACTTCTGCTGCTGTTTTCACAATGGGAGAGTCCTCTGCCACTTCCATGGCAAAATCAGTTACAAAGGGGTCCTCAATTTCAATGTCGTACTCTGGATGTTCCGCCAAAAGTTCCTTCAGGCTCTCCTCCAACTCCTGTTTTACCGATTCGAAGGTCTCACCTGGTAGAACGCGGCGGTCAATCTGAATTTCACACCGATCGGGAATGATATTGATCAGTTTTCCTCCATTAATCAGAGAAATATTTAAGGTAGGGCTACCCAGCAGAGGGTGTTTCCGCGCCGCATACACCGGGAAAAGTTTTTTCTCCAATGCGCAGATCACGTTGGCCATGCTCACAATGGCATTGCGGCCTTCCCAGGGGCGAGAACTATGTCCTGCCAGCCCGTGAGTTACAATTTTAAAACGTACATTTCCCTTACAGGCCCGACAGATATGCACACAGGTTCCTTCACCCACCACTGCTGCATCAAAGGGAATTCCTTCCTCCAGAAGGCGCAACACCCCACGGTAGCTGAACTCCTCCTCGGCAGCAGCAGCAAAGTAGATGTCCGAATAGGGGGTAATGCCGTGTTCCTTCAGCATCCGCATGGCGTACATCATCGTCGCCACGCTCCCCTTATCATCCACACTGCCTCGCCCATACAATTTCCCATCTTTGACCGTAGGAGTAAAAGGATCAATCTCCATTTCATCCACGGTGACAGTATCGGTATGGGCTTCAAAACACAACGCACCCTCGCCAGACCCCTTCAGGTGTGCTACCACGTTAAAACGGCCGGGCATGGCTTCTTGGAGAGTATAGGGAATCTCATAGCGGTCGAAGTAACGGCAGATATACTCTACCATGCCGGTCTCTCCGCTGCCTCCCTTCCCAAAAAGCGGGTTCACACTTTCAATTCGAACCAGGTCACTGAGCAGGTCAACCAGTTCCTCCTCATTGGCCAATCCTTTCATGATGGGTTCCATACCAATTACCCCCTTTATTTCTGTTCTTTCAGGTAATTGTGAACTGCTTCCTTCACAGCCTCCACATCATGATGCTTGACAAAAGGAACTTCCTTTTGCCCCTGCTCCATTAATTTTAGGTCGCGCATACCGTTACCAGACAGTACACACAACACGCTATCGGTTGGCTTGATAACTCCCTTGGCCACCAGCTTGCGTGCGCAAGCCACAGAGCATGCACTTGCCGGCTCCGCTACCACTGCCTCTTTGCTGGCAATCAGGTGCATGGCCTCCAGAGTTTCCTCGTCGGTAGCAGACTCAGCGCAGCCGCCAGTCTTCTCCAGAATGTCCATGGCCGTTACGCCGTCATACACACATACGTCTGCAATAGCAAAGGCAATGGTCTCTGGAACTCCGGGCCAAATTCCAGGCTTCTTTAATCCCTTTTGATAGGCATCTACCATAGGAGCACATCCAGCTGCCTGAGCTCCCACAAAGTGGGGCATCTTATCAATCAGGCCCAACTCCAACATATCTTTGCAGCCTTTGTAAATCTTGTTAAACAGCGCTGCACCGCCCACCGGTACAATAATCCAGTCAGGCATTTTATAATCCATCTGCTTGCCAATTTCATAGCCTACTGTCTTATAGGCATCCGAGGGCAGTGGATTGGTCAGCATATTGGTGGTCAGAGACTTCCAGCCAAACAATTCTTCCCCCTGCTTGGCCATATTGATACAGTCGTCAATGGTGTGCTCCATCCGAATCAAATTGGCACCATAACCACGTACCTGCCAGCCACGCTCTGCTACTGCCCCGGGAGGCAGCAGCACAAAACAGGGCATGGCCGCTTTTGCTGAGTAAGCTGCCATAGCTGCTGCGGCATTCCCTGCGGACCCAAGGGCCACAGCCGGCGTCTTCTTAGCCTTTTCAATACTTAAGGCCAGGGTAGCAAAACGATCCTTATAAGTACCGGAAGGATTGAGGGTCTCATTCTTCAGATACAGCTGCTCTACTCCAACTACCTTAGCCAGCCGCTGAGCCTGCAACAGAGGCGTGTTTCCCTCTCCCAACGTTACTGCTTCTTCCTGGGCATCAATGGGTAACAGTTCCCGATAATCCCACACGCCAGCTTTGCAGCCGTTGCGGATAACTTCCCGATAATGCTCTGCCTGGCCCGCTAAATCGAACTCTGGCTCCAGCAGTCCACCACAGGCGTCGCACACATAGGGCTCTGCGTGACCAGTAAAAGGCTTGCCACACACAGAGCAAACTAAACGATACTCTTTCATGTCTTATCCTTTCTGCACGGTCCGAATAACCTCTGTATAAAGGTCAACCGCTTTGTGCAATTGGTCTATCTCAATATACTCGTCCACGATATGCGCCTGATCCATTGAGCCTGGCCCGCACAACAGGGTCTGGGTATACCCCGCTTTATAGAAATAAGACATATCGCAGCATCCTTTAAAATAGGTCACAACCATATCTTGGCCGAAGGCCGCCTGGAAAGCGTCCTTCATAATGGTACACACTCGACCGTCTTCTTCTGTACTACTGGGGGTAACGTTGATAAAGTCTGTTACTTCATAGGTCACCGGTGTCCCATCAAAGAGATTGTGCAGTATATTCAAAATACTCTCTCGCAGGCTCTCTACTGTTTCGCCCGGCACAGTGCGGCAGTCTAAAACCACTTCGCTGACCCCTGGAACTGCATTCTCCTTTACCCCAGAATGTAGGAGAGTGGCGGTCATATTGGGTGGGGGCAAAATGCCGCAATCCATACTCTGCCGTTCCCGGTCAAACCGATCCACTTCCAGAAGAAACTTCGCCATCTGTGTAATGGCATTAATCCCCTCGTGGGGCAATCCCGAGTGGCACTGCCGACCATGGATCACTACCTTGAAGCGGGTAACCCCACGGTGTGCAATACAGGCCTCAAGCATGGTGGGCTCCCCAATAACCACAATGGTTTTATCCGTAGGGGCCTCATGCGCCACATAGTACTGAGTTCCTAAGCCGTCCACTTCCTCATCCACCACAAAGACTAAACGAAGTTGACAACTCTGAATCTCTCCCTGCTCCACCATCTGAATGGCACTGGCCATCATAGACGCAATGCCACCTTTCATATCACAGGCACCCCGACCATACAGCCGACCATTTTCTTCCGTCAAAGCAAAGGGATCTTGAATCTTCCATCCATCCCCAGGCGGAACTACATCCAGATGACCGGTAAAGACCACCTTATTCTCTGACTGCCCATACTCCGCCACTACGTTGGATCGACCTGGAGCAATTGGTTGAATTTGAACCGCGAAGCCATAAGGTTTCAACGTATTGGCAATATACTCCGCAAGAGATTCCTCCTGTCCGTTGACAGTGGGATAAGACACCAATTCCTTAAGAAATTCTTCCGCTAATTGATAATACCGATTCATATTACGCATTAATCTCCTTCACTGGCCCACCCGAAGCCGCGGGTAGGCAACGCCACGTCTGATTAACCCATCAGGCTGGGAATCCACAGGGTCAGAGGCGGAATAAATGCAACGGCAACCACAATGCAGATACCTGCAATGAAGAACGGGATCAAATCGAGCACCGTCTCCTCAATGGAGATTTTTGCAATGTTACAGGAGATAAACAGAGTGGTACCAACTGGCGGCGTAAACAATCCCAGAGCCAGAGCACACAGGCAGACGATAGCCATCTGAACCGGATCCATCCCCATGCTCTGAGCAATCGGAATGTAAATGGGCAGGAAAATGTACAGGTTGGGCACATTGTCCATAACCATGCCCGCTACACCCAGCAGCAGTACCATCAGCACCAGCAACAGCCAGTTGGGGAGTCCAATTCCCAGCAAGGCGTTTGCCAATTTGGTAGGAATTTGGTTGCTAATGAGAATCCACTGCATGATAGAGGCACAGGACACAACCATCATCACCACCGTGGTGCCGATGGCCGCATCAGCCAATGCACGGTAAATCTTTTTCAGATCCAGGGAACGGTAGACGAAGATGCCCAACAGAAGAGCATAAATGGCGCAGATGGAAGCAGACTCTGTACAAGTTGCAATACCAGAAATAATGCTGCCCAGCATGAAGATGGGGAACAGCATAGCCAGGATTGCGTCCTTCGTCGCCAGCCAAATCTCACGTCCATGGGCGCGTTCTTCTCTGGGATAGTTGTTCTTAATACCCATATAAGCAGTAATAACCAAATATACCAGGCCAATAATGATACCGGGGATGGCACCCGCCATGAACAGGTCGGCAACCGACAGGTTGGTAATGGAAGCAATCACAATCATCGTGCTGCTGGGGGGGATAATGATACCCACCACGGAACTGGTAGCGTTAATCGCTGCAGAAAAGGACTTTGGATAGCCTCGATCATTCATTTCCGGAATCAAGATGGCGCCTACAGAGGAAGCATCCGCAACGGAAGAACCGGAGATACCGGCCATGATCATACTGGTCACCACAGACACGCAGCCCAAACCTGCCGGGAGGTGGCGCACCAACACGCTGGCGAAGTTAATCAGCTTCTTCGCAATCCCAGACTCCACCATGAGAGTACCAGCCAAAATAAAGAATGGAACCGCTAAGAAGGAGAAGGATTGGGTCTGGGTAAAGAATTTCTGGGCGGCAATGGCCAAGCTGACGCCTTTTACCTGTAAGTACATCAAGGAGGCTGCGCCCATAGAAAATGCAATGGGCACGCCCACACAAATCAAGATAAAGAACGCAGCAACTACAATTAAAATAAGCGTCACTTTACCTCGCCTCCTTTTTCACCAATCTTTACGATATCTACCAAAATATATTCAATCAGATTAAAACCGACCATAATTGTCACACCAATAAAGCCAACGACCATGGAGCCATAGTTTACCGCTTTGCTCAAACCGGTCAAAGGCAAAATCTCATTGGCCAGAGACATACTCAGAGAATACGCAGACATTGCCATAAACACCGAAAACTCAATCATTACTAGATCTACAAAAATTACCGCAATGTGACGAGCCACGCCTTTGAACTTGTCAAAGAACAATACAAGCGCCGTATTTTCATTTCGCCGTGCAATAACCACCATGGCCATACACACAATCCAGGGGAAGAAGATGGTAGTCAACTCCGTAGACACCGCGATGGGCATCTGGAGAAAATACCGGAAAATAACCTGCACAAACACGTCTAGGGTTAATGCCGCCATCATAATAGCGCCAATTCCGGTCATGATATTACAGATAACATCTACAACTCGTTCAATTGATCGTAACGTCTTCATCGGATCCTCCCAATTGTTCCATACAAGGTGCGCTGTATGCAGCGCACCTTGTATGGGAGTTCATCGAACGCAAATTTCTTTTTTCTTAATAGGTCTTAGCGCAGGGCATTAACTGCCTCAACGATACGAGGATCACAGTTGGCCAGGTAGCTATCATACACGCCGGAAACAGCTTCCTTAAATTCAGTAGTATCGGGATAGGTGATCTCTTTGAAGCACTCCTCGTCGATAACCTTCTGCAGATACTCTTCCTCGGCGTTGGCACAGTAAGCACGGCCAGCCTCCTGAGCCTTGGCAGCGCCGTCCAACAGAATCTGCTGGCTCTCAGCGTCCATAGCGTTAAACTTGTCGTTGCTCATCAGCAGAGTAATGCCATAGAAGTACATATTCACCATGGCCAGGTAGTCCTGAACTTCCGTAAAGCTATTCTGATAAATGGCGTCAATGGGGTTGAACTGGCCATCTACAACGCCCTGGCTCAGACCCAGGTACAGTTCGGAGAACGCCAGAGTGGTCACGCTACAACCCAGAGCCTCAAAGGTACGCAGAGAAACTTCCTCGTTGGTGGAGCGCATATTCAGGCCCTTCATATCGGCCAGAGAGTTGATGGGGTGTCCGTTGTTGGTGATCTGCACGGTACCCAGGTCGCCCCAGCCCAGGATCTTGTAACCGTTATCCATGGCAATGTCCTTCAGAGTGTTTCCGAAGTCCCCATCCAGCATGGCGTGAGCATCATCCCAGTTATTCACCACAAAGGGCAGGTTATAAGCGCCAAAGTTGGGGTCGATGTTGGACAGAGCAGACACACCGGGAAGGGTAAAGTCCAGAGAACCGGTCTTAACCATTTCCACCATCTCCTGCTCGCTACCCAGAGTGCTGAACGGGAAGATCTCAACGGTCATACGGCCATTGGAGGTCTCTTCCACATAGTTCTTAAACACAGTGGCCATCTCACCGCGGACAGAGTCCTCTACAGTGTTATAACCCAGCTGGAAGGAATAAGAGGGAAGTTCCTCCTGTCCGCTGCTCCCAGCCTGGCTCCCGCCAGTGGATCCTGCAGATCCAGTTTCTTTGCTCCCACAGCCAGCCAGAAGGGAAACCATCATGGCTCCTGAGAGCAGCAATGCCAATACCTTTTTCATAATCCTACCTCCGTTTTTTTATTCTCCTCTTAAGGTAAGAGCCATCCAATTTCGGAATGTGTCTTTTCCATCAGTTACACCGAATGGGGATCGCCCTTGCCTTAATCGGTAATCTATAACAACCTCACTTTGAGGCCATTATCCTAAAGTAATGTTTCTGTTATTTCTCCACCTATAGGTTCCGTGCAATAGCCACCATATCATCCAACACACTGCCCGGTGTACTGGACGCCGATGCCCCTACACAGTAATGGATCTGTTCACCTTGGGTCTTTGTTTTTAAATACAACGCCTTATCACACCAACGCGCTCGTGCCAAGGGATGGTCTTTGCTCAATCGCTCCGGTCCAGCCGACAATTTCAATTTTCCGCCTTCTTGCCAAGCACGGCCGACCATCATCCACCGCTCCCCTTGCGCCTCCGCTTGCTGTAGCTGTTCTCGAGTAATACCTTGAATTCCGGTTCGGCATACAGATTGTAAGGTAACTTGAGTGCCAAAATAAGTGTTGGCTTGAATCACCGTTTTCATGGCCACGTCCCAACCATCCAAATCTTTCGTCGGGTCCGCCTCTAAAAATCCGCCCACTCTGGCACCTTCAACCGCCTTTTCAAAACTCTTTCCATCCAGCATCTGCTCGAAAATGAACTGGCAGGTTGCATTAAAAATTCCACTCATCTCTACCAATTCATCCGTCTGGCCTAGAAAACGTCCCATTTCTAGGGTGGGCATCCCGGAACTGGCTGCGCACCCATAGCGAATGCTTTTTCCGCACGCTTTTGCTTGAGCAAATAACTCTCCCCAAGCAACCGCTAAAGGCGCTTTATTTGCCGTCACCACATCCATGCCACAGGATAAGGCCGTACGTATGTGATCAAGTGCCGGCTGACCCTCTGGCAAAGACGCTGGACTACACTCCACCAGCATCTGCGCCCCACTCGCGCGAATCATTTCAAATCCGCTCATCCCGGGTCGGCCAATTTCAGGTAGTTCGGATACACTCCTTTTGGTTTCCTTTATTGACAACACTTGTAGCGGATCAATCCCCTGTGGTGCCACAGCACTGCCCTGACTGTCGGATACCCCAACCAAGTCAAAGGACACACCACACTGATCTTCCAGCCTTTGTCGCTGCTCTACCAGTAATCTACATAGAGGCTTACCCGCATTCCCAATGCCAATAAGTACAACCTTTACCCGCTTCACAACCGCACTCCCTTATTTAATTCCCAGGGATGCCACATAATCTTTTATCCGCTCCATTCCACGACGGATGTTGTCCTCCGACGTAGCATAAGTAATGCGGACATAACCTTCGCCGCTCTCACCAAATCCAGAGCCTGGGACAATCACGACTCCCGTTTTCTTCAGCAAATCCATGCAGAAGCCTCTAGAGTCCATCCCGGTCGCCTTGGTTAACGGTTTGATGTTTGCAAACGCATAAAATGCACCCTTTGGCGGGCAGATGGACATGCCAGGAACTTCATTAATCAGTGAACAGATCAGATCACGGCGCTTGAGATAACTCTGGCGCATCACTTCAATCTCCTCTACACAGTGACGCAATCCGTAAGCAGCCCCCATCTGGCTGGGTGCAGGAAGACAAGAGGCACCGTTCTCATGGAGTTTGGTCATATTTTTAATAATCTCCGGAGCCGCAATCGCATACCCCAAACGCCAGCCCGTCATAGCAAACATCTTGGAAAATCCGCTGATGTACACCGTCTTTTCCTTCATTCCTTCGAAGGAAGTAATGCTGGTATAAGGTGTATCATAGACCAAACGACTGTAAATTTCATCCGAAATTACATAGACGTCCTGCTCCCGCAGCAAATCAGCAAGTGCTTTACAGGTATCTTTGTCAATAACTGCCCCCGTGGGGTTAGAGGGAGAATTTAAAATCACCAATTTTGTCTTAGGCGTAATGGCGGCTCGAATATCATCCGGGTCGGGAACAAAATTGTTCTCTTCTCGAGCAGGAACACAGACTAGCTTTGCCCCAACCATTCCAATTTGTCCAAAATAATTGGGCCATCCGGGGGTAACTACAATGACCTCATCCCCTGGATCTACCAATGTAAACAGTGCCATCTGCAGTGCTTCTGTTGCACCGCAGGATACCATCACCTGAGTATCGGCGTCAGGCTTTAAATCCTTTGCGTGGAACTCTGCAATGGCCTGCTGTAATTCAGGAACACCCTTGTTCGGAGTATAGTGTGTCATGCCCTCTTTCCAGCATCGGCACGCTTCATCAATAATGGGCTTTGGTGTGATAAAATCAGGCTCCCCTACTGTGAAGCTAATGGTGTCGGTCATAGTCATGGCCTGATTGAACATTTCCCGGATCACAGATCCACCCAAATTTTGCGATAGTTTTGACAGTTGCATACAAAGAATCCTTCTTTCGCCGACATTTCTCATACGTTTTTTTTGAAAAAAGTACCATTTTTTCACATTGTGAAAATTAATTTTCTATTATGAAACAATAATGCTCTATTTTCACAAGATTGTCAATATGGAATTTTAAAATTTGTCAATTTACATAGTTTCCTATCGGGTGTTTGTGAATTTCCGCCGATAAATCCTTTCTTTATGCATTTCTATCTGCCAAAATGAATAGATTCATATGTTTTTTTCTCGTCAAAGACGAACCTTAGTACATGCCAAAGCATCTCATTTCTATTCTAAAGCGATAACACTTGCTGTATAAAAATAAATAACAACCTGCTTTCTTTGGGAAGCAGGTTGTTATTGTTCTTCATCTTACACAGACACATATCCTAAAAGTTGACTAATTTCTTGGGAGAGCATTTGGATCTTTGGCAAAATTTGCTTTATGGTTGCCTCATCCATCCGAAAAACTGGAGCAGAAATACTCACTGCCGCAACAGGGCGTTTTGACCAGTTAAAAATTGGGGCAGCAACACATCGCACTCCAGGTTCATGTTCCTCATCATCAATGGCATATCCCTTTTTGCGAATCTCTCCCAATTGGACGTGGAGCGCATCCAACGTTGTAATGGTCTTTTCTGTGTATTTGTGGATATCGGAGTGGGACCAGACCCGATCCACCTCTTCGTCGGGAAGGTAGGCCAAAATACTCTTTCCTACCCCGGTACAAAACATGGGATTGCGACATCCCACATAAGAAGCCATGCGAACCAACGGCCTGGACGGTTCCGCTTTGTACAAGTATACGACATCACTTCCATCCCGTTCCACGAGGTGTACCGCTTCCTGGGAAAAGGATGCCAAATCGTCCAGCAGTGGTTTTGCTGCGGTATATAGGTTTAGGACGCTGGATACCCGACTACCTACCTCAAACAAACGCAAAGTTAATCGGTACTTTCCGCTCTCTAGATCTTTACAGGCATATCCTCGCTCCACCAGCACCCCAATCAGGCGGTGGGTTGTACTGATATGTAGCCCCGTGGCCGCTGCCAAATCTGACAATGGCATGCCCTGAGGTACGGTCGACAATACCTCTGCAATATCCAAAACCCGATCCACCGACTGCACAGAACCAGTCGCTCCCGCCATTTCCATCCTTCCTCTTCTTTCCATGATTACGCTCAGCATAGCACAACTCGCGCTCCACTCGCAATAGCTTTTCTCGAAAATTGGCTGTGAAACCCAAAAATTTTTACATGTCATGGGATTGACATACTGGAAAAAAAGGACTATAAATGAGTCATGATATCATATTATGATATAAAATTTCATATTATGAAACCGGAGGCGGCCATGAAAAACCAAACCATCCAGATGATTGAGCAGGAAAAAATTATTGCTATTGTACGCGGCATTGACAAAGAGCAATGCAAAAAAGTTGCCGATGCACTTTATGAAGGCGGCATTCGCCTGATGGAAGTTACTTTTGATCAAAAGAACCCCGCCTCATTCCAAACGACTGCCAGCGCCATTCAAGAGATTTCTCAGGCTTATGCAGGTCGGATGCTTGTTGGTGCAGGGACCGTTACCACTCCAGAACTGGTGGAGTTGGCTGCCCAAGCGGGCGGGAAATTTATTATTTCCCCCGATGTAAATGTTGACGTCATTCATAAGACCTGCGAGTTGGGACTGGTCTCTATGCCGGGCGCTATGACCCCCACCGAGATCCTCACCGCTCACCGCGCTGGCGCGGATTTTGTAAAACTATTTCCCGCCAGTGAATTAGGCACATCTTACGTAAAAGCCGTACGTGCTCCTATCAGCCATGTCAAATTGATGGCCGTTGGCGGTATTAACGAAAACAACGTGGCCGACTTCTTACGTGCCGGTATGTGCGGCGCCGGAATTGGCGGAAATTTGGCAAACAAAAAGTGGATTGAAGCCGGCGAATTTTCAAAAATTACCGAAACCGCTCGTGCTTTGGTCCAGGCAGTAAAAGAGGTCAACGGATGAACTTCAGTCTTATGTAGGCTGATTGATCACGAGATATTTGATTTGGGAGGAAATCAATATGAAAAGAATTATTACCTTTGGCGAAATCATGATGCGTCTGAATCCAGAAGGCTATCTTCGCTTTGTTCAGGCAGACAAATTTGAGGCCACTTATGCCGGCGGTGAGGCTAATGTAGCCGTTTCTCTGGCCAACTACGGCATGGATGCTGCTTTCGTCTCCAAGGTTCCCGCACATGAAATCGGACAAGCTGCTGTAAATGAATTGCGCCGCTACGGTGTGGACACGAGCCGCATGATCCGGGGCGGTGATCGTCTGGGCATTTACTTTGCAGAGAAAGGTGCCTCTCAGCGCGCCTCCAAGGTAATCTATGACCGTGCTAACTCCGCCATTGCTTTAGCCAAGGCTTCTGAATTTGATTGGGAGTCTATTTTTGCCGGCGCCGACTGGTTCCACTGGACTGGCATCACCCCCGCTCTGGGCGGCGAACTGCCTACAATTTGTCTGGAAGCTTGTAAAGCCGCCAAGAAGCTGGGGCTTACTATCAGCTGCGACTTGAACTACCGCAAGAAGCTGTGGACCCGCGAAGAGGCCGGTCGCATTATGGCCCAGTTAGTTCCCTACGTAGACGTGTGTATTGCCAACGAGGAGGATGCCAAGGACGTGTTTGGCATTGCTGCTACTGACACCGACTTGAACACCGGAAAACTCAGTCATGAGGGTTACATCAGCGTTGCCAAACAGCTGACCGAGCGCTTTGGATTCAAGAAGGTCGCCATTACGCTGCGCGGCAGTATCTCCGCCTCTGACAACGATTGGGCCGGAATGCTGTACAGCGATGGTACCGCCTGCTTCTCCCCCACTTACCGCGTACATATTGTGGACCGCGTGGGCGGCGGCGATAGTTTTGGCGGCGGTTTGATTTATGCTCTGCTCTCTGGATACGATGACCAGAAAGCCATTAACTTTGCCGTAGCCGCCTCCTGCCTGAAGCACAGCATTGACCATGACTTCAATATGATGTCTGTCAGCGAAGTGGAATCCTTGGCTGCTGGTAACACTTCCGGACGGGTACAGCGCTAAAGGAGGAATTACAACCATGGATATTTTAGAACGGCTCGGTAATGCAGGTGTGATCCCTGTTGTGGTTTTAGACCGGGCAGAGGATGCCGTCCCCACCGCTAAGGCTCTGCTGGCTGGCGGCGTGGACGTGATGGAGATCACTTTCCGCACCGCTGCCGCTGCTGACTCCATCGCTGCGGTGTCCAAAGAGTGCCCCGATATGTTAGTGGGTGCTGGCACTGTCATTACCCTGGAGCAGTGTAAGCATGCCGTGGAGTGCGGCGCACGCTTTATTGTCTCTCCTGGCTATTCCGATGAAGTTGTGGCTTGGTGTGTCGAGCATCAGATTGCCATTACTCCGGGTTGTGTCACTCCTACCGAGATTATGGCCGCAATGTCTCATGGGTTAAAGGTGGTCAAGTTCTTCCCGGCCAATGTCTATGGCGGCCTAACCGCCATGAAGTCCCTGTCTGGTCCTTTTGGTGGGATCAAATTCATTCCCACCGGCGGGGTAAGTGCTCAAAATCTGGGTGAATACATCTCTGCCCCCTTTATTCATGCCGTCGGTGGCAGCTGGCTGTGCACCAAGGCGGACATTGCCGCTCACAATTTTGATAAAATTACTGCCTTGTGCGCCGAAGCTCGCCAGACTGTCTTGGGCTTCGAACTCGCTCATGTAGGCATCAACACCCCCGATGATCAGGCTTCTATGGAAGTCTGTACCGGACTTCAGAATGCCTTTGGCTTTGCCGTCAAGACTGGTAACAGTTCTAACTTTGCCGGTTCCGGTGTAGAAGTCATGAAGAGCATGTATCTGGGGCAAAACGGCCACATCGCCGTGCGCACCAACAGCATTCCCCGCGCTGCGGCGGAGTTGGCAAAACATGGTTTTGCACTGGATGACTCCACCGCCAAATTCAAGGGCAGCCAGATGACTGCCGTCTACTTAAAGCAGGAGTTTGGTGGTTTCGCCGTCCACCTGCTGCAAAAATAACTTTTTCTCTTTGTTTGCATTCTTTATCCCTTTCTTCAAAACAGGAACCGCCCCGTTTGTTTGTCAGTCACAAACGGGGCGGTTCCTGTTTTCTTATGAAACTTTATTTTACTAAGTAGCCACCATCCACCGGAATAATGGCCCCATTGAGGTAATCAGATGCAGAAGAGGCCAGGAAAATTACGGTCCCTTTCATATCATCCGGCGTCCCCCAGCGATGGGCTGGGATACGGTCTGTGATCTCCTGATAGCGAGGATTTGTGGGGTCCGTAAGAGCCACATTCATATCGGTATCCATGTAGCCCGGCGCAATGGCATTGACCTGGATGCCCTTTCCCGCCAATTCGTTGCACAAGGCTTTGGTCATCTGGGCTACGCCGCCCTTAGAGGCAGCATAGGCTGGCACCGTCATTCCTCCAAAGAAACTGAGCATAGACGCCACATTGATGATTTTGCCACTTGGCTGCTCTTTTTTCAAAAACTCTTTGGCCGCCAGCTGACACAGATCGAAGGGGGCAGTCAAATTCACCTGGAGTACCGTCTTCCAATCCTCCAGTGGGAAATCTGGACTCGCATGCCGCCGCTGTACCCCTGCTGCGTTTACCAGAATATCCAGTCCGCCCAACAACTCTACTGCCTGGTCAAAGGCCACCTTGCGTGCTGCGTCATCGCCCAGGTCCACTACAATACCTTTGCACCAGTAACCTTGTTTTTCAAAGTCCGCCGCCACTTCTAGTGCCTTTTGATTGGTTCCAAAAAGGACAACTTGTGCCCCTGCTTCCATTAGCCCCTCGGCCATTCCGTGTCCCAAGCCACGGGTACCTCCGGTTACAATTGCTTTTTTCCCTGTTAAATCAAACAGTCCACTCATAGTACTACATACCCTTTCTTCCAGTACGATTCTTGCCTTTGGGGACTTCTAGCGCACCGGATATCCAATTAAGTTGGAAATCTCTTTGCGTGTCTGCTCCAGCAGGCGCGCATATCGTTCCTGGTTCTCTTCCATGCGAGCGTGCGGTCCGGAAATGCTTATAGCATAAGCCGGTTCCCCCGTCACATCCAAAATTCCAGCCGCCACGCAAGAAATACCGTACTCTCGTTCCTCCCAGTCATACGCCAATCCAACTTTTTTTGTCTCTACAAGCTGTCGCTGAAGCTCTTCCAAGGTATGAATGGTGCGCTTAGTATAGGCCACAATCTCCGACTGCGCCCAGATTCGCTCCACTTCCCCTTGAGACATCTCTGCCATCATTGCTTTTCCTACTGCAGTGCTGTACATGGGCAACTCCATCCCCACATAGGAGGTCATAACCACCACGCCGCTGGTTGGCATCACCTTATCAATGTACCGAATGTTTGCCCCTGCGCGCTCTGCAAAATGGATGGTCTCTCCCACTTCATCAGACAGCTTCTTCAGCAATGGATGCACCAGTTGGACCACCTCGTTATGCCGAGTAACCGAGTACCCCAGAACAGACATTTTATACGTCATTTCATAGCGTCCTGTCTCTTTTGACTGACGCACGTAGCCTAGGGACACCAAGGTGGTTAAAATTCGGTGGACCGTGGCCACACTTAGCCCGGTTACGCTGTGCAGTTCTCGGACTCCCATATCCTGCCGCGCCGCCAACTCCTCTAAAATTTGGAACGTTCGGACCACCGACTGAATTCCTTCTTCCGCCATTTTTGCCCCTTTCTCCTCCGCTTACACCCGATTAACGGGATAATGCACTGCTTGGCCCAATGCAAACCGGACGGCCTCTTCCGCTACCTTACGCTTCATTTCAATGGCCGCCTCCTCAGAGTACCATGCAATATGCGGGGTACACAAGAAGTTCTCCAGGGTAAACAGCCGGCTATCCAACCCCAGCGGTTCTTTGGCCACTACATCCAACGCTGCGCCTGCAATCAAGTTTGTAGACAGAGCTGTATAAAGATCTTCTTCGTTTACAATCCCGCCCCGGGAGGTGTTGACCAAATAGGCCCCCGGCTTCATCTTCTGGAATGTTTCCATGCAAAACAGATTCCGGGTGCTCTCTTGCAGGGGGCAGTGAATACTGATCATATCCGACTGAGCCAATAGAGTATCCAGAGATACCATCTCCACTCCATCCACTACCTCTCCCTCCGCATAAGCGGGATCATAAGCAATCCGTCGGCAGTCAAACCCACTCATTCGTTTTGCAAAGGTCCTTCCAATCCGGCCCATTCCCACTACTCCCACGGTCTGGCCGGGGATGCGGTGGATTGGCATACCATAACTGTAGTCCCACGCCGTAGTCCGAGTATAGTTCGCCATACGTACTGTCTTCCGCACCAGGGAAAGCAACAGCGCCACCGCCTGGTCTGCCACCTCATTCATCCCATAATCCGGTACGTTGCACACCTGCACCCCATATTCTGTAGCCGCCTGACAATCGATGTTATCCACACCCACCCCATAACGAACAATCTGCTTCAATTCGGGGGCCAGATGTGCAATAACGCGGCGGGTGAACGGCGCATACTGGTTCAGCACAATTTCCGCTCCCTTTAGCTGTTCCATCACCTCGTCCTCGGTATGACACTGGAACAATTCGAAGGTCATGCCTGCCTTAGAAAATATTTCCTCCTCCTGAGCGCGATTGACGTGGTCATTATCCGAAATTACAATTTTCATTTTCTTCCCCTCTCTGCGAACGAACATCCTCCAGCCCGCATATTCTCACTTCGTGCAATCCACAACCACCTTAACGGTAGGCACCTTGGGGTCATGGATGAGTTCAAAGACATTGGCACAGTCAGATAGGGGGAGAACATGGCTGATGAGTTTATCCAAATCATCCGCGACCTCCACCGTCAGATTTACCGCCTGCTGGAAGTCCCGCTTTGTATAGACCCGAGTGGCTGTCATATTCAGTTCCCGGAAGTGCATATCGGCCAGCGCCACTGGATGGGGTGCCTTGTGTACCCCCACCAGGCAGATCATTCCATCGGTACGGCAGGCCCCTGTCATCTCCAGGGCTGCCGACTCTGCCCCGGTACACTCAAAAACGATATCCGCACCGTCTCCATTGGTTGCCTTGCGCACATACTCTGTAAAGTTCTGGCTTCTCAAATCAACCGTCTCAAATCCCAGGGAACGCCCCATCTCCAGTCGAGAATCATCCATGTCCGAAATAATAATCTGGGCTGCGCCGCTGTGTTTGGCCATAATACCCACCAGTGCTCCAATTGGACCGGCTCCCTGAATTGCCACTCGATCCAGCGGTTTGAACCCAGCACGGTGAATTGTATGTACCGCCACTGCCAGCGGTTCAATAATACCAGCAATCTTGCTGGGCAGGCGGTCGGGCACCTTATATAATACATCGGTGTTGCAGCAGACATATTCTGCTACGCCCCCGTCCAAATCGATGCCAATAATTTTTAAGGTATCACACACATGCTCCCGTCCATTGCGGCAGGCAAAACATTTTCCGCAGGACAAAAGCGGATATGGAGCCACTCGGTCGCCTACCTGAAATCCGTTGCTCTCGCCTCGAATCTCCTCAATGACCCCCATAAACTCATGACCCATCACCAGCGGCGCCTTTGCGCGCGGATGGGTTCCTCCATAAATTCCAATGTCCGAACCACAGATCCCGCAGTACTCCACCCGTAACAAAGCCTGCCCCTCTTGGGGTACGGGTTTGGCTACATCGCGTACCGCCACCTGTTTTGGTCCCTCATATACCAGTGCCTTCATAGACAAAAACTCCTTTCGCGTGTTCCGTATATCGGAACACTGTTTCTATATTTTTATTTTACTACACCATTTTGTTCCGGTCAACCTTTTTCCGCTTATACATATGAAAAATACCGACAGAGGAACGGAGCGTAAGGTTCCTCTGTCGGTATTTCATTCATTCCATTTAGTTCTAACGCAGGGATAAGCATCAGCTGCGCTCTACTGCTGCTTTTAAAACTTTTGCAGCCACTGACCCAGCCACATCTGCACCACTCCCGCCATTTTCCACCAGTACTACAAAGGCATACGGAGCATCCTCATTGCGCAAAAAACCAGCAAACCAAGCATGAGGTTTTTCCCCATTCCCGACTTCTGCTGTCCCCGACTTTGCGCATACCTCTACATCTGGAAAACGACTGGCGCCATATACTGTTTGAACATTGTTTGCCATCATATCTCCCAACTTCTGGGCTATATCTGTGGAGATCAGGCGCCCAGTTTGTCTAGTAAACTGGGGTAAACTGGGCAAGCCAGGCTGCTCCACCTTCTGAATTAAACATGGCACCGCTGCTTTCCCACCATTTGCTATGGCACCCATGTACACCAAAAGCGCACAGGGATTGACACGGTCCTGTCCCTGTCCTACCCCCGCCCAAGCCAACTCGTTATCTGCCCCCTCTGTGTCAAAGGAAAAACTCCCTTTTGCCGTGGGGATACCGTTTATAGAATAGGAATCCATTAGCCCAACTTGTCGGGTATATTGCTCTAATTTTTTGTCTCCAAGTTCAACCGCCAATTGACCGAACACCACATTGCAGGAATTGGCCAGCGCCTGCTGGATATTCTGTTCTCCATGGGCTTTACTACAGGTCACCGTTCCCTCCCCAATCTGGGTACTCCCTGTACAACTCCAGGTGCGCTCCTCTAAGTCCGGAAGTTCCTCCAGCGCTGCAGCCAAAGTCACCGTCTTAAACACCGATCCTGGAGGAAAGGTGGAGGAGAGAAAGCGGTTGAGGTACGCTCCTTCATACCTTTCATTGCTCTCTAGGTCTTCCGGGACATTTACAGGATCATAGGAAGGGGCAGAAACCAGACACAGAATTTCCCCTGTTTTATAATTGTATACCCCTACCGTCCCTTTCCGGCCATTAAGCGCCTGGTATGCCGTCTCATTGAGTTCTGCGTCAATTGTTAAATATAACTCGTTCCCCTGTTCTGCCCCATATGCTCCACCCAGCAGGGTGTAGCCTGTCAATTTATCCGCAAAGGCATTCATGGCACCTGTACCGATATTCCCATATAGGTCTCCAACCACATGCAGGGTGGCTTTACGCCGGGTGGAACTGTCTGCATACACCCGCTGGCCTTCGTCATCGACGGTAGTCAAAACCTCCCCGTAGCGATCTAGGACCGTTCCACTAAGCAAGATCCCCTGACTATTATAGAGGTGGCGGTTAAAAGGAGAAGCAGCCCAACTGCTGCCGCTGATCATAAATCGAACGAAAAACACCAACAGGCCCACAAAGAGCAGCCCCGCCAGTACCAGGCACAACAGCGCCCTGCGTTCAAGCTTTTTCACCGTCTCCTGCCCCCCTTCGCTGATCCATTTCTCCTGCACGAATGGCAAAACTGGACCGTTTGCGGGTATCTGCTCCTTTCAGAAACGCCAACAGTCCCCAGGAGGCCAGCATCGCTGACCCACCGTTCGATACAAATGGGAATGTAACTCCGGTCAATGGGAGCAGATCCATGGCTCCAAATACATTCAGCGCAGTCTGGACCACCAAAAGAGAACCTGCAGCACAAGCACCGATGGTGGGAAACGCACTGCGACCTACGCGGCCACTTCTTGCAGCAAACACTGCCAGCGCCAAAATGGATATCACTGCTAGCGCTGCGATGATAAGGCCCCACTCCTCGCACAGTATTCCAAACACCAGGTCTGTATCCGCTGCTGAAACATTGTGAAGCCAGCCGTTTCCACCGCCTACCCCAATCAGTCCACCAGACGCAGCGGCAGACATGGCCCGAGTCTGTTGGTATCCTGTGGTGGATGCCGCTTCCCATGCGTGGCCCCAAGACGCAAATCTGCGGAAAATATATGGCTTAAACCGAAGCACAAGAAGGCCGGCAAACGCCGCCCCACCACTCAGCAGTGCCAAGGTTGCAAAGTCACCAGATCGCAGGTATGCAATCACCAGGAAGGTCGCAAAGAAAATACAGGCGGTACCAAAGTCGCTCATCCACGCTAAACACACCAAACACACCCCTGTCAGCACCATAAAAAGGCTTAAATTCCTACGGTGAAATAGTCGCTCCAGAGATGCCGCTCCTGCAAAGATATAGAATATTTTTGCTACTTCCGATGGTTGAAACGAGAAAGGACCCAAGATGATCCAGTTGGATGCCCCGTATTTTGTCTGCCCTAACACCAGAGTCACCGATAACAGTCCGATGGCCAGAGCCGCCATCAGCCAGCGCAGCTTTCCAATGGGTGCTCCTTCTCGCATCCATATTCCTAATATAACAAAAAATATCAGGCCCAGCACAATGGCCACCAGCTGTTTCAGCACCGCTTGGGGCGCAGATGAGGCCGTCACTGCTAAAGAAAGCGTGGAGAGAAAAAATGCAATTGTCTCCATCTCAAACCCTCTGGCTCCCATTTTTCTCAATACCAGGTAGTATATCCACATGATCCCCATCAATGCCGGCAGGCACAAGGGCGCAAAGCCCATGGTTTCCCCACCTATCAACAGCAGTTGTACAGCACTGAGCATCTGAAACAGTGAGAGCCACACCAGAGGCCATCCCATAGGGCGAGGTGCCTCTCGACTACGTCGGGCAGACAGTTCCTCTTCCTCCTCTCTGGAAATGGGCAAAAACAGAAGTTCCACTCCCCCAACGGACAGCTGATCCCCCAGGCGAACAGGAGCACTGCCTACTACTGGCACCCCGTTTACTTGTGTTCCACCCTTTGATCCCAGATCCTCCACTCGCCAGTTTCCTGTACTGTCTCGCAATAAAACGGCGTGTTGTCGTGACACCGTGGGGAAATCCAAACGAATATCCGCCAAAGGAGCCCGTCCAATCAGATTTTCCCAGTGATCGATGGAAATCGATCCCCCTCCCGGCAACGCCAGTTGTCCCCAGCACTCCCCTGCTCGAGGCAACCGCAGCAAGCTTCGGATCGCTTGGATGAGGATCAGCAGTGCCAGCACGGGAAATACAAACCGCACAAGGGTATGAAACCACCACACCCCTTCTGGCCAGCGCAGTTCCAACGCCCAAATTTTGGACAACACTTCCTGGAAACTGTTCAATATCTGCAACGAACTCCCTCCTTCCGTCCGTTTCCACTTTATGATTGTTGCATTGTAGCATTGCAGCAAAGAAAGATCAAGGTAAGTTCTGTGAACAGCTACGACAAAATTTTTTTCTTTTCGCCGCCACCCCGCTTTACTAAACCATAAATTTCTCAATTGAGTCAAATATCTGCTCGTCTTCTCATTCTTTACCACTCCATCGTATTTGCGCAATTTTTTATTATAAAATGATAAAATTTTCATGAAATAAAATATCACATTTATTACACTGCAAATCCATTCCCTGGCATTCCAATATTCAAATGAGTAAACTATCTGCTGATTAAATCCGGCAATTCCTCTTGTAAAAATTTGAAAGTTCGGTAAAATAAGGGTTAGCGACTCAATGTTTCATTTTTCCCTAATGGAGGCATTGTTTTCGCTTTTTCATATTTTTATAGGAACACGGGGTTTTGTTATGTCGAAAAAACGGATTCGCCGCAACACTCAGGCTCTCCCCACCATGCCGATCCAATCTCATCAACCAGAAATTACCCACTCCGGCACCCGCTGGTCCACCGTTCTCTGGGCACTGGTTTATCTGTCTTTTTTTCTGTTTTGTCATTTTATGAATACCCGCTACATTCAGGGAATATCTCTGCTGGCCGGTCTACTTGCCTTAGTTGCAGTACTTCTTCGCACTCGCATATTGGTTGAGCGGTTATCCTGGCCGGTTGTTTTTCTGATTCTTTTTGTCTGCATGCAAGGAATCTCCACTCTCTACACCGTCTCTGGCTCACTGGCCTTACAGGAATTTTTGACGTTATGGTGCTCTTTCTGTGTATTTCTTGCAATTCTCATGTTTGCAAAAGGTGACAGTACTACCTTGGGCCGCCGCAGTGCTACACTGTTGGAGTTCTGTGCCGCCTTAACCAGCCTAATAAGCATCGATCTTATCTCTACCCGAGTAATCAGCACCCTTTTTCTGGGCTTTATGTCCCTCTTTGAGCCAGCCTTCTCTTCCTTAAATGGACTGGAAGAGGGGGTGCGGATAACCTCCATACTGGGCAACCCAAACATCTTTGCCGGCTGTGTTGGAATTGGGGTGTTCCTTTCTTTAGGACTGGCAACCTCAGAGACAGAACCAAAAAAACGTTTTTTCCACTTAGTATGCCTCGCATGGAATGCGCTTGGCTTTGTGTTGGCGTTTAGTATGGGTGCCACTGGTATGATTGTCCCGGCCTTCTTAGTCTACCTTTTGTTGGAACAACAGGCAAGGCGGAGCGCTCTGCTACTATTGATGATTGAAACATTAGTTCTCACACTCGTCGCTACCTTCCCCATTTATCTAACTTCGTTCCAGACCTGGTCTGGATTTCAGCCCATTCCTCTGTGCGCCGGCATATTGGTCAGCATCGGTCTTTGTCTATCGGACAAGCACCTCACATACCGGCTACTTCCCTTTCTATCTGCTAACAAAAAGCGAACCGCTGTAGCATGCACTGGAGTGGCGGCAGGCGTCCTCATTTACGCGGTCCTATCCCTGAACTTAACTGGCAGCATTACACTAGATGCCGGCGAGACTATCCGTCGCTCCGCCTACCCAGACTCCGGCCACTACACTTTGCAAATCGAATCCAGTGCACCTTTGGCTGTAGAAATCCAAAGTCAAACCAAACAGCAGGCTATGGTACACACAAACTCTGTCCTCTACTCCGGCCCTGCTCAAGATGCACAGTTTGAGGTTCCGGAGGGCAGTTTAGTTGTATATTTCAATTTTACCGCTGAGACAGACACCGTCTTTTCCTCTGCCCACTTCCAACACGAGACAGGACTTACAAAAGACTTGAAATTGGGCTATCCTCTTCTCCCCGGCTTTGTGGCCAACCGTATGCAGGGGTTTTTTGCCAACGAGAATGCAATCCAGCGCACTGTCTTTTTCCAAGACGGCCTAAAGCTATTTTTGCGCAGCCCAATTTTTGGTCTAGGAATGGGCGCCTTCGAGAATAGTTACACCAGCGTTCAATCTTTTAATTATACCACCAAATATGTCCACAATCATTACATTCAGGTCTTGCTGGAGACAGGTCTGATAGGATTTTTCTTCTTTGTGGGACTGCTGCTTACCTCTGCCATTGCAATTCTAATTACGCGAAGAAAGGGAGACGCTGCCTCCCCTCTCATCCCATGTCTCGGCGCTGCTCTAATATTTATGGCTGGTCATGCCGCTGTGGAAGTGGTTTTTTCCAGCAATGTATACCTCCCACTGGCATTTGGTATTTTTTCCCTGATTGCCCTGTGCTGTGGGAACAGTCTCTCTCTCCCCAGCCACTCTCAAAGGATACACAAGCTTTTCTTCCGCATTCTAGCTGCTTTTATGGGTATCTATTCCATTTTACTCACAGGCAGTCTGGTCTCAGGTGTGACTCTGGCTCAGGCCCCTTCTTATCAAAATTACGCCTTGGCTATTACTTGGGATCGATTCCATCGCTGCGATTACATGCTTGCCTATGTGGTGAATGCCTACTCTTCTCCTGACACACCGGAATCTGTGATGGAACAGGCAAAAGAATACGCAAAAAAACTGGAGACAACGGAATCCAGCACCACCTGTTACTACTTGGCCAGCGTCTATTTTTCTGCGGGAGAAACTGAGCAAGCAATGCACATGCTAAAGCGCTATGTCTCCTTGGCCGCTTCCCGCTCCAGTACCTGGACCAACGCTTTTTCTTTACTGACTAACAATTTAACGGATGACAATTCTTTCCAGGAAGACATTGCGGAAATTTACCAAGGGTTCCAGACCTGGAATGAAAAAAACCTAGGGTCACTTCAGGTGGATGAATCTCTGCTTAATCAGGTAGAAAGTCTACTGGAATAACATTTCCTATAGAAATGAAAAACTACATTGGCTAGCCAATGTAGTTTTTCATTTGATCTAAAGTTCTCAAAATCCTTTTATTTTAAATAAAATCCGCTTTTGCCCTGTGATTCTGTTCCGAACAATCATCGACTGGTCACACCACTCCCGTCAGAAGAGGCATCAACTGATTTCGGCAAATCCAAGCCCCGTGATACTGCACTCGAACCTTGGTTTTGGCCCGCAGGCTGCGGTCTTCTCTCATCAAGTTCACAATGTTTTCCCCATTTTCTTCATAGTATGCCTGCTCGGAAGGAACATACTTCTCATGCGTATCATAGCCAAAATTTCTAGCATCCCAACGCATGAAATAAGCACCTAAACTGCTCCCCAGTTCCTTCAAAGCGGGCACCGCCTCATTGAGAACCAGAAAGTTCCCACGACTGGCCGCCTCCAATACAGTTAATCCAAAGGATTCGGAGTAAGAGGGGCATATAAATAGGTTTGACAATCCAAATAGTTCAAGTACTCCTCGCCGGGGAAATCCCTGTTCATATCCAAGATCAGAAGTAAAGATCAGATCTTCCTGTTCCAGACCAAACTTTAGGCCCTCGGTTTTGATGGTCCGCTTATAGATCTCACTGGGAATATCAGCACTGGGAAAATCGCAAAATACTACCTTTGTGCGCTGCTCTGTTTTGCGCTGGATTGCTCCTGCCAGGGCTGCCACCTTTTCAAACCGCTTTCCAGTTGTAAGTCTTCCTGGATAGACTGCGAAGATGTCCGCGTTGAGCAGATCCACATGTTCTACAACCTGTTGCACCTCTTGGCTTAATACCTCTAACAAAGGTAGACTGTTATATACAACAGCACAGTTTCCCTGAGGCACATTGTACTGCCGCGCTAACGCCTCAATTCCTGAGTAAGTGGGGTAGACAAAGCGGGTGTTGGGCATAGGAGTAAACCGGGCAGAAAAGGGCTCTTCCATTTTACGTGGTCGATTTACTGGTATGGAGTGAGTAAAGGCAAGGAATTTTACCTCTGGCAAAGATTTCTGTGCCCGTCGGATCGCCACATTGTGGACCAGGTGCCAGCCTTGATAGAGAATGTCGTGCATGATACAAACATCCACATTCTGGAGGTGCTTGATATAGTCTTTGCTAATCCACTCAGCCTCCTCATAAAATTCCTCGTGAACGGTACCTGTAGGAGCAGAATAGTCATGCCAAACAATTGGCTCACCATTGTGGGTGTTTGTAATTTTTACCCATTCCAAACGTGAGTCCGAAAAAACACCCCAACGCTCCTCATCCGGGCAGGTCTCACTTACCAAAATTTTTAGTTCCACCTGGGCTTCCAGCAACATTTTGATCTGATCCGCCACCACATTTACCAACGAGTAGGTAGAGGACAAACCTGCAAACATAGTCAGAATAGCAACTCTCATATCAGATTCTCTCACCTTCCTTATGGATTGAGTGGCGCAGCAAAGATCTGCTGCGCCACCCTCAGTTTATGGTTTCATCCCGTTACAAATGCACCCTTCAAAGAGAGCTATTTTGTCGTTAAGAATAACTTCTAAATTTGAAATGCTATTCACCATAGATTCTACCGATCGATTGGTCTGTAAGATAGTCTCTGGGGATAGTGAGTCAAACGAGAGGATTTTCTGAATTTTTTCTCCCTCAGCGTTGAGGATATGGGAGAGTGCTGCCTGCTGCAAAGCAATGGATGCCAGCAGGTCTGTAATCGCCTGGCTACGCGGAACGGGAACTTGAGTGGTCGTAGTAGACATTGTTGTGGTAGATGTGGTTGTCGTAGTCGTACTGGTGGTGGTGCTCGTCGTCGTAGTTGTGCTGCTGGTGGTGCTGGTCGTCGTGGTTGTGCTGCTGGTGGTGCTGGTCGTCGTGGTCGTGCTGCTGGTGGTGCTGGTCGTCGTGGTCGTGCTGCTGGTGGTGCTGGTCGTCGTGCTACTACTGGTAGTACTGGTAGTGGTAAGCAGGCATACAGTGGCCTCCGGCAGTTGGCCAACAAACAATTCATTGTGGCTCTCAGCATTTCCAGAGAAACTATCAAAGATAATATTCCCGTTAATCTGACTAAATGTGGTGTTGGCCGCAGCAAAGGGGGCCAACACTGAGCCGTAAATGGCAGTAGTACTGTTTGTCCAGGTCAAGGCTTGTGGGAAGTTCCACAGGATCCGCCGTGCATTTTCTCTGGTAGCTGCGGTGCCGTTGCGGAAGATTTGGTAACTTCCATACTGGATCGCAGTGCCATCCACATTGATAAGAATTGTGGCACTCAAGGGCGCAATGATGTTAATCCCGTTCAGTTGTGAAAGAGAAACACCGGTACCATAGAGATTACTACTATCCAACGAGAAAACGTTCAACGTCTCATCGGTACCAGTGAGGTTTAACTGGTTGAAGATTACCTCACCAGTTCCGTTCGGTGTCAGAGCGCCCCAAAAATTTGAAGCGCATTTCAGGTACCGCTCCGCCTCCACAAAATCAATGGGTGTCCCTGTGATAAAAAGGCCATTTGGATTTCCCATGGTATAGTTGATAACCGTACTACTTGGGTTAACCACCGTATTACCGCTGGCATTGGATCCAGCAGTGACGTTGATATTTCCATCTACCACAAAGGACGCATCGGTATTCGCAGGGGGCAGCGGAAAAATGCCGGCGCCCACGCCGTAATTGCTCAAAGTGGCATTCCCGCCAACCGCTACTCGGCCTTCTGCATCGGTATTACTTAAATTCAGATTGCCAAATACAAATACGTTATAATCGTTGGCAAGGCCGAAATTAAACGCCATATTCAATCCTCCTATAGGAATTAAACCAGTCTGAATTGGTTTTCCAGCTTGGAGTTGGTCAGACCCGCTCCATATTATACTATGCAGTGGTCAGGCGGCGGTGTAAAAAAAGAGCGGTGCCTCTTGCAGAAGGCACCGCTCTTTTTTGTTATTTCTGGATAGTATCAGCCTGACACAGGCAGCCATTGAAGTTGGATAACTTGGACTGGAGAATCATTTCCAGCCGGGATACTGCGTTGACCATAGACTCCACAGACTTGTTGGTTGCCAATAACACCTCAGGTGTTACATCTGGGAGCGCTACCATTTTTTGAATTTTTTCACCCTCTGCATTAAGAATGTGCGACAAAGCGGTCTCTTCCAGTGCTACGGATTGAATTAAATCCGTGATAGCTTGGTCTCTTGTTGTGTTGCTGGCAGTAATCACAGGCATACCCATGGTGAGTTATACTCCTTTTTTTGTATTGAGCCATTGCTCTCGTCATTCTATGCTCATTTCTCCGTCATGGTTACGCATTGGACGATATTTCCAGAAGATTCTCTCGCAAACACGGTGTATTTCCGGTTTAATCCAGCTATTTTACACGGCTTTTATATACAAAAAGACTCCTTATCTTTCGGATAAGGAGCCTTTTGGAGCTGGTGGGGTGACTTGAACACCTGACCTGCTGATTACGAATCAGCTGCTCTACCGACTGAGCTACACCAGCACAGGATACGTTTTCTCTCTTCTCTCATAATGAGCGACGAATCTAGCGAAGAAAGCCGGGTACTATTATAACGAGTAACCGTCCACTCGTCAAGAGTCCACACCCTCTCCTGATCAAAAAATTTAAAAATAAAAATGTAAACTTTTTATTGCTTTAAGGCGGCAAATTAAATTTAAACTATACTTTTTTCCTCTTTAATGTTACAATAATTTTTACTCTAGCTCGTTCATTTCTACCTGTAAGCAATAGACTTTTTGAAAAGAGGCCCTACCACCATGGTCATTTCCGGATTTCAACAATTAAAAAACGACTTGCAACAAGCTGCTCCGAAATTAGCTGTGGTTGCCGCCGCACATGATCCCCACACCTTACAGGCGGTATTTGCTGCACAAAGAGATGGCCTCATCTCTCCAATTCTCGTAGGCCGGAAGGATGAGATTATTTCGATCTCCCAGTCTTTTGGCCATCCCGTCTCTTTGGATCAGGTGATTCACGCAGACAGCGATGCTGAATGTGCACGTTTTGCTGTGGATCTTATTCGCCAGGGGAAAGGGCAAATGTTAATTAAGGGTATGCTTCCCACCGGCACACTTCTCAAAGAAGTGGTACATCGAGAAACCGGCATTCGCTCCAGCCAAGTTATGTCTCATGTAGCTGTGTTGGATGTACCGAGCTATCCAAAGCTTCTTTTTGATACCGACGGTGGTATGGTAATTGCACCCGATTTGGAACAAAAACGCCACATTCTAAAAAACGCCCTGGATTTCTGTCGTTTTTTAGGATATGACAAGCCAAAAGCTGCGATTTTGTGCGCTGTTGAAACAATAAATCCTCACATGCCTGAGACACTGGATGCTGCCGCGCTCAAAGAAGAGGCTGCACGAGGAGATTTTGGCCTCTGTGCAGTAGAGGGTCCAATTTCTCTGGATCTGGCTACCAATCCTCAGGCAGCTGAGATCAAAGGATTTCAAGGCTGTGTGACCGGAGACGCCGACATTCTACTTTGTCCCTCCATTGCCGCCGGAAATTTGCTAGGGAAGGCCTTGTATGGGCTGGCTGGTGGCCAAATGGCAGGTGTCGTCTTAGGAGCAAGTGTACCCATTACTGTCAATTCCCGCGGCGCCTCCCCGGAAGAAAAGTACCTTTCCATGCTTATATGCAGTGCCATGACCGCTCCCTCCCATTAAACGCTTCGTGACGCCTTCCTTCCAAAGAAAACTGGAGGTTTCCTTATGTCTTACTTTATCTTAGTCTTAAATCCAGGGTCAACCAGCACAAAGGCTGCCGTTTTTCAAGATGAGCAGATGTTGCTCTCCCAGAGCATTCCTCACACAAATCAAGACTTGGCCCCGTACCCTTCTTTAAATGATCAACTGGATTACCGAGTTGCCCTGATACGCGGTTGGTTGGCTCAGGAAGGATTTTCCTTGTCCTCTTTATCCGCCGTTGTAGGCCGCGGAGGTATCATCCCCAATATTGTGGCCGGCGGCTACTTGGTGGACGACAACCTGGTGGACTGCTTATTGCATCACACTGTTTTTGACCATGCATCAAACCTGGGCGGTCTGATGGCTCGTGCTTTTGCCCAGCCCCTGGGCATTCCGGCCTACATTTATGACGCAGTGACCAGTGACGAGTTACTCCCTGAAGCGAGAGTTACCGGTTTTAAAGAAGTAACTCGAACCAGTTTCTGCCATGTTTTGAATGCCCGCGCAACTGGCCATAAATATGCCCAGGCTATGGGCCGGCATTACGCTGATATGAACCTGGTCGTTGCCCATCTTGGGGGTGGAATCTCCATCTCCGCCCATAGCCACGGTAGAATTATTGACTCCGTTTCTGACGATGCCGGCCCCTTTTCTCCTGACCGGGCTGGCAGCCTGAATATGCTGTATGTAGTTGATATGTGTTATTCTGGAAAATACACAAAAAGCGAGATGCTAAAAAAACTGCGGGGCGAAGGAGGAATCTCCGCTTTATTAGGCACTCACGACTGTCAGGAAGTGGAACGCCGCATTCAAAATGGAGATGACTGGGCCGCTCTGGTCTACAAAGCGCAGGCACTCCAGATTGCAAAGGGTGTGGGTATCATGTTAGGATGCTTTACTGAACTAATTGATGCCGTAATTCTCACCGGCGGACTGGCAAATTCCAAAATGTTAACCTCTATGGTCATCGATTACCTGCACAACTTATGCCGTGTCGTGGTTATTCCTGGCGAAAATGAGATGGAGGCTTTGGCACTGGGGGCTCTGCGTATCCTTCAAGGAAGTGAGCCACTCCACATCTTTCATCCCGTCTGCCCCTTACCGGTCCATTGAGTAGAAAGACACAAAAAAAGAACTTCAGCCTCAGACGGTCTGAAGTTCTTTTTTTCTCTCCGGATGGTTTATTATCCTAGGCATTCCACCTGCCTGATATCGCAGGCGCAGCTGCTCCAATAGTTCTCGGTCTGGATCTAAATATAGCCGGTGGTCATACCCATCCAACAACGCGGGATGCCCGTCCCATTCCTCGCTCAAATCCACCTGTGCCATCGCTGGTATTCCATAGGCCTGCAACAGCAACGAAGTATGGCTATCCACGCTTCCCTTTCGCGCAATCAAACCCAACAACCGGCTATGGTCCAGATCTACCACCTCGCTGGGGAAAAACTCATCTGCTATCAGAATTGCCGGCCCTTCCCGCAATGGATTTTGTACTGCTTTTCCCTGCAACAGTTTCAACATTCGATAAGAAATATCTCGGATATCGCGTACCCTGGCCTGCATATAGGTACTCTCCATGGAAGTGAAGGTGTCCCCAAAACGGCCGGCTACGGTTTGCACTGCGTATTCCGCTGTAACACCTTTTTCTCTTAGCAGCCATAGAATCGCCTGCACCAGTTCTTCATCTTCCAACAGCATCGCATGAACGGCAAACACCGATGCAATCCCTTCGCCCACGTGTCGTGTGGCCCGCTCATATAGTCGCATTAACTGTTCCACTGCCCGTTTTTGCGCAACCTGAAACCGGGTTTGCTCCTCTTCCCACATCAGACGGGAAAACTCTGTAATTTCCTGAATGGGACGGTAAAAATAACGAAGCCGGCCAAAGGCGATTTGACCTATAATGGATTTCCCTACTGCGGTTTCCACACGGTCACCTCCCGGCCGGTTGTAACTTTTTCTTGATTATAGCGGTCCTGCTAAATTTTGTAAATTGGTATTCATTCCAATTTTTTCCTTCTATTTCTCCTCTTGTCCAGCATTCCGCCCCGGATGTTCCCTCATTCCATTTTGCAACTGCCTTTACTTCATTAAAGTAACGTGTTATAATAGGCAAACCAGGTTTCTTATGACCCGCTTTTTATTCTTTAAAAACCATTGTGATTTTACCTATGAACAGGAGGTCTCCCCTATGGTTTCAAAACGCATGCTGGAACTGGGCACTGCTCGCTCGGTTATCCGGGAGTTATTTGAGTATGGAAAACAACGCGCCGCCGTGGTTGGCCCGGAAAACGTATTTGATTTTTCCCTTGGCAACCCCAGCGTTCCCGCCCCTGCTGAAGTGAACGAAACGGCCATCCGTATCTTACAGGAACAGCCCGATCTCATTCACTGTTATACCAGTGCACAGGGGGATGCCGCTGCCCGACAGAGGTTTGCTGATTCCCTTAACCGGCGTTTCAACGCCAACTATACCGCTGACCAGTTCTACATTACCGTTGGGGCAGCTGCCTCTCTTTGTTGCGTATTCAACGGCTTAACTTGCCCTGGCGACGAGTTTATTGTCTTTGCACCTTACTTCCCGGAATACAAAGTATTTTTGGAGGGCGCTGGTGCAAAAATGGTGCTAATCCCACCGGAAATTGAACATTTCCAAATCGATTTCTCCCTCTTTGAGGCTGCAATTACCCCCAACACCAAAGGAGTGGTCATCAATACGCCAAATAACCCCTCTGGCGTGGTCTACTCCCGGGAAACTTTGGAGCGCTTGGCTGCTATCTTAACCGCCAAAAGTCAACAATTCGGCCACCCCATCTACTTGATCTCCGATGAACCTTATCGAGAGATTGTCTTTTCCGGCTTCGAAGCTCCCTGGGTACCGCATCTATACCAGGATACGATCGTCTGTTATTCGTTCTCTAAGTCTCTTTCCCTGCCAGGAGAGCGTCTAGGCTATATTTTAGTTCCTGGTTGCGTCACCGACTCTCAGCAGGTTTATGCCGCTATCGCCGGTGCAGGTCGTTCCTTGGGCTATGTGAACGCCCCCAGTCTCTTCCAGCAGGTCACCTCCCTATGCTGTGATTTGACCTCTGATCTACAGGTATATGAGCGCAACTGCCAGCTTCTGGTCTCTGCTCTGCGGGAAATGGGCTATCACGTGGCCCAGCCAGGCGGTGCCTTCTATCTCTTCCCCCGCAGCTTAGAGGCGGATGACATGGCGTTTAGCCAGCGAGCCAAAGAGTTTGATCTGTTGTTGGTGCCGGGTTCTGGCTTTGGTGCTCCAGGCCATGTGCGCATTGCCTACTGTGTTCAGACTGAAATGATCCAGCGCGCTTTGCCCAAGTTCAAGGCCCTGGCAGATTCCTATCGTTAATTTTTCCCCACGGCCCTTTTGTGGCCGTGGGGCTTTTTTTGTAAAAAGGAGGTTAAAACGAATCTTTGCTCCATGATTTCCTACCTTTTTTGCCTGATTTCTTCCAATTTTCCTTCTGTATTTTTATGGAATTCATGTCTTTCCAAAGCTTATTTTTTCCTGTATGATTAAACTGTGAAAAAGAGAAAAGAATATAAATGATTCCCATAGGAGGAAATCAATATGATGCGTAAAACAAAAATTATTTGTACCCTGGGCCCCTCTGTGGACGACGAAGAAATGATCCGCACTCTGATCCGTACCGGTATGGACGCTGCCCGATTTAACTTCTCTCACGGCAGTCATCCGGAACATCTGGCCCGACTCAATATGCTGAAAGCTGTACGAGATTCTATGGCTCGCCCGGTAGCCACCATTCTGGACACCAAAGGGCCAGAAATCCGCATTAAAAATTTTGAGACCAAAACCATCAACCTTCAGGCTGGAGATTCTTTCACCCTTACCACCGACGATGTGGTGGGGGATGCTTCTCGTGTCTCGGTCACATATCCTAAATTACACGAAGAACTGAGTTGTGGACAGGAAATTCTCATCGATGATGGTCTTGTCGCTATCCGTGTTCTCCAGATTCAAGGGCATGAAATTCTCTGCACGGTAGAAAATGGTGGTACGCTGTCTGCGAACAAATCCATTAACATTCCTGGCGTTCACATTCAACTTCCTGCCCTCACCGAAAAAGACGTAGCAGACATCCAATTTGGTGTGGAGAATGATTTTGATTATATTGCCGCCTCCTTTGTCCGCCGCGCGGCTGATGTTGAAGCGGTCCGCAAGGTCCTCCACGACTGCGGTGGTGACAACGTCCGCATTATTGCCAAGATTGAGAACCAAGAGGGCGTTGACAATGTAGATGAAATTTTAGCCGCCGCAGACGGTATTATGGTGGCTCGTGGTGACTTGGGCGTGGAAATACCCGCCGCTAAAGTTCCCATTCTCCAGAAGCAAATGATTCGAAAAGGACTTCAGGCGGGAAAACCTGTTATTACTGCCACCCAAATGCTGGATTCTATGATGCGCAATCCTCGTCCCACCCGAGCAGAGGTCTCCGATGTAGCCAATGCTGTATTTGACGGAACCAGCTGCGTCATGCTCTCCGGTGAGACTGCTGGCGGGAAATATCCTGTAGAAGCACTGTCCGCCATGGTAGGTATTGTCAGCGAAGCGGAGAGTTCCATCAACTACTGGCGCCAGTTCCAAAAGCAGCGCGTAGTTCCTGCCTCTAATATCAATGATGCCATTACCCACACCTGCTGTCTGACTGCCAAAGATCTGGATGCCAAAGCTATTTTAGCGGCCACCAACTCTGGACGGACAGCCCGGATGATCTGCCGTTTCCGTCCCGCTTGTCCTGTGGCTGCACTGACAATGCATGAAAAAGTCCGGCGTCAGCTGGCTATTTGTTGGGGCGTTATCCCCTTCCTCACCGGCGAAGTCAACTCTACCGACCGCATTTTCTCCCTATCCGCTGAAGTTGCCGCAAAGGAAGGCCTAGTCAATCATGGCGACACAGTAGTTATTACCGCTGGAGTTCCTCTGGGAAAAAGCGGATCTACCAATTTAATCAAGGCACAGGTCATCGACTTGGAAAATATGTGAGTGTTTTTCTCTAATTTCGAAATCACCCTCCTGCTTTTCTCATTTCTTTGTCCTATGCATAAAACCGCCCCCTGCCAAGGGAATCACCCCTTTGGCAGGGGGCGGTGGTGTTTTTTCCCACTTTAAACTTAGGTCCCTCTCTCGATCTCTCCATCCTTTTCAAAAAAGCAGAAGGAATTTTTCCCGCCTTTTTTGCTCTGGTAGAGCGCCACATCCGCCTGATTCAGACTGACGCGGTAGTCAAAGTCTTCTTTCCAAACCCATGTGGCCCCAATACTGCTTGAGAGTTGAAACTTCTCTTGCTGCAACCGTTTTAGCACTTCTTTCAACCGATATCGCAAACTGTCCTTAGGTTCTGATCCCTTATAAAAAACTAGGAATTCATCTCCTCCCAACCGTCCAATCAAGTCCTCGGGGCGAAATATTTCTGTTAAAATATGGGATACCGTTTGTAGCGCCTGATCCCCGGCCAAGTGTCCGTTGTCATCGTTAATCATCTTAAAGTTATCAATATCCAACAGCAAAAGCACACCGCACTGCCCTTCTTCGGCGTGGGACACATATTCTTTGACCGCTTGTTCAAATGCAACGCGGTTATATACTCCGGTTAAGGGATCTCTCCTAGCTGCCTCCAACTGCGCCATTTCCCGCTGCTTGGCTGCGTTAATATCGGTTAAGTACATCAATGCGTATACATTTTGCGTAGTATCCTCTCGGAAAATATGTATGACAAGTTCCACCCATCGCACTTCATTGTCCACCGGACGACGGTAACAAAAGCGGTGACTGAGGTTATTCTCCCGGAACATAGTTTCCCAGCCTTCCCGGGTACGGTAGCGCTTCAGCAGTTCCAATTCCTGGGGTGCTAAACATTGGGTCAGGCGCTCTTCCAACATCTGAATAAAATGTATCGATTGCCAGCGCCTGTCCTGCTCATAGATGCTCCACACCCCACCGATATCTTTGACCTGTCCACTTTCCAAGTCCACTTCTGCATATGCAATGGCCTCGGATAACAAAGCCTGATAAAATCGGCGTATTCGGATGTTCTCCAATTCCTGTACACGCTCCGCCCCTGTAGGCTCCACCACAACGACTACCGTATCCAGGTCTTTTTGATCCTGTCCCAGATGGCGCAGATTCAGTCGAAACCATTCGTATGTCCCTTCCTTTGATTTTAGCAGCAGTTCGGGCACTTCACGGTCCCCTTTGATCCGAACCCGCGTAAATAATTCCTGGAACCCCTGGGCAAAGTGTGGATGGACAATTTCCTGCTCGATCCAACACTGAGGGAAATTCCCCTCATGCTGCTCTTCCCCCGCCAACAGGGAGCGTTTCTTGTGGAAGAAAATAGACTGGTTTACTTCATTGTACTCAAAGACATCTCGCACATGTACATCTGACATAAATTGTGGCCGATCAATGTTGCTGATCATGCGGTGGTACCCTTCCAGGCAAATCATACCATCCTGGTCGGGTGCCCGAATTCCTGTACAACGCACCACTACCTCTCCATAAACCGGGTGCTTCCAAGTATACTCCAACTGCACCACATGGCGGTTTTCAATCATACTTTCCACCGCTTGATTGACATAATCATAGTAGCCGTCATTAATACGGCTGTACCAGAACTGGTAACACTCCTGTGCTGTAGGTGCATCAGTGATGCCAAGTACATGGAGCATCGTCTCGTCGGCCAACATGTCGCGGTATCCTGTCTCCGGATCGAGCCGGATCACCCATAATCCAACTCCTAGATTTCCCATAATCTGGGAATAACCCGCCTGCGTCAAAGCTTCCAGACGCTCCACATCTCGTTTTTTTCGCATGGCTAGGCTTAAATAATGGGAAAGGACTTGAAGTTGCGTATCACTGTCAATGGCGTATCGGGGATTATCTACCCCCAGCAGTCCACACAGTTTCCCATTGATCCAAAGGGGCACCGCCATGATACGGGATATTTGAAAGTGCCGGAATAGTTCCCAGGTCTGGGGCCGCTCCCGTTCTAATCTCTCAATATTCAAAAAAATAACAGCCTGTTCTGTTGATTTCTGTGGAATTAGAACCTCCAACGTATGAACCGGAACCTGCTGCTGTTCGCTGGCCATAGAGGAACTTCCCGCGCCACACCACTCAAACGCATTTCGCCAATATTCTGGCCGCTCTGGATCTGGCTCAAACAGACAGGCGTGGTCCGCCTGATAAAACTGCCCTAGCGCGGCAAGCACTGCCTCCACCAAATCCTCATAGCTTCTCATCTTAGACAGAGTCGCTGTGCATTCCGCAATTTGCTCGGCAAAACTGAGACGCTCCCGCAATTCTGTGCTGACAATTTCATGTTTGGTTACATCCAGTGCAACCTCCATCCGCATCCGCTTGCCTTGATAGGTCAACAGTTTATCTTTTAAAATAAAACGCCGGCCACAGTATTGATTTTCTCCGGCCCAAATATAAAATTCATCCTTTTTGAGGTAACGATTGGTACAAAAAGGGCACGGTTCATCCAATCCTTGAAACAACTTGTAGCACTTTTTCCCGTAATAATTGTGAACACCAAACAGTTTTTGTCCTGCAGGACTGAGATAATATACCTCATATGTATTTAAATCACTTACATAATAAATGTCACTTTCCGCTTCTAATATCGCCTGAGCAATCTCTCCCTCTGTCCAAGGGGGACAGGCAGTGGGAGCCAACTCCCCTTTTTGCTGAAGATATCCTGCTTCTCGTGCCACTCTCGCCTGGTAAGTCGGAGATTCCGGTTCCAAATATAGCGCTTGAAACACTTCCGGTGTGCACTGCTTGGAAAACAAAAAGCCTTGAAGCAAGTGGGGATTTAGTTCCTCTAAGACTTCCAGTTCCTCCGTTGACTCAACACCTTCGCAACACACGCGCACTTGACTGCTGTCCGCCAGTTCCATAATATTGCTCATAAGGCGGTAATTATAGGCGCTACGCTGGATATTGTGGACAAAACACCGATCAATTTTGATTTCATCCACCCTCATCTGTTTGAGGCGCTCCAGGCTGGAGTATCCAGTCCCGAAGTCATCCACTGAAATGGTAATGCCATACCGCTTCCATTGCTTAATGATCTCATTGAGATAAGGATAGTCATAAAGCTGCATACTTTCCGTAATCTCAATGGTCAATGCTCTGCCAGGCAGTCCACTCTCTTTGAGCAATCGAAGCACTTGGCCGGCAATCTGTTCTTGGCACAACTGCACATACGACATATTGACGCTGATGCAAAAATCCGGTTGTTTCTCCCTCCACTGCCGGCATTGCTCCAATGCCGTTCGCAACACCCACAGGCCAACTGGAACAATTAATTTTGTCTGCTCCAGAACAGCAATCAATTTCTCCGGTTCCACTACGCCCTGCCGAGGCGACTCAAAACGCAATAGCGCCTCAGCCCCGTGGAGGGAAAACGTATGGCTGGCGACTTGGGCCTGATAACAGACCGAAAACCCGCGATAGCCCGTCTGGATACTCTGCTCCAGTTCTTCCCGCAATTCCAGGGCTGCCAGGTCCTTTTCATAATCATCTGCCGAAAAAAACCATAGGGTATTTTTTCCCTGCGCCTTAGCACAATCTAGGGAGTTTTCTGCATACTGATACAGGGTGTCCTCATTGGGAACGTGATACTCCAAAAAGGGCACACTGCCCCCTGAAAGTGTACACTGACCCTCCAACCGCTTTTGCATCTGCTGGAATACTTCTTCCACTGCCTGCCGCCCCATACCCGGTAAATTGACGGCAAAGCAGTCTCCATTCATCCGATAAATGCGCTGTTTTCCGTTGGTGGAGTCCTCCAAACACCAAGCCACCCGTTTTAAAACCTGGTCTCCATATTCCCTGCCGCGTTTTAAATTAATGAATTTTAAATTGTCTACCCCAACCAGGAGGAGATGCCCCTGCTCTTTTTGCTCCAGTAACCCATTCAACTCTGCTTTTAGCATATCCATGTGGTATGCCCCGGTAAGTCGATCTGCTTTCCATACTACCAGCGTATCCGACACTCGCCCCAACATCCAAACGGGCTGCCCCTGCGCGTCCAGCTGCACCTTGCCCCGACAGCTAATGAGTACAATTTCACCAGCCCGGTTGAGTATACGATATTCCTGATTATGCACAGTCTGCTTTCCTGCCTGGATTTGTTCCAAATCTTTTTGTAGCTGCGGCAAATCCTGAGGATAGACAATATTTAGCCACTCTTTTACTCCACAATCCCGCCGGTCGGACAGCGCAAGCGGGTACTTTTCCTCAATTGGGCCAGAAAAGTACAACTTGTCCGTGTTCACTTCCCACAGGAAAAAATAGTCGTCGGAACTTTCACTCAGCGCGTTGAGCATATTGCGATATAATTCTGCCGTTTGCTGTGGCTCTATCCTCATGTCTACGCTCCTCCTGCTTTCCTTTTGCGTTCCAGCGAACTTATCTCGTTTTTCCCTCGGTATTCCATTTTATACTAAAATAATTATATCTGCCCCTTTCCCCAGACGCAAGTCTCTTCTTTTTCCCTCCTCAATTTTTAACTTTTTTCTCCTCATAGCGCTCAAACAAAAAAGAGTTTAAAAAAACTTTAGATTTTCCAATTTCCTTGTTTACATTTTTCCGATACAATAACACTGTATGGCACATTGCCCTTTGGCGAAAGGAGTTACTTCCATGCGCAAACGGCTATTTTTCTTTCATACGATCACTTTAATCGGCGCTATGGCCATCTTATTGGTAGTCAATGGAGCCGTCGTCCACTGGGTCTCCAATTTCTACCGAACACAACTCTCCTCCGCATCCTCCGATCCACGTCTCCAGCATGTACAGACATTATTGGAACATTGGGACAGTTCCAATCAAAGTTGGATGGACTTAGAGGAGCAGCTGCGAGAATATGATTATAATTTAACCGTAACACACAACGGGACACAGGTTTTCTCCCAATTGAATCGACTCCAAGAAGATGTCTATCAACGAACGGTTCCATCAACCACTTGGCCGGAATCGGGCACTTTGACCATTCAGACCAACGGTGTCTCCCTGGTGGGGCGGCAGGCGGGAGAATATGTTCTGATTGCGATTCCTCGCCCCGATATCCCACCTGTTCTAGGTCGGCAGCGCCCTCAAGATGAAGCCATGATGCTCTCCATATTCTTAAGTGGTATGGCTGCTATCGGTATCATTGTTTTGTTTAGTCTGTTTTTCTCCCGCTACCAAATTAAACGCATTCTCCGTCCAGTCAACGCCCTGACAGATGCTGCCCGACGGGTAGAGGCTGGAGATTTATCTACTCCAGTAGATTATCAGGGACAGGATGAATTCTCCACCGTCTGTACTGCCTTTGACCATATGCAGCGCCATCTGTTGCAAGAGCGAGAGCGAAACGTCCGCTATGAACAGGCGCGCACTGACTTGGTGGCCGGCATTTCCCACGACCTGCGTACCCCTCTTACCTCGGTAAAAGGATACATTAAAGGCCTCCGGGACGGAGTCGCTCAGACCCCTGAAAAACAGGCTCAGTATTTGGACATCGCTTACCGAAAAGCCTGCGATATGGACGTACTCCTCCAGCGGCTCTTTTATTTCTCAAAATTGGAGACTGGTAACCTCCCCTTTTTCCCGGAACCAACGGATCTGGGTGCATTTGTCCTGAAGTTTGCTGCTGAAGTACAGGGGGAGTTGTCAACCCGGGGCGGCACCCTTCAAGTATCCGTGACTGGCTCCTCTCACCCGGTTTCCATTGACACGGAACAGATGTATCGTGTACTCTCCAATTTAACGGAAAATGCGATACACTACGCGCAAGCCGACCCCTTACAGTTAACTTTGTCCGTATGGCAGGAAGACGGCGCGGAGCATCTGTGCTTTGCCGACAACGGAGTGGGCGTAAATCCAGAACAGATGCCCCATCTATTTGACCAATTCTGGCGGGGAGACCAGGCCAGAGGCAGCCAGAGTGGAGAAGGCAGTGGTCTGGGCCTTTATATTGTAAAATTCATTGTGGAAGCACATGGAGGCACCATCCATGCCCGACAACAAAACGGGCTTGTATTTGACCTTACACTACCCTGCAACGAGGTGGACGAACATGCGTAAAATTTTAATTGTGGAAGATGACCCCGAGATTGCTATGCTGGAACAGGATTACTTAGAAATTGAAGGATACACTACTACTGTGGTAGACAACGGCCAAACCGCGGTCACCGAAGCACTACAGGGCGGTTATGATTTGATCCTTCTGGATCTAATGCTTCCAGGCTGCAACGGATTAGACGTCTGCCGAATGATCCGGGATCGCACCAATATCCCCATTCTTATGGTCACTGCTCGGTCCGAATCCTCCGACAAAATCCGTGGTCTTGGTCTTGGGGCTGACGATTACATTGCAAAACCCTTCGATCCGGCGGAATTGGTGGCTCGGATAAAAGCGCACCTCAATCAATATACTCGGCTCACCGGAAGTGGCAACCGCTCCGAACAATTTGACGCCATTGTAGTCGGCGACGTGCGCATTCTACCCCATAGCTGGAAAGTGTATAAGGGAAATCGCGAAATAAAGATGCCCAACCGCGAGTTTGAACTGCTCAAATTTTTGGCAGAAAACCCCAATATTGTTTTTTCAAAAGAGCGGCTGTTTGAAGCCATCTGGGGTTACAACTATGTAGGGGACAGTGCCACCGTCACTGTCCATATCGGTCGTATTCGGGATAAAATTGAGGACGACCCCTCTAATCCAAAACTGATTGAAACGGTCTGGGGCGCCGGATATCGCCTCAATCGACCATAGTGACAAACGCCTCCTACACAAAGGATTCTCCTTTGTACGTCGGGGGCGTTTTAGAATGTTTGAACTCTGTTTAGAAAAAATTTCGTTTCCCGCCCTTTCCTGTTTAAATTTGGCCCATACAATAGGGAGCGCAAAAACACCTGTATGGAAAGGACGGGACCACCATGAACCTGCCATCGCTTAAACGCTTTCAATCCTCTACAAATTCTACAAAATCATCTGCACCGACCCAACCCAAAAAGCAGTCGGGCAGCCTTTTGAAACGCTTTGGTAAAAAACGACTTGTTGCACTCGCTCTTATTTGTGTACTCGTTGCTGTCGCCGCATCTCGTCTTCTCCCCAATCGAGCCGCTGCCTCTTCTGCGGAGATCTCATACACCACTGCCGCGGTAGAGCGTCGAGATATTACTTCTTCCATCTCTGGGAGCGGTACACTAGAAGCCGCCGATTCCTATTCTGTCACTACTTTAGTAGAGGACACCATTCTCACCGCAAACTTTGAGGAGGGAGACGAGGTAGAAAAGGGAACTGTTCTATATACGATTGACTCCTCCGACGCTGCCAGTTCCCTTGAACAATCCGAGATTTCTGTGCAGCAGGCTCAACGCAGCTACGAAAAACAGCTGGAAAATCAGGAGGATCTTAAAGTGACCGCCTCCACAGCTGGTACCGTCTATTCCTTGGATGTGGAGACCGGGGATGAAATAAACGCCGGGCAGACCATTGCCACCATTCGAAATGCCGACGTGATGGAACTGGAACTCCCCTTCCCTGCTGACGATGCAGCCGCCTTCTTCCTTGGAGAGAGCGCTACCATCACTCTGGATAGCACCTTTGAGACACTCTCTGGCTCCGTTACTCATATTAACGGCAATGTGGAAGTCCTTACCGGAAATGTGCAGGTTCGCACCGTCACCATTCAGGTGGAGAATCCAGGCGGGCTGTCTACCTCCCAGCGTGCCAGTGCTACAGTTGGTGGAGTGGCCAGCAGTGACAGCAACCTATTTACGTATAGTCAGGAAAAAACCATCACAGCCAAAGTCTCCGGTACAGTCTCCTCCCTGGCCGTTTCAGAAGGAGACTGGGTGGAAAAAGGGCAAACCTTGGTCATGCTCACCAGTGACGAACTAGAAGATTCCCTGCAAAGCGCCTCTGAATCCCTCCGCAATGCGCAAATCAACTTGGAAACTCGTTCTGAACAGCTGGACGACTACACCATCACCTCCCCCATACAAGGTACCATTGTTGATAAGTATTACAATGCAGGCGAGACCACCGAAGCAAATCAGGTTTTATGCACCATCTACGATTTAAGTTATTTGACCATGACCCTTAGTGTAGATGAATTGGACATCTCTGACTTGGAAGTGGGGCAGAGCGTCTCGATCACGGCAGATGCAGTGGAGGGCAAAACATATCAAGGTATCGTAACGAAAGTCAGTGTGGCCGGCTCCTCGTCCAGTGGCGTCACCACTTACCCAGTCACCATTCGCATCGACGAAACGGATGGTCTGCGCCCAGGTATGAATGTAGACGCAGTCATTGAATTGGAGCAAGCTTCCAATGCTCTGGCTATTCCAAGCGCTGCACTCAACCGCGGTAATACTGTGTTGGTTACTGCTGACTCTCCCAGTGCTGTCAATGCAGAGCCCACGGACTCTACCGGCAACCCAGGTGACAGTTCCAGCGGCGAGTCCTATGTCTCTGTTGAAGTCACTACTGGGGTAAGCGACGGCAACTACATCGAAATTTTATCCGGATTGCAGGAGGGCGATACTGTGGTCTATGTGTCTTCCAGCACTTCAGAAAGCGGAATGCCCAGTATGATGCCCGGAATGGCTATGGGCGGTGGGATGGCCATGGGCGGGGCTATGCCAAGCGGCGGCGGGATGCCCAGCGGCGGAATGGGAGGACGGCCATAAGATGCAAGCACTGATTGAATTTCAACAAGTTTGTAAATATTATCACATGGGAGACTCCACCGTTGTGGCTGCCGACCACATCTCTTTTCAAATCTATAAAGGCGAATTTGTGGCCATTGTTGGTTCCTCCGGTTCTGGTAAATCCACCTGTATGAACATCATAGGCTGCCTAGACGTCCCATCCTCAGGTACTTACTTACTCGACGGGCGTGATGTAGGGCAGATGAATAAAAATGAACTGGCAGAAATTCGAAACGAACTTTTAGGGTTTATTTTTCAACAATATAATTTATTACCAAAGTTGAATCTGGTAGAAAATGTAGAGGTTCCATTGATGTATGCCGGGATGAACAAATCCCTCCGACGCACCCGGGCACTAGAGGCCTTAGAGAAAGTCGGTTTGCGGGATAAATGGCGCCACAAACCCAACCAACTCTCCGGCGGACAACAACAGCGCGTCTCCATCGCCCGGGCCTTAGCTGGCAATCCAGCCGTGATTCTTGCTGATGAGCCCACCGGGGCTTTGGACTCCCGAACAGGCCGTGAGGTACTCTCTCTTCTCCAAGATCTTCACGCTGCCGGCAACACGGTAGTCCTCATCACCCATGACAACTCCATTGCTGTGCAAGCCCAACGCATTATCCGCCTGGAAGATGGACGTGTCATTTATGATGGCCCTGCAGATGCGCCCCAGGCTGTGGTACACGCTGTTGCACCTGCACAAGAGGAGGGGAGGCCAGAGACATGAATCTTTTGGAAGCCCTGAGTTTAGCCATAAAAAATATTCGCTCCAGCAAGACCCGCACTCTGCTCACTATGTTGGGCATTATCATCGGGGTGGCAGCTGTGATTGTCATTGTTGGTCTGGGGAACGGATTGGAGGGCTATGTTACGGAAAGTTTCTCCAGTATGGGCACGAATACCCTTACTGTCTCCGTCCTGCCGCGAGGCTCTACCCGTACCCTGGAAGTAGAGGACATGTATGAGATTGTGGAGGAGAACTCTCAATATTTAGACCTGTGTTCCCCCATGGCCGGCATGCCTGGTTCGGTTAAAATTGGCAGTGACACCACCTCGACATCCGTTAGTGGTGTCAGCGAAGATTATCTCACCATCAAAAATTATTCCGTTTCCAAGGGGCGCAGCTTGCAGTACAGTGACATTCTCACCCGCGCCAAGGTGTGCGTCGTGGGTGCCTATGTGGATTTGGCCTACTTTGGCGGCAGCGCAGTGGGGCAAACTCTCCGCGTGGGGGGGCAAAGCCTGACCATTGTCGGTGTAGTGGAACAACAAGGGGATGAATTGGAGGAGGGTGGTACAGACGACTTTCTCTACCTCCCCTATTCCACCGCTTCCCGTCTGTCAGGGCGTATTTCTTCCTTTACCATTACGGTCCGCAGTGAGGACACTTTGACTCAGAGCAAGCAAGTCCTGGAAAACGCCCTGTACGCCTTTTTTGAAAGTGATGATTTTTACACCGTGACCAGCATGTCGGAAATGTTGGAGACCATGACTAGCATGATTAATATGATTGTTCTGGTTTTGGCGGGGATTGCTGCCATCTCGTTGGTGGTAGGTGGCATCGGCATTATGAATATCATGCTGGTCTCTGTCACAGAACGCACCCGGGAAATCGGTATCCGGAAGTCTCTTGGCGCCAAAGAGCGCTATATTATGCAACAGTTTGTCATGGAAGCGGCTGTTACCAGCGCCCTGGGCGGCATTTTAGGTATTCTATTGGGTTATGGATTATCCGCGGTAGCCACACAGGTGGTGACTGCAGCATTGGAGTCCTCCCTCACGGTGTCCCCTACTTTAGGTGCGGTTTTGTTGGCTTTTGGCATCTCTGTGGGAATTGGCATTCTTTTTGGATACCTTCCAGCAAAAAAAGCCGCCATTCTCAACCCCATTGACGCTCTCCATTACGACTAATTCGAAAAGGAGCCTTCACCATGAAAAAACGCCTACTCTCTCTGACCCTGTGCGCCACGCTGTTCTTATCACTTGCTACAACCGGAGCCTCTGCCATTGACAGCAATTCGAAACTGGAGGCAGTGCGTGCCCTGGGCATTTTAACTGGGGATAATACTGGCAACTTAAACTTATATTCCAATGTCACGCGGGCTGAATTTGTCACCATGATGACTGCCGCCTCATCTTTCCGAGACACCATTGGCAGCAGCGGCGGCGTCTCTCTATTTAAAGACGTCAAACAGGATCACTGGGCCAGCGAGTACATTCGCCTGGCCTTGGAGCAAGGTTGGATGAGCGGCTATGTAGATGGAACGTTTCGTCCAGAACAGTCTATCACTTTAGAAGAAGCCTGTACTGCCCTTTTACGCTTACTGGGATATGATTCCTCGCAGTTAGCCGGCTCCTTCCCCTCTGCCCAACTCTCCAAAGCCCGTGCCATTGGGCTTCTGGACGGTGTGTCCGCCGTCCAGGGCCAGGCCATTACACGTCAAGACTGCGTGGAACTCTTTTATAACCTTCTCCTCGCTCAGACAAGTTCCGGCACTGGTTATGGCACCTCCCTGGGTTTTACCGTCACCAATGGTGAAATTGACTACGCCACCCTCATCTCAACGGACACCAAAGGCCCCTATGTAGCTACCGGTAATTCTCTTGCGCTCCCCTTCTCCACCACTTCCGCTACGGTATATGTGGATGGCACATTGAGTTCTTTCAGTGAAGTGGAGCCCTATGATGTATATTACTATAACACCAACCTGGCCACCGTTTGGGTCTATACCTCTCGCGTCACTGGTACACTCACCGGTCTGTCTCCCAGCGCTGCCGCCCCCACCACTGTCACCGTCAGTGGTGTCTCCTACTCCATCGAATCCTCTTCCGCCGCTTATAAACTGTCCAGCCAGGGCCAATTCACCCAAGGCGACCTGGTAACTCTACTCCTTGGGATGAATGGCGGTGTGGTAGACGTCATCACCCCTCAAGAAAGTGAGACTATTTACTACGGAGTGGTGGTGTCCAGTTCCAAATCCGCCTCCTCTGGCTCCACTACCACCTCCTCCAGTACCAGCGTTCAAACTGCCACCCAGGTCGCCTGTTCGGACGGCACAGTACGCACCTTTTATCACTCCGGCAGCGCAATCTCTTCCGGCCAGTTGGTTTCCGTCTCGGTCACGCAGTCTGGTACCACTTTGACCCGTCTACAGACCTCCTACCTATCTGGCTCTTTCTCCAGCGACGGCTCCTCCTTTGCCGGCTACCCTCTAGCTTCTGATATAGAAATTTTAGATACAGACAGCAGCGGAGGATACTTGCGCGTCTATCCTTCTCGTCTAGCCGGTGTGAAGCTGGCCGCCAACGACGTACGCTATTACACCCTAGATGCAAATGGTGCGATTGATTGTCTCATTTTAAACGAGGCAACTGGCGATACCTATACTTACGCCTATGTCACTTCTGCGGAGAAAACTTCTTCTGAACAGTCTGTCTCTGGCAGCTACCAATACCTAATTGACGGCACTTCCTACTCCCTGAACACCAACAAAGCCTTTAACATCTCGGCTGGCGGTGCTTTGTTGGTCTACGAAGATGGACAGATCGACAGCATGCGCCAACTCACATCCATCACCATCACCGAATTGACCAGTTTGACCGCCACCTCGGGGACCAAACAATATGCCTTGGCAGAAGATATCCAGGTATTACTGCGGGACACCACTACCTCAGAGCGCTTTTATGCCACCACTTTGGATCAGATTAATGCCTCGGATTACACCCTGAAAGGATGGTACGACAACTTTGGTGCCTCCGCTGGCGGCCGCCTTCGTATTATAGTTGCTACCCCCAACTAACCCACTGCAAAACTCTCCTTGTCATAAAAAATACGGCTGTGCCGGATTTCCACAAAATCCAGTACAGCCGTATTCGTTTTTCTTCTCTTTACCGTCCCTGCGCTAGTCGCTGCTGAGCCATTAGGGGGCGGAAAAAACTCACGTGGGGCAACACATTCAACAACAGGGAGCCCAGAATATAGCAGGCAGCCAACTCCCCCAGTCCAACGGTAACAGCATTAAATGCGTAGGCTGGCCAGAAGGCGGCGGTAAAGCCCGCCTCAAACCAGGCAATCTCTGCCCCTACAATGACTGCATTGCAAAGCACCGGGGGGAGAGGTGCCAACCAGCGGTTTGGCATATGTTGGGTCCACAAACACGCCAACAAAGTGGCCGCTGACCCACACAAAACATCCAGCGGGTAGGGAGAAAATAGATTGGCGATAATACAGCCCACAAACAGCCCTGGCGTAGCCGCCGGAAACAAAAAGGGTAGCACCGTCATAGCCTCCGCCAAACGGATTTGAATTCCGGTATAGGACGGGATCGGTAGCACTACCGTCAGCACTGCATAAACTGCCGCCAGTACTGCCGCTAACGTCAGGTCGCGGATAGACAATTTGGACATAAAAAAACCTCCATTTTCTTCTTTAGAGAACGACGGAATAGGCCGCCGAACGAACACGGAGGGACGTTGGAAAATACACTTCTGCCCCTCCATGCTTGGACGAGGTGTGGAAACTCGTCAGGTGGTATCTTAGCACACTTCCCTGCCTTTGTCCACCCCTCTCTCTGCCTTTGTCCACCCCTCTCTCCCCCTCTTGTCAGCGTCAATTTCCTCGTTTATAATAAAAAAATAGAATGCTAATCCAGGAGGGAATCCTTATGGACGATCAGAACGAATCTCTTTCCAATCTAGAATTACTAACCGCCGTTACCCACATGAACCGGGAACAGTCCCGTTCCAGTCGGGAAGTGGTATTGGATCTCGTCATCTCTTCCGCTCGTTTTTTAGCTCCAGTTACCCTTACCTCTACGGATCAAGGTGCCGACGTTCCTGCCGATTCTACCCCCTCCACTGCCATCCAATTCCAATTACTTCCCAACCAGAACGGACAACCGTTTTTCCCCGCTTTCACCAGTTGGGAAGAGTTGCGAAAATTTTGCGGCCCAAAAAATCAGCAAACTCTGCTGCTGGCTTTTGATGACTATGCTCGAATGATCCTCCAGGACAATCAGGCCGCCGGCTTTGTCATTGACCCCTTTGGATGCTGCCTCTCCTTTGACCGCTCCATGACCGCGCATCTGGTAGCACGAAAATCACAATCCACCTCTAAAATTTAATTTATAATTTAAAAAATGATTTTTTCTCTTGACAAGGAAGTTAGCTTATGCTAATCTATTGTTGGTTAGAGATGGATAACTCCTCCTCACACCTCCCTGCTTTCTTCCCCCTCATTGGTAAACCCACTCTGACCACCAGAAACTTGCTGAGTCAGGCATCCTCAGCGAGAACCCCGACCGTGCGCATACACGCGGTCGGGGCTTTTTTATAAAAACTTTTTTGCCCCTTCCCCTTTTTCCTCTCCTGTGCTACAATTCATATAACAAAACAGTTATGAGGTGGGGCCATGTTTGTCAAAAATCCGGAATACTTTCTGGCCATTGTCAAAGAACGCAGCATCTCCAAGGCCGCGGAACGGCTTTATCTATCCCAGCCCTATCTAAGCCAGTACTTAGCAAAGTTAGAGTCTTCCTTGGGTGTCGTTTTGCTGGACCGCTCCCATACACCCCTTCGCTTAACCCCAGCTGGAGAGGTATTTTTCGCCTACTTAGAGCGACAAAGTTATTTGGATCGACAACTCGTCAGCGATTTGCGCGATTTAAAAGACAAGCGTCGTCCTGTCTTGCATATCGGAGTCTCCCCATGGCGGGGATCTACTCTTTTACCTGATGTCCTTCCGGAGTTTACAAAGCAATATCCAGATGTCCAAGTCGTACTCCATGAAGCTTCTGTTCCCCAATTGACTGATTTGGCCGAAGGCAGTGTCACCGATTTTTGCTTTATGCAGATTCCCGATGATTTGACCACACTCACTTACGAGACCTTAATGCGAGAACGCGTCTTTCTCATCGGCCACCGGGACCACCCTCTCCTCCAAGGACTGGACAGCACTTACGCCAACCCCATGCCCTTTCCGGACTTGCGGGCACTGGAACATGAACGCATCATTATGCTCCCCTCGGATTGGCGGCTATCCAAGCTGCTGCACAATACGTTCTCCGTACAGAATTTTGAACCGCAAAACACACTCATCACAACAAATAATACCACCGCCATCAACTTGGCAGCAGAGAATATGGGGTTTGCATTTCTTCAGGAGAGCGGCATCTCTCGCACTCCTTACCTTGACCGGCTTCGCTGCTTCACGGTGGGAGAACCACCACTTACCTGCCCCATTGCGGTGGTCTACAAAAAAAATGGCTTCCTCTCCCCCGCCGCCCGCACCTTCATTGATTTGACCAAGGAGTGCTACAGCCGCTACAATTAATTTTTTGCTTTTCCTCCTTGCTTCCTCATTGGAAGCGGTCGAATCCTGTGCAGAAGAAGTGGTTACTCTTGACGGACACAGGAGGACCGTGGTACACTGACCTTAGCCATATGACTGACGGAAGTGGAGTAACCACATGGAGTATGGCCGGACGCCCTGCCGTCCGTTTTGCCGACCGTCTGGGCGCACGGATTGTATCACGTGCGCCCTTTTTTATTTGGGCGCAGAGAGAAAGGGGACATTTTTATGAAAACCGATATTGAAATTGCCCAAAGTGCTACCATGCTCCCGATTAGCCAAGTCGCGGATCATGCGGGCATTCCGGAGGAGCTGTTGGAGCACTACGGCCGCTACAAAGCGAAAATTGATATTACCCCTTTGCGGGACAAGCCCCGGAAAGGAAAATTGATTTTGGTTACCGCCATCAATCCCACCCCTGCGGGCGAGGGAAAGACCACCACCTCTGTGGGATTGGCTGACGCTCTGCGCCGGCTGGAAAAGAACGTACTGCTCTGTCTACGGGAACCCTCTCTTGGTCCAGTGTTTGGAGTAAAAGGCGGGGCTGCTGGTGGCGGCTGGGCCAAAGTGGTCCCCATGGAAGATATTAACCTCCATTTCACCGGTGACTTTCACGCCATCGGCGCGGCCAATAACCTGTTGGCCGCTATGCTGGACAACCACATTCAGCAGGGCAATGCTCTGGGTATCGATGTGAAGAAAATTACCTGGAGACGCTGTGTGGATATGAACGACCGCCAACTGCGCAACATTGTGGATGGTTTAGGTGGTCGGATGCAGGGAGTCCCCAGAGAAGACGGTTTTGACATCACAGTGGCCAGCGAGATTATGGCCGTTTTGTGCTTGGCTACCGGATTAAACGACCTGAAGCAACGGCTTGCCCGTATTATTGTAGGGTATACCTACGACGACAAACCCGTCACCGCTGCCGATCTGAAAGCCCAGGGTGCTATGGCGGCCCTGCTCAAAGACGCCATTAAGCCCAATCTGGTTCAGACACTGGAGAATACCCCCGCACTGGTCCATGGCGGTCCCTTTGCCAACATTGCCCACGGCTGCAACTCCGTCTCCGCCACCGACACTGCCTTGAAACTGGCCGATTATGTGGTTACCGAAGCAGGCTTCGGTGCTGATTTAGGGGCAGAGAAATTCTTGGATATTAAGTGCCGCTGTGCTGGACTTCACCCCGATGCAGTCGTGGTCGTAGCCACCGTTAAGGCCCTGAAATATAATGGCGGAGTACCAAAGGCTGACTTGGGCAAGGAGAACCTGCCTGCTTTGGAAAAGGGCCTGCCAAATCTTCTCAAGCACGTGGAAAACATTACTAAAGTTTTTGGACTCCCTTGTGTGGTGGCCATCAATCGCTTTGTCAATGATACCGATGCCGAGTTAGAGTTAATCCGCTCCAAGTGCCAGGAACTTGGGGTTCATGTAGCCCTGTCTGAAGTATGGGCCAAAGGAGGCGAGGGCGGTTTGGACCTGGCCAAGGAAGTGCTGCGCTTGACCGAACAACCCAACTCCTTTACTTTCGCCTATCCTCTGGACGCCCCCCTGAAAGATAAGATTCAAGCTGTGGTGGAAAAGGTCTATGGTGGGGCCGCTGTAGCTTATACTCCGGCTGCCGCGCGAGAGTTAGACCGGCTTGAGAAAATGGGTTTTGGTAATCTTCCAATCTGCATGGCCAAGACACAGTACTCTCTCACCGATGATCCCACCCAACTGGGCCGCCCCACTGGTTTTACGATCCAGGTTTCCAAGGTGAAAGTATCCGCCGGAGCCGGCTTCGTAGTTGTCCAGACCGGAGAAATTATGACCATGCCCGGGTTGCCCAAAGTACCCGCCGCAGAGAACATCGACGTGGATGAAAATGGTGTCATCTCCGGACTGTTTTAAAGAAAGCAGCCATAAACTTCATGAAAAAGGAGCCGCTTAAAGCGGCTCCTTTTCTGGTCTTTTTTACAGGTTTTCCATTTCCTCTTGGTCTACTACCTGAATTCCCCGGCCTGCCAGGGCTGCAGCAGCTGCAACGCTGTCCTCCACCCGGAAAATCATATACGCGTGCTCCACATCTTTGCCTCCCATAAAGGCATACATATACTCCACATTCACTTTGGCATCGGTCAGCACCTGGAGTACCCGGTTAAGTCCTCCGGGTGTATCCGGGATCCGAACCCCTAGTACCGGGGTAACCGAGTGGACGTATCCTGCATCCTTCAGCACAGTGGTAGCAGCATAGACGTTATCCACAATGATACGTACAATGCCAAAATCTTTCGTCTCTGCAAGAGATAGCGCTCGCATATCCACCTGATGTTGTGCCAGCACCCCAGTCATGGCATACAGCGCTCCCGGTTTGTTTTCTACAAAGACAGAAATCTGCTTGATACTCACCGTTCGTCCCTCCTCACTCAAATTTTGCGTTTGTCAATGACCCGGACCGCCTTGCCTTCACTGCGGACAATCGATTTCGGCGCTACCAAGGTTACCTTTGCAGCCAGTCCCAGCATCGAGCGCAAACCTTCCACCAGCTGTTTCTGCCGCCGCTCAATTTCACCCAGGTTGTCGGTAAACATCTCCGGTGTCATCTCAACTTGTACATCCAAAGTGTCGGTGGAACGCACCCGATCTACAACAATTTGGTAGTTGGCTGGGTAGCCATGGTTTAGAAGCACTGTCTCAATCTGCGACGGGAACACGTTGACTCCCCGAATGATGAGCATATCGTCCGAGCGTCCCATGGGCTTGCACATCTTCACATGGGTGCGCCCGCAGGAACATTTCTCCCGGGTGAGCATGCAAATATCTCGAGTCCGGTAGCGCAACAGCGGGAATGCCTCCTTTGTAATGGAGGTAAATACCAACTCCCCTTTGCTTCCCTCAGGGAGTACTTCTCCGGTGTCTGGATCAATGATCTCGGCGATAAAGTGATCCTCGTTAATGTGCATGCCACTCTGAGCAGAACACTCAAAAGCCACACCTGGGCCGGAGAGTTCTGTCAGGCCGTAAATATCATACGCCTTAATTCCCAGGGTATTCTGAATATCCTGCCGCATCTCCTCACTCCAGGCCTCCGCCCCAAAGATGCCTGCCTTCAGAGGAATCTGATCCGGTGTGAGCCCCATCTCTTTCATAGTCTCCCCAAGGTAAGCAGCATAAGAGGGGGTACAACACAAAATCGTAGCGTTTAGATCTCGAATGAACATGATCTGCCGCTCGGTATTTCCCGAAGATGCTGGGATCGTCAGGCAGCCCACCTTATGGCTGCCTCCGTGTAAACCGGCTCCCCCAGTAAACAGGCCGTAGCCGTATGACACCTGGCACACATCTTCACTGGTTCCCCCAGCAGCTACAATGGCCCGGGCACAGCAATCCTCCCACAGATCGATGTCATGTTGGGTATAAAATGCCACCACCCGTTTTCCTGTAGTGCCCGAAGTAGAATGAATGCGCACACAGTCTTTCAGGGGCCTGGCAACCAGTCCATAGGGATAAGCCTCTCGCAGATCGGCCTTACTCACAAAGGGTAACTTGTGCAAATCCTCAATTCCCTTGATATCCTCAGGGGTAATCCCTTTGGCCTCCATTTTTTTGCGGTAGTAAGGCACGTTGTCCCACACATTGCGCACCTGCTTGACCAACCGCTCATCCTGCCACGCCTTAATTTGTTCCCGAGATGCACACTCAATCTCGGGCTGATAATATCGCTCCATTGGGAACCCTTCCTTTCTGGATTTTATGCTCGCTTCATAACGATTTTAGGGTTGCATTCTTCGCCGCATCTGGCTATAATGATGTATCGGGAATGAAGTTCTCCCTTGGGAAACCTAAACCGCTTTTTAAGCTGATGACTTCTGCGATCAATGCTGTCGCGGGGGCATCAGCTTTTTTGCGCCTCCCGACATAAAAGAGAGGAGATCCGTTTATGCTCACTTCCCTTGCCTATGTCTTTCTCGCTGGTCTATCTATGGCTGCCCTGTGCCAGATGTTTCATCTTCCCCGCATTATCGGGATGCTGTTTACCGGTATACTTCTGGGGCCCTATGTTCTGAACCTTCTGGACCCATCTATTCTCTCTATATCTTCTGATCTCCGGCAGTTGGCTCTTGTTATTATTCTAATCAAGGCTGGCCTCTCACTTAATTTGGGCGATTTAAAACAGGTAGGGCGACCTGCTCTACTCATGTCCTGTCTGCCCGCGTCTTTTGAGATCCTAGCCTATACCTTACTGGCCCCTCTGCTATTCGGCGTCTCTTGGGTGGAAGGTGCCATCATGGGAGCAGTATTAGGTGCTGTATCGCCAGCTGTGGTAGTGCCCCGGATGGTCTCCCTCATAGAGGGCGGTTGGGGTACCAAAAAAAGCATTCCGCAGATGGTTTTAGCCGGTGCCTCCATGGACGATGTATATGTGATTGTCCTCTTTTCCACCTTTTTGAGCATAGAACAGGGGGGCACTGCCTCTGCCGCCAGTTTTGTCTCCATCCCCATCTCTATTCTGATGGGAATTGCGATAGGGTGTCTTTCCGGTTGGGGCCTCTCGCTCTTTTTTGAGGCCCGCTATTTAAAAAAACACCACATCCGCAACAGCACAAAGGTCATCATTATCTTGGGTATAGCCTTTCTCCTGCTGGCCTTAGAAAATGCCCTTGACGGTACAATTCCCTTCTCCGGTATCCTAGCTGTAACCGCCATGGCCTGTGCAATTCATCTTAAATGCCCCCGTCAGGTCTCGGATCGGCTATCCCAAAAATTCGGAAAACTCTGGCTGGCTGCTGAAGTAATCCTTTTTGTTCTGGTGGGCGCAGCTGTAGACATTCGCTATACCTTAAAGGCCGGTCCTGGTGCGGTGGCAATTATCTTTTCCGCGCTACTCATTCGAGCTATCGGCGTATCATTGGCCTTGGCCGGAACCTCACTGACCAAAAAAGAGCGCCTATTTTGTATCATTGCCTATCTCCCAAAAGCCACAGTTCAAGCTGCCATCGGCTCGGTTCCTCTGTCTCTGGGCCTACCATGCGGTCCCTTGGTCCTTTCCGTAGCAGTACTGGCCATTCTACTTACTGCTCCTCTAGGCGCTTTTGGCATGGATCACACCTATTCAAAGCTTTTGTCACGAGAATCGTAAAGAATTGGGGTGGCGGAACGCCGCCCCAATTCCTTCTTTTAAGCATTCTTCCCCAACTGGAAAGCCTTCTGATTCAACTCCAAGAACTTTGGCGGAACCATAGCCTCCAAAGATGCCTGCCACGCCTGCTCAGGTAAATCAAAGTAGTGGGACAGTCGGCCCATCAACACAATGTTGACCGCTTTGCTGCTTCCAGCCTGCTCTGCCAGAGCTAAACAGTCCAATGCGTCTACCTTGGCTCCAGTTGCCCGCATCTTCTCCACCAAGTCTGTGGGATATTCTGCTGCTCCTGTAATGACAGGCATTGGATCAATTTGCTGGGTAGAGGTAACAATCTGTCCGTCAGGCTTTAAGTACTCCAGCCACCGAGCTGCCTCCAACAATTCAAAGGAGACGATAAAATCCGCCTCACCCTTGTCAATCACCGGAGAGTGGACCTTATCCCCATAGCGCACATAGGTGACCACGCTGCCCCCACGCTGGGACATACCGTGTACCTCAGACACTTTCACATCGTAACCTTGCTCCATCAGCAAGTGACCTAACAATTTGCTGGCTAATAGGGAGCCCTGCCCCCCAACCCCTACAATCATAATATTTTTCGTTTCCATTGCTTTACCCCTCCTTGCCGGTACTCTCAAAGGCACTTACCGGACACAACTGCTCGCACACACCGCAGCCCACACACAATGTATTATCTACATGGGCCTTCCCCGCCTTGATCGAAATAGCCGGGCAGCCGATTTTCATACAGGACTTGCAGCCAATGCACTTATCCGTGTTCACCTTCAGGGGGGCCTTGTGTTTGACGTACTTCAACAGTGCGCAGGGACGGCGGGAGATAATCACTGAGGGTTCCTCAGCCGCCAGTTCTTCCTTCACCGCTTGGTCACACGCCTTTAAGTCATAGGGATCCACTACCCGGACCCGGTTAAAGCCCATAGCCTTACACAAAGACTCCAAATCGATTTTCCCTGCCGGATCCCCCTTGATATTGTAGCCCGTGGTGGGGTTTTGCTGATGGCCAGTCATGCCGGTGATGGAGTTATCTAAAATGATAACCGTAGAGTTGGACTGGTTGTAAGCGATGTTCGCTAGGCCAGTCATACCTGAGTGCATAAAGGTGGAGTCACCGATTACCGCCACAGTCTTCTTCTCACTCTCCTCGCCTCTGGCCTTGTTAAAGCCGTGAATCGCGGAGATAGAACCACCCATACACAACGTCATATCCATTGCGGATAGCGGGGCCACTGCGCCCAACGTGTAGCAACCAATGTCTCCCAGAACCGTACATTTATTCTTGTTCAACGTATAGAACAATCCCCGGTGAGGGCAGCCAGCACACATAACGGGGGGACGAGGAGGAATGGCATCGGAAAGCGTCTTTCCATTGTGAACAGGTAGGCCCAGTTTCTCAGCTACTAGGTTCTGGGAAAACTCGTCAATACAAGGGAAGACGTCCTTACCCGTCAGCGCCAGACCCAGGGAGCGGCAGTAGTCCTCAATAAAGCCGTCCAGTTCTTCCACCACGGTGAGCAGGCTGACCGAAGATGCAAAATCCCGAATCTTTTGCTCTGGCATAGGCCAGGCCATGCCCAATTTCAGAACGGGGAAGCGGTCTCCACAAACTTCCTTCACATACTGGTAAGACGTGGAGGAAGTAATAATGCCGATTTTGTGGTCCTGGCCGGGCTCCACACGGTTAATCTCTGCCGTCTCCGCCCAAGCCTGGAGTTTTTTCGTCCGTTCCTCCACCACTGGATGGCGGCGTTTGGCATTGCCGGGCATCATAACATACTTGGCAATGTTCTTTTCGTAGGGTTTCATCGCCGGTTCCACCCGCTCCCCACACTCTACCAGAGACTGGGAGTGGGCTACCCGGGTGCACATTTTCAGCAGCACCGGGGTGTCAAACTTCTCCGACAATTCATAAGCCAGCTTTGCAAAGGCCAGTGCCTCAGCGGAGTCAGAAGGCTCCAACATGGGAATTTTCGCCGCCTGAGCATAGTGACGAGAGTCCTGTTCGTTTTGAGAGGAGTGCATCCCCGCATCGTCAGCCACACCAATGACCAGGCCCGCATTCACTCCAGTATAGGACATGGTAAACAGCGGGTCGGCGGCCACATTGAGGCCCACGTGCTTCATTCCACAGAAGGAGCGCTTTCCTGCCAGGCAAGCGCCAAAGGCAGTTTCCATGGCTACCTTCTCGTTGGGTGCCCACTCACAGTAAATTTCGTCGTACTTCGCCCCTTCTTCCGTAATTTCCGTGCTAGGAGTGCCAGGATAGCTGGAGATCACACAGCATCCCGCCTCATACAGTCCCCGAGCAACAGCAGCATTGCCCAACATCAATTGTTTCATCGCGTTTCTCCCTGCTTTCTTGTGAAATTCCGACCTTTTGGCCGGCAAACTTGATTTATGTTTTTTCGCTGGGCTCTCCCAGCCCTTCCCGCACAATCACATCTTGCATGACGCCACCAGCCCCGTTGTCCAACATCGATCGCCGAACTCGACTGATGGTAGCGCTGCTGGCCCCCGTCTTTTCCAGAATATCCAGGTACACCAGTCCCTGCTGTAGATAAACCGCCACATCAAATCGCTGCTCCATGGAACGTAATTCTGTGGGGGTACACAGGTCGTCAAAAAATCGACAGCACTCGTCCAAATCTTTTAATTTTAAAATGGTCTCATACAGGGCCAGGCTGCGCTCTCGTCGCTCTGCTTTCGCCATAACCGTTTCCTCCTTCCCTTTTTTCCATATCCAAATATTCTTTTTCTCGGCACAGCACGTCCAACATCTCTTCGTAAAATCGAATCATAGCGCCCTTGTACTGCCCTCCCTCTCCATGGCGCAGCGCTAACTGGTAGGTCTGCATAGCACCACTGAGTGTTGGTAAGGGAACCTGGTATTTGGCACACACTTGTGCCATCCCCTCCATATCCTTGTACGCCCGATCCAGAGAAAAGCCATAGGAAAAATTCCCCTTCAAAATCTCTGGAATCAAAGTGCGAGAGGCATAACTGGATCCAGACGCTGTCATCAACACCTGCCCCAACTGCTGGGGGTCCAGCCCCAGCTTTACCCCCAAGGGCATCAATTCACAAAAAGAAGCGGTACAGATATTTAATGCACAGTTATTAATCATCTTTGTCAGTTGGCCGCTTCCCCAGCCGCCCATATACAAAACGGTACTTCCCATCCGTTCCAACAGGGAATTTACACGGAGAAATGTCTCCTCCTCACCACCACACATGATTGTCAGGGTACCGCTTTCCGCACGGGACTTGTGACCGGAAATGGGCGCATCCAAAAAATGAATTCCCCGCACATGCAACTTTTCGCCCAAAGCCTTGGCCTGAAGGTATCCAATGGTGCTGCAATCCACCAAAATCTGTCCTGGACTCATACCGGGCAATAACTTATCTACTACCTCTTCCACCACGCAGCCGTCCGGCAGACACAAAAAAATGCAGTCACACGCAGCCACGTCCTCCAGATGCGTAGAGGTCTCAACCCCACGCTCCCGAAACCAAATCAGTTTCTCCTCTTTCTGGCTATACACCAAACAGGGCTGTCCGTCCGCACTCAGGTTCCGTGCCATACCCATTCCCATTGTTCCAAGCCCGATAAACCCTGCCTTCACCTTACAGATCCCCCCATTTTCATTGCATTGCCCTTCATGTTGTTTCTATCGGGATATCCAAGTGTCTCTAACTATAGCACATTAAAGCGTGAAGGTAAACAGGGAATTTTCTTTTTCCTCCTGATTTCAGAAAAACAGGGACGACCTCTTGACATACGCGCTGGAATCAGGTATGATACTTTAACGGTTTAAAGGTTGAAACCAATAAAGTGCAGGGTATTGACTCTGTTCGGGAAAGGAACGCTGAACGCTATGCCCATTACCGATCTGTTGGAACGCAACAGCAAGCTATACGGCGAAGAGACCGCTCTAGTAGAAATAAACCCAGAGATTCAGGAGAAGCAGAGGGTGACTTGGAAGGAGTATGAACTGATCCAACCCACCTCCGCTGTCCCTTACCGCCGTGAGATTACCTGGTCCGTCTTTGACGAAAAAGCGAATCGCGTGGCGAATTTGTTATTGAGCAGCGGGTTGAAGAAGGGCCAGAAGGTGGCCATTTTGCTCATGAATTGCTTGGAATGGCTGCCCATTTATTTTGGCATTTTAAAAGCGGGAGCCATTGCCGTACCGCTGAACTTCCGATATACTTCTCAGGAGATTGACTACTGCCTAAAGCAGGCAGATGTGGACGTGCTATTTTTTGGCCCGGAATTTATTGGCCGGGTGGAGGCCATTGTCCCCAAGATTTCTCACAAACTACTGCTATTTTTTGTTGGGGAGTCCTGCCCTTCTTTTGCCGAGGATTACCATCGGGCTACCGCCAACTGTTCCAGCGTGGCACCCAAAGTTTTGATAGATGATGAGGACGAAGGTGCCATCTACTACTCCTCTGGTACCACAGGCTTTCCAAAAGCCATTTTGTTGCGGCACGGAGCTTTGCTCCAGTCCGCTCGGATGGAAGCTATTCACCACGCCACTTGCCATCAGGATGTCTTTTTGTGCATTCCTCCACTGTATCATACTGGAGCTAAAATGCATTGGTTTGGCTCCTTATTTACCGGGGGTAAAGCTGTGCTGCTCAAGGGGAATTCCCCGCAGGCCATTTTCCAAGCCGTCTCACAGGAAGGCTGTACAATTGTGTGGCTGCTGGTGCCCTGGTGCCAGGATATTCTAGCGGCGTTGGATCGTGGAGACTTAAAACTGGAGGATTATCAGCTGTCTCAATGGCGGCTGATGCACATCGGCGCCCAGCCCGTCCCCCCCTCGCTCATCAAGCACTGGCTACATTACTTCCCTCACCACAAGTACGACACCAACTACGGCCTGTCTGAGTCCACTGGTCCGGGCTGTGTCCATTTGGGTATGGACAACATCCATAAGGTGGGTGCCATCGGGATCCCCGGCTATGGATGGAAATGCAAAATTGTAGATGAGAACAATGAGATTGTCCCTCAAGGCGAGGTAGGAGAACTGTGTGTTAAAGGTCCTGGTGTCATGGTATGCTATTATCATGACCCAAAGGCTACCCAGGAAGTGTTGGAAAACGGTTGGCTCCACACTGGAGACATGGCTCGCCAAGATTCGGATGGCTTCTACTTCCTAGTGGACCGGAAAAAGGACGTCATTATCTCGGGAGGTGAGAACCTCTACCCCGTTCAGATTGAGGACTTCCTCTCTGCCTATCCCAAAGTCCACGACGTAGCGGTCATCGGCTTGCCCGATCCACGTCTGGGTGAGATTGCCGCCGCCGTCATCCAGATTAAGGATGGCATGACCTGCACAGAAAGTGAAATTAACCAGTTCTGCATGGACCTTCCCCGCTACAAGCGGCCGCGCCGCATTATTTTTGCAGAGGTTCCGCGTAACCCCACAGGAAAAATTGAAAAGCCCAAGTTACGGGAAAAGTACTGTGGTGTTCGTCTGGTGGAAGCCCAAGCCAAAGGTTAATGACTCAAAAAGTCCTGTCCCAAATGAAATGGGACAGGACTTTTTTCAAAATCGTTCCCATTTTTGTCCTCCTGTGATACAATGGAATTAACTGGAGTGTTTGTATGTAGAAGGACGGGAATGAAAATGGAAAATTTTATTGTCTCCATTAACTGCGTAATCCCCATGTTCCTTACGCTGTGCGTAGGGTTATTAATTCGACGCAGTGAAATGGTTCCAGAAGAGATGTTCCACCACCTGAGCACTTTGAGTTTCCAGGTTTTGTTGCCCTGTCTCGTGTTCTCCAACATCTACTCCACAGACTTAAGCACGGCGGCAAATCCCGTATTGCTGGGCTATCTTACAGGTTGGGTGGTTCTCTGGTTTTTGGGTTCATTTGCTTATTATTCGTTGCGGGAACCGGACCCTAAACGGCGCGGAGCCTACATACAAAATTCTTTTCGCACCAACATTGCCGTTATCGGAGTTTCTCTGGCCCAAGTGATGATGCCCCCCAGCGGTGTGGCGCTTTTATCCATGGCAATCAGTATTATTGTCCCCATTTACAACATTATGGCAGTGGTTACACTGGAAACCTGCCGTGGAAAGCGTATTAATATCAAAAAAACGCTGGGAAACATCGCACGCAACCACTTGATTATTGCCTGCTTATTAGGCATTTTGTGCCTGCTGCTTCACATTCATTTGCCCAGCGCAGTGGAGCGCGCCATCACCAGCCTGGGGAATGCAGGCAGCGTCACTACATTGATTGCCCTGGGCGCATCCTTTCAATTTGGAAATGTGGGAAAAAACCTTCGTCCTATTATTTTTTGTACCCTCACCCGATTGGTAATCGCCCCCATGTGCGCCCTACTCCCAGCGATTCTTCTGGGATTCCGCGGGGACTGCCTAGGGACCATACTTGTTTGCATCGCCACCCCCACCGCTTCTACCTCCTATCCTATGGCCCTGGCTTGTGACAGCGACCATGAATTGACGGCACAACTGGTGGTAATTACTTCCCTGCTGTGCAGCTTTACCCTCTTTTTGTGGATCTTTTCTTTCAAGCAGCTGGGACTTCTGTAAAATGGAAACAATCAAAAGAAGCCGCCCGAGGATGTATTCCTCGGGCGGCTTTTGTGTCTATTGCATTTCTTTGGTCGTCATCCATTTGTACAGGCTAGGATAAATTTCACTTCTCCCGATCCTCCACAGCGGAAACGCCACATTTGACTCACCTCATTTATAGCATTATAGATGTCTTTATTTCCGCTTGCAAAGAAAAACAAAAAATGAGGAGACTAAGGAAAGAATTCGTCTCCTTTCGGCAGAACTCACCGAAGGAATAAGGTAAGGTAAAGGACGAGCATAACCAGAAAAAAATACCGGACAAAAGACTGCATAGAAATGCGAATGCCTCCACATCCTGACCACAGAAAACCTGCGAAGGATCAGGAGGACGCAAAATGATAAAACGAATTTCCGCCCTATTGATGGCCGCTATACTCGCCACGGCCAGTTTTCCCTCAGCATCCGCTCAAGAGGGACCCAGTTTAGATTTAAGCTGTGCCTCATGTATTTTGATGGAAAAAGAAACCGGACGTATTTTGTACGAGGAGTCATCTCACACCAAACTAGAGCCGGCCAGTGTAACAAAAATCATGACCCTACTGTTAGTCATGGAGGCGGTAGATACGGGCCGTCTGTCTTTGGAGGACAGTGTCACGGTATCCGCTCACGCAGCAGGGATGGGCGGGTCACAAGTGTACCCAAAAGAAGGGGAAACCATGACCGTTTCCGAAATGATCAAATGCGTCACTGTGGTATCCGGAAACGATTGCGCCGTAGCACTGGCAGAGCATCTGGCAGGCAGTGAAGACGCTTTTGTGGATGCTATGAATGCACGAGCCAAGGAACTGGGGATGGAGGATACCCATTTTGTCAACTGCACCGGTCTGCCGGCAGATGGCCATCTCACTTCGGCGTATGACATTGCTCTGATGTCCCGTGAACTGATTTTGCACCACCCCACCATCCGGGAATACACTACGATTTGGATGGACAGCATCCGGGACGGAAGCTTTGGACTCACCAACACAAACCGCCTGGTGCGTTTCTATGAGGGAACTACGGGTTTAAAAACAGGTTCCACCGATTCGGCCCTCTATTGCATGTCTGCAACAGCGGAACGAGATGGAATGGAATTAATTGCAGTTGTTATGAAAGCTCCCACCACTGCCCAACGCTTTGAAGACGCAAAAACCCTTTTGGACTATGGTTTTTCACAATATGCACTGGTTCCAGTATATCCAGAAGCTCCGCTGGCTCCCGTAGATGTCCTATTGGGTAGCGTATCCCAGGTTCAGCCACAGTTGGCGCGGGAATGTCGGATTTTAGTTCCAAAAAGCCAGGCCAACCAGGTGCGCACCCAAGTAACCATGGCACAGGATGTGGAAGCCCCGGTGGAATTAGGGCAGACTCTTGGAAAGATGGAAGTTTATGTCGGGGATACCCTGCAAGAAACCATCCCCATCGTTTCCGCAGAAGCGGCTCAGCGGTTAACTATGCCGAACCTTTTCACTCGCATGTTGAAAAAATTGTTGATGGCTGGATAAAATTCCCCCGCCGGCTTT
>JBMNQA010000012.1:0-62333 GCA_050943895.1 Lawsonibacter sp.
AAGTAGAAGTTGGTGTTGATTAGGTCGAGGGTCCACCCGTTCCCATTCCGAACACGGAAGTTAAGCTCGATTCTGCCGAAGATACTTGCCTGGTGACGGGCCGGGAAAATAGGTAATGCCAACATAAGAGTCCGGTCCATCCGGACCGGACTCTTTCACATTCCTCAATAGCTCAGTCGGTAGAGCATGCGGCTGTTAACCGCAGGGTCGTTGGTTCGAGTCCAACTTGGGGAGCCAGAAAGCGGCTTGCCGCCAACCATGACGGCAAGCCGCTATTTCCAAACCTTACGTGTGAACGGTCATGGGCCTTTAGCTCAGTTGGTTAGAGCAGCCGGCTCATAACCGGCCGGTCCACGGTTCGAGCCCGTGAAGGCCCACCATATAGGGGTATAGCTCAGCAGGTAGAGCAGCGGTCTCCAAAACCGCGTGCCGAGGGTTCGATTCCTTCTGCCCCTGCCAAACAATCAACAGAATGATCTGTTTGAAATAATTTAAATGGCTCGGTAGTTCAGTTGGTTAGAACGCCGGCCTGTCACGCCGGAGGTCGAGGGTTCAAGTCCCTTCCGAGTCGCCATTTAATAATCCCAGCCTTTTGGCTGTTTGAATAGCCTCCGGAAATATCCGGAACGCCTTGGAAAATTCCAGGTTTGGCCTGTTCAAAATAGTTCCCCGAAAGGGGACGAGCATGCTGCTATAGCTCAGTAGGTAGAGCGCATCCTTGGTAAGGATGAGGTCGGCAGTTCGAATCTGCCTAGCAGCTCCACGTGAAATCCTAGAGCCACAACGGTTCTAGGATTTTTCTTTTTGCCTGGAACCTTTGTCTGGACGACAGAAACCGCAACAAAAACCGCAACGAGGCATAAAAAACCGGTCAGGATTAGGTATCCTGACCGGTTTTTTTTATTGCTTCTTGGAATATATGAGCGGCACGCCGACGGCTTTCGGCATCGGCGTGTGTATACATTCTCAGTGTGACCGCCTTATCACTGTGCCCCAGGGCCTCAGATACGCTGGCAACGTCAGCCCCAGCGGTAATGGCGATGCTTGCGAAGGTGTGCCGCAGTTTGTGGGGATGCAGATCTGGGAAGCCGAAGCGCCTGGAAAACTTTTTCAGGTAGCGGGTGGGGCTTTGGGGGTGCATCGGCTCCCCGTTGTCCTTGGTGAACACATATTCCCCGATGCTTTGGCCTCTCAGAGCCTCCAAAAGCGATGCCGTCTCCGGGCCAAAATCCACGTCCCTGACCTTGCCGCTTTTGGGCGTGTCCAAATATACGCCGCGCTGCGGGGTGTAACAGAGGTTCCGCCGGATCGTCACCACATGGACCTCCAGATCCACATCCGTCCATTGCAGGCCACAAGCCTCCCCGCGCCTCATGCCGGTATCAATCAACAGATGGACAAGCGCCCGCCATTTCAGCGGCTCAGCTTCCAGGCCTTTCAGGACGGCTCGCAACTCATCCACGGTGAGGGCCTGGGCTGTTATCTCCCTAATCTCATCCTTGCGGGGAACTGGCCGAGCCACCTTGTCCATTGGATTGCGAGGAATCGCGTCGGCCAGATACGCCATTTTGAACATGTTATGAAGGACCGTATAGCACTTGATCACCGTGGCATGAGCACGGCCCTTGGCCTGGATGTCCAGCAGCAGGGCGGACAGATCGGCGGGAGACACGTCCGGCAGCTTCTTTTCTCCGATGGCCGGATATATCCAGGTATTCAACGCGCTTTGAAAGCTGGCGCGGCTATTTTCGCTCATTGTAATGGTCTTTGCAGGCATGAACACACGTTCCCCATACTGGCGCACCGTCTGTATTTTCGCGGCCTCTTCTGTCTCTTGGGCCTCCCGCTCAAGTTTTTCTTTCCGTGAAATCACCTCCCCGGCCTTGCACTGGCGCTCAAATTCCGCTGCTACTTTGGCAAGTTCCCGGTCGATGGCCCGCTGACTCCAGCCCTCCGGCACATACCACCGGGAGAACAGGCGCGATTGTGACCGGCCCCGGCTGACGGTGATTTCGTAATAATCCCGCCCAGATTTAGTCGTTTTCCTGCGGATCGACGGCAACCTGTTCACCCTCTTTTTGATAGCGTTGATATCTAGGGATCTCCGTCAGTTCTTTTATACGTTCAAGAGCTACTTCCTGCCCAGTGGCATTTAATCTTTCAAAATATTTCTTTACTATTGGGAAATTTATATCAAAATGTAGCGAATCTACACCATCTTGTAATTCGTTCATCTTATCACGAGAGATTGGTTTGAGAAAGATAGATGTGTCTGGATCAAGAAATATTGGATCAACCCCTAGCACATCTGATATAGAGAAAAGCATATTAAGAGAAAGTCCTTTATTCCGCTCCATAGCAGATTGCAGAGAAGATGGAGGAATACCAGCTTGAATTGCAAGATTTCTACGACTCATTTTTTTAGAGCGAAGGATATCGTCGATTTTTTCGCAAACCGTCAAAATATCACCCCCTATTTTTATTATACACAGCAGTAAACGAAAATCAATTACATTGTTGACTTTTAAACGTTGTTCGTGTAAAATAAACGATATAAACGAATTTCGTTTGGAGGTGGTATAATGAACATAAGCGCGATTAAGATTGAAACCATGCTGGCAGAGCGAGGCATGACCAGAACAGACCTTGCGGAACTGTGCGGGATTTCTCGACAGAATATCAGCACCGTTATTCGCCGTGGTACTTGCGCACCCAAAACAGCGGGCAAACTGGCGGCAGGCTTTGGCGTTCCTATTTCGGACATTTTGCCGGAGGTGGGCACATGAAAGAGAACACTACTCCCTTCCAGAAAATCCCCGAAGCATGTAAGACCACCGGCCTAAGCCAGTATTTCTTGCGGAAGGGCTGCCGCGATGGATCTATACCTTGTGTGAAGTCCGGCACGGTTTACCTGGTCAACGTGCCCGCGTTGCTTCGTAAGCTTGGGGTGATACCGGAATGAGCGACACACTGAGCCGCATTTTGTCTAGTGGAATTACATTGGACAAGGTGCAATCCATTTTACAGGACGGTATTTCGTTGGAGGAAATTGAGGATTCCGTAGGCCGGATACAAGCCAGAGGGGAAAGCGCTGGGGAAGTCGAGGAAGAAAATATTGAAGTGCGTCCTGCCGATTTTTCGGACGTCGGAAACTTGAACAAGTTTTTGGAACTGAACGAGGGCCGGTTGCTGTATACGGATTCGAGAGGCTGGCTGTACTGGAACGGTGTTTGCTGGATTGCTGATGGGCACTGGGCCACAAAAAGCGCTGTCAAAATGTCGGAGAGGATGTTGGAGGAAGCACAGATTGCATACAGACAAGCACTTCACGCCCAGGCCGACGCAAAAGCAGAGGGGGACAAGGAGGCAATAGACAAGAGCGCCGAGGCAATAAGACGGGAAAAGGCGTATTTTAGCCATGCAATGAGGACCAGAACGGATAGACGTATTAAGGCTGTTTTGGATCTGGCAAAGCACTTCCTTGCTATTGACCCTGCCCTTCTGGATGCAAACCCGGCAGAATTAAACACCCCGGCTGGCATTATTAATCTGGTTACAGGTGAGTTGCGGCCTTCGGACAAAACGGCTCTTTGCACGATGATGACGGATTGTGCCCCTGGAAAAACCGGAGCCGCTTTGTGGATTGATTTTCTCACGACCATCACCGATGGGGACGGCTCATTAATGGGATTTCTACAGCAGGTGGCCGGGATGTCCCTATTTGGGAAAGTGTACCACGAGGGAGCCGTATTTGCCTACGGAGTGGGAAGAAATGGAAAGTCAACGCTGTTTAACACGCTTGCTGCCGTCCTTGGATCATATGCGGGATCAATAGACATTTCAGTTCTGACCACAGACAGGCAGAACCGGGGCGCTGCACTTGCAACCCTACGGGGAAAGAGGCTGGTACTCTCTTCTGAACTAGAGGAGGGCAAACGGCTGTCTGTTGCCACGTTGAAGCAGATCAGCAGTACAGACCCAATCACCGTCGAGGAAAAATACTTATCACCGGAAACAATTCTGCCTACGCATACGCTTGTGGTTTCTTCAAACCACCTTCCACGTGTTGGGAGCAGGGATGAAGGGACGTGGAGGCGCATACTGGCTGTCCCATTCAATGCCAGGATAACCAACTGTATCCCTAACTACGGTGCAAAGCTGGTGGAGGAGGCAGGTCCAGCCGTTCTGTTATGGGCAATACAAGGGGCCGTGAACTTTGCCAGGAATGGTTACAAGCTTCAGACTCCCGACATTGTGGAGGAGATTACGGAGGAATACAGGGATCGGGAGGACTGGTTGTCTAACTTCCTCGCAGAGTGCTGTATCATAGAACCGGAAGCAAGAGCACCTGCTGGAGAACTATATAAGATGTACCGAGAATGGGCGGAAAAAAACGGAGATTATGTACGGCGGGGCGTGGAATTTAACTCCGCTATGGAGGGGCGTGGGTTTATCAAGAGAACACCAGCCGGGAGGAAGGTGTGGATCGGTTTGCGGGTAAATCGAGAAACGACGTGGAGTGCGTAAATGTTGCGGGTGTTGCTGGGTGTTGCGCCACATTTCTATTGTTTTGATTAAAACAGAAAAAATGATGATATAAGAAAAAGTTATGTTTAAGACGCAACACCAGCAACACAAGTCCTGAAACCATTATGGCGCAAGGCTTTTCAAAATTAACTGCCTTAACACAGAAAGGAGAAGATATGGGATACTATTATCATACCTGCCCATATTGCGGGGCCAATTTGGACCCAGGGGAGATATGTGACTGCAATGGGTTACTCCCCCACATTCAAAAGCGATATACCACACTCAAAGGACCGTTGGTGGGCACTTTTTTTACAGCGGACGGATACAACGTGGGGGGTGTAGGTTTACACAAATGAGAAATAATTAAAAATTTTCGCATTTTTTTGATTTTTAAGCTGACCAGCCACAAGCGTGGTTGTTTGGCATATATACCACCGCGCCGCTGCCCTCTGGAGACCAGTGTGGGGCCCAGGGGCCGGGAGGATTGCAGCGGAAACACCCAAAAAGGAGTGATTTTTTGAGTACTACCGAATATCGCGCCGCAAGCTGGGAAGCAAGCGACGCAGAGAAACGGATCAAAGGCCGGGCTATTGTATTCGACCAGAGAACTGTCATTTACACTGACCCCGAGACGGGGCTTGAATATGGGGAGATCATCGAACGGCGTGCCCTGGATGGGGCCGACCTCACCGATGTGATTTTAAGACTTGAGCATAAAGGCGCGGTCCTTGCGCGCACCAGAAATCAGTCTTTGCGGCTCACTGTGGGACCCCAGGGCCTGGATGTCGAGGCAGACATGGACCAGACCGAGGAGGCCAGGCGGCTCTATGAGAGCGTCAAGAATGGACTCTATGACCGGATGTCTTTTGCTTTTATCGTTGCACCTGGCGGCGATAGTTGGGACAGCGACACTCACACCCGACACGTCACACAAATTGAGCGTGTTTTGGACGTTGCGCTTGTTGCATTCCCAGCCTATGAGGGGACTATGGTAAGCGCCCGCTCAGCCTTTGAGGACTACGCTCAGGAGGACCGAAAGAAACACCGCGCCGAAGAGGTCAGAGGGCTTCTGGCGCAGGCTGACGCTATCCTGGGCGAGTTTGACGTCGAAGTAGACGGCATCTACCCCACCAGGAAGGAGGCCGCACGCAGTTCGTCGATAGATGACAGTGCTATGGACTATGCTATCCGAGGCGAAATGGCCGAAATACGGGCCAGCTGGAGCAATTCTGTTGGCCTGGACAATATCCAAGCTGCCAGGGAAAATCTACAGCGGATCCAGATCCTTGAAAACGAACTGATAGACCGCGCGAAACAGCGGAAAAAGATTATGGACGAGGTCCGTGCCGGATACGGGCGTGTCATCGAAACCCCGTTTACAAAAACCAAGGCCCGAAAGGAGAAAACTATTATGGAAAATATCGAAATTCGCGCTTTTCAGCGCTTTGTTGCCGACGGCAGCGCAAAGAACCTGAACACCGAGGAACGCGCCGCCCTAGTCCTGTCCGGCTCCGGTGCCGTCGTACCTACCGAAATTTTTAACAAGATGATTCATGATCGGAAATATTCAGACCTGCTTTACCGGGCAACCGTTCTGAATGTGTCCACCCCAGGAAACATCAAGATCCCTGTTGGCTCCGGCATTACCGCCGCTTTCAAGAACGAGGGCGAGGCCGTTACCCCAGCAGGCACCCTGTCCGCTCTGGAGATCGGCGGGCGCGAACTCATGGGCGCTGTCCAGTATTCCGCAGCTGTGGGTGCTATGGCAACCAGTGAATTTACAACATTCATGTCCAATCAGCTTTCATTGGCTGTTACAGAGGCACTGGAGACTGACTTTGTGAGCAACGCAACAAAGGGACTTGTCAATCTGGCAGGCGTCACCGAAGCAACCGCAGCCACCCTGGACGTCGCGTCCCTGGCAGACGCCCTGGCCAAGCTGCCCCAGCAGTACGCAAGAAACGCGATTGTTATGGGCAGCGCATCTGCCGTCTATAAGAGCATCGGCACAACCAACAACGGTGGGGCATATGCCTTCAATCTGGAGACCGGCGCACAGGGTTTTATGGGCAGGGAGGTCGTTGTCAACGAAAACGTGGCCGAAACAAACCTGTTTATTTTGGACCCTAAGGAGATTTACGTACGTTTTAGCATGGCTCCAATTGTGGAGATTGACCGTTCCGCTGGTTTCCTCTCCGCTGTAAATACCATGCGTGCTCTGACCGTTGTCGATTTTGCAATTAATCCAAAGGCTGTCGTGCGTGTGACTATTGGCGGATAATAAAAGCGCATAAAGAATGGGCCGGGGATCACTCCCCGGCCACCCCTTAATTCTATCAGAAACCAATTTAAAACGAAACAGGGAGGAAAATTTACATGCTGCTTATTGACAATCTGATCAAGGCCATTTACGCAACAATAATTGGGAAAAATGTTAATACCATGACGAACATTCCAATTGTACAGATAGATACATGGTGCTGGACGCCGGAATCATGTTTAAACTTTACCAAGCCCACCAGACAAGCAGTGTATGAGGTTTTTAACTCTTTAGATCAAGAGACACAGAAACGATTTACCTTTACTCCAACGCGCGGAGAATGGACGCAGCGTGCAAGGTTTTGGAAAGAGCATTTGCGAGATCTACCACCTAACCAGTACCATGAAGCTATGTCGAAAATCCTGAACTGGTGCACAAGGTGCGTAAAAAGGAGACTGGAAGAAGGAGCGGTGGTGCCGTAAAGGTGCCCCCCACGTTTCTGTCCATAGAGAACCGCAACAAAAACCGCAACCGCTATCAAAAAACCGCAACCATAAAAGCACAGTAAGACACAATAAGACACAACAAAAAATCTGGAGAAAACATTGTGGCAGAATGAATAGATCGGATAATATACAACAAGCTACAACAAGGAAAAACTGAGTGCTGATATTTGGTAAGGATGAGGTCGGCAGTTCGAATCTGCCTAGCAGCTCCAAAAAAACCACTTAAATCTTCGGGTTTAAGTGGTTTTTCTTTTGTTTTTCTGACTTTTTCATGATGTTTAAGTTTTTGATTTTTTATTTGACCACACAACCAGCCACAGATAGAGAAAAATGGGCCTCCGAAGGTGTTTTGCCTTTGGAGACCCGTTGTTTTTTAGCTTGCTTTTTCTGTCTTACGCAGACGTTCTTTTTCCGCGGCGATCTCTGTCTTCATCTGCTCAATGAGTTCAGCTAACAGCTGCTCGCATTCTTCTCTGGTCTTTGCATAGACATTGCGGGCGTGTTTTTTACCGTCCGGCCAGATGGGGGAGTAGCGGCCTTCCCAGAGATGATCGTTGATCTGGCTGATACAGCCGGTGCCTGGTTTGCGGCGCTTCCCCTTGTGTGGCTGAAAGGTGCTGGGAGCCGGTTTTCGGGGAGCAACTTCCGTTTCTGCCTTTGGTGGTTTCCTCCTAATCCCCAGGTCGATCTTTGCAGCCGCTGTCCGCTGCATCTCGTCTGTCACATGAGTGTAAATGTTCAGCGTGGTACTGCTGGACACATGACCGATGATGGTAGAGAGCGTCTTTACATCCATACCGTGTTCCAAAGAGGCGGTGGCGAACGTGTGGCGCAGGTCATGAAATCGAATGTGCTTACAGTCTGCTCTTTCCAAAATGATGGACAATTTTTTTCGTACCGTTGCCGGGTCTTGTGGGGAGTCCTCTTTTACCGGAGAGGGAAACATCCATTGAGAATGAACGGTTTTCTTATAGCTCTTGAGGACGGTTAGAACCGGGGCGGGAAGGACGACACTCCGGTTGGAGGCTTTTGTCTTAGGCTGCGATACCACCAGCTCTCCCTTGACCCGATGTACCTGCCGCTCTATCTTCAGGGCCCCTGTTTTAAAGTTCAGGTCGTCCCATTTCAGCGCGCAGATCTCGCCCCGGCGCAGGCCCGTGGACAACTCCAGTAGAAGCAGTTCGTAGCAGTCATCTTCCCTCGCCTGAATCAGCAGCCGCTGGATTTCCTCCGGCGTTAGCACTTGCATTTCTCTGGGTTTTGCAGATGGCAGCTTGCACCCATCAGAGGGATTGCGGAAAATCAGCTTTTCTTCTACTGCTTTGTTCAGCGCTGCGTGGAGGGTGGTATGAATGCCACGGACGGTCTGGTCGGACAAACCTTCGCCGTAGAGTTCTGACCGCAGCAGTCTGCCGCCTGTTTTGAGGTTTGCATAGAACTTCTGGATATCCCCTGTGGTCAGTTTGTCCAGCTGGATGTCTCCGAGAGCAGGGATGATATGCTGATAGATCCGGCGCTCGTAGGACATTTGGGTGTTGGGACGGAGATTCACTTTCTTATATCCCTGGTACCAGACATTCAACCAGTCACCAAGCAGAATCCCTGGCTTTGGTTGATCGGGCACCGGCGCCTGGAGACTTTCCCGCAGCTGTTCCAGCTTTGCCGCACACTCCGCTTTGGTTTTTGCCAAAACGTTCTTGGTGATTGGGAAGCCCTTTTCATCGCGGCCGACCACATATCGGCCCTCCCAGCGTCCGTCCTTCCTCAGGTGGACGCTGCCGTCTCCGCGTTTTCCGCGCTTTGCCATGGGGCCATCTCCTCTCCTAGATAGTCGGTTAGGAAGCCGCCCACGATCTCCGCGGCTTTTCGGTGCATATTATTTGTGGTGTGGGTGTAGGTGTCCACGGTGAAGCTGGCTTTTGTATGGCCCAGGATACTGGACAGCGTTTTGGCATCTACGCCATTGGCCAGTGCGTGGGTGGCGAAGGTATGCCGCAGATCATGAAACCGAATGTCAGGTAGAGTATTTTCCTCCAGGATCTTTTTCAGCTGGCGGTATGCGGCGGCAGGATTCATGGGCGCTTCCGGATGGAGTGGATTGTGAAAGATCCAGGGGGAGTAAGATTCCTTTTTGCGTAGCCGCAGCAGCTCCACTGTGCTGTACGGCAGCACGATGGTTCGGGCGCCAGCGCAGGTCTTGGGATCACCCACTACCAACCGTCCGCCCTTTTCTTTATGTAGCGTGCGGCTGATATGTAAGATGCCCTTTCGCTCATCGAAGTCAGACCACATGAGTCCGCAGATCTCACCCAGGCGCAGACCGGTGGTCAGTTCCGTGTAGAAGAAGTCGTGCCAGATCGGGTCTTGTTCCACTGCTGACAGGAAGGTATCCATCTGCTCATCGTTCAGGATGCGCATGGATTTGTGTGCCACCTTGGGCGGCTCCACATGGTCAGCAGGATTGTACGGCAGCAGCCGCTGGTCTATGGCGGATTTCAGCGCATGGTGGAGGGTGGTGTGGACGCCGTGAACCGTGGTAGTGGATAGTCCACGGCTCTGGCCGGGACGGGGATGGACTCTGCCTCGCTGCTTTAAGGTGTCATAAAGTTTCCGCAGATCGTCTGCTGTGATTTGCGTGAGTCTCTTTTGTCCAAGGTAAGGTTTGACATGGTGCTCCAGATCATTGCGGTAGTGGCCCAGGGTGCTGGGACGGAGGACAGAGGCCATCTGCTCCAGCCAGCGATCCAACCACTCCGAGAGAGTCATCTTACTCTCTTCGGTCAAGTCCACACCCTGGTAGGCGTTGATATTCTGACGAAGTTTAGCGGTCAACTCTTTTTGCGTGCTGGCGTAGATGTAACGGAAGATGGAATCACCATTTTCCTTGTGGCCGACGACGATACGGCCTTCCCAGCGGCCATCTTCCCGCTTGCGCACCATGCCGTCACCGGATGGCCTGCGCTTACTCATAGGATCAATCCTCCTTTCTCATTTGGCGGCAGATCCGGTCTGTCTCCTCTTCATCAAAAGAGTACAGGCCGTCCGCCTCCAGTTCTTTGCTTAATCCCCAGGCCAGTTTGAATCCGGCGGTGAAGCTGGCCAGTGAGGTTTCTTCCCGCAACAAGTTTTGTGTATCTACCAGATGCATCAGTTTGCGACGCTGAAACTTGTCCAGATAGTCACGTATCTCCTGACGGGTGTTCTCAATATCTTCTTCCAAATCACTGAAGTCCGGTTCACGGTAGAACCGTTGGTGCAGTGCTCTCATGTAGTCGTTCATGTGTACCGCCTCCTTTGCAGCAACACACAATACCGAATTACAGAGAGAATAGCCAGGGCTTTTGATCACAATTATCAAACTGTTATCAATTTCTCTGCGCCGTTTTTGCGCGGCTCTTATCATTGTTAACACTGTGCTATTTTCGAAAGACTTTTATCTTTGTTTTGCGACGCAGATTTTGATATGCATGCATCTGTCATACGCATACTCCGGACGTGATGTATGTCTCCTCATCTTTAATTTTGGATGACCAGACATACGCGCCAATTTAGGAATGTGTTATAACCTCTTCTGGAATTTCAGGATGTCTTTGAAACTGATCTGACCATGTGTCTGCATCACATCCTGAACACACTTGTCGCGCAGTTTTTTCAGTGTCTCCAAGTTGATATCCGTATCATGAGCAATGATGTGCATCATCATAGACTCCTCTACCGACAGTTTGAACAGCAGACGACCAATTCGGTCACCCAGCGCAGTCAGACTTCCTTCCAGCATATAGGACAGCGTGTTGGGAAGATAGTAACCGTCGCACTCCGCGTTTCGGTATCCGACATAGAACCGGATCGCTTTTTCGATGTACTCGTTTTGTGTTGAGCAGTTGTCGCCTTTGTACTGGTCACCGACCATCTTCCAGGCCTCGTCTGTCAGCCATACAGTGTGGCGGTTCTTACTGGTTTCTTTCATATCAAATTCCTCCTCAATTTTGGGAAAAGCGTCAAGAGAATGCCTTGGTACTCTAAGGACACAGGCTGTTTTGGGCGTCAAAAGGCGGTGAAGGGCATTGCCGGGAGCCGAAAAAGCGTTGTTTCAAATCCCCGGAACCGCCCGCACTGCGGGAGGTTGTGGGTGGACAGGCGGCACAAAGACGCCAGTCCTTTCTACCTGCTTTTTTTTCGTCCTCCGCAGAGCTATCGAAATCGGCCCAAATCTGCCTCGAAAGTCCTTGGTGGGGCAGGGACTTTGCCCTGCCCTAAAGGAGGGCACACAGCCCCTCACAGCGGTGCACACGGGGTATTCCTGGCCTATTGATGTATGAGCGCCTGTTTTTCCAGTCGGAGCATCTGCTGCTGGTAGCAATGATCCATCGCCATCTGGATTGGCAGGATGGTGTACAGGTTGTTGCCGTTCTGCTTCATACCATGTCTGTCAATGTAGGAGGTATTCTCAACGGCAATGAACTGCCTGTCCGTCAACTTCGTAATGTGCTTCATCACAGTGGACACGGTCAGGTGTACTGCAGCGGAGATGGTGCGGTAACTGGGATGACACTGATGTGTGCGGCGATCCTCACAGTAGAGCAGATAGGCGTAGACGGTGATAGCTCCGTGACCAATATTTAGAAAGAACAGTTCATTGGGTAGAGAGAAAAAATTCTTGTTGGCGTTTTTGAATACAGGAACCATGTGTTGATCAAGCAATCCGCGACGGTTGAGTTCGGCAACCCACTCCTCAGCCATATCTTTGCTCATGTGCAGTTGGGAAGCGATTTCATCCGCACTGGGTAGGACATCTTTTTTACAGTGGGTTTGCAGATAGCAGAGATAAACGAGGATGGCAAATCCTTGGGGCTTGAGTTCCCACTTCCAGATATCATTGGGGAGTGAGAAGCGGCTTCGTTTTGGGTCACGCTGACAGAGAATAAAATTCATTTGCGGTCACCTCCTGCGTGTTCCAGCACCCATTGAATGAATTGCTCCTTGGGTACCAGCATCCGGTTACCGACACGCAGCACAGGAAAACCCGGCTCGTGCATAAGTTCGTAAGCACTGGACGGCGACACGCCCAGCACCTTTGCCACCAGTTCCGAATTAAGAAATAGTGGCAGTTCATCGTAGCTTTTGAAACCTGATTCTTGCATGTGTACCTCCTCTGTCTTTCTTCTGTTTTCTGTTTTGCTGATTTTGAAAATTTTTAGAGTATAGTTAGCTGGGGGAAAAGAAAAACCGGGCGCACGAGAACAACACGGTGACCAGCAGGAGACTGCATGGTTTCGTGTTCTTCTCATGCGCCCGGCAATTTGGTGACTCAAAGACAATGTCTTAGGACCCGTGGCTCGGTGCAGCATGGTTGCAACTATGAACTTGTATTTGATGATAACAGAACATTTGTTCTGTGTCAATATCTATTTTAGAAATTGGCAGTGTTTACATTCAATGCTGCTACAATTTCCCATATAAAATATGTCCACTGACAAATTGAGGATCCTTGATATTGACGCTTTCGATTTAGATATGTTATCATAGTATTAGCTATTAACTAACAGCTAACACTATGAAGGGAGGAATATCAATGGCTGTATCAGCCACCGATAAGAAGAAACTTGGCAAATGGATCAAGAAATCAAGAGAAAAGAAGCAACCGCATCTTTCGCAAAGACAACTGGCGCTGGCTGTTGATATCACAAATGCATCTCTCAGTTCGATTGAGAGCGGCGTGATTTTCCCCTCTGAGGAAGTGTTCCTAAAGTTATTAGAGAAGCTTCAGCCGCCTCCTGAACTGCGCGAAAAAATGTTACTCCTTTTCGCAAGCGCAAAGGGCACGCCACCACCGGACATAAACGCAGAACTCAGTAGAAAGCCCAAACTGTGGGGCCTGATAAGACAACTAATCGCAGTAGACCCCTCGGAAGAACAAGTTACACAAATCGAGCAACTTATTTGTGCGGGTACCGCATCAGGAGGAAACAAAAATGACATTGAATGAACTTTTTAAAAACACTACATACGACGACATCCTTTTTTCTGCGGAGGACAAATCCGCAGTAGAGTCTCGTATTTTCATGAAGTCTGTCCGTGGTGCAGAGGTTCCCTATATCACTTGTGCAATCCGTGATAAGGCAATTAAACTTACTCCCGAAGAAGCTGTTCGCCAACTCTACATTCATAAACTCATGAACGAATACGGATATACGGCTAGTCGGATTCAGCTGGAAATCCCAATTCACTTTGGCCGTGAAGTAAAACGGGCTGATATTGCGATCATGGATAAAGATCGCCCGATGGTTCCCTATATTATTGTGGAGCTAAAAAAGCCAAAGCTCACTGATGGCAAGGAGCAGCTGAAGTCTTACTGCAATGCTACTGGTGCGCCTATCGGTGTCTGGACAAATGGTGAACAGATTTCTTGTTACAACCGAAAAGACCCAAATTTCTTCGAGGAAATCAGCGACATTCCTAAGGCGACGCAGAAACTTTCAGACATCATCAACGAAAAATTTACCTATGAAGATCTGAAGCGAAAAGACAAAATCAGCACTCAGAAAAAATCTCTCCGAGCTCTAATTAAGGAGATGGAAGATGAAGTTCTGGCGAGTGCGGGCGTGGATTCTTTTGAAGAAATCTTCAAGCTCATTTTTGCCAAGCTGTATGATGAGTTAATCTGCGCCAATGACCCTACTGCCTATTTGCAGTTCCGTAACACCGGAGATACCGATTTTGAACTGAAAGAAAAGATACAGGGACTGTTTGATGATGCGAAGAAGAAATGGGAAGGTATCTTTACAGATGAAAGCAAAATTCTGCTTTCCCCGTCTCACCTTGCAGTCTGTGTTGCTTCTTTACAGGATATAAAGCTATTTAACAACAATCTTGATGTTGTAGATGATGCCTTTGAATACCTGATGAGCAAGGCTCAGAAGGGTGAAAAAGGCCAGTATTTTACGCCTCGATATGTCATCGATATGTGTGTAAAGATGATGAATCCGACAATCAAGGATATGTCGTGGGCGGTATTTTATATGCTTCCTGTGTGGATCGCTATTACCGCAAACTGCGGACACAGGGTGCTGCGACTTCCTAGAGGAATCTAAAATTGCAACAATGAGCCGCTGTACGATATGTACAGCGGCTTTTTCAGCCCCCAATATCCTTTTCGTTTCAGTTGCAAAAAGTTGTTGACAAATGTAAATAACATGATAAAATATGTTTACAAATGTAAACCAAGAGAAGCGTGGGGTGCCAAGTAAAAAAAGTATAAAGGTCACCGGGAGAGAGGGAGATAAAAGGTTCCTTTTTTCGATTTAGGCGGAAGAGACTTGAATTAATGGTTGGTGCTTTCATAGAAAAGAAACACTGGACCAAAAAGGAAAAATATAGTTAACCGATAGTTTGGAGGATAGGAGGAGAGTGCCGTGGCAGAGTGGGCCATAACCGCCAGCGTTTTAATTCTGGTGGTACTGATCTTACGTCAGTGCCTGAAAGGAAAAATTAGTCTTCGGCTTCAATATGGTCTGTGGGCACTCGTCCTACTGCGCCTGTTGATTCCATTTAATTTTGGGAGGACCGAGTTGAGTGTGCTCAATGCAGTCACAATCTGGCCGCAACCTGAAAGTTCTCTCTCTAATTTTATGGCCGACGGAGCGGAGGAAACGACACCAAAGCTGCCTGTTGTGGAACCGGATATGACGCTTCAAGGGCATTTACCGATTCTGGGGTCTGAAAATTCTCAGACTTTTGAGTCGGAAACTCTGGAACTGGATAGTTCTTCCGTCTTGGAGAGCAAACGGAATATGAGGGAGAAGCCGGTACTTCTAGAGGACATACTGATTGTAATCTGGGGCAGTGGTGCAGTTGGACTGGGAATTTGGTTTTTGGGAGTAAACATTGTTTTCGCCCGAAAACTTCGTCGCAATCGGAAACCGCTGAAGATAGAGAAATGCCCCTTACCAGTGTATGTCACCACCGTGGCTCAGACGCCCTGCTTGTTTGGCCTGCTACGCCCCAAACTCTATGTAACACCAGAAGTGGAAGCGGATCCAACTCTCTTGTATCACAGCATGGTCCATGAGTTGACTCATTTCCGGCATGGAGATTGCCTCTGGGCCCTGCTGAGAGGAGTGTGTCTGGCTTTACACTGGTATAATCCACTGGTGTGGCTGGCTGCTGCTTTATCTCGCCAGGATGGGGAGTTGTGCTGTGATGAGGCCACGGTCCGTCAATTGGGAGAAAAGGAACGCGCCGCTTATGGTCGCACGCTTCTAACTGTGACGTGTCAAAAATCCTCTCATTTGTTGTTAGCCACCACCAGCATGATAGGAAACGGTCGAGATATTAAAGAGCGTATCATTTTGTTAACTAGACGGCCGCAAACGGCAGTTTGTACATTGGCGATAGTACTTCTGATTGCTGTGGCTGCAGTAGGAGGCACTTTTACTGGAGCACGGGAAACGGGGAAAACAAATGCCCCTTGGGACTGGGCGCGGAACATCACGGTGGAACAGTTGCAGGAGAAGAACCAAGGTTTTGATATGGAACTTCTAACTCAAATTCTCAATAGCTTGGAGCGGGAAAATTTTTCCTCAACGTCTAACTTTACTGGTAACTCTGAGAATTGGGTGGTCAACGATTGCGTGACACAATACTCCTTTGCCCTCACACAGGAGGAAGGCGTAACCTGCTTAAATTTTGGCGACCAATTCTGGCAGGTGAACAGTTCAGCATTGTATGAATTTGTCAAAACCTCTTTGAAAAATCAGAACACCAAACAGATAACTACCGCTGATTTGGATTGGGACGGAGTGGCGGAGCAAATTTGGGTGGAGGAAGCAGAACCGCTGATGTATCAGTTGGTGGTAACAAAAGAAGATGGAACAGAAGTACTACGGGAGGATGCAGGACTTGGTCATAGCGCGTGGAATTCGTTATATCTCTTTACTGCACCCAGTAGCAATCTGCAATATTTGCTGCGGTACAATCCAAGCATGTATACAGGAAGAGGGCACTATCGTTACGCACTCATTCATTTGGAAGATGGGCAGTGGGTCACTGAACAAGAAAATGAAGTTGATGTAGACACGTGGAATACGACGGTCATCACGCCCCAACTCAGAAATTTTGCCGATGAAGTGAATCGCCTCCTGCGCCATAGTTCTCTACTACTCAGTACACAGGATGCAAATTTGATAATTGGCCCAGAAGATGTGGGATCCCATTTGGAAGAGTTAAAATACCTAGGACTGGAAGATGGGTTTACTGTGGCGAATTCGCTCCCTATTCCAGCGGATAAACCTGTTCATCTGCAATTTTGCAGTGGTGCAGGTGCCTGGACGACCAATCTTACCCTGTATTCGGATGGAACCTTCCAAGGAGAATATCATGACAGTGATTTTGATATAGTTTACCTATGTACGTTTCGTGGGCGATTTGGCCAAATTCAGCAATATCATGGACATACCTATTGCCTTACACTGGAGGAACTGGAAAATACCACCGGCCATTCAGTGGGGCAGAAGTGGACAGAGGACGGGGTCCACTTTATTGCATCGGAGCCGTATGGATTGGAGGAAGGAACAGAATTTCTCTTCTATACCCCTGAGGTGCCAACAGAGGAACTATCTTCTCAATTTCTTTCTTGGTTTAACGGTGCTTATCAAAAGAAAGAGGAACTCCAAGCTGGGACAGGGTTGCTCTCCTACTACGGCTTGTACAATCGGCTGCCAGGATATGGATTTTTCAGTGAATAGTGGCGATGCAACGATTTGGTGCGTATGTGTCGTGTGCCCAGTGAATCGTTCATATAAAATAGCCATCCTTTCGTGAATACACGAAAGGGTGGCTATTTTTGTGTTAGAGGGAAATTATTTCTGATTGAGATTTACAATTTGACGAAAACAGTGCAGAAAACACCCATTTTAAAGGGAGTCCTTTGGTTGTGCAAAAGGAGGGGAACCTGAGGAAGTTATATCTGGTAGCGAGTCTTGAAAAGGAAACGTTTGGCGAGCAATCTGAATAAATTTTCTACTAGCCGCAGACAGCTTTTTCTGTTTCAGGTAGTTGATTCCCAATGTACAGTAAACAGGATCTGGTTGGTACTCCAGTTTGATAAAGTGAAGTTTTTGCAACTGCTCTTTGTCTAGGAGCGCTTTGCACTGGGTGACTAAGGAGCCAGAAATAAACATGACGCCAAAACCAGCAATGCAAAGGGAAACTCTGGTTAAAAAACTAGAGGTTTCCACCATAATATCAGGAATTAAGCCAATTTCTAGGCAGCATTTCTCAAAAATTTCTTTCAACCAAGTAATAGAACTGGAAGCTAAAAAGGGACAGCTTCGGAAAAAAGAAATAGGCAAAACCTGTCCAGATAAAATTTCTTTTTGTTGTGTGGGGGTAAAAAAATCGTGCAGAATGTGGTCCGAAACTAAAAGATAGTACCGCTCAGCCAAGAGAGGAATAAAGGCAATGTGCGAGGGCTCAGAGCAATAGCCCAGCATCAAATCTACGGCCCCACTGTTTAGAATTGCGGAAAAATTTTCGTCTGGAAACTCTAGAATTTTAAGAGAAATTTCAGGATATTTGGCTCGAAGTCTAGGGAGTATAGACTGAATGAGGACAGTGCCTCGGTTGGAGAGAATGCCAATGGTAAGAATATTATTTTCTGCCCGACGAATTTCCTGCATTTGGGCCTCTGTCCGCTCTTTTAGAATGAGGATATTTTTTGCGTACTCAAGAAGGCTAGCACCTGCCGACGTAAGGGTTAAAGGCGAGGTGCGCTCAAATAGTTTCGTTTGGTAGTGCTGTTCTAACTTAGAGATATGGGCACTGAGAGACTGTTGAGAGATATATAAACGGTGCGCTGCACGGGTAAAGTTTAGTTCCTCAGCGGCGACAACAAAACATTCTAAATCTTGAAAATTCAAAAAACTCCTCCTTAAGTTGAGACTATAAAAACATTAATAAATGTGAAAACAGATAAAAAGTTAAAAATTATGTAAATTCTTAACATAAGGATAGCTTGATTGCGCATATAAAGTCAAGAAAATTATTCCTATAGGGAAAGAAACAAATGGCTACAGGTTGGCTCAGGAATCTTCCTTATTTTGGAAGGAAGGAAAACGCAATGTGACGTTAAAATCTTGGATGTTTCCAGTTGTCATAAGAGCGCGTCAACAATCACAACCATTTGTTTGGGGGCCACTAATAAAAACTGTTTGCCACAGAGAGTAGGCTTTCTTATAATTTGTTTATAAATTCAACAAAAAGAATGGGGAAATAAAACGCGAATTTGGAGGAAGTGGAGATGGGTAGAAAAGTTGACCATGTGCTGGAAACAGATCTGCTGTCTGTTGGTGGGTCAGGGGCCGGCATTACAGCTGCGTACTATGCTGCTCAAACTGGGATAAAAGTATTGCTGGTAGCCAAGGGAAAAGCTGCTATGAGCGGAAATGCAATTATGGCCGGAGGGGGCTGTGGAATTGATGGAGAGAGTGGATACTATGATCTAGGAATTAAGACTGCCGATCCCAGTTTTACCAGAGAAAAACTATTTGACTGTCTAGTAAAAGAATCTTTTTACCTGGCAGAGCAAAATATTGTTCAACATTCTGCTAAAAACAATAGGATATGTGCTGACTGGATGCATTTGCAGTCTGTTTTTGTTGGCAGCGTTTCGCTCCAAAAAGTGGTATCACTATGTAATCGTGATTGCTTTTACGTTCCTATTATATTTTGTCTTTGCCTACGTTTTACTGGTAAAGGTGCCGTAATTGGAGGGAGGGGAGAAGATGGAATTAATAAGCACTGTGGCCAGCACCCTATTTACCGTACCCAATTTGCTGTTTATGAACCTTGGGCTGTTTGCTGGCATTATTATCGGTGCCCTGCCCGGTTTGACCGCCACATTGGGTGTAGCACTGCTGATGCCTATGACTTTTGGAATGGACATGATCCCAGGTATCGTGTTGCTATTGGGCGTATACTGCGGCGGAATTTATGGAGGGTCTATCACAGCCATTCTTATCAAAACCCCGGGCACTCCCGCTTCTGCTGCCACCGCCATGGATGGGTATCCTTTGGCACAGCAAGGAAAGGCGGGGCTGGCATTAGACGTAGCACTAAAGGCCTCGGTTTTTGGTGGCCTGTTTAGCGCTATTGTACTTATTTTTGTAGCACCTCAAGTGGCCAAATTTGCGCTCACGTTTTCCGCTGTGGAATACTTTGCACTGGCATTGTTTGGACTTACAATTATTTCAAGTATAAGCAGTGGCAATCAAATTAAGGGCCTTATTTCAGGTATGTTAGGCCTTCTTGTATCCTGTATCGGGACAGATCCCATTAACGGGACCAGCCGTTTTATCTTTAAGACACAACTACTGAGTGGCATTGACGTAATCCCTGCTATGATTGGATTGTTTGCCATTACAGAAATTATCAATAAATCCCGCTCAGTATTTAAGGATGCCGGAGAATTGCAGCAATTTTCTAGTAAAGGTATTGCCGCACGTGATTTTTGGAAAATGTGGGGCAACTTGCTGCGTTCCAGTGCTATAGGGACCTTTATTGGTGCAGTGCCCGGCACTGGGGCCACGACCTCCTCTTTTTTGGCTTACAACGAGGCGAAGCGGGCGTCAAAAAACAAGGAACTTTTCGGAAGAGGAAGTTTGGAAGCAATTGCTGCCTCTGAGTCTGCTAATAATGGTGTAACAGGCGCCACGTTAATTCCCCTTCTTACCCTGGGCATTCCAGGTGATACAGTGACTGCAATTCTGTTGGGAGCATTTATGATGCAGGGTATTACCCCGGGTCCTCTTTTAATTTCCAGTCATCCAGAGACAATTTACACGATCATGATTTCTCTGATTCTCGTTAACTTGTTTATGCTTGTTCAAGGAAAGTTTTTTGTCCGCATTTTTGCAAATGTAACCAAGATTCCGGTGGCGTTGCTAATTCCTCTGCTGGTAAATCTATGTATGCTGGGGTCCTATGCCTGTAACAACAGCATTTTTGATGTGCAGCTGAGCATTATTTTTGGCATTGTGGGCTTTGTCCTTATTTTGTTGGATGTGCCGCTGACCCCTATGGTGATTGCTATGGTGTTGGGGGATATTGCGGAGAGTAATATGCGCCGTGGAGTGGCAATGGCCAGCGGAAGCTATTCAATTTTCTTTACACGGCCGATTTCAGTCTTTTTCTTAATTATTGCGGCTATCTCTCTGATGTATCCTACAGTCAAATTCCTAATCCATTACTACCACAGCAGAAAGGATATCAAAGCAAATGCGAGGGTGGAAAATGGAACGAAATAAAGAAATTGAAGCGTATTTGGAGCAGCACCAGAGAGAACTGGAGCATTGCGCCCAAAGCATTTTCCTCTTGGCAGAAGCGGCGGAGGAAGAAGTTCAGTCTGCTGGTGTTTTGGCGGATTTTTTGATCGGCCAGGGGTTTCGTGTGGAGAAAGGCGTTGGTGGGATGCCTACCTCCATTCGGGCCCAGTGGGGCAGTGGACATCCAATCATTGGTTTTTTGGGGGAGTATGATGCATTGCCGGAATTAAATCAAGAACCAGTTCCTTATCGCAGCGGCGATCCACAAAAAAATGGACATGGCTGTGGACATAATCTGCTGGGAACAGGTGCCGCCGGTGCTGCCGCTGCCCTCGCTTCTGCCTTAAAGACGGCGCAACAGGAGGGAACCGTGGTGTTTTACGGCTGCCCGGCAGAGGAGATTCTCAAAGGCAAAGTGGTAATGTTAAACCAGGGGTGTTTTCGAGAACTGGATGTAGCTATTACTTGGCATCCGGGGATGGAGAATCGTTGCGGGGAGTTGTCCTATCTCGCAATGGATTCTGTACAGTTTCATTTCCAAGGAAAGGCTGCCCATGCATCCGCTGCCCCCCACATGGGGCGTAGCGCTTTGGATGCTTGTGAACTCATGAATGTGGGGTCCAATTATCTCCGAGAGCATACCACCGATGATGTGCGGATTCACTACGCTAATCTGCCCAATGGAAATAAGCCTAATATTGTCCCTGCTGCAGCGGGAGTATGGTACTTTATCCGCGCCAGACAGCGGGAAAATGTAAATGATGTGACGGCTCGCATCATAGATATTGCGCGGGGTGCTGCTTTGATGACCTCGACGAAAGTGGAGTGGAATTTTCTGTCTCGGGGCTATGGAACACTAGTCAATTTTACCCTGTGTCGACTGATGCATCAGATTATGAGCGATCTAGGGCATCCTGGCTTTACGGAAGAGGATAAACAATTTGCTCGGGAATTGGCCATCCATTCTGGTGACGTGGAAGAGAATGGAGTGCTGGATGAACAGTTTGATCAGCCAACCGGATCTATTACCTATATGACCGGATCCACTGATGTGTCTGATGTGAGTCAGGTAGTGCCGACAGTAAATATTCGGGTAGCCTGTGGTCCTAAAAATATTGTCCTTCATAGTTGGCAGTATGCAGCATGTGCTGGGGCACCGGTAGGAAGACAGGGTATGATGTTTGCAGCCCACATTATGGCACAGGCCGGCTGGCAGTTGGTAGTAGATCCAGAACTACTGGGGCAAGTAAAAGAGGAGTTTCAGCAAACCGCCAAGGGGTATGTGGATTTGACTGAAAGGGGAGGATCATGTGGAAAAGGCTACCTGTGTAATTGAGCACCATGCTGTTTTATATGGCCTTTTGGCCAAAGAAGCAATTTGCCAAGGATTGGAGGCTCGCTGTGCGTTGGGAGTTGCTACCGCACGATATGGATGGGAGCGAGGGCAGAGAATGGCACAATATGCCAAGGAAGAGGGAGTGGAGGCCACCATGCCCACCTACGCCATCTTTAAAGAGTGGCGTCCGCCGGCACTAGGACAAATGGTCCCTGGCCAAACGTTGAAATCACCCCATTATGTCACCACAGTGTGCCGCTGCCAATGGGTAGAGACCTGGAAAAAATACGGGCTGCTAGAATACGGAAAGACCTACTGTCTCTATGTAGATAAAAATTTGGTAAAGGGATTTAACCCGGCGTTGGAATTGGACATACCGGCCCTCCAGTCTTTCGGAGATCCCTGCTGTATATTTAACTGGGGATACGAAAGAGATGCGAACACAGAATTGGCGCTGTCCACTCTGCAAACGAAGATTGGGGAGAAATATGTCCGAGATTTTGATTACCACACGGCACATCTCTACTCTTCCATTTATAAGTCGCTAAAAGAGCAGTTGGGTGTGCAGGGACAGGAGATATGTCACCGGGCAATGGAGCAGTTTGTAAAGCTATTTGGCGAACCCTATCGCAAGGCTATTCAGGTGCAGATCCAGAAAAATGGTTGGGAAAACCCATTCTAATCCAACCAAGCCCCAAAGGAGAGTATCAATGGATAAAGAGACGTATTTTATTTCTGCCATTCAGAATGCCATAAAACCATCTACGGGGTGTACCGAGCCCGTGGCTATAGCACTATGTGGGGCCATGGCCCGAAGGGAGGCGGTAGGAGAAATTCAACACGTGGAAGTTGTTATGGATATTGGCCTATTTAAAAATGCTATAGGAGTGGGAATCCCAGGCTTGACGGGGCGGGGCATTCCACTATGTTGTGCTTTGGGTATTGTGGACGGAAATCCGGACAATGGGATGGATATATTAGGGAAAATTAAATGCCATCACCTGGAGGAAATTCAGCGAATTGCAGGGTTAGTTACCCCAGTGGTGCGGGAGGACATGCCAGACCTTTTTATTCAGACCACAATTACTACCGATCAGGACTGCGTTCGAGCCATTACCTATAAAAGTCACGACAACATCCAATCTGTGCAGCATGCGCCTTTTGTAGAATCTCAAAAGAGTGGGGAAGTAGTAGAGACAGTACCTGAAATTCAACAATACACGCTGTCCGATATGCTAAACTTTGCCTCTGGTGTTCCGCGGGAAAAGATCCAGTTTCTTTGGACCGGAGTGGAGATGAATCGTAAGGTTTCCCAGGCGGGAGAAAAACTGGGATACCTGGCTGGAATTGCGGAATTGAATGACGGCTCGCTACTTACGACGGTACAAAGAAGGGTAGGTGCTGCCTCATATGCCAGAATGAGCGGAATTAACCTTCCTACCATGACAGCCACAGGGAGTGGAAATCAGGGAATTACCTTATTTTTGACGGTAGACGCCCTGTGTCAGTATAAGAAAATCGAGCAAGAGCAAGAACTGCGGGCTCTGGCCCTTGCCAATTTAGTAAACCTGTATGCTAAATCTTACACTGGTTCTTTGGCCCCAGTGTGTGCTTGTGGAGTGGCTTCTGGATTAGGTGCTTCGGTAGGCATTGTGTATGCATTGGGCGGAGGAGAGAGAGAAATGCTGGGCGCAATGAAAAACATTTTGGGTGGAGTAACAGGAATGTTATGCGATGGGGCAAAGGAAGGCTGTGCCAACAAAACTGCCCTGGCTGCATCCTGTAGTGTAACCTCCGCTTTAGCTGCCATGGGAGGGCAGACGCTATCAGAAAAAAATGGAATCTTGGCTCCGTGCATGCAGGGCCTGTTTCAACACCTGCAATATCTGCTGAAACAGGGAATGGCGGGTACCAATCGAGCCATGGTGGATATTATGTTGGAATCCACTTAAACAAAGATTTTCTGGTAGCTGTTTGCTAGCACCTTAATTTAATGATCCAATTTCAAATTAATTTGCAATAGGAAATGAACTACACCTGTCGGGGAACAAGAATGCCCTGGCGGGTGTAGTATTTTGTCTTGGGATAAAGTGCATTAAGAAGATTTGTGTAAAAATGGCCCAGAAAGGTGTGGTATAAATACTTTTAGACTATACTGTGGCAGTTCTAATACGACAATATAGTAACTCCGCTGACCGAGATGAAGGCTTGCTTTCTAGATTATTTCCTGTATACTAAATTACATTCCATAAAAACATGGATCTTCTAGTATCTGTATAGACAGGATAGGAAAGGAGGGGCAGGAGGGCATGAAACAACTTTCCATTATGATAAAGCCGGCATCCTCGCTATGCAACATGCGGTGCCGTTACTGTTTTTATGCCGATGTAAGCAGTTTGCGAGAAGTGCAGTCCTTTGGCCAAATGAGCAAAGAGACGTTAGATAATATTTTAAAACATATATTTATGGATTTGGAGCCAGGGGACAAACTCACGCTGGCCTTTCAGGGTGGTGAGCCAACTCTGGTGGGACTGGAGTATTTTCAATACCTAACACAACAGGTGGAAAACTATGCAAGCCGAGAGATAGAAGTGCATTATGCTCTACAGACCAATGGGCTGCTGTTAGACCAAGCCTGGTGCGCTTTTTTGAAAAAACACCAGTTCTTAGTAGGACTGTCCCTAGACGGACCGGCGGAGTTTCACGACGCCAATCGGCTAGATGCGGAACGACGAGGAACATTTCGCCGCATTATGAATGCTAAGCGGGCATTGGAACGAGAAGGAACAGAATACAATGTCTTAATGGTACTGACTGGACAGATGGCCCGCCACCCGCAGAAAATTTGGCGTTTTATTCAAGAACAGAAAATCAATTTCGTTCAATTTATTCCTTGTTTAGGACCGCTGGACGGGGAGGAAAGTCCGTATGCTTTGACACCTGAGCGATACGCGGCGTTCTATACGGTGCTGTTTGATCTGTGGTTTTACCTCTATCAACAGGGAAAGTACATCAGTGTGAAATTATTTGACGACTTGGTTCACCTGCTAGCCTTTGGCCAATGCAATGCTTGTGGATTGTTGGGGCAGTGTCAAGTGCAGATGATTGTAGAGGCAGACGGGAGTGTCTATCCTTGCGATTTTTACGTGTTGGATGAGTTTCGGGCTGGAAATCTAGCGGAGGAAGCCCTGCGTAGTGTCTATCAATCCCCTGTGATGCAGGCTTTTGTCCACCGACCAGAAGAGGAGAAACGGCTGTGTGTTCAGTGCCCCTATCAGAATATATGTAATGCAGGATGCCAGCGTATGCGGCATGAGATTTTCTTTCGCCCAGGGGATAATGTCTGTGGTCATCGTCTGTTTTTAGATTCTAGTATCCACCGGTTGCAGCAGTTAGCGTATCAGCAGCGGGTCGAACAGCAAGCCCAATGGAATTGAGGCTACAGTACTAGTTGAGAGGATTCGGTGTGGTAAGCGGAATCTGTTAATAAGGAAAGCGACAAAATAAGCCGCCTATCTGTATGGTACGGATAGGCGGCTTATTTTGTTATTATTTGTGGCTAAAACGGGGTTGGCTTGCGCCGTTCTGAAAGCCGATTTTTTGGGAAAATTTCCGATCCACGGATAATAAGTTCGGATGAGATAATAATTCGTTCCGGGGGACGCTTTTTATTATGCTTCCGTGTACGAATTCGTTGGAGTAAAAGTTGTGCAGCCTGTTGCCCCATTACAATGTGGGGATCGGCAATAGCAGTAATGTGCAGAGGGCGGAGCGAAAAGCAGAAGTCGTTTCCATAAGAAATAATGGCAATGTCATCAGGAATTTGTAAATTCAATTCATCCAGAGCCTTGAGGCATCCTCGGGTAATCGTGGTGTTGGCTGTGACCAAGGCGGTAATAGCAGGAAAACGAGTAATCAAATCGATAGTTAAATCGCAAATTTTTTGCTCATCAAATTCTCCATAGCAGATGTACTCGCTACGAATTGGTAAGTTATGGTCGCTCATAGCTGCTGCATAGGCAGTTAATTTATCGTGGCTGGGCTTAATCTTCATAGGGCCATTAATGATGGCAATGTGCTCATGCCCATGGTCAATCAGCAAACTAATGGCGTTGTAGGTCGGAGTATAGTTGTCCACCCGGACGGTGTCAATATGATTTAGGTTTGTGCTGCGAATCAACGTGAGGACGGGAATGGAACGGTTAATTTCCTCCAGAAATTGAATGTTGTAGTCGTTTTGTTCAGTGGCTGGCACCACAATTAATCCGTCCACAAGGTCCCGCATGCGGTCTAGACAGAGAATGCTCTGCTGTGGGTCGTCCTGCGAATTGGCACATAAGACTGTCACCCCTTCTGCATTCATGGCATTGCAAATTCCGGTGAGTACAACATTGGAAAAGGGATAAGACCCACAGTCCAACACCACCCCAACGGTAAGATTTTTTCGCGCCGTGCGTTTGCGCAACACGTACTGCTTGGGACGATAGCCAACCTGTTCTGCCAATGCCAAAATATGCTTTCGGGTCTCTGCATTAATATCTGAATTCTCTTTAAAAGCACGCGAGACGGTGGCAGTGGATACGCCGGCCAAGTCCGAAAGTTCTTTTATGGTCATAGTGGTTCACTCCTGGGGAAAATGTATGTTTCTAACAAAAAAATGGAACTGTTTAAATTCAGTATATACAATTTCAGCAAAATGGCAACAGAAAGTTCCTCTGATTCTTAAAAAGATTGAAAAAAGTAAAAGAGTTTCAATTGTAAATTATATTGTAAATCTTCGTAAATCATAAGAGTTACAAACTAGACACACAATGTTTAGGATGCTAAAATGGGGATATAAAAGAGGAAAATACGGAAAAAAGAGCGGAAAAATGGTTAAATTTGGTGATTTGAAGGAGGATATTAGGATGAAAGGCATAAAAGCACTCTCCCTTGCGCTTTCCTTAGCGTTGTTGCTGGGCGTGACAGCGTGCAGTCCAAAAGAATCGACATCCAGTTCCGGTGCTGGGCAATCGGCAAGTAATTCAACAGCTGGTGCATCATCTGCGGAGCAGTCTGGTGACCCTGCAGATGGAGTCAAACAACCCGAGGGTTACCCCTCCAAAGCCATTAACTGGATTATTCCGGTAGCTGCAGGTGCAGCAGTTGATTTGCCTACGCGGGCTTTGATTGACGTTTTGGACTTGGGTGAACCGGTGGTGGCAGAAAATATTGCCGGCGCAAACCAGACACTAGGTACAGCAGAAGCGGCTGCCCGAGATGCGGACGGCTATACCTTATTGACCATGGCAAATGCATGCGGCATTACCCAGCCCATTATGGGTGGACTGGCGTACACATTGGACGATTTCCGATTCATTGCGATGCTAGCTCCAAGTGTCCAGGCAACCATCTGTGTTAAGGCAGACTCAAAACTACAAAACGCCCAGGATTTTGTGGATTACGTGCAAAATAATGAGTACACCTTTGGTGTCCCGAACGCTGGCGGTTATGGACACATTGCCATTGCCACTACGTTGGATCAGCTGGGCGCCTATGACAACGGAACTATGATGGTGTACAGCGGTTCGAATGAAAATATCACCGCCATTCTAAACGGTGAGGTGGAGTTTGCCATTGTGGACGATACCGATGCCATCTCCCGAGTAGAGAGCGGAGAATTGCGGGTTCTGGCTATTCTCCACGATGAGCAGTCTAGGCTGTTCCCAGATGCCGACCTGATTAGTGACTATGGGGTAGAAGACATCAGCACCTTTATTGGTCTAAAGTGGATTGCAATCCGAGCCGATACACCCACGGAAATTGTGGATTGGCTTAAGCAGGAGTTAAACGCCGCCATTCAATCGGAAGAGTACCAACAGTATCTCGAGACTATGGGCTTCGGTCCAGTGCGCGAGTATACAGAAGAGGAATTGGATGAGTTAATTGCAACTGCGGCCGAGGACTACAAAGTGGTGATGGAAAAGGTTGGTCTGATCTAACGCAATCTTAACTGTGTATTGCGGCATACAGATCCCCTCTGTATGCCGCAATTTTCTTAGACTTATTTTCCCTGAAAATAGAGGAGGTGCCCAATGAAAAAAGCAAAACAGGATATGTTATCCATGGCTGTGTTGATGGCTGTGTGTGCCTCGTTTTATTTCTGGTTTATTCCCAGCCAAATTCGAGTGGTGGCCAACAGCAAAACCAATTTTACCAGCCGTACCTTTCCTAGTCTGCTAATGGCTGCCCTGTTTTTGGTAGCGCTACTTGGATTTATTAATGCTGTAATCCGCTATCAAAAAGCCAAAAAAGCAGGGAAACAAGAACCCATTGTTTCACCAGGAACTTATCGAGAAATTATCCTTCCACTGCTGGCATTTGTGTTAATTCTAATTTATGCCTTGCTCTTTAAGTATGTGGGTTATCTTGTGGCAACTATTTTGTTTGTTCCCGCATTACTACTTTTGCTGCGCTGTAAAGACTGGAGGTACTATGTGGGAGGCTATGGCTTTTGTGCCGTAATGTATCTCATCTTTATCTACGTTCTGCGAGTGCCGCTGCCGTGAGGAGGAGACGAGAATGAACCTTTCAACCCTTCAAGATATTTTTACTTTATCTAATATTTTAATGATGAATGTGGGGATGGTGGCCGGAATTTTAATTGGCGCCATGCCAGGTTTGAACGTTATTTTTGCCATTGCGATCCTGCTTCCCTTGACATTTGGAATGGACTCGTTAGCTGGAATGTATTTGATGCTGGCTTCTTATTGTGGGGCCACCTTTGGCGGTTCCATTACCGCGATTTTAATTAATACTCCAGGTACCGCCAATGCTGCAGCTACGGTTTTTGACGGCTATCCGTTGGCACAAAAGGGGCGAGCGGGAGACGCCTTAAAAACAGCGCTGGTGGGTTCGACGATTGGTGGCATACTTAGCTGCATTGCTCTCCTGTTTTTTGCGCCCAAGATTGCAAAAATTGCCTTGCATGTAGCCTCACCGGAGTATTTTGCTTTGTGTGTGTTCGGCCTTGCTTCTGTGGTAGGGTTATCCAACGGAAACGTTATCAAAGGATTGGCTATGGGCATCATTGGTTTGGCCCTATCCACAGTAGGCATTGATGCCACTGACGGCGTGCAGCGTTTTATGTTTGGAAATTCTCAACTCTTGGCCGGGTTCCGCCCTGCCACAGTGATGCTGGGAATTTTTGCTGTCAGTGAAGTGCTTATTAAGTGTCGGAATATTTCAAAAGAAGATCTCAACCAACAGGCAATTCCATTTCAAAAGGCAACCATTCGAATTGTGGATATTTTGAAATATTGGAAAACCATTTTAAAGTCCAGTATTTTTGGCATCGTCATCGGAGCAATTCCAGGCACTGGAGGTGCAATTGCCTCTATGCTCTCTTACAATGAGGCACGCCGGGGCTCAAAGAACCCTCAAGAATTTGGAAAAGGGTGTATTGAGGGAGTACTGGCTCCGGAAACCGGCAACAATGCGGTAACTGGTGCCACTTTAATTCCCCTACTGACGTTGGGCATTCCCGGAGACGCGGCAGTGGCTGTGTTGCTAGGGGCATTGACTATGCAGGGGGTTACCCCTGGTGCAGCCTTATTTGCTGAGGGCAGTACTTGGGTATACGCCATTATGGGCGGACTACTACTTATAAATGTATTTATGTTCCTTCAAGGCCAGTTGTTTATTAACCTCTTTGTCAACATTACTAAGGTGCCCATCCTTATTTTGTTGCCCTGCATTGTAGTAGTGACCACTATGGGTGCATTTTCTATTGCCAATACTACTTTTGATGTATTTGTAATGGTAGCATTTGGATTATTTGGCTATGTGATGCGTTCTTTTAATTTCCCCATTGCACCTCTGGCCATTGGATTGGTATTGGGGAATCTAGCAGAAACAAATCTGCGCCGCTCTTTGCTGCTGAGCAAAGGTAGTGTTTCTATCTTTTTTACTCGTCCAATCAGTGCGGCTATTTTATTGCTGGCCTTTTTGCTGTTATTCTCTCCGGCAATTAAAAAATTGATTGGAAAGTATAAAACACGAAAGTCAGCGATTAGCAGAGATTAATTGCCCGGGAAAGGAAACGTGGTTATGAAGCAAAAAAATGTGGTATTCATTATGGCCGACCAATTACGAAAAGATTATGTCGGTTGCTATGGAAACCCTTACGTTCGCACCCCTAATCTGGACTGGATTGCCCAGAGAGGGATGCGCTTTGATCAATGTTTTGTCAATAACCCTATCTGCATGCCGAATCGTATGTCTCTTTTTACCGGGCGCTATCCTCATAACCACGGCATGTGGACAAATGGATTGATGCTCCCGCATTCCTTGCCCACCCTGGCGGACCAGTTAGGAAACCATGGCTACCATACATGCAGCATCGGAAAGTTGCACTTTGAACCCACTGACTGTGGCCCACAGGCACCTATGGGTAGCCGGGAGGATCACCGGTATTGGAAACAGGCGGGGGATGACATTGACTGGTACGGCCCGTATTGGGGATTTGACCATGTGGAGTTGACAGTGGGCCATGCCACTACTCCCATCGCTCACTATGGAAAGTGGTTTCACCAGCACGGCGGGACCGACGATATGGCGCAAGCCAAGAAAATTGGCCCCTTTGATTGCTGCGGGGTAACAACTATGCCAGAGGCATTACATGACTCTCTGTTTGTAGGAGAGCGTAGTGCTGCGTACATTCAGGAACATGCCAAGGAAGAGAGACCGTTTTTCTTACTGGCTAGTTTCCCTGACCCCCACCATCCGTTTAACCCGCCTTACGAGACTGCCATGCGTTACCAAGATACTCCCATCAAGCAACCAATTAATGAAAAGGATGATTTGAGAACAAGACCGGATCATTACCGGCAACAACAAAAAGGAATCTGGCATCGTGCAGGGCTTCTGAAAAAAACTCCAGACATGACAGAGCAGGAGAAGGCGCAAGTGGAAAAAAATATTGCCGTCATCTCTGAATTTATGGATGAAAAGATTTTGGAAGGGCTTGGCTTACTCACCCGGGGAGGATCCACTCCTGACAAGCTGGAGTCAGACGTGGTGGGGGAGCGGGAGCGAGATCAACGTATCCGAAATACCTATGCCATGGTCGATTTAATTGACCAAGGGGTAGGGAAAATTTTAGAGGCACTGCGCCAGACTGGGACACTGGAGGATACAATCCTAGTATTTACTTCTGACCACGGGGAGCTAATGGGAGATCACGGTATGTGGCTGAAAGGGCCTTTCTTCTATGACGGTCTAATCAATGTGCCACTACTGATATCTGTCCCTGGTATGGGGTCAGGAAGTACAAAGGCCCTGACTTCTTCTGTAGATGTGTACCCCACTTTGTGTCAGTTGCTGGGGGTGCAAATCCCCCGCTCTTGCGACGGGGTATCTCAGGTGCCCGCCCTGGCCGGGGGCCAACCTCGAAACAGTTGTATTTTTGAATACCGAAATGGGTATTTCGAGAGTGACGTAAACACCATGGGTTATTTGGATGCGGATTATAAATTTGTTCAGTACCAGACTGGAGAATGTGAATTAACGGATCGAAAAAATGACTTAGAAGAAAATGTCAATTTGGCAGCGGACCCTGCCAACAGTGCGCTGGTGGAGCAATACCGGGAGAAATTACTTATGGCGGTATTGAACACAGGGAACAAATATCCCGATCAAATTTCCCACGCTTAATCAATTGCTCCAAAGCGTTTAGGAGGAAAAGACAATGAAGCGACCCAACGTTTTATTTATCCTGACAGATGACCAGCGATACGATACGATTCATGCATTAGGAAATCCTCGAATTCAAACCCCGAACTTGGATGCACTCTGTGCTGATGGCATGGCGTTTACAAACGCCCATATTCCTGGTGGTACGGTGCCGGCTGTCTGCATGCCCAGCCGAGCCATGATCCATACTGGGCGCAGCCTATTTTCACTGGAGCAGGATGGAAAGCAAATTCCACGTAACCATGCGCTCTTGGGAGAGACATTCCGACAGAACGGATACCGCACTTTTGGAACTGGAAAATGGCATAACGGAACCGACAGTTTTACCCGTAGCTTTGCCGAAGGCGGAGAAATTTTCTTTGGCGGTATGTGGGATCACTGGAATGTACCTGTATATGAGTTTCGCGCTGACGGAAAGTATGATCAGATAAATTCTGCGTGCATCGGCCAATATTTTTCCAATAAGACCACTGTTACCCGAGCCACCCACATCCATATGGGTTATCACTCGACCGATTTATTTACAGATCAGGCCATCCAATGGTTGCGGGAGTATCAAGATGAGAAGCCGTTTTTCCTGTACTTATCCTATCTAGCACCTCATGATCCCAGGACTATGCCTGCGGAGTATGCCAATCTTTATAATCCCGAAGATATGGTTTTGGAGTGCTTTGCAGGGGAGCACTTCCGTTATGGAATTGAAGACGTTCGGGATGAGATTATTGAGGCTTACCCGAGGAAGGTAGACGCAGTAAAGCAGCATGTAGCTGATTACTACGCCATGATTTCTCATCTGGATGCCCGAATCGGGGATCTCATTGCTTTACTGAAAGAAAAGGGGTTGTACGAAGATACCATTATCGTCTTTACAGGGGACAACGGCCTAGCGGTTGGCCGGCATGGGTTGATGGGTAAGCAGAGTTGCTACGAACATGGCATCCGTATTCCACTGGTCATGGCGGGCCCTGGAATTCCAAAAGATGCCCGAGAGGATGGTTACCACTTCTTATATGACTTGTTCCCCACCTTGTGTTCCCTATGTGGTCTGGATATCCCGGATACTGTGGAGGGCATGGACTTCTCACCGGTGTTTCAGGGGATCCCCTGCCAACGAGATGAGGTGTATGCCATCTTTGGAGACAAGGTTCGAACCGTAAAAGATCGACGTTATAAGCTTATTGAATACCGGTTCCAAAAAGTGAAAGTTACCCAACTGTTTGACCTGGAAATGGACCCTTATGAGACACGGAATTTAGCGGATGATCCAGCCTACCAAGATATCCGCCTCCGTCTTACCCAACGCCTGCAGGAGTGTGGGGATAGCCCAGAAGAGCAGCGGCATAAAGCAGGAAAAACTTTCTGGGGCCGCTATCGACATGACCCAGACTTTGTAGAACCAGAAGTGGTGAGTTGGCTGGTAACCATGTATAAACCGGATCGATGAGAGGGGAGAGAACACATGCAGTATAACTACGTCTGGTTCTGTACTGATCAACAGCGATTTGACACATTAGGGTGCTATGGCAACTCCGTCATCCATACTCCAAATATAGATCGTCTGGCACAGGAGGGGATGCTCTTTGAACGGGCTTATGCCCAGGCACCTATGTGTACACCTAGCCGGGCTGCTTTTCTCACCGGACGTTACCCCCGCAGCACTCGATCCAGTATCAACGGAAATGATACCTTCTCACGGGATGAGACGCTGGTGACCAAACTGCTGGCAGATGCAGGGTATACTTGCGGACTTGTAGGAAAACTCCACCTAACCGCAGCCTACAAACGGATGGAGAACCGCACGGAGGATGGTTATTCCTATATGGAATGGAGCCATATGCCGATTGATAACTGGCCGGATGGAGTGAATCGGTATCAGACGTGGCTGAAAGAAAAGGGAGTAGATTGGTCGAAGGAATACCATTCCCCCTGTCCGGACTGGCCTCCTCAGCATGGATATCCCCTACCGGAACATATCCAAGGGATGAAAGATGAAAATCATCAGACAACCTGGTGTGTGGAGAAGGGCATTGAATTTATGCAGCAGGCCAAGGACAAAGGCCCCTTCTGTCTAAGCATCAACTGCTACGCTCCCCACCCGCCCTTTGACCCACCGCAGTCTTATAAGGATCGGCTGAATGTTTCTGATATGCCTCTTCCAAAGTGGAAGGAAGGTGAGTTGGATAATAAACCGCCCTGCCAATTGGACTGCTATCTCCACGGATCACAGAAAGGAATGATCCGGGATACTGTCGGGATGACCGATGCCATGAAGCAGGAAGTGACCCGGGACTACTATGCTCTGGTGGAACAGATTGACCACCAGTTTGGCCGCCTTATGGACTATTTGGAGAAATCCGGACTGCGGGAGAATACCGTGGTGATTTTTATGAGTGACCACGGGGAAATGCTGGGGGACCACGGGATCTATTGGAAAGGCGGTTATTTCTACGAGTGCCTAATCCATGTGCCACTAATCATGTCTTGCCCGGGGCTTATCCCTCAGGGAATTCGGGCCAGCGCTCTGGTGGAATTAGCAGATCTGGCACCCACATTACTGGAGTTGTCCGGCCTGCCCGTTCCAAAGTACATGCAGGCCAAGAGCTTTGCCGGCATTCTCACCGGGACGCAGTCTCCTGATTACCACAAGGACAGTGTCTATGCCGAATACTATTACTGCGCCAATATGCTCCACGAGGTATACGCTACGATGTACTTTGACGGCCGCTATAAAATCGCCGTCCATCACAACCAACCTGTAGGTGAACTGTACGACTTGCAGGAGGATCCGGATGAGTTTGATAACCTCTGGGACCGACCGGAGTGTCAGGAATTAAAGAATCAGTTGGTGCAAAAGTGTTTTGACCATGCCATCTTGTGTAATCGAGACGAGGTGTTGGGGCGGCGGTCAAACTACTGAGTACGCCGGAAATTTTAGCAAACCGGCAAAGGAGCTTGGAAATGAAACATATTGTCATTCTCTTTACCGACCAGCAACGCCGAGATACCATTGCTGCCTTAGGTAATGAAAAAATTCAAACCCCTCATCTGGATGCATTAGTACGAGAGTCGGTGGTCTTTGACCACTGTTTTACTCCCTCCCCAGTATGCGTTCCTGCCCGGCTTTCCCTGTTTTCTGGGCAATATCCCGCCCGGACAGGTTGTAATAATAACAATGCGGAAACAGTCTATACCGGCAGTGGATTTTATGCCCAGTTGACAAAGGCTGGCTACGACAGTTACTGCGTGGGGAAGATGCACCATTTGGTAGACCCCTATGGTCCCATGGGGTTCAGATGCCGTATTTCGCAAGAAGAACTTGCAGATCCGCGGGACGATTATACCAAGTTTATTTTAAAACACCACCCCAATGTCTTTGATTACCATGGTATGCGTAGCGAAATGTACTATGTGCCCCAGATATCCCAACTTTCTGCTCAAGATCATCCTACACAGTGGATAGGGGATCAAAGTGTAGCATGTATTCAGAAACATGAGTCAGACCGACCTTTATTTCTGATGGCTTCTTTTGTGCATCCTCATCCACCTTATTGCCCTCCCGCGCCCTGGAACAAGCTTTATCGGGAAGATCCGCCCGAGCCGTTTATTCCATCGGAAGAGGAACTAGCGGAACTGTGGCCTTTGATTGGAGATCGGTGTTCCTGCCGTAGGTTGATGATGAGCCGCCAGGATGTGTTGCGGATGAAAAACTTTTACTATGCCTGTGTCTCTTTTGTGGACTACCAAGTTGGACGAATTGTCCAGGCATTGAAAGAAAAGGGGATTTACGACGACACCCTGATTCTATTTGCTTCCGACCACGGGGATATGATGGGGGACTATCAGGCGGTGGGAAAGCGGAGCATGGTGGATGCCTCTAGCCGTATCCCATTCTTTATTCGCTATCCCGGCCAGATAGGACAGCACCGGAAAGATCCCTGTTCTCTGGTGGATGTGGCTCCTACGTTGCTGCGTTACGCGCAGATCCCCTTTGACGCTGGGGAGTACGACGGGGTGGACTTGTTTGGGGCGGAGCATCATGAGGAGGTCTATTCCCAACACGGCTGTGGGAAGGATGGAACTTATATGGTAACCAATGGAGTGGATAAATTGGTCTATCACGCCAAGACGGATCGCTACTACTACTTTGAAAACCTTCCAGAACAAAAGGATTGTTACCGTTCAGATAACCCAAGAGTTTTACAACTTCGTGAACGGTTAGATGCCTATCGAGCCAGCGACCGAAATCAAAGCCTTCTCAGTCACTCTTACGAACCGGTGACCAAAAAGCATCCACATTATCCTGGTCGGATGGACCAAGCTTTGTGGCACGATGCAGAGCGTTGCGCTATTCCTGAGGAATATCAAATTGATCTGGGCTGACCTGTTCTACTTTAGGAGAAGGCCCTGAACGCAGAACCAAGACACTTGGAGGCAAGCAGTATGAGCAAAAAACGAAACATTCTCTTCCTTCTGGCTGACGACTATGGGGCTTGGGCTATGGGCTGTGCTGGCAATCGAGAAGTTCAGACACCGAATCTGGATCGCTTGGCTCAACGAGGGGTCCGGTTTGAAAACTGTTTTTGCGTCTCGCCAGTTTGTTCCCCCGCTCGGGCATCCATTCTAACGGGGAAAATTCCATCTCAGCACGGTGTACACGATTGGCTGGCCAAGGGGCATTTAGACAGTGACACGTCGCTCAGTGCAGAACTTGCGCGGGAGTTTGATGATCCGAACGCACCTTGGTACTACGCCTGGCCTAAAAACCAGCTGTTTGGAGACCATGCGATCCGCTATCTAGATCATCACCGCACCTTTACCCAGGTATTGGCAGAACATGGCTATGAGTGTGCGCTGAGTGGAAAGTGGCACCTGGGAGACAGTTCTCATCCCCAGGCAGGATATACCTTCTGGAGGACCACTGCTATGGGTGGGGATAATTATTACTACCCTGTGGTACTGGAAGGCGGGGAGATGGTCCTAAAAAAGGGAGAGTACATCACGGATGTTATCACCCAAAACGCCCTAGAATTTTTGAATGAGAGAGAACAGGAGAAGCCCTTCTTCCTTTCTGTTCACTATACTGCGCCCCACTCTCCTTGGTCGGAACAGAATCATCCCAAGGAGTATATTGACCTATATCGTGACTGCCCCTTCCGTTCTACTCCCAATGTTCCGCCCCATCCTTGGGCGCCTAATGGGAAAAAGACATTGGCGGAGTGGAATCGGGAACCACACCCAGGAATTCGTTTCAGCGGAGCCCACTATGGACCTATCCCGGAGACTTGGCAAGAACACCGTAGAGAGAGCTTGACTGGGTACTATGCTGCAATTACAGCTATGGACACTGCCATAGGCCGCATTTTAAAGCGGTTGGAGGCAGATGGATTATTGGAGAATACGCTGGTAATCTTTTCTGGGGACAACGGGATGAGCATGGGGCACCACGGAATTTGGGGGAAAGGGAACGGTACCATTCCGGTAAATATGTATGATTCGGCAGTCAAGGTGCCTGGAATTTTCTGCTTGCCTGGTGTGGTGCAGCAGGGCGTGGTCAGCAAGGAGATGGTAAGCCACTACGATTTCTATCAGACCATCTTGGAAATGGCTGACATTCCTGTTATGGCGTCGGAGGATATGCCGGGAATCAGTTTTGCTCCCCTGCTTACAGGAGAAAAAGAACGTGTGCGAGAGAGCGTGGTGGTCTTTGACGAGTATGGCCCTTGCCGTATGATTCGGACACGGACTTGGAAATTGGTACTCCGTGTGCCGAACGGTCCCAACGAGCTTTATGACTTGGAGAGGGATCCAGGAGAGAAAATCAATCGGATTGGAGATCCGGCCTGTGCAGAGGTTATCCGTACTTTGACTGCGGAACTGGGAGATTGGTTCCAGAAGTATGTGGATCCGGCTTTTGATGGAACAAAGGAAGCGGTATGTGGAAAAGGACAGTTGACCAGCCACGCCTTTCAATAGAGGGACAGAACATGGGCTATTTTATTGGAATCGATGCAGGAGGAACTAAGACAGAATCTGTCTTACTAGACGAAACTGGGCGCATCTGGTGCAGAAGGGTGCGTCTGGGATGTAATCCCATGGACCATGGGATTCCCGAGACGTATAAGAGAATTCAAGCGGCAGTGGAAGAGTTGGTAGAGCAGGCACCTGGTCCCATCTGCGGACTGTATGGAGGAATTGCGGGGCTTGATCGCATTGAACTACCTATGGCTGAGTACTTGGCGCAGCAGTTTCCTCTGGGACATGTGCGCACGGAGGATGACGGATTTAATCTCATTTCTGGGACTTTGGGCCACGTCGACGGTTGCGGTATGGTATGCGGAACCGGCTCCTCCCTTTTTGCGCGCATTGGTGGGGAACCTGCGCTTCACATTGGGGGGTTAGGTTATTTAATTGACACCGGAGGGAGTGGCTTTGAGTTAGGGCGGGACGCATTAAAGGCTGCCTTCCGCTGTTTGGATGGAAGGGGAGAGAACACCGTTCTGGTGGAATTGCTTACACGGGAGTTTGGAAAGGATCCGCGTAAGGCGTTGCTGGACATATATAGCGGAGGCCGGCCTTTTATTGCATCGTTGGCTCACATAGTATTTGAGGGCGCGAATCTGGGAGATGAGGTAAGCCGAGCTATTGTGGAGGAGGGGGCAGACAAGCTGGCTGAACTGACGGTGGCAGCTGCCCGCCACTTTACAGGAAAGTTCCCTGTGGTGTTAAGTGGAGGCATTCCTACCGCGTACCCCAGCTATGCTGCATTGATAGAGAAAAAGGTATCTCCTCAGGCCGAGTTAATGTTAGCCCAAGTTCCCCCGGTCTACGGAGCAGCGGTGGAGGCCTTGTGGGATGCCGGGATAGCGGCAGATGAGACGGTGCGTCAGCGTTTTATGGAGGACTACCGCCGTATTAAAAGCGAAAAGGGAGTATCTGTGCTCCAAAAGACCTGAAAGGAGAGAAAGTTTGCCATGCAGCTGCTGACCAGAGATCTTACATTGTCAGAATGCTTAAACGAAACATTTTCTTGTACTTGTGGCCGGACCCATACCGCAGCTTTGGAAGGAGCATCTATCGGGGAGAATGCCCTGCTGGATTTACCAAAGTGGTTGAAGGCAAAGGGATACAGCCATGTCTACCTAATTTGTGATGCAGTTACAGTAAAGATTGCGGGAGAGAAAGTAAATCAGCTGCTGACCCATGCAGGGATTGATGTGTGTATGCATGTAATTACTCACGCCGCTTTTGATGAGGCGACCCTAGGGGAACTGCTGATTGGGAAGGACAGCAAGCGAGATGTGGTAGTGGCAGTGGGAACCGGATCTATCAACGATATGTGCCGTTACCTCAGTTTTCAAGTGGATCTTCCGTATTGTATTGTAGCCACTGCCGCGCCTATGGACGGATTTGCTTCCAGCATTTCTGCGCTAACGGTAAACAATTTAAAGACTACCTTTGAAGTTCGTTCTCCACAATACATAGTAGGCGATACAGAAATTTTAAAAGGTGCTCCTTACTCTATGATCTCTGCAGGATTGGGGGATCTGATTGGAAAATTTACCTGTCTGTGTGACTGGAAACTTTCACGAATTATTAATGGAGAATATTATTGTCAGACCATTGTAGAAATGGTGGAGGGTTGCGCGCACCGAGTGTTGGAACAGTCTCATCGAGTAAAAGAGCGAGACCCTCAAGTGTTGGGTTCCATTATGGAGGGGTTGGTGTTTACCGGGGTAGCTATGAGTATGGTGGGAAATTCACGCCCCGCCTCAGGATGCGAACACCACATTTCCCATTACTGGGAGATGCTTTTTGAGCAACAGGGTCGTCGTCCTGTGCCCCATGGCCTTCAGGTTGGGGTGGGCACGATTCTGATTTTAAAGCTGGTGGAAGCATTTTGTAGTGAAGGACGACCGGACTTTGCACGGGCTCGTCAGCACGCAGATAACTACAATCCAGAGGAATGGGAGAAGGAAATTCGCCGAGCCTATGGACCTGCGGCCCCTGGTATTTTAGCAATGGAAGCAGACGCTAAGAAAAATGATGCTAGAGGCTGCCGAAAGCGAATTGATGCTATGGAAGCCCACTGGGAGGAAATCGCAGCTTTACTAAAACAACTACCGAAGTCGCAGACGGTGATTCAACTGATGCAAGAACTTCAGGCCCCTTATCTCCCGGGCCAAATTGGAGTGGATCGGGAACTACTTCGGGACACTCTGTGCTACTGCAAGGAGGTCCGGGCCCGCTATACTATTTTACAGTTGCTGTGGGACTTGGGACGGTTGGAGGACTTGGCCGATCGGGTTGTAGAGCAGTGTCAGGCATCCTTAGAGGAGGAAACAATGGACGCCTGAGTACAGGAGTGTTTTTTATGGGCTGAGAGGAAAACGTTTTTAAAATATTGTTGTTTTGCAATTCCGGACCTGGACCGTGAGAGAATGGTTCAGGTCTGGTTATTTTTTTAGGGAAAAGAAATCTTTGAAAAATGAGAGAAAGGCTTGCAAAGGGGAAAAAGGTCGTGTATAATGGACAAATGTACACGGAAGGCGTACTACAAGAAAAGTGGACACAAACATGCGCCTGCACAGAAATCAGGTGCAGGTATATTTTTTGCTTTATCCAGGAGAACAAGAGAAAGGGAAAGGATACCCATGGAATTAGAGGCCATTACCCAGCGAATCCAAAGACAGCTGGAAGAACTTAGACAATTTACAGCTACCCCGGGACAGGGGGTGACGCGTTTTCCTTTTACCCCACAGGCAAAGGCGGCTTCCGACTACTTGGCACAGCGGATGGAAGAGGTGGGGCTGAAGGTTTGGATGGACAACTCCGGTTCGATCATTGGCCGTCTAGAGGGAGAGGTGCCTGACACCGTAATGATTGGGTCCCACTTGGACTCAGTGCAAAACGGAGGTGCCTACGACGGGATTGCTGGTGTCGTGTGCGCTATAGAGACACTGCGGCTTTATCAGCAGCAAGGGGCGCGCCCCTACTATTCGCTCGAGGTTATCGCAACCAACGACGAAGAGGGATCCCGATTTAAGTCCGGCCTGTTTACTGGCAAGGTGCTGGGCGGACAGCTGACCGTAGAAGATATCCGCCGTTATCAGGATAAGGATGGGATCAGTGTTTATCAGGCAATGGAAGACTATGGACTCAAACCCCAAGAGATTGCCTCTCATCCCCGTACAGATTTGAAGGGCTTTTTGGAGATACACATTGAGCAAGGGCCGGTGTTGGAGACGGAAGGAAAAGACCTTGGAATTGTGGACATTATCGTGGGGATCCAGAGAGTGCTGGTGACCGTACATGGGCGGGCGGACCATGTGGGGACCATGCCCATGAATATGCGGATGGATGCAGTGGAAGCGGCGGCCAAGGTGATTGCCAATATCGGGGATCGGGCACGACAATATCCCATGGCGGTGGCTACTGTAGGCAACCTGCAAGTGGAACCCAATATCATTAACATCATTCCCGACCAGGTGACTTTCTCGGTGGATTTCCGGGGGGCTTCTACCCAGGTTATCCAGGAGCAATATGAAGGGCTGAAAAAAGATTTGGATGAAGTCACCGGGCGCTTCCATATGACTTATGAGATGGAGGAGACACTGTGGGTGGAGCCAGTGGAGATGGATGCCCGCCTGCGGGACTACATCCAAGACAGTTGCCGGAATCGGGAATATACCCATATGCATATGGTCAGTGGAGCTGGACACGATGCTCAGGTATTTGGAGCGCGCATGCCGGCAGCTATGCTGTTTGTTCCCAGCATCGGGGGACGCAGCCACTGTCCCGAGGAGAAAAGTGACGAGCGGGTGCTGGCCATGGCCTGTGCAGTGGCCTGTGACGTTCTGGTGCGTATTGGGGAGGAGCGGCAGCTATGAAGCTGACGGTTCTAGTGGACAACTACACCTATATTGACCAGTATTACCTGGGGGAGCCGGCGGTGTCCTACTACATTGAAGATGGAGATGCCCGCATACTGTTTGATGTGGGGTACTCGACGGTCTACCGGGAAAACGCCAAGGCCATGGGGCTGGATCTGACGAATCTGACCGCAGTGGTGCTCTCCCATGGGCACAACGACCACACCGGGGGGCTGAGTTACTTGCCCAAACAACGGGGGCACTGCCGCCTAATTGCCCACCCACAGGTACTGGAGGAAAAACAATTGGAGGGGCTGACTATCTCGGCTTGTCTGTGCCGGGAGACGCTGGAAGATCAGTTTGAACTGTGCCTTTCTCGTACGCCGGTGGCCATCACACCGCGGCTAACTTTTTTGGGAGAGATTCCACGCACCAATGATTTTGAAAACCAGAAACCGGTAGGGTGCCGTTGCTGCGAAGGGGAATGGAAGGCTGATTTTGTGGCCGATGATTCCGCCTTGGTTTACCAATCCCCAGAGGGTATTTACATCATCACTGGTTGTTCTCATGCAGGGATCTGTAACATTATCGAATATGGGAAACAGGTCACCGGCTGCCCTACGGTCTTGGGCGTGATTGGTGGATTCCATTTGCTGGATGATGCCCAGGTGCAGACAGAGCGAACGGCGCGTTATTTGAAAGAGGAGGGGATTACCCAACTCTATCCCTGTCACTGTACATCCTTTGCGGCGCGGGCCGCAATTCACCGGGCTGTGCCGGTCCGGGAAGTGGGAGTTGGCCTCACTTTAGAGTGGGGCGAAGGAGAGAAGAGAAATAAAGGAGGAACCATGAAATGAATACCCAAGAACAGAGCCAGCCGAAAATGTGCTGGACGGAGTACAAACTCCACCTGGCAGTACTGGCCGTTGTCCTGCTGGCCGAACTGGTGGTCCGGAAAGTAACGCTTACCTTTAGTAGCGATACCTATGGCAGCTTAGCAATTTCCTTTCAGCCCTTTGTCTTTGCCATGATTCTGGGGCTGGCAGCCTATTTGTTGAAGCCGCTGAAGTGGGTGGGTGAACACGAGTCGGAAGCGGCTTCGGGGACCATGCTTATCTTTGTAGGGCCATTGTTGGCGAAGCTGGCGGTGGCCAGTGGCTACTCCATTAATGAAATTATTGCGGTGGGGCCGGCAATGATTCTGCAAGAATTTGGAAACATTGGGACCATGTTCTTGGCCCTTCCAGTGGCTTTGCTGTTGGGCTTTAAGCGAGAGGCGGTTGGTATGACCCACTCCATTGGCCGGGAGCAAAATATGGGCTTGATCATTGATCGATATGGTTTTGATTCCGATGAAACCAGAGGTGTGCTTATTATCTATATCATCGGTACGGTTATCGGCTCAGTCTTTATCGGACCCCTCACCACGGTCCTGGCTACCCTTCTTCCTCTCAGCCCTCTCGCCTATGCTATGGCCACCGGTGTAGGCAGTGCAGGAATGACAGCTGCATCTTTGAGTACCCTCATTGACATGTTCCCGGAGTATGAGACGCAGATGTCTGCCTACTCCAGCATGAGCAATTTACTTACTCAGGTGGACGGTATCTATGTGTCGATCTTTATCGGGTTGCCCCTGTGTAACGTATTGTATCGGGTGCTGGAACCAACTTTGGGCCGGTTGACACGAACTGGCCGGGAAAATGCCCGGCGCGCGATGGAAAAGGAGGGGAAGTAACATGCAAAAAGAGAAATTTACCGTGACGAAAGAGACTTTAAAGCTGACTACTGCCTTGGATTGGCTGATGATGCTCCTAATCTTTGGGGGCATGACGTTGATTATAAATACCTTTAGCTATAAAAGTCCTCTTGTGGATGCAGTTCCCGGAATGTTCATTCTGCTGGCCATCACCTATGTGGGGATGCTCCTGGCCAAAGTAATTCCGCTAAAAATCCCGGCTATTATCTATATCAGCGTTATTGCGCTTGTTATTTCCTTGCCCTGCTTTGGTGCAGTGTCTGAATTTGTATATAATAGCACCAATCAAATCAGCACATTGGGGTTATGTACGGTAATTCTAGCCTACTCCGGTGTAGCGATTGGAAAAAACTGGGCAGAATTTCGGAAAATGGGTTGGAAGGGAATTGTGGTGACCATGTGTGTCATCTTCGGTACCTTCTTGGGGTCTGCGGTAGTGGCCCATCTGGTGCTAAAAGCGCAAGGTATTATCTGATTGAGCCAAGAAAGAGATTCATAAGTTTTGGTTTGCCTCCCCGTGCGGCGTTGGTCGCTGGGGAGGCTTTTTTTAAATAGAGATCTAAACGAAAATTGACAAAATAAATATGAAAAAAAGGAAAAAAAGAGATAGAAGATGGCCGAAGTAGAAAAAACGTAGTTTTTTTATAGTTTTGAGGAGATTTTTCTATCGTTTTTTTTTCGGACAAGCCTCTAAAATAAAGGCGTCGTTGAAGAGAATCAACGACAGAACGATCGGACTGACAATATTTTAGGAGGAACGAATATGAAAAAGAAACTGGCTCTTGTTCTGGCCGCTGCTTTGGTGGTTGGACTGTTTGCCGGCTGCTCCAGCAAGAACAACGGCTCTGCTTCTAGTGCCGGCTCCAATTCCAGCGCTGGATCTCAGGGCGGAAGTTCTGCGGCTCAGGCGGAGGAACTGAACGTGGGTGTGTTCTACTACACCTTCTCTGATGTGTACATTACCAGCGTACGCAACAACATGGACGCCAAACTCAAAGAAATGGGCGTGAAGTTCAACAACTATGACGGTGCCAACACACAGCCTACTCAGACCGACCAGGTGACCACTGCTATTGCCAACGGCGTCAATCTGCTGATTGTCAACATTGTGGAGACCTCTTCTCCCGATGCGGCGCAGAAGATCTGTGATGCAGCTAAGGCCGCTGATATTCCCATCATCTTCTTCAACCGTGAGGTAGCTGACGAGGTGGTTAACAGCTATGAAAAATGCGCTTTCGTGGGTACCGATGCTGCAGAAGCTGGTCATATGCAGGGCGACATGATTGCCGAATACTTGCTGGCCAACTATGATGCTGTGGACCTGAATGGCGACGGGACCATCTCTTACGTCATGTTTAAGGGACAAGAAGGCAATGCCGAAGCCGAATTCCGCACTGAGTTTGCTGTGAAGGACTGCAACGAGGCTCTGGTAGCTGCCGGCAAGCCCGAGTTGAGCTTCTATGCTGCTGACAACACCTCCAAGTACCTGGTAGACACCACTGGCGCCTGGTCTGCTCAGGCCGCCACCGACTATATGAACACCATCCTGGCTCAGTACAGCGAGGCCAATGGCAACATGGTTGAGTTGGTCATTGCCAACAACGACGGCATGGCCGAAGGTGCCATCGCAGCCCTGCAGCCTGCTGGTTACAACCTGGGCGAAGAGGGCGGTAAGATGATCCCCGTCTTTGGCGTGGATGCAACCGACTCTGCCAAGGAGAAGATCAATGCGGGTCAGATGACCGGTACCATTAAGCAGGACGCCGAAGGCATGGCCAATTCCATTGCCGCTCTGGTAGCCAATGTTCAGGCCGGTTCCGACCTGATGACTGGCATCGACGAGGCCAACGGCTACAATGTAGACGAGAGCGTGGACAAGGTCCGCGTGCCCTATGGCATTTACACCGGCGAGGAATAAGCGCACAACCCTTATCAATCTCGCCCCTTTGGAGACGCAACGGACGAGCGGGGCTGCCTTTGGGCAGCCCCGCTCCCCCCGTGGAGCCTCTGCCTCAGTCCCGGTGCTGCCGAGATTGTGGCAGCGGCTCCACATGAAAAACGGAGAGGAGGAACCTTATGGATCAGCCGGCACTGCTGGAAATGCGCGGCATCTGCAAAGAGTTTCCTGGCGTCAAGGCACTGGATAACGTCAATTTAACGGTCCGGGCCGGTACCGTCCACGCCCTGATGGGAGAGAACGGTGCGGGAAAGTCTACATTGATGAAGTGCTTGTTCGGCATTTATAGCAAAGACAGAGGTACCATTACACTGGATGGTAAAGAAATTAATTTTAAGAGTTCCAAGGAGGCCCTGGAAAACGGGGTGGCCATGGTGCACCAGGAACTGAACCAGGCCTTGACCCGTACAGTGAAAGACAATCTGTGGCTGGGCCGCTACCCCAAGGTCGGGGGATTGATGGTCAGCGAACGGATTATGGACAAACGCACCAAAGAGATCTTTGACACCTTGGAAGTCCATGTAAATCCCAAGGCAGTGATGTCCACGATGCCCGTCTCTCAACGGCAGATGGTGGAAATTGCCAAGGCGGTGTCTTATGATTCCAAGATCATTGTCTTTGACGAGCCTACCTCATCCCTCACAGAGACGGAAGTGGAACACCTATTCCGCATCATCAATATGCTCAAAGAAAAGGGATGCGGCATCATTTATATTTCTCACAAGATGGAGGAAATTCTCCGCATTAGCGACGATGTGACTATCATGCGAGATGGCCAATGGGTGGCTACCCGGCCGGCCAAGGAACTGACCATGGATGAGATTATCAAGCTGATGGTGGGCCGAGAACTGACCAACCGTTTCCCGCCCAAGACCAATAAGCCTGGTGAAATCATTTTGGATGTGGAACACATAGCGGGCAAGTATACCAGACTAAAGGACGCTACGTTCCAACTGCATAAGGGGGAGATCCTGGGCATTGCTGGATTGGACGGTTCAGGTCGTACCGAAGTGCTGGAGAACCTCTTTGGAGCCATGACCCGGGAGGGTGGCACCATCAAACTCCATGGAAAAGAGATCCAGAACCGCAATCCCCGGGAGTCCATCAAAAATGGGTTTGCTCTGCTCACGGAGGAGCGTAGAGCCACCGGAATTTTCGGAATCCGGGACATTCGTGACAATACAGTTATCTCCAGTTTAAAGGACTATCTATTGGGCGGAATATGTCTGAGCAATAAGCGGATGGCGGAAAAGACAGAATGGTCCATCCAGGCTATGCACATCAAAACGCCCAGCCAGAAGACACAGATCCGTTCCCTGTCGGGCGGTAACCAGCAGAAAGTCATTATTGGTCGCTGGCTGCTCACCAAGCCGGAAGTGCTGTTGTTGGACGAGCCTACCCGCGGGATCGACGTGGGTGCCAAATATGAAATCTATCAGCTGATTATTGACCTGGCCAGTGAGGGCAAAGGCGTAGTGATGGTCTCGTCTGAAATGCCTGAACTTCTGGGCGTGTGCGACCGAATCATCGTGATGTCTGGCGGCCAGGTGGCCGGAGAGGTAGATGCGAAAAACACCAGCCAGGAGGAGATCCTTACCCTGGCGGCCAAATATGTGTAAGAGGGGGAACGTTTCATGAGCAAGGACTCCAAAGAACTCCAAGCCAAAGCCGCCGGCATTACCAGCAAACAGGTTTTGGACTTGATCCTGAATAACGCACTTCTAATTTTAATGATTATTGCGGTCATCTATATGGCCATCGATAACCCCAACTTCCTAAAGACAAGTTCTCTAATCAACATCATATCCCAGACCGCTGCCTACCTGCCGGTGGCCTTGGGTGTGGCAGGATGTATTGTGCTCACTGGTACCGACCTGAGTGCCGGCCGTATTGTGGGCCTTACCGCCTGTGTGGGGGCATCTCTGCTTCAGAACCCGGAATCCACCAACAAAATGTGGACTGGAATTGGAGCCCTCCCGATCCCGGTTGTAATTTTGATTGTTATGGCCATCGGCGGCCTGATTGGGGCTTTCAATGGCTTCTTTGTTGGCAAATTTAAACTGCATCCCTTCATTGTTACCCTTGGCACCCAATTGATTATCTATACTGTCCTGTTGCTGTATGTAAAAATGGGGAACAACAACGGTATGGCCATCTCCAGCTTGGATAAGTCCTACACCGACTTTATTACCGGCTCCCTACCTTTTGCTAAGATCAATGGCACTCCGATCCCCAACTATGTGTGGATTGCTTTGCTCTTGACCGCTATTATGTGGTTTATTTGGAACAAGACCACTTTTGGAAAGAATATGTTTGCACTGGGTTCCAATGAAGAGGCAGCCCGAGTGTCTGGTGTCAATGTACTCATGACCACAGTCATGGTTTTCGCTCTGGCTGGCGTGATGTACTCCTTCACCGGCCTCATTGAAGGTGCCCGTGTAGCATCCAACACTGCTAATACCGGTTTTAACTACGAACTGGACGGTATTGCGGCCTGTGTTATTGGTGGAGTATCCTTTGTAGGCGGCATTGGTAAGGTCAGCGGTATTGTCATCGGCGTGCTGATGCTCCGCCTGATCTTCGTGGGCCTGAACATGATGGAAATTAATCAGGACCTGTTCTACCTCATTAAGGGCGCCATCATTCTCTTTGCCTGTGCCCTGGATATGCGCAAGTACCTGGTAAAGAAGTAAGTTTTTTCGCCCCAACGACGACACCAACCATCCTGGCGTCCGTCCGCCGTCTGGCGGATGGACGCCATTTATCTTTTCAAGGTTAAGGCCCTATGCTATAATAACCGCAAAGCGGTGATTATACGGAAAAGAAAAACCGCTTTTCTCTCCCCTAGCGGGATGGCCGAAAAGCGTGGCACATGATACCATTTTGTTGTGGCTTCATGGTATACAAAGAAAACAACAAGGAGGAACTGCCATGGAACGCTACCGTGTGCTGCTGGCGGATGATGAAGAAGAGATTCGCGCCGGTATTAGCCGGAAAATTGACTGGGAACGACTGGGCTTTCTCCTGGTAGGGGAGGCCGAAAATGGTGCGGAAGCGCTGGAGTTGGCGGAACAGCTGGGACCGGATGTGGTACTCACCGATATCAAGATGCCTTTCATGGACGGATTGGAGTTATGCCGTAGACTCAAGCAGGTGTTGCCTGCCGCGAAAATGGTGGTCTTTTCCGGCTTTGATGACTTCGAGTATGCCCGTCAAGCGGTGAGCATGGGAGTTTCAGAATACATTATGAAACCCATTAACGCACCAGAACTGAGCGGCGTGTTGGAACGATTACGGGAACAGTTGGAACAACAGCGGATGGAGCGGCGGGACATGGAGACTTTGCGCCGGCGCTACGAAGAGAGCCTCCCTGTGCTGCGTGAACTGTTTTATACCCGCCTGTTGGATGGACAGATTCGTCCGGACCAAATTCAAGATCGAGCTGCCCGCTATGAGATTGAGTTGCCCGATGGTGCGTGGACGGCGGTACTGCTCCATGTGGATGTGCCGGGAGAAGATGCACCGGCGGAGCGGGATGAGTTGTTGTTGCTTTCTGTTCGCGCTTTTTTTGAGGAACATTTTCAACTCCCCAGCGCCTCGATTCGCAGCCTGCTCTACAACGATTCAGTGGCGCTACTTGTCCGACTAGCCGATGGAGAGCAACTCTACCCACTGTTGGAGGAACTGGAGCGAATATGTGCGCTAGCACTGAGTTATTTGGGAATGCCGCTGGTTGCAGGTATCGGCCCAATTTGCCGGGGGCCGGGTGAATTACATACCTCAGTAGAGGGTGCACATTCTGCCTTGGATTACCGTGTGCTCATGGGAGCGGATCGGGTGATTTATATCGGAGACTTAGAGCCGGACTATTCGGCTCGACTGTCCTTCGAGGAGGAGGACCAACGGGCTCTGTGGGCGGCGGTGAAACTTGGAAGCCCGGAGCAAGTGCGGCAGGTGACAGGAGAGTTGATTGCGAGGGTACGGGAACAGCGCCTTTCTCTGCCCCAGTGCCATCTATTTTTCCTAGAGATTGTCACCAGCCTTATTAAGTTGGCTCGATCGGGTGGTGCAGCGGTGGAAGATGTGTTTGGACCTGGGTTCACAGGTGTTGTGTCCATTACCGATTTTCGTTCTTTGGAAGAATTGGGGCACTGGCTGGACAGCCGCTGTCTAAAATTGCAAGAAGTGCTGGGGAGACAGCGTACTGACTCAGCTTGGAAGACGGTGGAGCAAGCTAAGGAGTTCATTGCCCAACACTATGCAGAAAGCGATTTGAGTGTGGAAAGTCTCTGTTCCCATCTCCATCTGTCGCCTACCTACTTTTCCACTCTCTTTAAACGAGAGACAGGTAAGAGTTTTACCGCCTATGTCACAGAACTGCGTATGGACCAGGCCGCCCGGATGTTACGTGAGAGTGACGAAAAGACTTATCTCATTGCCGAAAAGACGGGGTATGTTGACCCAAACTACTTCAGCTATGTATTTAAACGACATTTTGGGGTAACGCCATCCAAATACCGGACTGGCGGGAAGCCGCAGTAATTTCAGTAGAGAACGAAAGAGGGGGGAGACGAGAATGACGCAGTGTTTTAAGCGCCTGACTGGGCGCTTGGCCCAGCGTTACCGGAAAATGAGCATCCAAATGGTTCTCTCCCTGTCTTTTACCACAGTGGCAGTGGTGGGTATGGTGTTTATGGGGCTGAGTTTGTTCCTGCACTTTTCCAATACCGCCTCCAACTTGGTGGAGGACAGCACCCAGAGGGTACTCCATCAGGTTAATTTGAATTTGGACAGTTATTTACGACGGATGATGCGCATTTCCGACACCATGTACTACCGGGTGATAAAGTCTACCGACTTGGCGGAAGACGACTTGCTCCGGGGAATGGACTTGCTCTATGAGGAAAACCGGGATGACTTAGTGTCGATTGCCGTATTTGATGGGGAGGGTGGGCTGGTCTCAGCGGTGCCTCTGTCCGCACTGAAACCCTCCGCTCTCACAACTCAGAGCGGCTGGTTTCAAGCAGCCATGGACAAGATGGAAAATTTACATTTTTCTACCCCCCATGTCCAGCGTCTGTTTGACGACCCGGACTATCCCTGGGTGGTTTCCCTCAGTCGCTACGTCCAATTAACACGGGACGGGGTAACACATAGCGGCGTACTGTTAGTGGACATGAGTTTTGCCGGAATCGAGCAGGTATGTCGGGACGTGGAACTGTCCAATGGTGGCTACCTCTATCTGATTGACAGCAGTGGAGAACTGATTTATCACCCTAGACAACAGTTGATTTATGCTGGGCTGTTGCAGGAAAACAACCAATTGGCGGCTACCTATCGAGACGGAACAAAACGGGAGGAATTCCAAGGACAGAGCCGCCAGGTTACCGTGAAAACAGTAGGTTATACTGGATGGAAATTAGTAGGAGTCGTCCCTGCAGGCGGGCTTGCCACTAGTTCCTACCAGATGTTCTTCTTTGGATTATCCCTGCTGCTATTCTCTGTGTTCCTGCTAGCATTTCTCAATTTCCGTATCTCTGCGCATATTTCCGATCCCATTCGCCGACTGGAGCATTCCATCAAAGAACTGGAGGCTGGAAAAGAAGGGGTGGAGATTGAAGAGGGGGGCTGCTATGAAGTGCAGCGCCTGGGCCACTCCATCCGATCGATGGTTTCCACCATGCGTCACTTGATGGATGACATTATCGAGCAGGAGAGTCAGAAGCGGCGCAGTGAATTGGAAGTGCTCCAGTCACAGATTAATCCCCACTTTCTCTACAATACGTTGGACTCCGTGATTTGGATGACGGAGGCAGGACGGTATGAAGAGTCCATCCAGATGGTTACCTCCCTGGCGCGACTATTTCGGATTTCTCTCAGCCGAGGGAAAAGCGTAATCCCGCTGGCAGATGAATTGGAGCATGCCCGCCACTACATGACTATCCAACAGATTCGCTACAAAAACAAGTTTACGACTCAGATTACAGCCGAACCCGGGACAGAGGGGCTATATACTCTGAAGCTGGTTGTCCAGCCCATTTTGGAAAATGCAATCTACCATGGCATGGCCTCCGCGGAGGACGATGGAAGAATTGGAGTCTTTGCCCGACGAGAAGGAGAAGACTTAGTGATTGATGTGACGGATAACGGCCTTGGGATGCGCCCAGAGGTGGCTGCGTCGCTGTTGGATGATGATCGGCCAGATGTGCGCACCACTGGGTCAGGCATTGGGGTGCGCAATGTACACCGTCGTATTCAGCTGACATTTGGTAAAGCATATGGCCTGAAAATTTTTAGCGAACCGGATGAGGGTACCTGTGTGCAAATTCGGCTACCTGCTCTTGATGAGGCAGCAGCGGCGCCCTACCAAAGGGAGGAGCGGCCATGAGACACAGACGCAGTGCACTGATTCAGCTGGGAATCCTGGTTCTGTTGGGGGCCTCAGTGGTTTTGAGTTTGGTGTTGCCCCAGTTGTCCGTTTCCGGAAGGGAACACCAACCGATGGAGGTGTCGGTCATTATTCGGGAAGCGGATAGCTCTCCCTGGTCTAATGTCCGATTGGGATTGGAACAGGCGGCAGGGGACTATGGAGCGGAATTGCGATTTTTAACTCTGTCCCGAACCAACGACGGAAGCGAGCAGGCAGATCTGGTGCGTCGAGAAGCAGAAGGTGGGGCGGATGCGCTGGTTGTGGTAGCTGCTGACCCAGAGAACTTAGCGACCCAGCTGCCACAGGGAGTGGGAAATTGCCCCGTGGTGTGTATGGAGTCGATGGTGGAAGGATGCAAACTGACTGTGGCGCCGGACAACCAAAGACTGGGAGAAGAGTTGGCTCGAGCAGTACTGGAGGACTGGACCGGCGGTGTGGTTCTGTTATTGGATACTGGCGGAAACAGCACGGGAGTATCGGACCGTCTGACAGCAGCCAAGCAGATCCTGCAACAAGCTGGTGTGCCGGTGGAAACCCGAATTGCTCGGGTGAGCGCCTTAGTCAACGTACTCTCGGCTCTGGTGGCAGAGACCTCGGCGGTCCGAATTATGACCTTTGAGGCCTCTGCCACAGAGCAGGTGATTTTGGCCAAAGAGAATGCCGCACTGCTTCAGCCTCTCTATGGGGTGGGAGTCAGTTCCGGAGTGGCTTCGGCACTGGAACGTGGGGATGTGGCGGCAATAGCTGCTTGGAGTGACTACGCTGCCGGCTATCTGGCGGTGGAAGGTGCGGTGCATTTGGCCCAGGGAGAGGAGTATTCTGCCGATGCCCTGCCCGTTTCCATTGTGCGAGGAGAGGATATCTATGAGCCCGACCATGAAAAATTACTCTTCCCGGTCACGTCGTAGCCGGTGTTTGGCTGTGGTGCTGAGCTTAGCTTGCTTGCTGTTGGCTGGCTGCAGCACAGGGAAGAAAACGAACCAAACTCTGCGGGTAGGGGTGGCTCTCTATACGCAGGATGATACATTTATTTCTACCATTGTACAGAATTTGGAGTGGATGGCTCAAGATGCAGAGAGTCAGACAGGCGACTTGAAACTGAACCTGTCGATTGCAGATGGCAGAAGCAATCAGACCACTCAGATGGATCAGATTGATCAATTCCTTGCGCGGGGATACGATGTGTTGTGCGTCAATATTGTGGACCGCACCGCCGCAGCTGTTATAATTGATAAGGCTCAGGAAGCAGATGTGCCTTTGATTTTCTTTAATCGTCAACCGGTGGCGGAGGATATCCAACGCTGGGAGCGGACCTACTATGTGGGGGCCAGAGCCGAGGAGGGCGGGATCCTTCAGGGCCAGCTGGTGGCTCAGGCCTGGCAACAGGAACAGGAGATATGGGACCGCAACGGAGATGGGGTATTGCAATATGTGATGCTGGAAGGGGAGCCAGGGCATCAAGACGCCCTGCTGCGCACGGAGTACTCTATAAAGGCTCTGACAGATGCGGGTTTAGAGGTGGAAAAGTTGGTCAGTGACACGGCCAACTGGAGCCGTAGCCAGGCAGCAGAGAAGATGAGTCAGTGGTTGGCGGAATTTGGTGATGGCGTTGAAGCAGTGTTTTCCAACAATGACGACATGGCTTTAGGTGCGGTGGATGCCTATCGGGAAGCGGGACTTGATCTGCCCCTGGTAGTGGGAGTGGATGCTACTTCCCCTGCATTGGAGGCTATCCGGCAGGGAGAACTGTATGGCACCGTGCTCAATGACGCCCAGGGAATTTCCCGGGCTATGTTAGATTTGATTTTGACCCTGGAGCGAGGAGAAGATCCGGCCCAAGAATTGGAGTTGGAAGAGGAGCACTATATCTGGTTGCCCTACCAACTGGTGACTCGAGACAACTATCAGGATTTTTTGCCCCAGAGCCGAGCAAGGCGGAAAGGAGGCCGAAAGGATGTTGGAGACCGGGCAGATGGAACCCATTGCCTTTATCCAAAGTGATTTCCCTACAAAGTTTGGAATTCCCAGACAGAGTGGATTGGTGGAACAACTACAGGCGCGAGTGGTCTTTGCTCCTAAGTATCGCCAGGAGGAGGCACTGCGAGGGATAGAAGGATTTTCCCATCTGTGGCTAATCTGGGAGTTTTCTAAAGCAAAGCGAAGTGAATGGTCGGCCACCGTGCGCCCACCTCGGCTGGGAGGCAATCAGCGAATGGGGGTTTTTGCCACCCGCTCCCCTTTCCGGCCCAATCCAATTGGTCTTAGCTGTGTAAGGTTGGTAGCGGTGGACCTTCATACCCCTCAAGGACCGATTCTCCATGTAGCAGGAGCGGATCTTATGGATGGGACGCCTATTCTAGACATTAAGCCGTATGTTCCATATGCCGATTGTAAGCCAATGGCTACTGCGGGATTTGCTCCACCCCCCGATCGGGCAGCACTAGCGGTGGATATTTCCCGGGATCTATTGCAGCGGATCCCAGAGGGGAAATGGGAGGCTTTGAAAGGAGTATTGGCCCAGGACCCAAGGCCGTCTTACCAAGATGATCCCGAAAGAGTGTACGGAATGGCTTTTGCAGGCATGGAAATCCGCTTTCAGGTAGAGGGGGAGCGATTGACGGTGCTGGCGGTGGAAAAACCTTAACACAACCTTCATACACCTGGAAGAAATTTTGTGCTATGATAGAGACATCAAAGCCGGGAGGCGTTTAGGATGAAATTAATGTTTGCGGTGATTCGAGACAAGGATGCCAATGACGCAGTTGGAAGTTTGATTGAGCGAAAGATCGGTGTGACGAAATTGGCCAGCACGGGAGGCTTTCTCCGGGACGGCAATACCACTCTGATGATAGGAACAGAGGAGAGCCGGGTGGAGGAAGTGATGGATGTGTTGCGGGAAACCTGTGCCAAACGCAGTGAGGTAGAAATTGTGGCGCCCCACTCTACCGGAGGCGTTCCAGTGTGGAACATTGGCTACACCCCGGTGAAAGTGGAGGTGGGCGGTGCCACAGTATTTGTTTTGGATGTAGAACAATTTAGAAAGTTATAAAATGTGTCCCGGCCGATTGGCCGGGACCTTTTTTCGTTTGGGTGAGACCTGTCCCTTGGTGGAAAGAAAAATGGAAGAAAAAAAGACTTGACTTTCCCCTAGATGGAAGGTATATGCTCAAAGAGAAAGGAGCGGATGATGTGAAAATTAATGAAGTGGAAGCACAAGTAGGAATAACGAAAAAGAACATCCGCTTTTATGAAGAACAGGGTCTGCTCACTCCACGGAGAAACAGCGCGAATGGCTACCGTGAGTACGGCAACCAGGAGGTAGAAACTCTCCAGCGTATTAAACTGCTGCGCAAATTGGGGGTGCCGCTAGAGGAGATCCGCCGGATGCAAGCGGGCGGAACGGTAGCCGACGGGATGCGCCGCCATCTGGTGACTTTGGAGCGGGAACGGAGCAATTTAGAGCATGCCATGGAGTTATGCCAAAGGCTAAAGGACCGTCAGGAGCGATTGGAGGACTTGGATGCTACCAGCCTTTTGATCGATATGGAGCGTTTGGAGCAAGAGGGTACCAAGTTTAAAGATAAGCAGCAGGGAGATACCAGAACCATCCGCTATGTGGCGCCGGTAGTGGTGACAGTCCTTATGACCGTGCTGATGGCGGGGATCCTTGCACTTATGGTTTGGGCGTATGTTCAAGACCCCGACCACGCACCCCCGGTGCCGCTTTTGGTGTTGTTGGCGGCGGTGCCCTTGGGTGTTATTGCTGGGGTTCTAATGGCGCTGTATCAGCGGATTGGCGAAATTCAGAAAGGGGAGGCGGATGATGCGAAAGACTACTAAGGGGCATGGTTTGGCTGGAGCTTGTCTGGTTGCAGCGATGGTGGTAGGTATTATGTTGCTGTTGGCTGGGGGGTTGTTGCTGGGCTACTTTAGCAATAAAAGTGAACCGATTGCAACCGGGATCGTGATGCTCTATGCTTTCGTTTTATTAGCGGTAGCGATAGGTGTGTTGGTAGCCCTGGTTCAGCGCTGGAAAGAAGTGCGAGGGGGTGAGGAGGATGAGGCCAGAAAGTACTGATGCAACCAACCAGCGAGCACTGCGATGGCAAGCAATTCGCGGTGCGGTAAGTTATTGTCTGATACAGCTAGTGGGCGCGCTGTTGTTGTTCGCACTGCGTGGTGTGATACAAGGATGGATGGATACTCTGCTTCTGGTACTGGCAGTATTAGATTTGGCTGCGATCCCACCGGTATTTTGGGTGCTTAAAGAGCGAATCAAAGAAATTAAAGGAGGAGAATTAGATGTTGCTCGTAAATATTGACTATATTCCAGGAAAAGAACTTGAGGTGCTTGGCATTGTGAAAGGAACTGTGGTGCAGTCAAAAAATTTTGGCAAAGATTTTATGGCTGGGATGAAAACATTGGTAGGAGGAGAAATTACCGGGTATACGGAGATGCTCAACGAGGCCCGGCAAATTGCCGTGAAACGAATGGTGGATGAAGCAGAGGGATTGGGTGCCGATGCCATAATAAACATACGCTACGGCTCTTCCTCTGTCATGCAGGGCGCTGCTGAGGTTATCGCCTATGGTACCGCAGTAAGATATAAAGGGTAAGTAAAATCACTTGGGGACGAACGACTATGGAGTCGGCGTCCCCATTTTTTATTTTCGCATAATTTAATGAAAAAAACCAACACTGAGGAGGAGAAGGGACAGATTCGCCGTCAAAAAGGAGGAAAAGTAAAATGGCAATGGATCCGGGAAAGGCTGCAATTGTGGGATGTGGAAGCGTGGGGGCATCCATCGCCTTCCGTTTTTTGCAGCAGGGTTTGTTTTCCAAATTAGTTCTGCTGGACGTGAATCGGGAGAAAGCGGAAGGAGAGGCAATGGATCTCAGCGATGGTTTGCCTTATGCTGCCCCTATGGAAATTACAGCGGGCACTTATGATGATATTGCAGACTGCGCTTTGGTGGTGATCACGGCGGGGGCCAACCAAAAACCAGGAGAGACTCGTTTGGATTTGATTGGAAAAAATATTTCGATTTTGAAAAGAATTTTGGAGCAGATCACCGCCCGGGATTTTCAAGGAATTCTTTTGTTGGTGGCAAATCCGGTGGATGTCCTCACTTATGCGGCCTGGAAACTTTCTGGATACCCGCGCAGCCGGGTATTTGGCTCCGGTACTGTGTTGGATACTGGACGGCTCAAACAGCTGTTGGGAGAAAAGCTTGGGGTAGATAGCCGGAATGTCCATGCCTTTGTGGTGGGTGAACATGGTGACAGCGAATTGGCCGTTTGGAGCGGAGCCAATGTATCCGGTGTGGATTTAGAAAACTTTTGCCGGCTGAGAGGTGGGAACCTGAAGCGGGAGGAATTCGAAGAAATTTATTGCCAGGTTCGAGATAGTGCCTATGAGATTATCCGTCGGAAGGGGGCCACCTGTTATGGCATTGCTATGGCCGTGGGGCGGATTGCCCAGAGTATCGTGCGAGATGAACATGGTGTGCTGCCAGTCTCTGCGGTGTTGGATGGCGAGTATGGCCTGGATAGCCTAGCGCTGAGCGTACCTGCTGTGGTAGGTCGCGGAGGGGTAGAAGAAGTTTTGGAGATTTCCTTGAATCAAGAGGAACGAAATGCCCTACACCGCTCGGTGACACAGTTGGAACATGCGGTAAAGCAGCTAAATTTATAAGTGCTCACATTAAAAATTATCATATAGTCCCCTCCTCGCGCATACACTGAGGCATCGAAGGAGGGGGCGAGATATATGCGGCTGCGCAGGACAAAGGTGGAGTTTTTCGGGGTATTAGGAAGCCGACAAATTGCGGCCTGCGCACTGGCACTAACGGTCCTAGTGTTTTTGCTTCCTGCCGCTACGCTCCCGGAGCAACCTTTAGCCCAATCCGGTGGTGAATCTTCTAGCACCCAGGCCAAGTTACCCATTGACCGGACGGTTCAGACCATGGCATCCAAAGATCGGGGACGGGCTGTTCGACTGCTTCAAGACGATGGCACCGTGACCCAGCTGACGATGGAAGAATATTTATGGGGGGTAGTGGCGGCCGAGATGCCGGCTTCCTTTGAGCCTGAAGCGCTTAAGGCACAGGCCTGCGCTGCCCGAACCTATACCGTCATTCGGCAACAAGCTTCTACAGAAAAGCACCCTGGGGCAGATATCTGTGCGGACAGCACTTGCTGCCAGGCCTATATTGCAAAAAGTGATGCAGAGGCTCGGTGGGGACTTAACGCAGGGGAATATACCCAAAAAATTCAACAAGCGGTAGAGGAGACCGATGGCTTAGGGATTTTGTACCAGGGACAGCCTATCCAGGCTCTGTTTTTTTCCTCTGCAGCTGGGAAAACGGTAGATGCTGTGGAGGTTTGGGGGAACCATGTGGATTACTTACAAAGTGTAGACAGTCCTGAAGGGGAAGAGGTTCCCAATTACCACTCCCAGGTAGTGCTTTCGTCAGAGCAAGTAAAACAGGCGGTTCTGGAGGCATACCCCGGCGCAGACTTGTCTGGAGATCCCGGACAGTGGTTTGGCGAGGCTGTTTATAGCGGGGAGGGGTTGGTGTCCTCTATCCCTGTGGGAGGGGTTACACTGACTGGAAGCCAGGTGCGCACGTTGTTTTCTCTGCGTTCGGCAACCTTTACTGTGGCCTGGGATGGAGAGGCTTTCACTTTCGATGTCACCGGGTATGGCCACGGTGTGGGTATGAGTCAATATGGGGCCAACGCGATGGCAAAGGAAGGGAACGATTTTACGGCTATCTTAACCTGGTACTATACCGGAACGGAAGTAGCGGAGTTGTGGTAAAAAAACGGAGGCCCGCCTTAGGCGGACCTCCGGTGCATTTTTTCCTATTTTCCCACGCAAAAGCGCTGAAAAATTCGGTCGGTGATATCGGCTCGCACCGATTTCCCGGTCAGTTCTCCCAATGCTTCCAGTGCCATCTCTACATCCGTGAGCAGAGCATCTGGGGTGACGCCGTCTTTCAGAGCCTGGCGGGATCGGGTTACCGACTGCATTGCTCGTTGCGCTGCCTGGATTTGACGTTGGTTGGACAAAAGAATTCCATAGCCCGCCTCCTGCGCTTTGGGAAAGTAGGTCCGTGCCAAAGTGGTCATGGCCTCCTCCAGATGGTCCAGACCTGCTCCGGTTTGCGCGCTTATGGATACCCTGGTCAGCCGTGCCTGTTGCAATTTTGTTAGTCCCAGGTCAGGCAATGGAAGTGGTGAGAGATCGGATTTGTTTTCCACTAAAATTGTGTCGGTCAAAGAAAGGCATTCCTCCAATAGCTGCCGCTCAGCCGCTCCAAAAGGCAGGCTGCTGTCCCACACCAGCAGAATAAAGTTTGCCTCTTCCAGAGCTTGTCGGCTGCGGGCGACCCCCAGTTGTTCAATGGGATCGGCACTCTCGCGTACCCCTGCGGTATCAATCAGGCGTACCGGAAGGCCATCTATCTGGATCTGCACCTCCACAGTGTCCCGGGTGGTGCCGGGGATATCGGTGACAATGGAGCGATTGTAGCCAACCAGGGCGTTAAGCAGGGAAGATTTTCCGGCATTGGGCCGGCCCAAAATAGGGCAGCTGAGCCCCTGAGACAACAATGTGCCCCGCTGCCCCGAGGCTACCAATGCCCCTAGCAACTCCTCTTGGCGAGCCAGTATCTGATCCAACTCCTCCAGCCGAAATGGATCAATATCTTCGTCAGGGTAGTCCAACACGGCATGAAAATGGGCCATCACGTCGGTGAGAGCGGAATAGATAGACTCCAACTTCCTTGACAGAGCCCCAGCCAGTCGTCCGGCTGCATGCCGTGCCCCCTCGCGGCTGGTGGCTTCCAACAGATCTCCAACTGCTTCTGCCTGGGCCAAATCAAGCTTGCCGTTGAGAAAAGCGCGACGTGTGAATTCGCCTGGGCCAGCCTGCCGTGCTCCGGCGGCGAATAAAGATTCCAGCCCGAGAGCCAGTACGGTTGGAGAGCCATGACAATGGAATTCAGCTGTGTCCTCACCAGTGTAACTGGCAGGGGCACGGCTGTAGGTGCAGAGAACTTGGTCAATGCAACCGCCATCCCGATCCAATAGGCACCCATAAACTAGAGTGCGGGGAGAACATTCCAGCAGTTTCCTATGCCCTAAGGGACGAAAACAGGTGGTTGCCACAGAGAGGGCCGACGGACCGGAAACGCGCAGAATTCCAATCGCGCCAGGCCCGGCGGGAGTAGAAATGGCGGCAATGGTATCGTGTTCCATGGCAGAAAAATCCTCCTGTAAAAAATTTCATGCTGGTTCGACAGAGTGCGAAAAAAATCCTGCAAAAAAAGGGGAAAATCAATTCGGCGAAATTAACCTCTTGACAAAGATTATGGAAACGAAACAGTGCATAGAGATTCTGAAGGGGTAAACATAACACTGTGTGGAAAAACCTGTGGAAAATGTGGATAACCGTTGGGAAAAGGGAAAAAGAGATTAGGAGAATAAAAAAAGCAACCATGTACCCGGTTGTATAATGGGTGACAAAAAATGCATGGGCATAATAGCGTGTGACGGGCAGAATGCATTGCGTGCCTGCAAACGCAGCGGCGCCGCCCGACTGGAGAAACAGACAGGCGGCGCAACGAAAGCTGAGTTATTTCGTCAGACGTTGACAGATTGCACGGGCAGCCTGAACGCCAGAGGCGCCAGCTTGGGCAAGACCGCGCGTGACTCCTGCTCCATCACCAGCGGCAAAGAAGCCGGGTAAAGCAGTCTCTAAATCGCTGGTCAACTGTAGCCGGGCGGAATAGAACTTCACTTCTGCTCCGTAAAGGAGAGTGTCATAATTAGCGGTGCCGGGAGCAATTTTATCCAGCTGATAGATCATTTCGATGATGTTATCCAGTTGACGCTTGGGAAGGGCCAGTGAGAGGTCTCCGGGAACGGCCGCCGTCAAGGTGGGACGAACAAAAGACTTACTCATCCGGTGCTCATTGGTGCGGCGACCGCCTACCAGGTCGCCGAAGCGCTGAACGAGAACCCCGCCTGCCAACATATTGCTGAGTGAAGCTACATGCTTGCCGTAACGGTAGGGTTCGTTGAATGGTTTGGTAAAGCGATTGGACACCAGAAGAGCAAAGTTGGTGTTTTCGCTGCGCAGTTTAGGGTCGGCATAGGAGTGTCCGTTGACGGTGTTGATTCCCTCTACATTTTCCGCCACTACATGGCCATAGGGATTCATGCAGAAAGTGCGCACCTGGTCGCCGTACTGCTTGGTGCGATAGACCAGCTTGGACTCATAGACCACGTCGGTAATGTGCTCAAAAACAGTGGCGGGCAATTCAACGCGAACGCCGATGTCTACCTGATTGTTGATCAATTCCAGCCCCAGAGCTTTGCACTGATTGGAAAACCATTCTGCACCTGAACGGCCAGGGGCGGCGAGTAAGCAGCGGCAGGATACTTCTCCACCCTTGGCCAGGGACAAACGGTAACCTCCGTCGGCCTGTGCAATGGCGGTGACCTCCGTATTGAAGGCAAACTCCAGCTTATCTTTGAGCCCCTCATAGATATTGGTGAGGATGCGCAGGTTGTTTTCTGTCCCCAAGTGTTTGCACCGGGCTTGGAGCAGGTGTAGGTCAAATGCCAAGGCGCGGCGTTCCAAAGCCTTCGCTTCTGGTGTGGTGGTAGAAAAGCATTGGGTGGTGGCACCGTGGTCTACATTGATGGAATCTACATAGTCAATTAATTCCATCACTTTTCCAGGTTCCATAAAATCGGTAAGCCAGCCGCCAAATTCAGTGGTGAAGTTAAATTTCCCGTCGGAAAAGGCACCGGCGCCACCAAATCCACACATGGTATGGCACACGGGGCAATGGATGCACTCCTTTACTTTGCCCGCCACGATGGGGCAGCTGCGGTGATAGATGTCCTGCCCCTGATCCAAGGCCAAAACCGTTAGATCCGGGCGGAGCCGGGCCAGTTCATAAGCGGCAAAAATACCCGCTTCGCCGCAGCCTAGGATAACAACATCATAGTTGGGGTTCATAGGGGGACTCCTCTCAATCTTGATAGTATCTCTGTCAAAGGCACGAATTCCGTACCCACAACAATACAGCATATATTATATCATGAATTTGTTCATTTTACAAGCATTGAAAACACAGTATTTATGCGGTTTTATGAACTTTTTGAACTCACCAGGAAGGGTTCAACCATGGTGGTTAGTAACAGGATAGTAACAAGATTATTGCAGGATAAGGTCACTTTTATTGACCGCAGCAGTGACTGCTTTTCCAAGACCAATTACAACCCTGTCACCATTTATCTGAATGACATCATACACTGTTTTGTAAACAAAGGAAGATAAGCTTCCACCAGTGTATGTCTTTGCACCTGATTTCACCATGACCTTGCTGCCAACCTTGATTTCTGCAACAGGCTTTGGTGCTTCAATTGCAACCGCTGTTCCGCTTTCTGTTGTGATGAAGGCATCAAAACCTGCTGCTTTCAGTTTCTGCATCATAGCATCAGCATTTGCTTTGACACCGAATGCACCAACCTGAACTTTGTACAGATTGCCAACCTTGACCATGTAAGTATCAAAACCTTTTGCTTTAAGCTTTGCAGCCAAAGCATCAGCATTTGAC
>JBMNQA010000013.1:0-55922 GCA_050943895.1 Lawsonibacter sp.
TCTCCATTAAGCCGATACATCATGGTAAATTATAATTCAATATGGGAAATGCTAAAAAAGAGATATGACGGAATGGTAAGGTTTAAGGCGTTTTGGAACGAAAATATGAAAGCTCTTTTTGTTTCCCCACCATGAAGCCACTAGATTAACAAGGAAATGGCATACCGATGCACAGACGCATCGGTATGCCTTTCTGCGCGTTGAGGGACTGTAAAATTTCCCACGAAAAAAGGGAGCGAGGCGAGACCTTGAAGATTGTTTCATGGGTTGGGAAGGGAAAAAGGTTGAATCCCACCCGCCTGGTTGTGTTGGGATTTGCGTGTGTGATTTTACTGGGTGCGTTTCTTCTGCACCTGCCGGTCTCTACCCGGGATGGCCAAGTGACTTCCTGGCTGGTCTGCCTTTTTACGGCAACTTCGGCCACCTGCGTGACTGGATTGGTTCAAGTGGATACGTTTTTGCACTGGTCGTTTTTCGGGCAGTTGGTAATTTTGCTGCTGCTTCAGCTGGGTGGGTTAGGATTTATCTCACTGCTGACCCTGATCTGGCTGGCCCTGCGGCGGCGCATCGGTCTGTCCCAGCGGATGGTGATGGCCTCCGCATTTAATTTATCCAATACCGCAGGAGTGGTACGGGTGGTTCGTCACGCCCTGATTGGCACATTCTTGGTGGAAGGGATTGGAGCACTGCTTTTGGCCACTCGGTTTATCCCGCTCTTTGGCTGGGGGAAAGGGATATGGTTTTCCATCTTCCACAGCGTATCTGCCTTTTGTAACGGCGGATTTGACCTGATGGGGGAATATACCGGGGCATATTCCAGCTTGGCCGGTTTCCAGCGAGATCCGGTGATTTTACTTACCATCATGGGACTGATCGTGGTTGGAGGAATTGGTTTTTTTGTGTGGGAGGACTGGCTGAATCATCGGACCTGGCGCGGGCTGTCTCTTTATACCAAGTTGGTGCTGGCGATTACAGGTGGATTGATTGTTCTGGGATGGCTGTGCTGCCTATGGATGGAGTGGGATAACCCCGCCACCCTGGGCGGAATGGAGCCCTGGGAAAAGGTGCTCAACGCCCTATTTCAGTCTGTGACATTGCGCACAGCTGGGTATGCCACACTGGACCAAGCGGGACTCACTGACAGCATGGCTGTGCTGTGCACACTGTTTATGATGGTGGGCGGCTCTTCCGGTTCCACAGCGGGAGGCATTAAGACGGTGACCATGGGCGTTTTGCTGCTGACGTTGTGGGAGAGTCTGCGAGGACGAGAACAAGTGGTGTTTCGAGGACGAACGATCCCACAGCGGCGGGTCTTGGACGCTATGACTTTGACGCTTGCCGTGCTGTTGCTGTTTGTGAGCGGCTCCATGGCGCTGTCTCTGTTGGACGATCTGCCGTTTCTCACTGCAGGGTATGAGATCGCTTCGGCGTTGGGGACCGTGGGGCTGTCCATGGGCGCGACACCGGAACTTGGAGGCGCGAGTTCTCTAATTCTGATTTTGTTTATGTATCTGGGGCGCGTTGGCCTGCTGTCATTCTCTATGGCGTTTTTGATGCGGCGCAGCAGCAGCTTACGGTATCCAACGGTAGATGTGATGATTGGCTAAGCAGAAAACCAGTAGGGCCTGAAGAGAAGGAGCAAGAGAAATGAAAAACTTTTTGGTCATAGGGTTGGGCCGCTTTGGGTTTGCTCTGGCGGTAGAATTGTGTGCCCGAGGCAATGAGGTGTTGGCGCTGGATCTTCGAGACGATCGGGTGCAGGCGGCCAGCGATTTGGTAACCCGGGCCGTGGCAGGGGATGCACGGGACCCGGAGGTGCTGCGGATGTTGGGAGCGCGGAATTTTGATTGCGCGGTGGTGGCGGCATCCGCCGATGTGGGGGACAGTGCTCTGATTACCCTAAATCTGAAAGAGATGGGGGTCCCCCGGGTGGTGAGCAAAGCCAACAGTGCAGTGCACCGTAAAGTTCTGGAGAAAATTGGGGCCGATCAAGTGGTCTTTCCGGAGCAGGAGATGGCACTGCGGCTGGCGCGAAACCTGTCCAATGTGGATCTTTTAAACTTTATTGAGTTGTCAGAAGATTATTCCGTGGTGGAGCGACGCTGCCCGGTACAGTGGAGTGGCAAGTCCATTCAGGAATTGAATATCCGGGCCAAGTACCACCTGAATGTGGTGGCCATACGGGGAGAAAACCAGGCCATGCAGGTCTCCCCGGGCGGGGACTACCGGCTGCAGACAAAAGACGTCCTGGTGGTGCTGGGCACCAACCAGGACATTGAGAGGATGGACAATCTGTGACGGTGGAACGGATTACCAGTCGGAAAAACCCCTTGATAAGTCAAATTCGCAAACTCTCCGGCAGCCGTGCCCAGCGCAGAGCGGAGAAGCTGTACTTAGGGGATGGACGAAAATTGTTGGAAGAGGCGTTGCGCTGGCAGGCTCCGCTCCAGACCGTAGTACTTACCCAGGGGGAGGACGTTCCAGCCTTGCCGGACAACGTCCGGGTGGTGGAGGTGCCGGAGGATGTGATGCAATCCATCTCTCCTATGGACAGCCCCCAGGGGGCGCTGTTTTTGGCGCACCAGCCCGATCTCACCCCTCCTGTCCGCCTGGAGGGGGAGCGGTATCTGATTTTGGATGGCCTTCAGGACCCTGGAAATGTGGGAACCATCTGGCGAAGTGCCGATGCGTTAGGGGCGGACGGCTTGTTGTTGGTACATCGCTGTGCCGACCCTTTCTCTCCCAAAACGGTGCGGGCTACCATGGGTGCCTGTTTCCGACTGCCGGTGTACGAAGTGGAGGAGGGGGCGTTGGCTGAATTGCTGGAGCGCTCCCACCTGCCCCTGTATGCCACTGCCCTGCGAGCGGATACGGTGGATATCAAACAAGCGGACCTGAGTCGGTCCGCTGTGGTCATTGGAAGCGAGGGCAAGGGCGTGTCGCAACCGTTGCTGGAGTTGAGCCAGCGGACACTGAAAATCCCCATGCGGGCGCGTTGTGAGTCGCTCAACGCGGCATCGGCGGCTGCGGTGGTGCTGTGGGAGATGGGGCGTTGAGAGATGCGGGGGGACCGCCAACCCTTTGGGCACGGTAGATGCCCTGGAGGATGAGGGCGGCGGCCACCAGTAGCAGGGCGAACAGGAGGTAGGCGGGGACATAACTCCCCAGCCAGTCCGCCAGAGCGCCGGGGACTGGGCCAAAAACCAGCATGCCCACCGTATAGGCCACGGTGAGTGAGCGAACAGCCGGCTCATACCCCGTGCTGGGAAAGAGATCTGAGGCCCAGCGCGCAGGGGACACGGCGGAGATGGGCAGTCCTAAACCGAAGAGGGTAACAGCCAAAAGTGGCAGGACCATGCCGCCTAAGGGCGCCAGGGAGCACAGCAATAACCCCAACAGGGAAACGCCAAAAATGTACCAGTTCCCCAGCCGTCCGCCCAGGCGATCATACACATAGCCGCAGAGAATTTTTCCCAAGCTGATGACAGCACCAAGGTAAGACATGAGAAAGGCAACCATCGCGCTGCTGTATCCTTCTGAGGTATAAAGAACCATCAGATGGGAGAAACCGGGGCCGCCCATGCCGCCAACAAGCAGGGTGGCCAGCAGCAGACCCAGCCGCTGAGCAGAGGTTGGTGCGGGAGCCTGAGGCCGGAAAATGGGGCGAGGTTGTTCCATCCCACCCAGAGAGTAGGGGTACATGGCCATGGCGCGTGGGTTGTCCCGAACCAGAAGCCAGACCAAAACACTAACCGCCAGAATAAATGCCCCCTCTACCCAGAAGGCGGCGGCCAAGCCAAAGCGGTTCATCAGGCCGGTGAGCAGGCCGGGGGCGAGAATGGTAGAGATACCGCTTCCGGCGGCGGCCAGCCCAAGGGCCAGCCCCTGCCGGTCCCGAAACCAATGGCCGATGGCCAGGGAGAGGGGAACCATGCCGCCATAACAGTATCCAATCCCTGTGAGGGCGGCGGCCAGGCAGTAGAAGGGGAAGGAGTTGGCCGCTCCAAAACAAAGACAGGACAGCCCCACCAGTACAGTTCCCAGGGTCATGACCAGACGCAGTCCAAACCGTGCGCACAGCTGATTGACGGTGAAGAGGGAAGCCAGTGTAAATAGGCTGCGTGTGGTGGTGATCCAGGAACCCTGGGCATTGGAAAAGCCGTTGAGACGGATCAGTTCCGGCTGGAATACGGAGAAGAGGTTGATGCCCAGCCCAATGGTACAAAACAGAGCCATTGCGCCCCCCAGACAGACGAACCAGGCGTAGTGCAGACGTTTCATCCAATCAGTCCTCCCGGGCAGAATTGAACGCGACAGATTCCATTATCATAACCATATCGTGGAGTGGCGGGATTGTAAAGAAAAACTTCCGGAAAAGAGGTGCAAAACCTTGTCGGCGTTAAAATACTGGATTTGGCTTACCACGCGGCGGGGAATGGACTCCGTCGCCGCGCTACAGACGCTGGAGTATTTTGAGACGCCGGAGCGGGCGTACTACGCCGACGAAGAGGCGGTGAGGATGCTTCCCATCCGGCCGTCGGCCCGACAGGGACTGTTGGACAAGAACCTGGACCGGGCAGAGGAGATTTTAGGGGAGTGTCAGCGTCTGGACGTACAAATTCTGACCTATCAGGATGCCCACTATCCCAACCGGCTTAAGCAAATTCCGGACCCGCCTGCGGTGATGTACCGGAAAGGCAAGCTGTTTCACTTTGACGAGGAGGCAGCTGTGGCTGTGGTGGGTACGCGAACCCCTACCGCATACGGAGAGAAGTGGGCGGAGCACTTTGCGCTGGAACTGACGACAGCAGGTGCGCTGGTTCTGTCCGGTATTGCGGAGGGGATCGACGCCTGCGCCGTTCAGGGAGCACTGAAAGCGGGCGGACCGGTGGGGTGCGTTTTGGCGGGTGGAATTGACCAGGTTTTTCCCGTCCAGCACCGGTATTTGTATGAAGATGTGGCAGCAGTTGGTGCACTTCTTTCGGAATATCCGCCTGGGACACCCCATCAGGGCTACCATTTCCCGCGGCGCAACCGGATCCTCAGCGGCTTGGCGCTGGGAGTGTTGGCGGTGGAGTGCCGACCTTTTGGTGGGACTATGAGTACGGTACACCACGCCTTGGAGCAGGACCGGGATGTGTTTGCGGTTCCGGGCCCGCTGGATGCACCCATGAGCGAGGGCCCCAACCGCTTGATCCAACTGGGCGGAAAGCTGGTGCGGTCTGGACAGGATATTTTGGAAGAATACCGGAATCACTTTCCAGCAAAATTAGCCGCCGCCCGCCCCCTGCCCCCGGAGACGGCTAAGGCTCGGCTGGAAAGAGAGCCGGAGGCACAGCACGCCAAGACTCCGGCAGTGGAGGAGAAGCAACCGTCCCGAGATACGGGCCGTACCTGGATTCCCCGAAAGGAGCAGACCGCCCGCTTTACCGATGACGAGTTGGCACTTTTGGCCCAGCTGCACGCAGGTGCACGCACAGCCGATCAGCTGGTGGAGCAGACGCAGATTCCCACCCGCCGTGTGCTGACTGCCCTGACGATGCTCCAGGTTCAGCAGGCAGTGGAGGAGCAGGCTGGGGGAAGGTTTTTCTCCCTGGTAGAACTGGAAGAGTGAGGCAAATAAGACCGGAAACGGATACAATATGATATGTCAAAGCTGGTATCGTTCCGCTGAAAATTGGAAAGGATTCCACCAGAGCGGCGGGAAGGAGCGAAAAGAGCGTGGGGGATTGCCCTGCTCTCTGCCGGCGAGGAGGTTATTGGAACGTGGCAAAGAAAACAGACTTGGTCATTGTAGAATCCCCGTCCAAGGCAAAGACCATTGGGAAATACCTTGGACCGGGGTATGAAGTAAAAGCGTCTATGGGACATGTCCGGGATCTGCCCAAAAGCAAGATTGGGGTGGATCTGGAAAAGGGCTTTTTACCCAACTATCAGCCCATTAAAGGGAAGGAAGACATCATCAGCGACCTGAAGAAAGCAGCCAAAAAGAGCGGAAAAGTGTATCTGGCCACCGACCCGGACCGTGAGGGGGAGGCCATTTCCTGGCATCTGAAGGAACTGCTGGATATCCCGGACGACAAGACCTACCGGGTGACCTTTAACGAGATTACTAAAAATGTGGTCAATCAGTCCATCGCCGCGCCCCGGGCCATTGACCAGAATTTGGTCAATGCACAGCAGGCCCGGCGCATTCTGGACCGCATTGTGGGTTACCAACTCTCCCCGCTGCTGTGGCGGAAAATCCGCCGGGGACTGTCGGCAGGACGTGTGCAGTCGGTGGCAACCCGGCTGGTAGTGGAGCGAGAGGAGGAGATCCGGGCTTTTCAGCCTCAGGAGTATTGGACTTTGGAGGCAGATTTGGCGCGGGTTGCTCCCAATGTAGGGACCTTTAAGGCGCAATTTTATGGCCGAGAGAAGAAGATGGAACTGGCCACCAAGGAGCAGGCGGACGCCATTGCCGCGGCGGTGGCCCAGGGGAAGTATACGGTGTCCAAGGTCAAGCGGCAGGAAAAAAATCGTACGCCGGCCCCTCCATTTACCACCTCCACCCTGCAGCAGGAGGCCTCTCGAAAGCTGAATATGGCGCCGGCCCGTACCATGTCCATTGCCCAACAACTCTATGAGGGAATCGATATCTCTGGGGAAGGGACAGTGGGCTTGATTACCTACATGCGTACCGACTCGCTGCGGCTTTCGGAGGAGGCGCTGGCAGCAGCCAAAGGGTTTATTCAACGCCGCTATGGACCGGAATATTATCCCGCCCAGACCCGGCACTTTAAAACCAAGGGGAATGCCCAGGATGCCCACGAAGCCATCCGGCCTTCCGATGTGAATCTGGTGCCGGATGAGATCAAGAAAGATCTGACGGGGGAACAGTATCGGTTGTATAAGCTGATTTGGAGCCGCTTTTTGGCCTGCCAAATGGCAAACGCCGTTTACGACAGCTTATCCATTGAAGTGGAGAATAGCGGCTACACCTTCCGAGCCAGCCACTCTTCCCTCAAATTTTCTGGATTTACCGCGGTGTATGAAGAGGGAAAGGACGAGGAAGAGGAGGAGCGCAGTTCGCCTCTGCCTGACTTGAAGGAGGGCGAGCAGCTGGAGAGCAAGGAACTGAAGGAGGACCAGCACTTTACCCAACCCCCCGCCCGTTACTCGGAGGCCAGCTTGATTCGAGCGCTGGAGGAGAAGGGCATCGGACGCCCGTCTACCTATGCCCCAACCATTTCCACCATTCTCAACCGGGAATATGTGGTGAAGGAGGGCAAAGCGCTGCGGCCCACTCCCCTGGGAGAAGTGGTGACCGGGTTGATGAAGGATAAATTTCAGGATATTGTGGACCCGGCATTTACTGCCCAGATGGAGGAGCAGCTGGACCAGGTGGAAGAGGGAAGTACCAACTGGAAGCAGGTGCTGGAGGACTTTTACGGCTCCTTTGATGCAGAACTGAAAAAAGCCGAGGAGGAGTTGGACGGGGAGCGAATCAAGGTCCCGGATGAGGTGTCAGAGGAGGTTTGTCCTCAGTGCGGACGCAATCTGGTGATTAAGTCGGGCCGATTCGGGCGGTTTTTGGCCTGCCCCGGCTGGCCGGAATGCGACTTTACCATGCCCCTGGTGGTGGAGATGCCCGGGAAGTGCCCAAAGTGCGGTGGGCGGCTGTTAAAGCGCACCGGAAAGAGCAAAAAAACCGGGAAACAGTACACCTATTACTGCTGTGAACACCTCAACCACAAAGATGAGAGCAAGCGCTGCGACTTTATGACCTGGGATGTGCCGGTAAAGGACAACTGCCCCGTCTGCGGTCAGACTATGTTTAAAAAAGCGGGTCGGGGTGCGAAAAAGCCATTTTGCATCAACGAGGCCTGCTCGAATTTCACCCCGGAAGAGAAGCGCGGCGGGTGGGTGAAGCGGCCCGCTGAGGGCGGAGAGGCAGAAGGGGCTCAAGAGGACCAGGCGGAGACAAACCTGGAGTCGGCTGAGGCACCGCAGGCAGATCAAACGCCCGCCCCAGGGAAAAAAGCAGCCTCGAAGAAGGTCTCTGCCGGGAAAAAGGCGACGGCGACCAAAAAGACGGCTGCGGCAAAGAAAACGACAGCGGCTCAAAAAGGCGCCACCGCTGCCAAAAAGACGGCTGCTAAAAAGACGGCTGCCAAAAAGACCACAGCAAAAAAATCCACTGCAACGAAGGCTGCAAAGGGAGAAAACCAGGGATAACGAGACGCGACCGCTGGAAAAACAAGGAGTAGCCCAGGCCTTTTGGCGGTAGTGTAAAATAGAAGGAGAAGACAATGCAACCAGTAATTGTGATTGGCGCAGGGCTGGCCGGCAGCGAGGCGGCTTGGCAATTAGCCCAGCGGGGAATTGCGGTGGAACTGCGGGAGATGAAGCCCCAGAAAATGACTCCGGCCCACCATAGCCCCTATTTTGGGGAGTTGGTGTGTTCCAACTCGCTGCGTTCCGACCAATTGGAAAATGCAGTGGGGCTGCTGAAAGAGGAACTGCGGCGGTGCAACTCCCTGATTTTAGCGTGTGCCGACCAACACCGGGTAGAGGCGGGAGGCGCGTTGGCGGTAGACCGGCAGGCCTTTGCCGCTGCCATTACCCAGAAGGTGCGCAGCCACCCCAACATCACGGTGGTAGAGGGAGAAGTAACCGAAATTCCAGAGCAGGGGGAGGTAATTCTGGCCTCCGGCCCTTTGACGTCAGAGCCGCTCTCTCAAGCCATTGCCCGCTTGTTTCCCGACAGCCGATACCTAAACTTTTTTGATGCCGCGGCTCCGCTGATTACCTTTGAGAGTGTGGATATGGAGCACGCCTGGTTTGCCTCCCGGTATGACCGGGGGACGCCGGACTACATTAACTGTCCCCTTACCCAGGAGGAATATCTGGCGTTTTGGAAGGCCCTTACCACGGCGGAGGAAGCGCCGGTCCATGGATTTGAGGACGCAGGGGTATTTGAGGGCTGTATGCCGGTGGAGGTGATGGCCCGGCGGGGACAAGATACGCTCTGTTATGGGCCGCTGAAACCGGTGGGGTTAAAGGACCCGAAAACGGGGAAGGAACCCTTTGCAGTGGTTCAACTGCGTAAGGACAATGCCCAGGGGTCCATTTACAATATTGTGGGATTCCAAACCCACTTAAAGTGGCCGGAACAGCGCCGGGTCTTTTCCATGATCCCGGCCTTGAAACAGGCGGAGTATGTGCGCTACGGTGTGATGCACCGCAATACATTTTTGGACTCCCCCCGCCTGTTGGATCGCTATTACCGGGTGCGGGGGCAGGAACGGCTGATGTTCGCCGGGCAGATTACCGGGGTAGAAGGGTATGTGGAATCTACCGCATCGGGCTGCCTGGCGGCAATGGAGTTGGCCCGGCGGTTGGCGGGGCAGCCTCCCATCAATTTCCCCAGGGAGACCGCCATGGGTGCGCTGGCCCTTTACATCAGTGACCCAAGTGTGGTAAACTTTCAACCGATGAATGTGAATTTCGGTTTAATTCCTCAGCTGGGCTACCGGGTGAAAGGAAAGCGAAATAAAAACGCGGAACTTTCCCGCCGGGCGCTGGAAAAATTGGGTGAACTGGATTTAAGTTGAAGCAGATGACTGGAAGGAGAAACCGATGAAGATCATTGTAGATGCAATGGGTGGAGACAATGCACCTCAGGCCCCGGTGATGGGGGCGATCCAGGCAAACCAGGAGTATGGAGTGGGCATCACTTTGGTGGGCCGCGGGGAAGAGATTTTGCGTGTCCTGGAGGAAAATGGAATTCGCGACCTGCCCGCCGGCGTGGAGATTGCCCATGCCAGCGAGGTGGTGGAGATGTGCGACAATCCGGCCACAGCGTTCCGCGAGAAGAAAGACTCCTCCCTGACTGTGGGGCTGAACCTGCTAAAGAGCGGAGCCGGGGATGCCTTTGTGTCGGCGGGATCCACCGGGGCGCTGCTGTCCGGTGCCACCCTGGTGGTCAAGCGGATCCGTGGCATCCGCCGGGCGGCTCTGGCTCCTGTGGTACCCACCGGGGGCGGCGGAGCAGTTCTTATCGACTGCGGGGCGAATGCGGAGTGTCCGCCGGAGTATTTGTTGCAGTTTGCGTACATGGGTTCTTACTATGCCGAGCATGTGTTGGGCCGCCCGGAGCCGAAGGTTGGGCTGTTGAATATTGGGGTGGAGCCCTCCAAGGGGACATCCCTTCAAACCACCGTCTACCCCATGTTAAAGGAGGCGGGGGCCGCTGGGCGCATTAACTTTGTGGGCAACGTAGAGGCGCGAGAGGCCGTGGAAGGTGCGGTGGATGTCATCGTATCAGACGGCTACTCCGGGAATATCTTCCTGAAGACCATGGAGGGAACCGGGCTGTATCTGGTCAAGGAATTAAAGGGCGTGTTCCTGCAAAACCTGTTTACCAAGCTGGCGGCGGTGCTGGTAAGTGGCGGCCTGAAGCGGATGAAAAAGTTGATGAGTTCCAGTGAAGTGGGCGGAACGGCTCTGGTGGGTATTTCCAAACCGGTGATTAAAGCCCACGGTTCTTCCGATGCCTATGCCATTAAAAACGCAATTCGCCAGGCAAAGCAGTATGTGTCCTCTGGGATTATTGAAAGCATTGCGGAAAATATCGATGTGATGCGTCTGGATCTGCCTGCGGGAAAAGAAGAGTAAGCATATCTGCACCGACAACCATGGTCGGTGCAGATTTTTTTGTCTTCTCCTGGAAAGACAGCCTTGGAAGCCGATACATTGCTTCTTCCGAGTTACAGCAAGGGAAGCTTTTGCTGCAGCAGATGGTTTTATGGGGATAAAATAAATCCCTTCCGCTGTATACAACAAAAATATAGAGGCAGACGGCCCATGGCCGCTGCCTCTTTTCCTGTATCGATTGGACGATTTCGTTGGGACAGGATCATTTTATAGGACCTTTTCGCTAATCATGCGGCAAATTTCCGAAACATTGCAATTTGAAGTAAATTCAAACTTGACCATCCCCAATCCAGAGAACCAGAGTTCCAGTTCGCTGTCCAAATCAATTGTGCCGGCCGTCTCCACAGAGAATGCTTGAATTTTGCTATATGGTAAGCTGGAAAAATCTTTTTTCTTGCCTGTAATCCCCTGGACGTTAATGGCAAAAATTCGCTTGGTGGTAAAAACCACACCGTCCCGGATGGATTGGAACGACTGAATGACTTCTTCCCCCGGGATAAACATGGGCTGAATCATGGGAAGGAAATGTTGGTCTGGAACTGGCTTGAGCTTTAAGAAAGATGCGTTTTTAAAATCAATCATGGGAAGTTCTCCTCTCTTTTAAGCCCGAACATGCGGGCGTTTTTCTGATTTTGATGTAGAGCATTCCTTGCAAAGTCCAAATTTCAGTTGTCTTTCCACCTACTTTTTTGACACTGCCCTCCATATCCGGGTTACGATACCCCTTCCTGGTGCGGATAGGTCGCCGTATAGAGAATGACAATTCCGAAAAAGTCATTTTGCGTGAATGGAAGTTTGGAATCCTTCGTTTAGGCAGTCATCCCAAACCAAATAAGTAGGCCAATCCCGGCAATGAGGAACACGGCGCCGAAGCATCGAAAAGGCTTGGCTTGATACTGTTCAAATTTATAAAAGAGGGCAAAAGCGACACCAAAACACAGGATGGATAATGTGCCTCTCCATGCAGGGTTTCCTTTTACGATACAGATGATGGTTAATATTTGCGTGATGGCAGTTACCCACTCCAGGGCATAACTCCTTGCATTTGTTTGGATGTGTTCATCGCGCTCGTCTTTTACCGGCCTTTTCTTTGGCGGCTGCTTCATCGTTTTATCCTCCTAATTTTTGGCTTCATAGTACATGTAAGTACCTATTTCGGCAAATATGGATATGGAGAATGCAAAGGCTAATCCGATTCCAATTGTAATAAACCGATCATAGCCCGATAGTTTTCCCATAATGAACAGTCCCAGCATCAACAAAAAGGAGGCCGCTTGTGTGAGACGAAATGATTTGCTCTGTGATTTCCATTCAATCAGCTGATTTCGCTCATCCATTTTATCCAACTTATCTTCTCTGGCACATTTGAGAGATACACTGCGGAAAAGGAACCCGCCACCCAAAAAATATAAAACGAAAGTCAAAATAGCATCCTTTCCTTCAAATGTATGATTGATTACAGGTAGTACCAGATTCAAAGTTCCCAGTGCGAGCATAAAAGCGCCCTCTGCAAAGGACTTTTTATTATAAATCTTCATATTGCATATCCTCCAATTCTTTGTTTTCTTGTAAGCAACACAACTCTTCAACGCTCACTCCAAAAACGTTTGCCATGCGATATGCCAGCATAAGGGAAGGGCTATATTGTTCTTTCTCGATGGAGATAATTGTCCTTGATGAAACATGGACGAGATCTGCTAATTGCTGCTGTGTCATTTTGGCCGCTGTGCGCAATTCTTTTACTTTTGTTTTCATGCACGCCCTCCCAGCAATATGAAGCAAACTTCTTGTGAAGTTAGCTTCATGTTATCGCGAAAATAGAAAATTGTCAAGAGCAAATGAAGTTAACTTCATAATAATGCCGAAGCATTAGGGATAGCGGTTGGCTGCCATTATCCCCGGGGGACGGAGAAGGAAGACTGCCTTTTTCACTGGGGCCTTGCTGCCACGTCAGAGCGCGAGTATCTCCAGGGCCACTACGACAATGATAACTGCCACAGCTGGAACGGCAGTATGGACAAGGATAGGAAAAGGGGCGTCCCATGCGGAAAGCCCCTGGTTTATCCCACCACCTTTCCCACCAGCAAATCGGCAAAAAAGGGGTAAAATGACATGTTCAATTTTTCTGCAGAGAAAAGAAAAAAGCCCGAAAACCGTTGAAAATACAAGGTTTCCGGGCCTATTTACTATGGAGCAGGTGAAGGGAATCGAACCCTCGTGTTCAGCTTGGGAAGCTGACATTCTGCCATTGAACTACACCTGCAAGTGCTTGATTATCTTAGCACGAAACCGCTACTGTGTCAAGATGTTTGTTTAGAGGCAAACCGTGCGGCATGCCTGGAATCAGGAAAGAACATTGGTGGATGAAAGAGACAAAAAAGCATCCATTTATGCGGCAGATCACGCCAGGGGGCCAGAGGGAAAAACCAAATTTAGGATAAAAACAAAGATTCTTTTTGCAGGAACTCTTGACAGAGAAATAGGGGCATACTATAATGGAACCATAAAGTAATAATGAGAGGAGTTATTATTATGAAATTTTATCGCTGTGATCATTGCGGCAATCTGATTACTTTTGTGCATGCGGCAGGGGTGCCGGTGATGTGCTGTGGGCAGAAGATGACGGAGTTGGTGCCCGGTACTGTGGATGCAGCGCAGGAGAAGCATGTTCCTGTGGTGGATGCCAAGGGGAACCTGGTCCATGTAAAGGTGGGTGCAGTGGCCCATCCTATGCTGCCGGAGCATTTCATTCAGTGGATCGCGTTGGAGACCAATCAAGGCAGCCAGATCAAGTATCTGCAGCCTGGTCAGGAGCCGGAGGCGGTGTTTGCCCTGGCGGAAGGCGAGACGGTGGTTGCAGTGTATGAGTACTGCAATCTCCACGGGCTGTGGAAGGCTTAAGTACCCCGTTGATTGGGAAAAAGCACAAGGGAATGGAAAAGGGTCTGAACGATCTCTCGTTCAGGCCCTTTTTTTCGGATCAAACGTCTTTTCCCAGTATGGTTGAAATCAGAGGGACGAGAGAGAAAGTGGCGGAACCGTCTCTGGAGAGGGAAAAGGAAAATTGGAAAAATACGTTTGGAAATGGGTAATGTAAGCATGATAGATTTCCGTTTGGCAGATTTCTTTGGTATAGAGGAGGTTGGTGGAGCGGGTCATAATGTGGCCGGACTCGTCCTGAATGGAGCGCCGATAAAGGCCGTCTGCGGCGAGCGTACGGCTGAGAGGGACCACGGACCAGCCCAGGCCAGCTTTTACCAGCTGAATACAGATTTGGGGGCCGGTGACCTGAGAGGTATCTGCAAAGGTGACAAAGGGCCTGTGGAAGGTGCGCAGTCCCCAGTCCTCAATGGTGCCCACCAATTCCTTATCTCCTCCGTATGGAATATAGGGCATTCCAGCCAAGTCGGAGAGGGAACATGGGTGTGCGGCGATCAGGACCAAGGGATCGTCGTAAATGTGGAAACATGGCCCGTTCCAGGGTGGGGTGAGCCGGACCACAGCCACAGAGAGTTGTCCGCTGTTGAGCATCTCCACTAAGGCATCGTTGCGTTTGGAAATCAAAGTCACGGAGACAAGAGGGAACTGTTGGTTAAATGCCTTTAGTTGCGCAGGAAGAAACGCGTTTAAAAAGGTGCCGCTGGAGCCCAGGGTGATGGTGCCGGTAAGTCCTGTGCCGTAAAGTTGGATTTCCTGATGAATCTGGTTGGATTGACGGATCATATCACTGGCGTGGGCATAGAGTTTTTGTCCTGCACCGGTGAATTGGATGCCCCGATTATTCCGTAGGAAGAGTTTCACGCCAAATTCTTTTTCCATCTGATTCAGGCGGTAGACCACGGCAGGTTGGGAGAGAAAGACCCGCGAGCCGGCCTTCGCCATGGTTTTTTCCTCTGCCAGAGCCAACAGTAGCTCCCAGTCCCGGTTGTCCATAGAACGGCTCCCCTCCTTTTGGAAATAAAAAATTTTTATAGTAACAATCAATAGATTAACATTTTCTATTTCCAAAGTCAAAGCTATAATAGAGGTACATTCAGCGGCAACGACCAAGGAAAATAGGAACAAGAGGAGGAAGCGACATGTATTTTTCCACTCATGAGGCCAGCAGCGCTTTCCAGAAAAAGCTTCATTCCGGGGAACTGGTGGTGGGCACCTGGATAAACGCCATCAAGGATCCGATTTTAGCCAAAATTTTGGGAGCCTGCGGACTGGACTACGTCCTCATTGATGGGGAACACTCCGGCGCAACACCGGCCACACTTTCTGAGACCTGTGTGCTGGCTCGGGAGTGCGGAGTATACCCGATGGTGCGCCCTGCGGATCCCAACGATTTAAAGGGAAATGGACGTCTGATGGACGCCGGAGCCATGGGGCTGGTTGTCCCCCACATTGACAGCGTGGATCAGGCGCGGCGTGTGGCCAACAGCATTCGTTATTTTAACGGAGGAACACGTGGCTTTGGCTCGCGGAGTCTGGGATCCGGATTTCAAAAGATGACGGAGGAGGCGATGATCCAGGCGGACCGGGAGGTAACCTGCGTGGTACAGTTTGAGAGTGTTGCAGCGGTGGAGCAGGCGGATGAGATTATGGCCATAGACGGCGTGGATGTGGCCATCATTGGCCGCGGAGACTTGGCCATGGATATGGGACTGCCGGGTCGGGGAACGGACGACCGGGTGACTGTCCTGGTGGAGAAGGTATATGAGGCGGCCCGGCGCAACGGAAAAGTTCCGGGTCTTTTAACAGACAGCTTGGAGGGCGCCATAAAGTGGATGGGCCGTGGGGTCAAATTTTTGACCTATGGCAGTGAAGTGGGCTGGCTCATGTCGGCTTATGAGAATGGTTTGAAAGCCATCCATCAGGCGCAGCAGGAGATGGAGCAGGAAAGCACTAAGTGAGCAGGAGGGAATTGTGATGTCAAATATTCTTGTAACCGAACAACAGGCCAGACAGTGGGCAGGAGCGGCTCTGGAGAAGGCGGGGGTTACCGGGACCAACCGGGATTATGTGGTGGACTGCCTGGTCCACTCCAACCTGCGCGGGGTAGACACCCATGGTTTGATTCGTCTGCCGGCCTACATAGCCCGGCTGCTCCATCAGACCCCAGAACCGGTACAGATTTTAAAGGATGAGGAGACCACCTGTGTGGTGGATGCCGGGAACCAACCTGGGCCCATCGGCGGCTGTATCGGCATGGGAAAGGCCATCCAAAAAGCCAAAGAACATGGGATGGGGATGGCGGTGGTACGCCACTCCAATCACTATGGCACGGCGGCCTATTATGCGATGCAGGGGGCCGAGCAGGGAATGTTGGGCATCTCTATGACCAGCGCTTCCCCGCGGATTGCGCCCTGGGGCTCGGTAGAGGCCATATTAGGGAACAATCCGTGGTCGATTGCACTGCCTGGCGATACCTTCCCAATCGTGCTGGATATGGCCAATACAGTGGTAGCGAATGGAAAAATCCGCACCTGCCTGCGGGAAGGCAAGCCTCTGCCTCAGGGCTGGGCAATGGACAAAGACGGCAATCCAACCACCGACCCGGCAGCGGCACAAAACGGGCTCCTGATGCCGGTGGGCGGCTACAAAGGCGTGGGAATTACCGTCATGGTGGAACTGCTGTGTACCGTCCTGAGCCAAGGGGCTTTCTGCCGGGAAGTAAAGCGGATGGAGGATGCAGAGCATCCAGGGAATGTAAGTCACTTCTTCATGGCGGTGGACTTACAACGTCTGCTGCCGCTGGAGGAAGAGCGGGCAAGAATTGCGGAATACGTCTCACTCTTTAAGCAGGTTCGCTTAAAGCAGGGGGTGGAAGAAGTATTTCTCCCGGGCGAAATTGAGTGGCGTACCTATCAAACCCGTAAACGCCAGGGAATTCCTCTGTCGGAAAAGACCATTGGGGAACTCAACGCGCTGTCTGAGAAACTTGGACTGCCTCCCATCGCATAGGCGACAAAAGGGGAGATATACCGGTAAGCCGAATTCGGGCCGTCCGTTCTTGTCTGGGGAAACGGAATGAGGAGCCGGGAGAGAGATTGTAATCTATCAGAGGGAGGGGGCGTTTGGGATGAATACGCCGGAGTTTTATGAAGGGGATCTTCTCCGGTTTTTTGACGGGAAACCGGTGGAATTGGCGCTGTATCAGAGACTGTTTGACCAGTTGGACCAAGCCTTCCCCCAGGCCTCGGTTAAGGTGCAGAAAAGCCAAATCAGCTTCTACGGACGGCACTTGTTTGCAGCGGCATCGCTGCCCATCCGAAGAAAAAAAGATTGGCCAGACACGTGCCTGCTGGTGACATTCGGGTTATTCCGCCGTCTGTACCACCCGCGCATTGCGGTGACGGTGGAGCCCTATCCCAACCGCTGGACTCACCATATATTGCTCACCAAAGAGGAGGAGATAGACCGGCAGCTGCTGAACTGGCTGGATGAGGCCTATCAGTGCTCCCAGCAGAAGCGCTAAGCGGAGCGATCGCTCTTCCACACAAAGGATATCAAACACACGGCGGCCAACCGGAGATTCCGGTTGGCCGCCAGTTTTTTTGAACATGTGGTTCTATATGGCTTTTAAAGCCCTGCAAGAATTTTCCTGCACGTTCTCTGGGGAAGAACTTGGTCTGGAAGTGTAAGGTGCCACCCTCCTCCTGTGCGGCGGGCTCTGGAGGATATGGTGTTTTACAAACTCCTTCTGGATCGTCTCCCGTCGCCGTGTGTCGCTCTGGCCCCTGCTCCCCATACCTCGAGGGCACAAATTGACGCAGACGGATAACCTGCCGCGAGGCAAGTCTTTCGTTCAACGAGGATTTCTCGATTTCGATTGGCCATGGGGTGATCTTCTTTTTGGTGGTGGACCTTTCGCCATTGACATCAAGGAGGACATGGTTGTTGCCAGAACATCATGGTTTTTTGGTAGGATCAGGAACCGTCTCATCTATATTCTCATAGTATGAAATGGGGCTCTCTCCCAGAAGGAGGTAACACAAGATGGGTGTTACAAATTCCAACAAAGTAATCAATGTGGATCGCATTCCTTGTGATGGCACATTGCGCGTGACGCTTGCACTCACTGCGGCACCTGATATCGTCACAAATCCCACCGATATTGTCTTGGTCTTAGATCGATCCGGCAGCATGATTGGCGCCCCTTTCACGGATATGAAATTAGGAGCAAAAACGTTTATCGATCTGATCGATGAGGCTACCGACAGCAGCAAAGATTGCGAAATCGGTTCAGGAAGCCGAATGGGTATTGTCAGCTTTTCCAGCACTGCCACAGCGGATACACAACTCATTACCTCTGTGGATGCACTGAAATCCGCTGTAGATAGCTTGGATGCCGGTGGCAGCACAAATCACGCTGACGCATTTACAAAAGCAACCCAGTTGTTTGACCCTGCCTCGGGCAACGCGAAAGTGATCGTGATGTTTACGGATGGGAATACCACTACAGGTGCCCCACCTGCTCCCGTTGCAGCTGCAGCCAGAGCACAGGGGATTACCATTTATTGTATCGGACTGATTGGTTCTGATGGTTTAGATGTCAGCGCATTAGATGACTGGGCAACTGATCCAGATGCCTCCCATGTAGCAGTGACACCCAATGCTGCGGATTTGGAAAACCTCTTTGCGGAACTGGCTGCCAACATCTCAAAGCCGGGTGCTACGGACATTACGATCAATGAAGTGGTGAACCCAGACTTTGTTATTACCAGCATTTTGTCGCCTACACTGGGGTCTGCCACTATGCTGGACGCCCACTCTCTGCGGTGGAATATTGCACAGTTAGGGGTATCATCCAGCCAGAGCGCATCTCTGGATTTTTTCGTTCGACATGTGAGCCAACAGCCTGGTACCAAGTTGGTCAACCAGTCTATCACATATTCAGACAACGAGGGAAACGTAGTTTCTTTTCCCAAACCAACTGTCTCGGTAGAGTGTGAAATTGTGGTTCATCCGGAAAAATGCCCCCAACCAATCGATTTCACAGTTGATGGTTGTGAAGATTCTATCTTAGTAGATTTCGGAGAACTCCATCTTGCGTCTCAAGGACAAATTATTCAAATGGATGTTACCCTGAAAGATGTCTGTCCAAATAAACGGGTCGCCTTAGCTGCTATTCTTACGGAAGTGGATCAAGATGGCATGGAATATCAACGAGGTATGAAAACCATCACCATTCCCGCACACAATTTTCCGACATGTCGGGATGTATTGGTCAAATGCATCAAATTTGTAGTTCCGGAAGATTTAAACGTTTCCGGAGGTACTTTTTGCAGCCCTCGGAAATTTAAAGTTCGTTTTTTGGCCAACAATATTGACACAGATTACCGCTGTTGTGAATCTATCATTACACTTTAATTCTGGTAGCACCGCCTGGTAAGGGCGGTGTACCTATAAACCTATCCCACGTGAGTTAGAACTTACCTGGGCGCTACTGTCGGCCAGCGATACAAACACAACATTTACTGCAATTTCCCCATCATACAAAACAGCCGGGTGTCCTTTGCTTTGACACCCGGCTGTTTGTTGTATCGATTTTCTGTTTCGTTCGCACATCGAAGGAGGTTACCCCAATCGGACAAATGCGCTGGCGGGCTGATGGCAGCGGGGACAGGTGAAATCCGACGGCAGAGGACCCTCGTGAATGTAGCCGCAGACCGTACATTTCCATTTTTCCGGTTTGACTTCTGCTGCCGGTTCATGAAATGGGAGATTCTCCAACAGATCCCTCACGGTCTCTTGGGGGACATCTGTTTGGGATACAATACCCTCCAGAAATGCTCTGGCATTGCCGCTCTGAGGAAGCATATACCCCGCCTCCCGACACAGATCTTCCGCCATGAGCCGGCTGGACTTTTCCACTGCGGCGGCCAAGACACCTGGGAGTTGGGCGGACAGGTTTTCCACCGCAGCCTTGCTCTGGATTAATGCCCGCAGTGCGTTAATGACCTGGGGCTCCTTGGGCTGCTGAGGGGGCATCACCTTGGGAACCATGGAAATGGCACCCGAAGGGCAGGCAGATGCGCAGCTCCCGCAGCCAACACATTTACTGACATCGATGATACTGTTCTCCGTGTCAGTGGCTCCAGTGGGGCAGACATACAGACAAAGGCAATCCTTGGTACAAAGGCGTAGATTCCGTACAGCAAACTGTTCTGCCATTACATTGCCCTCCCTTCCACTTTCTCAAACTTCCAACTGGGCACCTTGCACACGGGACAAATCTCCGGTGGAGTATCCCCCACGAATACAAATCCACAAATCGTACAGACATACACACCGGTATGTTCCAGCATCTTGTCTCCCTCTCGCTCATAGCGTTCCAACAGGGATCGGAGCATATTGGTGACCTTCTCGCTCCACACCAGGGCGCGGAGTGCGCCCCGGTCGCCCTGCTGCTCCGATACACGGTTGGCATAGGGATATCGCTTCTCCAAATCCTCCTCAATCCGTGCCAACAACTTGGGGAAGTCCGGAGCCGTCTCTGGAGTTGCTTTAGCGCGGAACGCATCTGCCAGCTGGGTAAACTGTTCTGCCTGGGTCGACATGTACTGCTTTTCGCATCCTTTGGCCAGATTGGAACAGAGAATGCTCATCTCCATGGGGGAGAGTTCTTGGTCCACGTCAGGAGCCTCTAATGGGACATCGGTTTGTGTATGTTCCTCCACTTTCTCGCGAAAAGCGCTCTTGCTGGCACCGCACAGCGGGCAAACCCAGGCGTCCGGCAGTGCTTCCCATTTGGTGCCAGGAACAATTCCTGCATTGGGTATGCCTTTTGATTCTTCATAGACATACCCGCAGACCGAGCAAACATAGCTTTTCATGTGACTGATTCGCCTCCCTTTTTTCTTTTTTTCTGGCCTCCTTGCCCGGTGGGACACTGGACATGGGCCAGGAAATCCATTTTGAGATAGGGGTATTCCGCACTTCAATGATTCATGTGGCCTCAACTCCCACGGTCACCATTGCGTGGTTTCTTTTCCAATACAATGGAAAGCAGCCACCCTACAACCCCCATGTAGATTGTGGAGCGAATGGGATTCGAGGTAAGAACACAGGAGCCAGAAGCACATCCCACCAGTCGGTAGTAGAGATAACCCACCATCATTCCGCCCAGCACAAAGAGAAGCGGGCGAAGCCATCTGGAAGTCTTTTGTTTCATAGGATCTCCTCCGGTCCAAATTATTTTGGTGCTTGCGTATATAACAAATCGTTTTCTTCCGGGTGTTTCTCAAACCAACTCACAGCATAGGAGCACAGAGGAACCGCGGTCTTTCCTGTCGCGCGAAGTTCGTGGGTTAATTTCTCCAGTAAGGCATTGGCAACTCCTTGTCCGCGGAGAGATGGATCTACAACGGTGGAAACAATCTTCACAGTGTGTTCTGTCACAGCGGGGAAAGCCACAAACGCTATCTCGTTTCCCTGCGCGTCTTCCAGCCAAATGCGCTGAGATGAAATTTGGAAATCCATATAACACGCCCCCTTTTTGATCTATTATATTCCTATTTTTCATTTATTCCGTGATATTATCACAAAACCGGGGCACAGCATCTCTGCACCCCAGTTTATCGTTCCCTCACCCATCCTCCAATGGATAAGGTCTGCACCATTTTAAATGCTCCATTATAATAAGTGACAAATGCCCCACTGCACGCTGGACCATCCATACAACCGTTCTATAAAGTACGGGCGTTCGCTACTTACGAGAAAAGAGCGCTAGGAGAGACCGGTGTAAGCAACTGGGATCACAAAAATAACCGGTTCCTCATAGGGGTGGACGGCCTTTACCGCGGCTACAATGCGGGGGGCGTCGACGCAGCGGCAGGTGACTTCCACCTTCAGTTCCTGGGCGGTACATACCTCTCCTACTGTGCCCAGATAGGGGTTGGTGCCCGCCAGAGGGCGCCAGCAGCTGGTGACCGGGGAATAGGACAGGCAGCTGTCGTATTGACCGATATGCCCTGCATCCTCACGCTGCAATACCTGGCGCAGAGGCTCCAAATGACTTTCTGGAATGAAGATTTCCAGTTTGCAATAGGCGCTTTGTTCCATCTCAGTTTGCCTTCTTTCAAGGAAGTGGGATGAGGTCAGTATAGCAAGTCGCTGGAAGAAATGCAATTGTTCCCCGGAGTAGAGCAGCCTACAGGGAGTACAAGGAGGTTCCTCCCCCTTGACAAAAGAATTAGACAATTGTAAAATATAAAAAAGACAAATGTCTAAAGGAGGATGGCACATGGAGCAAGAGTTGGGACGGCTCCCGGATGCGGAGTTGGAAATTATGCAGGTGTTGTGGTCTCTGGAGCGGTATCCGGCCTATACCGACGAGATAGCGGCCGGGTTAAACCGGGATTGGAAGGCGCCCACCCTACTCAAACTGCTCTCCCGGTTGGAAAAGCGGGGATTTGTCCGAGAGGAAAAGCAGGGGCACCGCAACGGATATACTCCACTGGTGGAGGAGCAGGCCTATTTGCAGGTGGAGGGGCGCTCTTTCCTCCAGCGGTTGTGCGGGGGATCTATGGGAAAGCTGATTGCCTCACTGTATCCCCAGGTCCAATTGACGCAGGAAGATTTGGAAGCGTTGGAGGCGATTTTGCACAAGGAGGGGAAATAGGCGATGGGGTGGAGGCAGGACATTTTCTCGGTCAGTCTCACCTGTGGGGCGGTGATTCTGGCGCTGTGGCTCAGTAAGCCGGTCTGGTCAGGACGGGTGGCTCCCCGGTGGCGCTGCTGGATCTGGGGGATTTTGGCCTTGCGCCTGCTGCTGCCCCTGGATTGGTCTTTGCCCCAGGCCCCAGTGCAGATACAGGCGCCTGCCGCGCTCACGGCCCCGGCCTATGATGGGATGGCAGCGGATGAGGCGGCTGCACTTCCCTATGGATATCAGGGAGGTGTGGCCAACGATATCACGTACGAAATCTGGTATACGGATGGGCAGGGTGTGGAACGCCACTACTACGACTTTGGTCTATTCCGGCTGGAGGGAATTGACGGGGTGTGGGGGATATCCTTCCGCTGGATGCGCATCTGGGCGGTGGGCTGTACGCTGAGCCTGTTGGGGCTGTTGGGAGGGTATGCGGTTTTGTGCCGTCAGGTTCGGCGCCTGCGCCGACCGGCAGGAGAGGAAGCGCACCGGCTGTTGGAGGAGTGCTGCGAGGCCCTTGGGGTTTCCAGGAAGATCCGGCTTTACCGCATGCCCGGCCTGGCCTCGCCCATGCTTATGGGGTTTCTACAGCCCACCATTTTGTTGCCCCCGGACGCTCCAGCCCATACCTTGGAGATGAGTTTGTCCCATGAGTTGACCCACTGGAAGCAGAGAGATTTGTGGTATAAACTGCTGTTGGCTCTGGCTGGATGTATACACTGGTTTAATCCGCTGGTGTGGTGGATGGTACGACAGGGGCAGCAGGATGTGGAACTGCGCTGTGACTGGACGTTGCTTCAGGGCAAAGAGGAAACGGTTCGGCAGGCCTATGGCCAGGCGATTTTGGATCAGATGGCCCAAGGCAGCCGCCATGTAGCCCGGCTGACCACCGGATTTTCCGGAAGCAAAGGCGAGGTGTTTCTCCGGTTTCGGATGATGATGCACCCCATTGCCGGACAGAAGGGGCGGGCCGTTTTGGGGTTGACACTGCTGGCACTGGTGTTGTTTGGAGGACTGGTGGCCTGCAAAACGGAAAAGGCGGCCCCCCAGACCATCGCCGCTCGGATCACTGCGCTGGATCTCCAGAAGAGCACGGTCACATACATCCCTTTGGATGAACCGATTCAGGACGAGCAATGGTGGGAAGGAAAAGACTTGGGAGAAGAGCAAACGGTTTTGTTGGCGGAAGAGGCCCAATTGCTCCACACCTGGGAGGAGGCGGCGTATGTCCTCAATCCCGCCACCATCCGCGACACAGTGACTCTGTCCCAGTGGGGGGTTCCGGGAGAGGTGGAACAAAATGGGCAGGGAGAGGTGGTTCGGGTGCAGCTTGCCGTCTCCGCAGTGCTGGATTTGGCCGGAAGTGATTTGGACTTTACCGGCTACTGTGGGACCATCTATGCCGTGGGAGCAGGAGGGACCTACCCGCTCCATGGGGTGGCAGGTCTGGACGTGGACCCCTGTAACCGCCAAGGGCAGGACAACGACCACACCTTTTATACCTTGCCCCTGGGAACAAGAGCGGAGGGGGAGGACGACGACCTGCGGGAACTGGTGACCCAGTCCAGTACCCCATCTCTCTGGGCCATCGACCTGGTGGACGGTGCGGTGACCGGAGCCCAGTCCATCTGGATTTCCAACGGACCGGAGGTGGAACTCTCTGCCTTTCTGCGCGCCTTCCAGGAGGAGGATTGGGATACCATGGAGAAATATGCCACGCAAGACCTGGCGGCAGTTTCCCGGCGGGGAGAAGGTTGGCAGGTGTTTGGTTTCATCAAGCTGGAGGAGGTGGAGATCCAGTCGGTAGAGGACCCATCCATCCAGGTGGCGGATGGAGAAGTACTGGAAGTTTCGCTCCTTGGCTATCCGGCTCCAGAGAGTTCGCAGCATGCGTGGGATGGCACTGCGATACGCACCAGTTTCTATGCAGTGCTCATTCCCACACAGAGCGGTTGGAAAGTAGACCGCTTTCTTGCCGGCTGATAACGCATTCCGGGCCCCTTCTTAGGGGGATTGGAAAAGGCTTCTTTTGTGCATTTCCATTTTCTGTATCGTCAAAGCCCACAAAAAACCAAAATCCTATTGACAGTAGAGGCGAATGTGCATATAGTAAGGAAAGAAACTGTGCCTGGGACACAAACGAAGGAGCAGCGAGTATGATCTTTGAGAAACTGAAAGCACTCATTGCCGAGCAGTTTAATGTGGATGAGGACAGCATTACCCTGGACACTTCTTTTGCCGATGATCTGAATGCAGATTCTGTGGACATTGTAGACTTGTCCATGGCGTTGGAAGAAGAATTTGGAATTGATGAGTTGGGGGAGGATGAGGCCTCCTCAATCTCTACCGTGGGCGATTTGGTTCGCTTTTTGCAGAATAAGATCGATTAATGGAACACCTTCCAAAGCTCCGCCTGGTGCGGAGCTTTGGCTTCTTTCTAAGGAGAACATGCATGAAGAGTCTTGAGGAAAAGCTGGAGTATCATTTTCAAAATCGGGAGTTGCTGGAGAACGCCTTGACCCACAGTTCCTGCGCCAATGAAAGCCGGGGAAAGCTGCATAGCAACGAGCGATTGGAGTTTTTAGGCGACTCCATTTTGGGCATGGTGGTGGCCGATCATCTCTATCGCAACCATCCGGATCTGCCGGAGGGAGAACTGACCCGAACCCGGGCAGCATTGGTGTGCGAGGAGAGTTTGGTGGAAGTGGCGCAGTCCCTGGGATTGGGAAGTTACCTGCGGCTTGGCAAAGGGGAAGAGGCCGGAGGAGGCCGCAAGCGCCCCTCCATTCAGGCCGACGCAGTGGAGGCGGTGTTGGCTGCCGTCTATTTGGACGGGGGCATCGGCTCCGTGCGGAAAATTATTCAGAAGTATATTTTAAGCCGGGAAGTGGCCGGATTGACCAAGCCCCGGGACTATAAGACGGCCCTCCAGGAGTTGGTTCAGCGAGAGAGCGGGCAGGTGCTGCAGTATCGCTTGACCGGAGAAGAGGGACCGGACCACGACAAGCGCTTTTTTATTGCGGTAGACCTCAACGGGACCGCCATTGGAACGGGAAATGGCCGGAGTAAAAAAGAGGCGGAGCAGATGGCGGCCAAGGCAGCCATCGAGTCGTTGACAACCAAGGCAGAACATCGCATTTAAAAGGAAAACAGGCTGTCCCGCAGCAGTGCGGGGCAGCCTGTTTTGTTTGTGAAAACCCATGGGAGCGGGATGGGATAACGCCGTTAGTTTAAAAAGTCCTTCAATTTTTTGCTGCGGCTGGGGTGGCGCAGCTTTCGCAGAGCCTTGGCCTCAATTTGACGAATGCGCTCTCGGGTGACGTTAAATTCTTTGCCCACCTCTTCCAAGGTGCGGGTGCGGCCGTCCTCAATGCCGAAGCGCAGCTTGAGCACCTTCTCCTCCCGGGGGGTCAAGGTGGATAGAACCTCCACCAGCTGCTCTTTCAACAGGGTAAAGGAGGCGGCTTCCGCCGGCTCAGAGGCGTCCTCATCGGGGATAAAGTCCCCCAGGTGGCTGTCCTCCTCTTCGCCGATGGGAGTCTCCAGGGAGACGGGCTCCTGAGCAATTTTTAAAATCTCACGCACCCGCTCCACCGGCATATTCATCTCCTCGGCAATTTCCTCCGGCGTGGGGTCGTGGCCCAACTCCTGGAGCAGTTGGCGGGAGACACGGATGACCTTGTTAATGGTCTCTACCATGTGGACTGGGATGCGGATGGTTCGGGCTTGATCGGCGATGGCGCGGGTGATGGCCTGCCGAATCCACCAGGTGGCGTAGGTGGAGAACTTATATCCCTTGGTGTAATCAAATTTTTCTACCGCTTTGATCAGACCCAGGTTCCCCTCCTGAATTAAGTCTAAGAATTGCATGCCTCGTCCCACATACCGCTTGGCAATGGAAACCACCAGGCGCAGGTTGGCCTCGGCCAGACGTTTCTTTGCACGCTCGCCCCGCTTGACGGCCTTGTCCAGTTCCGCCCGGACGTCGGCGGGGATTTCCTCCCCGGAGGCGGTCAAGTCGTCCAGCTGTTCTTTGGCTGCGTTGCCGGAAACCATGTCCTGGGCCAATTCAATCTCTTCGTCGGAGGTCAGCAAATTCACCTTGCCGATTTCTTTGAGGTACATGCGCACCGGGTCGTCGGTGCCGAAGGAATCCACCATGGAATTGGGGTCTACAATTTCTTCCTCACTGATGTCTTCCATGGCCTCCAGAGGAGGCTCCACGTCGTCCGGCAGTTCCGGAATGTAGTCTTCCCCTACCGTATCAATTCCCAGGTTTTCCAAGGTGTCGTAAATGCGGTCCAACTGTTCGGCGCCCAGATCCATATCTTCCAGTACGTCCAACAGTTCCGTGGAGGAGAGGTTGCCCTTTTTCTTGCCCCGCTCGATCAGATCCGCCAGTTTTTCGGCCCCCTGGACGCCTTCCACAACCTTCATGATTTCAACTTTTCCGGCCTCCATACGGCTTTTAATGTCGGCCTGTTTGTCCATCTTCGCTTTCTGTTCCTCGGTGATGGTGTGGGTGGTGCCTGTCTTCTTTGTGCTCATGGTTGTTCCTCCATATATGCTTTCTTCTCTTGTAATCGTTTTTGTACCGCCAGCAGTAGGTCGTCCTCCTGAGCGGTTTGGCGCAGCAGGCCCTGTTCCCGTATGGTGGATATGTAATCAGGAATGGATTGTGCTGCGTTGGCAGGAAGTTCCGGTTTGGATGCCACCTGTGCCAGATGGTCCATCTCCTCCTGGGTAAATTGCTGGGTCAGAGCGGCCAAGTGGGTGGAAAGACCCGCCTGGGCGCGCTGGCGAAGCAAATCAAATGCCCGGCCTAAAAGAGGAGCGGAAAAATCTTTTCCCTCCAGTCCCTGCATCTGGGAGAGCAGGCCGGGGTCCAACAGGAGCAGCCGTACAATTCCCTCTTCCGCCAGAGCGGAGCGGATGTTATTATAGCGCAGTTCCCTGGCTTTTGGCTGAAGCTGGGAAGCTGGAGCCAAATCGCGCCGCTGCTGCTGCTTGGTTTCCTTGCGCAGCCGGCGCTTGAACGCCCGGTTCACTTCCTGCGCCATGGCTTGTGGGGTAATGCCTGCGGTCTGGGCGGCGTGTCCGCCGTAAATCTCCCGCTCCACAGCGCTGGGCAGTGTGGAGATCAATTGGGCCGCCTCCTGGAGAAAGGCGACTTTCTGGGCGTCGTCGGAGAGGTCAAACTTGGCTTGAAGTTGAGTCAGGCGGTAGTCCACCTGATTTTCACTGCGCTCCAGCAATTTGGCAAATGCGTCCCGGCCGTAGGTTTTGATAAACTCGTCCGGGTCCTTTGCTCCGGTCATCCGCAGTACCTTGACCTTCAACCCCGCTTTTTCCAACAGAGGAATGGCGCGCTGGGCGGCAGCAATGCCGGCGCCGTCTCCGTCGTAGGAGAGGATGGCCTCTTTAAAGTAGCGGGAGAGCAACTGCGCGTGCTCCTCGGTGAGCGCAGTGCCCAGAGAGGCCACTGCGTTGTCAAAGCCGGCCTGATGGAGCGAGATGGTGTCCATGTAGCCCTCGGTCAAAATCACCTGGCCGGCTTTGGAGTTCTTGGCTACATTGAGGGCAAAGACGTTGCGGCTTTTATTATAGACAGGAGTGTCCGGCGAGTTGAGGTACTTGGGGGTGGAGTCGTCCATCACACGACCGCCAAAGCCGATGACATTTCCACGCACATCGATGATGGGGAACATGACGCGGTTGCGAAAGCGGTCGTATATGCGGCCGTCTTTGTTACTGACGGCAAGACCGGCATCCAACAGGTCCCGCTTGTCATATCCCTGCTCCCCCAGAGCGGAAATGAGGGCGTCCCAGCGGTTGGGGGCAAACCCCAGACCAAACCGAGTCAATGTGGCCCTCGTCAATCCCCGGCGCTGTAGATAGGCCAGTCCCTGTGCCCCTTCCGGCTGGTAGAGCCAGCGGTAGAAGGTTCGGGCCGCCTGCTTGTTGAGTTCCAACATCTGTTCCCGGCGTTTGCGGGCATCCGGGGAGGAGGTTTCCGTCTCCGGCATAGGCATTCCGGCCCGCTTTGCCAAAACTGCCACGGCGTCTCGAAAGGGCAGATTTTCCAACTCCATAACAAAGTTGATGGCGCCGCCTCCCTTTCCACAGCCAAAGCACTTATAAATCTGGCGGTCGGGTACCACATGGAAGGAGGGGGTTTTTTCACTGTGAAACGGGCAGCAGCCCCAGTAGCTGCTTCCTTTTTTTGTCAAGTGCACCGATTCCGATACCAGATCCACCAAGTCGGTGCGCGCCAGCAGTTCGTCCAAAAAGCGATCTGGAATTGCCAGGAAAATCCCTCCTTTCCAAAGGAATCCAACCTATTTTTAGCCGTTTTAAGGAGAAAATATCCCTTTTCCGCTGCAAAATAAGGAATATCCGCTATTTTACCGTCCAACCCATGGGAATAAAGATCTCTTTAAAGCGCTCCACGGCAAAGGGGTCGGTCATTCCGGCGATGTAGTCACATACCGCCCGGTCGATTCCCTCTTCCACCCGAATGGACTGAAAATCATCTGGCAGTTCATCGGGGTGGTCGCGGTAGAACACAAAAAGCATCCGAAGCATCTCCTGGGCTTTGCCCTCTTCCCCCTTGGCCATGGGATTGGTGTACACGTTTGCAAACATGAAATCCTTGAGGGCAAGCATGGCCTGCCCCACTTCGGGAGACTGACGGATGGAGGGCTGATCTTGACTGGCTTGGATGGCGTCTTGGACCAGGGCATCGATGCGGGCACCGTGGGTAAAGCCCAGGAGACTGGAAATCTCCAGCGGGATATCCATGGGGTAGATCACGCCGCCCCGCAGGGCATCTTCGATGTCGTGGTTGATGTAGGCAATGTGGTCGGCCAAGCGCACCACTTGTCCCTCCAGGGTGGCGGCAGGTTCCCCTTTGGTGTGGCAGAGGATCCCATTTCGCACCTCCCAGGTCAAATTGAGACCGGCTCCATTTTTCTCCAGTCGGTCCACCACCCGCACCGACTGCTGGTAGTGGGCGAATCCCCCGGGCATCAAGGAATTGAGTGCCCGCTCCCCGGCGTGGCCGAAGGGGGTGTGGCCCAAATCGTGACCCAGTGCAATGGCCTCGGTGAGATCTTCATTGAGGGCTAGAGCTCGGGCAATGGTGCGGGCAATCCGGTTGACCTCCAGCGTGTGGGTCATTCGGGTGCGGTAGTGATCCCCCTCAGGCTGGAGAAAGACCTGAGTTTTGTGTTTCAAACGCCGAAAGGCTTTGGAGTAGACAATCCGGTCAATGTCTCGCTGAAATGGTGTGCGCACAGAACACGGTGCCTCCGGACGCAGCCGCCCTTTGGACTGGGTGGAGCGGCAGGCATAAGGGGACAGGAAGCGATCTTCCCGCTGCTGGGTTTGTTCACACAAAGTCAATCCATCCGCCTCCCTTCTAAGAAATGAGGTGGTACGCCATTGCGGTTTCTACACTTAAGTTATACGAAATATCCCGCAAAAATCCTTCTAAAGGAGCAAAAAAAATGAAATCTCTTCTCTTTGCACAAAAAAAGACCGCCGCATCCCCTTGCAGCGGTCTTTTTTACCCGTATTGAGTGGGCGGATTTACGATTTATCTGCTTTGCCTGAGAAGAAGACAATATAAATCAAGGAAGTAACTGCCAGCAGGTAGGGATAAAACAGGCAGGGAATAATCTCAAAAGCGGATACCTGGCTCTGCAGAGAGATGGAAGTGGACACGGCAATGAGCATTTGGGCGCCGTAAGGAATGATGCCCTGGAAGATGCAGGAGAAGGTGTCCAGGAGAGAGGCGGATTCCTTGGGAGAAATTCCATATTCCTCGCTGATCTGTTTGGCAATGGGACCGGCCATCACAATGGCGACGGTATTGTTTGCAGTGGCGATATCCATGGCGCCTACCAGCAGTCCAACCCCGAGGCGGCCACCAATCCGTCCGCGGAAGACGCGGCGGATAAAGGACAGCAGCGCCTCAAAGCCGCCGTGTGCCCGGATGAGACCACACATGGCCGAGACCAAAATGGTTACCATAATGGTCTCAAACATACCATCGGCCCCCTCTTTCATGCTGGTCATCAGGGTCATACCGTCTACCGTTCCAGTGGCCATGGTGATGAGAATGCCGGAGAAAATGCCCACCAACAGCACGACAAAGACGTTCAGACCCGCAATGCCTCCCGCCAATACCAAGACATAGGGGATAAGCAGGAGCATGTTATAGGTGGGGATATCGATGGACTGTACGCCTGCATGGAAAGAGAAGAGCAAAATCAGGGTCAGGGTAGCAATGGCGGCAGGGAGGGCAATTTTAAAATTGGCACGGAACTTATCCCGCATCGCGCAGCCCTGGGTGTTGCAGGCGGCAATGGTGGTGTCAGAGATAAAGGACAGGTTGTCGCCAAACATGGCGCCGCCCATAACCGACCCGATGCATAGGGGAAGGGAAAAGCCGGAGACCTGTGCCACCGCCACTGCAATGGGGACAATGAGGGTGATGGTACCCACAGAAGTACCCATGGCGGTAGAGACGAAACAGGAGGCGATAAACAACACCGCCACCGAAGCCCAGGTGGGGGTAATGGATAGCAGGAAGTAGGCCACGGCCTCCGCACTGTCTCGGCCGGTGACGCCCACAAAGACCCCGGCCACCAGGAAGATGAGGATCATGGTCATAATATTTTTGTCCCCCACGCCGCGGGCCATGACGGACAGCTTGTCGTCAAATTTCAGCGTTGGGTTCTGTAGACAGGCCACCAGCAGTGCAATTAAAAAGACCACCACAATGGGGATGCTGTAAAATCCCATGGGAATGGCAAGGCCGTATTCAAAAAGAAATCCCAGCCCCAGGTACAGGACCAAAAACACAAAAATGGGCAATAAAGCCACTGGGTTGCTGTTTGGCTTCCGTTGGTTGGAATCCATAGCGGACCCTCCTTTTCTCCTCACATTTTTCAACACACTAGCGAAACGATGAATATTTCGACATAATCCCTATTTTAGGAGAAATCCGCCTTTGTGTCAATGTGTTTTCCGGGATTCCAGGGAAATGGGCCCAAGAACAGGGGGAAAAAGATCCCATGGCAGGATGTGACCACATCCTGCCATGGGATCAAGAAAAAAGGTGCCGGCAGAGACCGCGGCGGCCGGCAAACGGGGAATAGGAGGAAGTCAGGGAATATGCCGCGGCCAACTCGAAAAGGAGAGAGAAAAGCAAAGAAACATTAATTCAGCACGATTTCATGGACGGCCTCCACCAGATCTACCACAGCGCTGCGCAGCACCAAGGAGGTTGGGGTGCCATCCACCACCGCCAGACAGTAGGTCCCGTCGTAGCGGTAAAGGGCAATGTCCACGCTGGGGCTACCTTCCAGATCCAGGTAGACGGTGAAGGAGATTTCTTCCTTTTGCGTGGGAGATTCACCGGTAAAACTCTGGGCGTCCAGATCCTGCATGGCAGTTTGGAAGGCCTCAATATCCACTTCTTCCCCCTGATAGGAATAGGTCTTGTCCTCGCCGCTTCCCTGTGTGGTGAGAGTGTAATCTGTGTTATCCAAAGAGATATCTACTTGTGCAATGTTTTCAAAATCCGCAGGCAGCACTTCCAGATGCCGCAGGTCGTCATAGGAGGCCTTCATCAGGGCGCGGTAGTCTTCCGACGAGATTTGATAGAGAATCTGGGAGTCACCGACCCGTGCATAGGCCGTGATCTCCTCATCCTCCGACACGGTGCCATCCTGCTCGGTCTGCTCCTGGGCCTGTTGCTGCTCCTGGGGGTCACGGCTGAGGTGGAGCAAGAAGGTGTCGGAACTGGTGGAGCCGTCCTCCTGTTGGGCCGTGTAGTCCACGGAAATGGTCAATTCCGGTGTATCCAGGCCATAGGTCTGTAGGTCTTCCTGGGAGGCATTATAGGTGACATAATCCGTGAGGGCGAGGGACTCCAGCGTCTGGAGGTAGTCGTCCACCCGGTTGGTATCCAAAGGCAGATGGGAGCCGTCCAAATTGGTAAAGTAGACATCATCCTCCCGGAAGGTGTCACTGCCGTCTTCCTCATAGGTGACGCTCCAGTTTTCGGTACCGGAGAACTGAAGGCTGGTGACCTGGTCAAAGGAGGGAACTTCGTCGTGATCCACCAGGTCGCTTAACTCCACATGGAAGAAGTCGTAGGGGTCGTTTTGTACCAGATATACGTTTCCGTCCCCGATGGAGACATAGCGCTGGGAGTCCATTACGCTGAAGTCACCCAATAAAACGGTATAGGACTGGTCCTCGGCGGTCATTTGGATGGTACACACGGGGTCGTCCAGGCCATACTGCCCTAGATCCTCCGGCGATTCAATTTGGAAAGCGACGCCGAATTGGGAGAAGATGTCCAGCAGTTGGGTGATTTTGTCCTGATTGACTGGGAAAGCTTCATCCGTGTCATAGAGCCAGGTTTCCTCCTTATGGAAGGCGAAGGACTGCCCATCACACGTCCAGGATAGTGTGTCCACAGTATCGCTGGACAGTTCTAGAACAATGGCGTCACTGTTTTGGATTTTTTCCTTGTGGACTTCGTATCGACTTACCACAAAGGTGATGGCGCAGGCGACCACTAAGACAGCCAGCAGGATGGAAAGTTTTTTAGTTCGATTCATGTTGCATCCGCCTCCTACTCAATACCACAAAGATGCCCACGCCCAGATAGAGCAACGGGAAGACGCCGATCATCACTACTTCCAGCATGGATGAGGTGGAGTCGCTGATGGTCAGGTAGTTGTAATTCAGGGACTTGCTGCGTATCGCCATGGCCTCACTCTCTCCAATCAAGGAGGACAGGGCATTCATGGTTAAATTCATATTGGCACCAGAGGAGTAGGCGTTGTAGAGTTCCTCCAACAGGCGGGAGGAGGAGAAATAGACGATTTGTCCTTCATTGGGGCAATCGATGGAGACCGCTACGGCAAAGGGACCATCCACATCACCCTCCTCCTTTTCAAAGGTGGACATCTGGAAGCCGTCCAGCTTGCTGAAGGAGGACTCCGACGTGGTCAGCAGTTGGGTGACGGTGACACCAGAGGGGGTGTCGCCCACCAGCAGGCCCTGGGCCACAGGGAAGATGGGGAAATAGCGGTCTTCCATCAGAGGATCGGTAATGGAACTGCTGGCCATATCGGGCAGCAGAGCCAGGGGGGACTGGAAGGCATAGTGAGCCCGATCCCCTTCCACCACGATTCCGTCTTGTACAGAAACGCCGTAATCCGCCAGTAGGCCGGATAGGTTGGTCAATTCCTCCTCTTCTGTGGGGCCGGCCAAGACCAACAATTTCCCACCGCCGGAGACATAGTCGGCCAGCATTTCCTGTTCTGCTTGGGAGATATCACTCTCCGGGGCGTAAATCATGACGCAGTCTGCCTCTTCGGGGATGGTGTCCACGGTCAAAAGGGAGAAGGTGTTCAGCTGGATGTTTTCCTTCTCCAGCTGTTCCTGAAACTCTTCCGGCAGGTCGCTTTCTCCATGCCCCTCCAGCAGATAGAGTTGGGGTTGGTCCTCGTGAACCACATAGTCGATGGCGGAGGTAATGGCGCCCTCCCCGTCGAAGGAGGAGTCGTAAGAATAGGAGTTCAAGTTTGCCTGGTAGAGGTAGATGTCGTCATTACCGATAAAACGGCTGCGGTCCCCGCACTCCACCACCAAACTGTTGTTTTGCACCGTCTCGTCGGTATACTGCTGGGCAAAGGTGGGATAGATGTCTGGATTCTTTTTTACCACATGGATATGGTCAGACAGACTCTCGTATTTGCCCAGGAGGTTTTCCAGAATGGCGTCCTCTTCTCCAGACTGAACAATCCAGTAAATGGTGACGTCATCCTCCAGTGCATTGACCACCACCTTTGTATTGCTGGTAATGGAGTAGAGTTTGGAGGCGCTGATGTCGTACTTGGTGAGGTTCGTAGGGAGAATGGAGACAAAGACATTGATCACCACCAGCAGGGCCAGCACAATGGCCGAAATCATCAGGGAGTAGGACCCACCCTGAAAGGCGATGTGGTTTTGGTCGGCCTGCTTGGATGGTTTGAGAAACAGAGGGTGTTTCATCAGTTGTACCTCCTTTTCTCCAGAGACTGCACCGATAGGAAGAGAAAGAATACAATGACCGTCAGGTAATAAACCACGGCAGTCAAGTCAAATACGCCGTTTACAAAGGTGGTAAAGCGGTCAAACAGAGAAAGTTTTGTCATCAAAAGGGGGAGTAATCCTTCAAAAAGAGTGCTGTCTAAAAACAGAAGGACCAAAATACCTGCCGTCAAAATCAGAGACAACGCATAAGCCAGCGTGGTGTTTTTGGTCAAGTAACGCACGACGGCACCGAGAATGAGAATGAGTACGAGAAGGGATACCACAGAGCCGGCAGCCGTGGAGGAGACATGTTCCGATAAACTGACGCTATAATAATTCAGCAGAATAACGGCAATTCCAATGCCAGCGGCCAGCCCCTGGTTGTCGGTGAGGGAGGAGATGAAAATTCCCACGGCGATGAGGGCGGCACCCAGCAGGAAAAAGGCAAAGATGGAGCCATAGGAAGTCAGCAGATAGACCTCACCAAACTGGGCAAAAATCAGAGGATATAGGGCGATAATCGCCAGAGGGATCAGGTAGAGGATGAGTAGGGCGGCATATTTCCCCAGAATAATCTGTGTGGTGGAGAGGGGAAGGGAGTAGAGCAGCTGATCGGTGCGCTGCTTGCGTTCCTCCGCGATGGTACGCATGGTTAAGATGGGGACAATGACCACAAAGATCAGGCTGCCGAAGTTCAGAACATACTCAAAATTGCTTACCGCGGCCTGAATGTTGTAAATCATAGAGCCAATTCCCACAAAAGCCAGGAGAAAGGCGCCAAATACATAGGCAGTGAGGGAATGGAAATAGTTGCGCAGTTCATGTTTCAAAATGGCTGTCATACGGCCTGCTCCTCCCTTCCTTGGGACGGTTGCGTTTCCGTCAGTTCCAGGAAGATATCTTCCAGATTTGCCTTTTTCAAGGACAACTCCAGCAGCGCCTTCTGCTGCCCGGCAAAGGCAAAAAAGAGTTGGCGGGAAAAGGCGTAGATATCCTCACAGTCGGTTTGGAGGGTGGCGGTGACATAGCCGGAATCCAACGTATCCAGATGAAGCTGGGTGATGTGGCCCAATTGGTCTAAAATGGCCTTGGTTTCTTGCTGGGTGGCCTCTGTGGTGAGAGAAATTTCGTTGGGGGAGCGCAGCTGCTGCTCCAAGTGTTCCGGGGAATCGAAGGCGACCAGCTTCCCGCGGGAGATGATGAGGATTTTTTCGCAGATGGTTTGCACTTCCGATAAGATGTGGGAACTGAAAATAACAGTGTGTGTCTGGCCCAACTGCTTAATCAGATCACGAATTTCAATGATCTGGATGGGATCCAGCCCCACGGTGGGCTCATCCAAAATGATAACCTTTGGATTGCCCAACAGGGCCTGGGCAATGCCCACCCGCTGCTTGTATCCTTTGGAAAGAGCGGAGATACAGCGGTTTTTTACGCCATCCAGTTTCGTCTGGGCAATGACTTCCTGGATCTGTTGCTCCAATTCCGCCCCGCGCAGTCCCTTGGCCTGGCCCACAAAGCGCAGGTACTCCACTGGGGTCTCATTGAGGTAGAGGGGGGGCTGCTCCGGGAGGTAGCCAATTTGTTTTTTGGCCTTGTCCGGCTGCTGGAAAATATCGTATCCGTCAATCAGAACATTGCCCTTGGTGGCGGAGAGACAGCCGGTCATAATGTTCATGGTGGTGGATTTTCCTGCGCCGTTTGGCCCTAAAAAGCCATAGACATGCCCTTCCTGGATTTCAAAGGACAGGTCATCCACGGCGGTAAAATCCCCGTAGCGTTTTGTCAAGTGGGAAACGGTTATCATAGCGTGCCTCCTCATGGATTGGACATGGTACGGTCCGTCTTTACCGCCATTATAGCGGCCTACCCTGAAAGGATGCTGAAAATAGAAGGGCGAACAAAGCAGAAAAAAAGGATGAGACAGGCTGTCTCATCCCAAAAAGCATTTATCCGAGCATGGGCAGTTCCACAAAGAAGGAGTTGAGTCCCTGTCGGCTCTCCGCCCAAATTTTTCCTCTGAGTTGCGCCGTGATACTCTGTGCAATGGACAGGCCCAGGCCGAAACTTCCCGTTCGGCTTCTGGCGGGATCCATGCGGTAAAAGCGTTTAAAAATATTCTGTAATTCCTCCGGCGGGATGGGGTCTCCCTGGTCGCAGACGGACAGCAGGCAGTGGCTCTTTCCCTTTCGTTTCAACGTAAGAAACGTGGCGCCGGCAGGATGTGCATATTTCTGGGCGTTGTCCAGCAAGATTTCCAGAAGCTGCTCCAATTGCGCTGTGTTTCCGCTTACTTGAATGTTTTTCTCAATCTGTACCGTGAACGGAAGATTTTTTTCAAAGAAAATGGGTTCAAAGGTCAAAGCAACCTGCTCTGCCAGGTAACTAAAGTCCAGGGGGGTGTGGGGCGTTTGAATTTGGGCGCTGTCCGCACGAGCCAACTCCAGCATTTGCTCAATGAGACGGCGCATTTGGTGGGACATGGTCAAAATGCTCTCTAAAAACTTCCTCTGTTTTTCCGGGCCATAGTCCGGATTTTGCATCAACTCGGCGTTGGTCATAATCACGCTCAGGGGCGTTTTCAGTTCGTGAGAGGCGGCGGCAATAAATTGGCGCTGTTCCTTCCAGGCCAAGGCCACCGGTTTTACGGCCCATTTCGACAGCAAGATGCTGACCCCTAAAAAGACGAAAAAGCTCACACCCCCTAAGAAGGCACAGGTTTTGATTAAGTTGTCCAGGGTGGATACTTCGCTGGAAATATCGGAGAAGACCAGGCATTTTCGCAGGGGGGTATCCACCCGGTAGTAGCGCAAATTATACTCCGGCAAAACGCCCAGTGGTCTGGGGGATGAGGAGGCGGCCTCAATGAGAGCGTCTAAAAATGCGTGGTCGGATAAATCGTAATATCCCCCGCCAGTGGCAATCAGGTCGCCGTAAGGACCCAGTTGAAGGGTGAAAAAGGGGAGCCGAACCGATTCATCCCGTTCATTGGGGACGCCCAACTGAAAAGGTTGTTCGGCAATGGACTGCATCATGTTGATGTTTTCCATCTCCAAATTTGCCTTGGTAAAGGAGTATACCAGGCCAAAAATGACGCATAACATCAGGGTGACGATGCTCATATTAATAAAGACAAACTTAAATCGTAAGTTACGAATCATCCTCTTTGACCTCCAGATGGTAGCCCAGGCGACGAATGGCTTCAATACGGATGTTGGAGCCGATGCTGGCTAACTTTTTCCGCAAGAACCCGATATAAACTTCCACATAGTTATCCACGGCTTCCGAGTCGTAGCCCCATACCCGGGCGAGAATGGCCTCTTTTGGGAGGTTTCGCTCCCGGGTCTGCAGGAGATAGCGCATAATGTCAAATTCCTTGGCGGAGAGCCGGATGGAGTGCTCTCCACACAGGAGGGTGGCGGAGGATAAGTCCAGGGATGTGTTGCCAAAGGAGACCTCTTCCACTTGGCTGCCCTGTCTGCGCAGCAGAGCGTTGATGCAGGCCAGCAGTTCCCGGGTGTCGAAGGGTTTGGTTAAGTAGTAATCCGCGCCTGCATTCAGACCGGCAATTCGATCCTCCAGCCCCGACTTTGCGGTGAGCATCAGGATGGGGGTGCCCAAGTGTTTGGCGCGCATGTACCGGGCCACTTCATAGCCGTTTCGGTTTGGCATCATCACATCCAATATGAGAAGGTCATAAATCCCCAATTCTGCATATTGGATGCCCGATTCGCCGTCGTAGGCGATTTCTACTTCAAACCCCTTTTGGGTCAACAACTCCCCAATGGAGTCGGCCAGCAGCTTTTCATCTTCAACAATTAAAATTTTCACATGGACCACCTCCTTTTTTATGCTATACCCCTTGGCTGAAAAGAAGCTGAAAATAGCGTCCCGGAGGGCTTTGTTTCGGCTGGAAAATGTGGATATGGACGCTGGGGGGCGCTTTTCATGATACCACGCCCGCCTGAGAATGACAATCGGGGCGTGTGGGAAAAGGAGGAGGGTGGCAATCGACAAGTTTGGAGAATGTGGTATACTAAGCGGAGAAGTGGATTTGCGGACCAAAGGCGTGAGGAGGAGAAAACGATGGGCAACAAAATACGATGCTATCTGGCAGTGCTGACCCTCCTGTTCCTATTGGCAGGGTGCTCGGGGAATTCCCGTGGGGCAGAGGGAGCGAATGAAGCAGGGATCCCTTTTTCAGAGGGGCAATTTTATGCAGTGGCCCACTTGGGGTACCAACAGATCACCGAACTGGAGCACTACACCCAGTATTTGGAGAAGAAAGATCCGCCGATTCACTACCTCTCGGATGGGGACTTTTATCTGGTGATTCCCCGGTATGAAGGGATGGAACTGGCGCTGTACCGCAATGACATAGAGGGCATGCAGCCTGTTTTGCTGTTTGAGGACCCGGATTGTCAGCCCTTTATCCTCCAGTGTAATGTGAGCGATATTTTTGCCGATGCCACCATTCAGTTGACCTATGAGGGAGAACCGATGGAATTTTCTCCCTTCCTGTCTTTAAAAGATGGCTCCATTCAAGCGGGGGAGAAGGGCCTGGTTCTGACCCAGGAGAGCGGAGACAACGGCTGACCTTATGGCAAGGGAACCGGCGAAAAACAGAAACGAACTGGAAGAGGGATGAGCGCAGTCAGCGCTCATCCCTCTGATTTTTGTCCTGGAAATCCGGTGGAAGCGGATGCCATGAGGACGATTTTTTTTGCCCGGGCAGGAGCGATTGAATCCAGCCCAGGATGGATTCTACAAAATGAAACCAGAGTTGACCAAAAACAAAGATCACCATAAGAAGCAGAAAGATGGCTCCAATTTCTTTCAGCGGCATGGGCTCCCTCACTTTGTGGCAAAGCGATGGAGGAAGAAATCGGTAAAGGCTGCCAATGCTTCCTCCTGGGAGACATAGACATAGAGAGACTCGTCGTCCAGCCAGTCATATGCGTTGATCCCAATGTAGCTTTTTTTGTCCGGATAAATAATGAAGGCGTCGGTGGGATATTTATTTCGATAGGCCTTCAGAATCTCAGAGCGCCGGTAATACGTGGGGTCCCCGCAGCCGGAGAGATCTGGTACGGTGGGGACAACCACAACGGTGGGATCCTCTTCTTTCCAGCCAACAATTAAGTTGCCAATTTTGGTTTTGCTGCCGTGGACAAACCCATAGTTAAACCGGCTGACATCCTCGGTATATCCAAAAATTAAGCGGTAGTCATCCCCGTTTTCCACCACCTGGTTGAATAATGCCCGCATTTTTTTGGCATTGGCGTCGCTTTTGGCCTGGTCCACCTCTGGACCCTTCAAAAATTTGCTGAAAAATCCCATTGTTTTGTTCCTCCTAGTACGAAAATGAATCATTGGCTCATCGAAGGCGACGGATATTTCCGTCTACTTCGATGGGGTTCCACAAATAAAGATAATTTTTATAATTTGTATTTATTTAAAGGAAAAAAGATCTGCCCAAGCAGGAGTGAAAAACCCAATCTTTAGGCAGATAGGAAGATGCTAGAGGGGGGGAACGCTTTGTTCCCGCAACGTTTCTAAGTAATCTACAACGGTATCAATTTGAATGGCAATGGTCTCATCCACTACTTCCGGCACAAAGAAAGGCAGCGAGTCAGGAATTGCCTTTCGAATGATCATAATGGCCAGACTTAAATTGGTAAAGATTTGAATTCGTTTCTGGTCCGCACGTATGCCGAAACATTCCAAAATATTGCCAAATAGACGCATTTGTTTTTCCCGAAAAATTTGATAACTCTCAGGGGACAAACGCCGGAAAATCAGTTGCTGCTCTTCAACCGTTAAAACGGCAATGCCGTTTTTCTCTCCGTAGCAGCAGGAGTGGAGAAACTGAGTCACGGCCTGACGCCAGCTGAGAGAGGGGTCGTCCATCAATTTTCGGACATACATAAGAATTTTCGGCTGTTGAAGGTAGAGAATCTCTACAATAAAGTCCTCTTTGGTGGGAAAAAACGAGTAGAAAAAGGTGCGGGAGATGCCCACCATTTTGTAGATCTGTTCCACGGTGGTATGTTGAATCCCCTGTTTTGCCATCAGGTCCAGACCCGTGTGAAGCAAAGTCTCTCGGATTCTACTGCGCTCTTCTTCCGAATAAGCGACCTTTGGCATTTTGACCTCCAAATAAATACAAATTATAATTTCCGTCTTTATATTATCAGAACAAAAGAGGGATGGCAAGTTAAGATTTTGTTTTTATCATTTGGATGTGAGAGAAGGGCGGGACAAGGAGGGCGCACTGCGGCAGACTTGGGCAGCAAACGCTCTGGCGTGGGCCTGCTTATCCGGATCCATAAAAGGAACGTCATATCCCAGATGTCGTTCCACCAGTAGCCCCTGATATTGCAGTTGGGAATGCTTGCAATAGCGAATAATCCCATTTTCCCACAGGTCGGCGCCTTTTTCGGGCGGGTAACCACAGGTGGAAATGAGTGCCAGCTTTTTTCCCTTCCAGAGGGAGGGCCCTTTTTCTGCACCATAGTATTTGTTCATGCCGTAGACAAGGCGATCTAACAGGGCTTTCATGGGTGGCGTACAATACCAGGAATAGATGGGGGTCGCCAGGACCAGCAAATCGCAAGCCAGAACGCGGTCAAAAAGGGGGTATGCGTCATCCTGGATCCGGCATCCAAAACCGGACCAATCATTCTGGCAGGTGCGACAGGCAGTGCAGGGCGCAATTTGCTTCTCATAGAGCCATATTGTTTCGCACTGGCATCCCCGCCGCACCAGTTCTTCCCGAAAGGGAGTTACCAGCGCCGCCGTATTCCCGTTTTTTCTGGGGCTTCCCAACAAAATGCAAACGTTCATCCTCTGCCTCCAAAAACCACCGGCTGAGCCGGCTGGGGATTATGGGGTTCTTAAAACTGTGGAATGCCGTCCTTGTTGTATCCGGAGAAAGAAAAGCGGTCCAGTGGACGATAGTAGGCATCCTAGGGCCGAAACGGAAGAATATCTCCCTTTTGGACGGTTTGTGGAGGGAAATTTGGTGCCATTATAGCACCCAGAGGCTCCCTTGGCAATGTCCATCCAAAGAGGAGCCGTTGGGACATCGGGGGAAAGAGGGCATGTTGGCCGCAAGAAAATAACGTTTCCAAAAGGAAGGAAAAGGCGGCAAAGATGGTAGCGGCTCCAGCTTTTCCGTGTGAGCCCAAAGGCAAGCCGGAGGCCGACAATGACGCCAGATTTGAAAAAGGGGGGGAGTAGAAGAAACGCGCACTGACGTTTGAAACCGTGGTCCAGCCGTATGAAAGAACATAAGAACCTCCTCTTGAAAGGCTGAATAGTATGTAGTACAATGAGCATACTCTTTGCACTGCATTACATCCTGATTCAGGGTGCGAGATCAACAGTACAAACTGAGCAGGCGATGGACCAATCGGTTCATGGGGCCGGGCCGCTGACGTGGCAGCAGATTGTTTTTCACATCTGTGGGACAGTTGTATGTTCCACAGATGTTTTTTTATATTCATTTGGGGAACCGATTCTCTCAATGGGGTGCTCATAAGAGAAAGATCACTGTCATCAAATGGGACGAAACAGGAGGATTCTTTTATGACAACCGAGCCGAAAAAAGCAGACCAATCCACTTCTGGGGTGGTCAATGAAACAGCAATTATCAGAAACTTGTCGTTGGTTAGTGTGATTGGAAATACCGGACTTTCCGGCTTTAAACTGTTTGCGGGAATCATGGGAAATTCCGGTGCAATGATTTCAGATGCAGTCCACTCATTCTCTGATGTTCTTACCACGCTGATTGCGTGGATCGGCGTAAAAGTATCAAAAAAGGATGCAGACCGCACACATCCATACGGACATGATCGTCTGGAGTGCGTTGCATCGCTGATTCTTGGCCTTGTACTGATGGCGACGGGCATCGGTGTGGGCAAGGTAGGCGTTGAACATATTTTTGCGGGCAATTATGAAACACTTACCATCCCCAGTACCATTGCTCTTGTGGCGGCAATTGTCTCGATCCTTGTGAAAGAAGCCATGTACTGGTATACACGCTACTATGCAAAGTTGATTCATTCCACCGCATTTCTGGCGGATGCCTGGCATCATCGGTCCGATGCGTTTTCCTCGATTGGATCTCTGGTTGGGATTGCCGGGGCCATGCTGGGATTCCCTGTGTTGGATTCTGTGGCAAGCGTTGTGATCTGTATCTTTATCGTAAAAGTAGCCTACGATATTTCAAAAGATGCACTGGTTAAAATGCTGGATACCTCTTGCGGGGAGGACTATGAGAAGAATCTGATGGAGCATATCTTGTCGCAAGAGGATGTACTGGGTGTCGATATGCTCCGCTCCAGAATGTTCGGGAATAAGGCTTATATCGACCTAGAAATATCCGTAAATGGCGATAAATACCTCTGGGAGGCCCACGAAGTAGCGGAGCGTGTCCACAAAAATGTGGAACAGCAGTTTTCGGACGTCAAGCATATCATGATTCATGTGAATCCTTCCAACCGTGTAGCCCGCGAACTTCCGTCAAACTAGATGGACGAGAACAGGAGAACACCCATTTTTGTATGTCGAGGTTAATATCACGCATTGGAACTAGACATGAACCGTGACGGACATAGCATGACATGGCTTCTCTCACGTTTTCGTGGTAAATGTCCACGACCTGTTTCATACATGGGAGTAAACGGTGACTGCTGTATATTTTTGCCACAATACAAGGAAATACCGGGCGGCTATGATGTACCGCCCATGGCAACAGGATAAAAAAGTCCTGAAATCTTACGATTTCAGGACTTTTTGGTGGAGATAAGCGGGATCGAACCGCTGACCTCTTGAATGCCATTGATGGCCGCGGTTGCGTCCATCAGGAGCAAGCGCTCCAACAGGTAAAACCATTGAAATACAAGGATTTTTTGATGCTCGTTCTTTTTGTACACTTTACTTTTTTGCGTCATGTACGCTTGATTTTTGAAATAGATTGTTTTTCTTCGGGGCTGTGTTTACAGCCCCATTTCTTTTACTCTGCGATAGAATGTATTCGGTTTCAATCCCAATTCGTTCATAGCTGCGGTTGCGGTTATCTCTCCGTCACGCCACCGATTGCAAAGCGTTCTGAATTGAGCTTCATCGACTTCAAGGGGCTTACGGCCTTTATATTTGCCCTCGCTTTTGGCAATCTCTATACCCTCGCGCTGCCGCTCCAAAATGTTCTCCCGCTCCAATTCCGCCAATGCACCAAACACCGTCAGCATAAAGCGTCCTTGCGCAGTAGTGGTGTCGATGCTCTCTTTCAAGCTGGCGAACTCAACGCCCTTTTCCGTCAGTTCTGACACGATGGAAAGCAAATCGCGCGTGTTCCTTGCGATACGGGAAATGCTCTCAACGATAACCATGTCCCCAGCCCGGACAAAAGCCATCATTTCCTTGAACGCCGTCCGGTCTGTATTCTTGCCGCTGGCCTTGTCCACAAACAGCTTTTCGGCCTTTTGTTCCTCCATCATTTTCAGTTGCCGCGCCTCGTTCTGCTCCACGGTGGAACAGCGCACATATCCGACCCGCATGGTGCCACGCCCTTTTGTTTTATCTGTCATTATCTTACCACAAAAGCGAAAGTATGTCAATAGGATATTTTAATATTTTGCAATATTTCAAAATTAGAAAAATAACTTGTATGACACAAAAATCGAGACTGTTTCAATATGTAATTTGGGTATACCCTAATGAAACAGGCCGACAACAAAAGGAAAAGGAGCGGAGCACGCGCCCCGCTCCTTTTAAGGTGAATAATCTTACTTGAATGACCAGACAGTTCCAATACCAGCTACATCTTCATATTCGATTGTTGCATCTAAACTTAACTTATGTAGTAAATCCTCTACATTGACATAGGTAGATTGTTGTCCGTTCCACACTCTGTCAAAGCAACGAACGCCGTCAATACAATAAAGCACTTTGTCGTCATGGCCGTTATTATTTACAGGCACAGCAAATGAAGTACCGCCATAAAAGTATTCAATCCAATTCTGCCTTACTCCCGTAGTGGGAAAAGCATTCCATTGAGAAACACCAAGATGACTTGTTTGCGTCATATCATATGCAAGAACACCATTCAATGCTGGGTTTTCGCTTTCCTTGATTGTATAATCTTGTGCCAAAGTTTTTAATAGCCCAAAGCTATCTGCACCTGTGTATAGAGATATTTCCCCGTTAAACTCATATGCCCATGTTGTCAAATATGCGTCGCCATAGTATTTACCATTGATTTTTACAACCTGTGAGTCACCACCAAGTTTCATGGTTTTTTCATTCTGTTGCAGAACACCAAAACCATTTTCATTGAAAACATCAATCAATTTTTTATCACTGTCTGCCAGTTTAGCATAAAGCGCACTATTTGAAATAATTGCTACATCGCCTCGCGAGAAATTAGAATAATTCATGTGATAGCGTCCGTCTGTCATACCAATTTTATCCGACAGTTCCCATGCTGCATCCCACTTGAAATCGGTGTTGCTACTGTAACCCAGAGCGCGGAGAACAAAAGTCAGATATTGTGATGCCGTGACTGTTGCCTCCCCGCCGAAAGTGGTTTCGCTTGTACCTGCCGTCAAACCATTCGCATAAGCATATCCGACATAAGGTTTTGCCCATTCTGCAACATCTGTGAATGGTGTTTCCCATGTACCTGCCAATGCTTCTTCACCTTTACCTAACAGGCGAACAAGCATGGTAACCGCCTCGTGTCGTGTAGGTGCGCGGTCAAGGTCATAAATCGGCGTTCCATCCGCGTTTGTTCCCGTTCCGTTAAACAACCCCAAATTGTGCAGGGCGTTTGCCGCGTCTGTTGCTTCGCTGCTTGCCGCGAAAGCTGTCGGCACAAGGCTGCATACCAAAATAACCGCAAGCAGTAAACTGAGTATCCGCTTTTTCATTAAAAACACTCCTTTTTGTTTCATTCTTCCACCAAGAGCAAGGATTATTTACTGTTTAAGACATACCCCGCCGCGCTGACTGCGGCTTCGTATTCATGCACATAGCGGGAAACGGTGTCGGGGCTGCGGCGCAGCTTCTTTCCGATCTTGACAAAGCTGTTGCCCTCTTGGAATAGCTGCCACATCTTTTCCTTTTCCCGTTGTGTGACGCGCGTTCCCTTTGCCATAAATTACTTCACGACCTTATCTTCGGGGCGCAGCATGGTTTCCTTGATGGCCTTGTTGAATTGCTCTGTGACATAGCTTTCCGCCGTCCACTTCTTATCAGAGCCGCCGTCAGCAAGGATTTTGTTCATCTTATCAAGCTGCGGGAAGAAGTTTTTTGGCAGCACAATGCGGCCTTTCTCGGTGTCAATGATAATACGCATAGTTTTACCTCCTGTATAACAAAAAATGTACGAAGCTGGCAGATTGCACAGCTTTTCGTACATTCTATGATATATATATATATATATTGTCAAGAATTTTGGCAAAATTCGTTGCATTCTGCTTGTTCAAACAGAAAACGGAATGAAATCAAGCTGTTTTTGTTGAAATCCGCTTAATACTGCAAGAGATTTTGCAAATTCGCTTTTAATACGCCCGTTTTCACCGCGCATCTATCTGTTTTTGGTGTATTCCACGCAAATTCAGCGGTAACGATAACGGCAAATCCAAAATTCACTTTGTCGCGGTTGTGTTCACGCCGTTTCTTTGTCCCGCTCCCGATTTTATCTTTTCCCGCAATACTGCCCCCCGCCCGTCGTGCCAATCCGCCCTTTTTTGATTTTGATAATTATTTTTTGTATAATATATATGTAAGGTAAAGAAAAAACCTAAAAATATAACAAAAAAAGGAGGGTGGTCAATGACAAATGGAATGTTTGATGCGCTGCTGAAAGCCATCGAGAAAACGGGCGATACAGCCTTAATGCTCCAATTTCAGCATGAAATGTTTAAACAGCAGCTCCAACAGCGTAAAGAAATGGAAAGGATGATTGAAGAAGTTGTGGAAAGAGTTCTTTCCCGCATTTCTGCAACTGTAGATGCGTCAGAAGTCTTCGACGCGATTGATGGGCTGAATAAGAAAATCAACAGCTTGGAGCGCAACTAAACATATTTGCGGCGGGAAGTTTTTCCTCCCTGCCGTTCCAATAGACAGGAGAAAATAAATGCCTAACACCGTACCAAATCAAAGAATTGTAACGATACACAGAGAACGCGCCTCGGCTGACTTTCTCGGCATTAAAAACAGGCATTGGCAAGCTGCGGCGCGTGACCTCGGCGCACACGCGCTCTTGCTTTATCTGTACTTTGCCGCAAACGCAAACGGCTTCACCCTTGCGCTTTCACCCGCTGCCATTCGTCAGACGATTGGAATGCCGCCGCAAACCTACCGTGACCAGTTTCTAAAGCTGATTGACAAAGGCTATCTTGTTCAGCGGGGAGACAGCAATATTTATGATTTCTATGAGATACCACAACGCGCCCCGTTTGCAGAGCATACGCAAACGGCTGACGGGCTTGATTTTACGACTGCCGCTTTTGTCGAACCGCAAACCGTTCAAAGCGAAACGGGAGAGGGTATAGAAATAAATATAAATAAGATAGATACTATAAATAGGCAGCAGGAGAAACAAGTTTCTCCCGCTGCACAAAGGTTTGATTTTTAAGGAGACGAAAATGACAGAAAAAGAAATGCTACATACTCTGCAAGAGGTATGGAAAAATATGACGATGGACAAAGACAGGGCGGCTTATAGTGAAATGCTCGTTCTGTTGGATAACATGAGCTATTTTCTGCGGCACGACCTACAATGCAGCTATCCCACGGCAACAGCTGTTGGAGCGGGATATTTTGACTTTTAACAACTGTAGTCCGTCCCATCCGTAATATTCCGTTATTTGCCGAAACACGCATAGAAAAACCCGCTCGAAAATTTCTGTATAAAAAACTGATTTTGAAAGGACACAAAAATATGAATACCAATTCCGAAAGCAGCACCATCCGTATGACCGGCATGACAGTAAAACAGCTTATTGAAATGCTGACCTCACTTTCCGCAGAGTGTCAAGAGTGGGAAATTTCCTGCTGCGGCTGTTCTGACTTTTGGCTTCACCTTTGCGGCGCAGAAAAAACAGTAGTCCTCGACACAGAGGAAATTATCAAATAAATAGTTCGGGAGGGGCTTTGCCCCTCCCATTTTTATACCCGCTCACCGCCGCGGCGCGTTTAACTTGATTTTTGTGCCGCTCGACTTCATTTGCGCGAGCGGGGAAAAGCTGTCATAGTTCTTCGTCAAATCCGCGTCATAGATCGCGCAATAGTGCTTTGTCATGGCAAGGGTGCTGTGTCCCAATAACTTTTGGAGGGTGAAAGCATCGCCGCCGCAGTCAATCAAGTATTTCCGCGCGAAGGTATGCCGAAACAAATGCAGGCTTGTTTTTTGAACACCGCGCCTCGTATTGTAGCGGGCTATGGATTGCCGCAAACCGTTCTCCGTGAGCTGTGAGCCTGTTTCCGTACAGAATAGGTAATCATCCGCCTCGCCGCCTCTGTGCCGCTGATACTCCCTTAAAATCGCTGTCATGGCACTGCAAAGGGGAATGACCTGTGTTTTGCGGTTTTTCGTGTGACGATAACAGACAATCCCGCTGTCTAAATCCACATCGCGATTTTGAATAGACCGTACTGTTGCCGCTCGGCTACCGCTGTTCAGCAGAAAATTGATAATCACCCAATCCCGATATTCCGCAAAAGTGCTTTTACGAATGTCGGGCTTTTTCATCAGCAAGGCAAGCTCTCTGTCCGTGTAGGTTTCTTTTATCGTTTCTTCGCCCTTGTATAGCTTGATATTCAGCGTGGTTATCTCTTGCTCATTGCACCAAGAGAAGAACGATTTCAAAACACGGGTATAACTGTTGATGCTGTTGGAGGAAAGGCCGCTGTTCCGCATACACACAAGCATGGTATCTAAGTCTTCCTTTCGAAGCGCGGCAATATCAAGGCTTGTGTCAATGTGTTTGCCGATGGCCTTAAACTGACTTTCATAGCTGACAATCGTTTTGTCTGCCAGTCCCTTGACCTTGCGAGAAGTGATGAAATCCCGAAAAGTTTCTTCCATTGTTGCGGCTGTGTTCAGCTTGATTTTTCTCATAATATCTGTCCTCTTGATTTTCAATATTTCTACCAAAAATCAAGCGCACAGGGAAAGTCGTGAGAAAAAGAGAAAAGCCTTGAAAACCAATGGTTTTCAAGGCTTCGATGGTGGAGATAAGCGGGATCGAACCGCTGACCTCTTGAATGCCATTCAAGCGCTCTCCCAGCTGAGCTATACCCCCACATGCGATATTCAGTTGTAAGTGGTGGAGATAAGCGGGATCGAACCGCTGACCTCTTGAATGCCATTCAAGCGCTCTCCCAGCTGAGCTATACCCCCATATTTCGCGCAAAAATAAAAAACCTCATTCAGCGCAAGCAATATCTTACCAGAAGAATCTTGGTTTGTCAATGATAAATTTCAAGTTTTCAGACGTTACGTGGAATTGGGACATAAAAAAGGGAGCAGGGGACAGGACATTGCAAAAGCGGACGACAGGACATTGCAGGGACGGGAGAGAAAAGAGAACGCGTAAAAAATTCCCTTTCTGGCCGGTATGCCGTTAGGCACACCGGCCAGAAAGAGGTTCTCTTCTCTTATCGGAAATATACCAGCGGGTCGTCGGGACGTTGGGCCGGCTCCACGGATTTGGCATAGAGAACGACGCCTTCTCCGTCGTACACATTGGCCTGCTCCCAGCGGATCTCTGCGGTAACCGTCACCCATTCCCCTTTTTTTAAAGACTTCGCCCGGTCATATTTGCACAAGAAACCGAAAAAGCGGATGTCCTCGGCACAACAGGTCATGGCGTTTCGACCGGGGACAAAAGAGCCTTTGGGCAGACGCATGCCGGTCATAGCCTGGGCCTTATAGGTAATGGTTTTTCCCACATAGCGGTCCGGATGTTCCTGAATGTCCAGATACCAAATGCCATAGTCCGGGTCTTCCAGGGTGATATGCGGCTGTTCCAGGGAATAGGGGAGAAGGTCAGGAACCTCCAACTCCTCTCCCTTTTCGTCCTCAAATACAATCTCGCACATCCGGTTGACGGCTCGAATGGAGCGTTTCCATCCGGACATGGGCATATCAGGGGTGCAGCGATTGAAAAGAACCATATCGGCTTCCGTTACCATGTCGATGATCATGGACTGCATGTTGGCACGGTACATATCAAAGGTGGTGCCATCCACCACGTCGATGGCCTGGTAAAGCCCCCAAGTCTTAGGCAGCTTTAAATCCCGAAGAATTTGGATGGGCCACATGCCGTTGTATTCCACCAGGACCCGTTCCGGTTGATAGCGGCGGTCAATTTCTTGCAGAAAGGAGGTGGTCAGTTGCTGAGGCCCCTCCACTGGGATAAGCCGACAATTTCGCTTGGAAAGCTGCTCCTGGTCATATTCCTCTTCCCCATCTTCGCAACGGAGCAGGACAGTCCGCTGGCCGTCGTTAAAATAGTCCATGTTGAGGGTATCGGTGAGCAGGGTGGTTTTTCCGCTATCCAAGAAGCCGGTAATCAGATACAAAGGAATGCGGGAGTCCTTCATCGTCCATCACCTCACGCCAAGTGAAACAGGGTTTCTAACTTCTCCTCATGCAAGTCCGAGCCGATGACGCACAGCCGACCGGTGTAATCGGCTCCGCCGGCCCGGATTTGAAACTCGCCGGGCACCAGATCGAAGTGCAGCCACGCCTCTTCTTCTGCACAGGGGACCATTCCCTTGGCTCGGAGGATATAGCCGTATCCGTCTTCCATAGCCAGAGCGGACAGGGCCTCCTGCAACTCCTCGCGGGTATATTTGCGCGCGGTTTCCCGGCCCCAGGAAGTAAATACCTCGTCGGCATCGTGGCCGTGGTGGTGGTGATGGTGGTCGGAGCAAGCGGTGCAGGTGCCGGCGTCACAACTGGATTGGGTGAGGCAGGCGGTGCAAGTTCCCTCATCGTGGTCATGATCATGGTGATGCTCATGGTTATGATGCTCGTGATCATGGTCATGGTGGTCGTGATCTTGGTCGTGGTCATGGTGGTGCCCGTGGTCGTGGTCATGGCAGCCGCAGGAGCAGTCCTCTGGATGTTCATGGTGATGGTGCTGAATTTCCTCCATCAATTCCTCGGCTAACGAATGGCCGCCCTCCATAGCGGCAACAATCTGCTGCCCGGAGAGTTGGTCCCAGGGAGTGGTGAGAATGGCGGCTTTGGGATTTTTCTCCCGAAGCAGACGGACAGCCCCTTCTAATTTGACCGGATCCAGCTTCTGCGTGCGGGACAAGAGAATGGCGCTGGCATGCTCCACCTGGTTGTTGAAAAATTCGCCAAAGTTTTTCATATATACTTTGGCCTTCCCTGCATCCACCACCGTGACAAAGCTGTGCAGAGCCAGGTCGGGGGTCTGAGATTGCACCCGTTCTACAGCGGCAATGACGTCGGAGAGTTTGCCCACGCCGGAAGGCTCAATCACGATGCGGTCCGGAGCGTAGTCTTCCAGCACTTTTTTCAGGGCGGTGCCAAAGTCTCCCACCAGGGAGCAGCAGATGCAGCCGGAGTTCATCTCGGTGATTTCGATGCCGGCATCTTTCAAAAAGCCGCCGTCGATTCCAATTTCGCCAAATTCATTTTCAATGAGAACAATTTTTTCCCCTTGAAACGCTTCGCTGAGTAATTTCTTAATTAAAGTGGTTTTTCCAGCCCCTAAAAAGCCGGAAATAATGTCAATTTGTGTCATAATTAGGTCGCTCCTTTTTTCCATTGAAAACTTATTTCCCGCCGTCTATGGGGGCGGCGCTGGTGATGTTCCAAAAGAGTCCGCAGGCGTCCATAGTGGAATAGATGAGGTGGGCGCACACTTCGCGGCTGGCATCTTGCTGAGGATGCTCCCGGTCCAGGGAGACGCCCATCTGTTCCAGACGCCAGGCAGAGTCCTGTGCCCATTCACTAAAGGTCTGATAATTCAGCCAGTCGGAAGCGGGCAGCCCTTGCTGCGCCAAATCATACCCTTTCATGGTGCACCAGGAGGAGATCGCAGCAAGGATGGCCAGGACCTCTTCATAAGAGATGGGGGCATCCGGTCGGAAGGTGCCGTCGGCATACCCGGAGAGGAATCCCCGGCTGGCCATAGCGGATACAGCCCCGGCATACCAACTCTCAGAACTGACATCGGAGAAGGTCGGTGCGCTGCCGCTGCTTGTCAGATTGAAGGCGGAGGCCACCATAGCGCAGAACTCGCCGCGGGTAATGGATGCAGTGGGACGGAAGAGCCCGTCGCTGTATCCGTCCAGCAGCTGGTAGGTGGCCAGGGTAGCAATTTCATCCCGATAAGGGCTATTGGTCAGGTCCGTGAAGGAGCAGCGGCTGACATAAGTGAGCCCTAGCTTTTTTGCCACGGATTCTGGTGTGAGAGCGGAGTGGGTGTTCCAGCCATCTCCGGTTCCCTCCCAGAGTGTGTAGGAGTTGGGTGGGAGAGCCTCGAGAAGTTCGGTAAAGGCGGCCTGATTTTCTGCCTTTTTCGCATCCTTCAAGTTAATATAGAAGGAGAAGCCATACAGGTCCAGCCGCAGGTAATCCGCTGTCTGCCCCGGGTTGGGTGCCTGATTGGAGAGCAGAAGAGCAGCGGTGGGGGTGTTCTCGATGGACAGCACCAGGGTGGGAAGAATCCCAATGACATGGTTGGTGGTGCCGTTGGGGGAGTAGAAGCGGTAGGTGGTCAATTTCAGGCCGTCTCCGTCAAAGAGATCGGGGAAGGACTCTTCATCCAAAATGGTCTGAGCAATGCCTTTGCCGAAGGTGCGCTGCCCAAGGGCAATGCCGAAACCGTGGTCCCGGGCGGCGGCGGTGAACAACTCCGAACCGCTGGCCGAGTATGGGCTGGTGAGGATGACAAGGGGTTTATCGGTCAAATCCTTGGTGGTGGGCAGGGTATAGAGGTAATTGTAATTTCCCCGGGAATCCCGAAAGTAAACCATAATCTGGCTGCCGGAAAAAAGTCCCGCGGAGCCGGCGGCGGCCTCTGTGGTGCCGCCGGGGTTGCTGCGCAGGTCCAAAATCCACACGGCGGTATCCGCATCCAGAGTGGTCAGCGCCTCGGCAATGGTGGAGACCGTGGAGGAGCCGAAGCTGGAGCAATCAATGTAGGTGGCGTCGCCCACAGTGTCGTATGTGACGATGGGAATGGCTACCGAGCGGCGGGTGATGGTGTAATCCTGCTGGGAACCGTCCGCCTGGCGAATGACGGTAATGGTAACCTGGGTGCCAGCCTCCCCGCCGATGAGTTCCTGAATGTTGGAGTTGGCGGAGAGCGTCTCACCATTGACAGCAATAATCCGGTCCCCTGCGGCAAGACCGACTTCCAGTGCGGGAGAGTCGGGGAGAATGGAGAGAATTTGGAAGCCGTTGTTATAAGTGGTCTGTAAAGAGACACCGATGCCGACGACGGTGTCTCCGTTGACAGAGGTGAGAAAGTCGAGGTATTCCTCTGCGGACATGTAGACGGTATAGGGGTCGCCAAGGGCTTGGAGCAGTTCCTCCAGAGAGGAGGCCTGGAGGATGTTGTCTGGAATTTCGTCCACATAGTGGTCCTGGAGCAGCTTCTTTGCATCCTCCAACTCAAGCGCCATGGCAGGGGTGGCGACCAGAGAGAAGGTCAAAGACAAGGCCAACAGCAAAGCAAATAGTTTTTTCTTCATTTGAGTCTCCTTTTCATTTGGAACCGGAAGCGAAAGGTGAGATTGTGCATACGCCGGATGCCACACGGTGGCATCCGGCGTGGTAGAAAAGGGTTAGTTCTGTTTCGGGGTACGGTGGGTAATCTCGTGGCGCTTAGGACCGGTGGAAACCAGGGTAATAGGGTAGCCGATCTGCGCTTCCAAAAAGTCCACGTAGTCTTTGGCCTGTTGGGGGAGGTCCTCGTACCGCTTACAGCCACGGATGTCGCACTTCCAGCCGGGAAGGTTGGTGAAGTGGGGTTTTGCACGCATCAGAGCGGGGGTAGTGGGGAAGCGGTCGGTCAGTTGGCCGTCGATCTCATAGCCGGTGCAGACAGGGATTTCGTCCAGATATCCCAGCACGTCCAGACAGGTCAAAGCGACCTGGGTGGCGCCCTGTACCATACAGCCGTACTTGGTGGCCACGGTGTCAAACCAGCCCACCCGTCTGGGACGGCCGGTGGTGGCGCCAAACTCGCCCTTGTCGCCGCCACGCTGACGCAGTTCATCTCCGGCGTCACCGGTCACCTCGCTGACAAAGGGTTCCGAGTGGGAACCCACAGAGGAGGAGTAGGCCTTGGTGACACAGATTACCTCTTCAATGGCGGTGGGGGGAATGGCTGCCCCGACGCAACCAAATCCCGCCAGGGTATGGGAAGAGGTGGTCAGGGGGACAATGCCCAGGTCAGGGTCCTTCATGGAACCCAGCTGTCCCTCCAGGAGGATGGTCTTGCCCGAACGCAGAGCGTCGTGGACAAAGGAGACGGTGTCTCCCACATAGGGCCGTATCTCCTCCCGCAAGGCCAGCAACTCCTCCAACAACTCCTGGGGATTGAGGGCAGGTTTGTGATAGAGGTGTTCAAACAGAATGTTTTTCAAGGTGACAGCGGCGGTGAGTCGTTCCCGCAGGCGGGCCTCGTCAAACAGATCACACACCTGGATGCCGATTTTGGCATACTTGTCGGAATAGAAGGGAGCAATGCCGCTTTTGGTGGAGCCGAAGGCTTTGCCGCCCAGACGCTCCTCCTCATAGGTGTCCTGGAGTACGTGGTAGGGCATCAGAAGCTGAGCCCGCTCCGAGACCATCAGATTGGGGGCAGGAACACCCTGACTGGTAATGGACCGGAGTTCTCCCACCAGCTTTTTCACATCCAGGGCCACGCCGTTGCCGATGATGTTGGTGACGTGGGGATAGAATGTGCCGGAGGGCAGGATGTGCAGGGCAAACCGGCCGTAGTCATTGATGATGGTGTGGCCGGCGTTGGCTCCGCCCTGGAAGCGGACGACGATGTCGGACTGTTCGGCCAGCATGTCCGTAATTTTGCCCTTTCCTTCGTCGCCCCAGTTGGCGCCTACAATTGCTTTTACCATGACGTTACCTCCATCGGCCGGGATTCGCAACCGCTGGAGCGGATTTGCCTTATCCGGCCTGTAACGCGCACAGGTATTATACTGCTTTTTTCAGATGGTGACAAGGGGAAGTGGGAGAAATATGGCACAAAAAAGGAAGGAATTCCAAGAAAAAGTATGGAAGGGACAAAAAATGTTTCCATCCGAACTTGGGCGAGAGAGGGCGATAGAGGGCTGGAGTTTGGCGTTGGAGGAAAGCGAAAGGGCGCTGGACGGACAATCGGAAATGGATTCCCCAACGCAGCGGAAAACTTAGGCTGCTACCAAGCAGGCGGATACAGCGCAAGGGAGAAAAATTGCATCCGCCGCTTCCAGAAAAGCGGCGGATGGGGGTCACAGGCTTTCAGGACTGGGGGCTGTGGATATTCTTTCTGAATGCACGCTGTGGTGGAATTCTCCCGCCCACTCAAAGCCTTTCTTAGACACGATTACTGCAATAATCTCGTTGATAACTGCCGCTGCCGCAATGGTTCCCTGAACGATCTGCGCACATTCCGGGGCGGAACGGCTCAGCACGGAGACGGCAATTCCCGTAAAGACCAAGGATACGCCGGAATGGGGCAACAATGTCAGACCCAGGTATTTTTTCACTGTCTCAGGTGATTTGGTGATGGAAGCGCCAAAATATGCGCCGAAATATTTGCCTGCTGCACGGGAGAGGATATATACAGCGGTATAGACTCCTGCCCCCAACATGAGATGGTAATCCAGTGGAGCGCCCAAATTCACAATGACGAAGATCATGAGGATGCCTAAAATCGGATTGAATCCACTCATAATCTGTTTCAGCCTTGTTTCGCTTACCATATTGGAAAAGGTAGCGGAAAACGCCATGCCAATGAGCATGAAGTTGAGCACTGGACTGGGCATCACCACATAGTTGAAGAAAAATCCAACTCCGGATGTAATGAGAATCCATGTGATCAATAACGTCAGAGTCTCCCGTTTTGGAGCGTTCACTTAGGGATTATTGAAAACAACGATAATTTTTGAGTGACGTCCTCAAGCGGTGCCAACAGAAAGACCACACAACTGACTACAATGTCGGCTGTGTGGTCTTTTTCTATATCACCGCCTTTCCGGGCTGCCGCCGTTACCGCTTATTCAGCCTTTGCCACATTGTTGCGGAAATTGGATTCCTCCGCAGTGGTCATGTCGAAGTACATCACCCGGTTTTCGGCATCGTACTCGCCGGTCACCTTATAACGCTTCTTGGCATCGAAACCGGGAATCATTGCAACGATAACATCACGCAGGTTCTTGTTGCCGCAGGAGAGCGTGGTGGTCTGCTCGGCTCTCGGCTTGG
>JBMNQA010000014.1:0-32793 GCA_050943895.1 Lawsonibacter sp.
AACTCAATCCATTGGACGAATCCTCTGTCATGAGCACTCCGTTCGACTTGCATGTGTTAAGCACGCCGCCAGCGTTCATCCTGAGCCAGGATCAAACTCTCAATAAAATGGTATTTAAATGACCTTGTGGTCAATTAAATCAATTTTATTGAAGCTTAATTCAAGCTTCAAAGAAATAATTGACGTTGTCTCCACAAGCTTTTTTTCAAAGCTTTGAAACAACCAATTCTTCTGGTGCTTCGTGTTTGTCACGTTGTTTAATTTACAAGGTACACGCCTCGCGGCTCGTCCCCGTTCCGCATCGGGTTTTAATTCTACCACTTTGTTTTCCCTTTGTCAAGAACTTTTTTCAAGTTTTTCAAAACTTTTCCTCGTTCTCTCATCCGCCGGTTTTCTGTTGGTAGTCTTTTCCGCTCTCGCGGGCGACTTGATTAGGTTACCACATCTTTCTCGCTTTGTCAAGAACTTTTTTCGAGATTTTTTAAATCTCTTTTTTCTTTTCAGCAATTTCTCTGTGGCCTCTGCTTCTTTCGACGAATTTCCCCCGTCGCAAGACGCTTGCCTATATTAGCAAAACCCTTCGCACTTGTCAAGCACTTTTTTCATTTTTCTTCCTCTTTTTTAATTTTTCCTCATTCCCCTCTTTTTTATTCCCCAATGTCTTTCTCCGGCAAACAAAGTTCCCCGAAATCCCACTTGCACAGCGACATTACTTGTGCTACTCTAAATAGCAGCGTATATTTTATATTATAGGAGGGATTCCTATGCCTATTAAAATTCCTGATTCCCTGCCTGCTCGGGCAACATTAGAGAGCGAAAACATCTTTGTCATGACAGAATACCGGGCCATCCACCAGGACATGCGCCCGCTGAATCTTTTAATTTTAAATTTGATGCCCACCAAGATTGTCACTGAGACTCAGTTGTTGCGCAAGCTGTCCAACTCTCCGCTTCAAGTCCAGGTGGAACTGCTGCATACCTCCAGCCACATTTCCCAAAACACGGATGCCGACCACCTCTCCTCCTTTTATACCACCTTTCCGGAGATTCGGGATCGGAAATATGACGGCATGATTATCACAGGCGCTCCAGTGGAGAATTTGGACTTTACTGATGTGGACTATTGGGACGAGTTATGTGAAATTATGGAGTGGACCCGTACCCATGTCCACTCTACTTTACACATTTGCTGGGGAGCTCAAGCCGGGCTTTATTTCCATTATGGTATTCCCAAGTACTCTTTGCCCAAAAAACTTTTCGGTGTATTCCCGCATACCATTGTAAAAAAACAATCCCCATTGTTCCGGGGATTTGACGATGAATTCTATGTTCCTCACTCACGCTACACCGCCAACAAGCTAGAGGATGTTTTAGCCAAGCCGGAATTGGAGTTGTTAGCCGTCTCTCCCGAGGCCGGTGTGTTTGCGGTCAAAAGTGAGGATAACCGCCGCTTCTTTATTACCGGCCACCCAGAATATGACCCGGATACTCTGGCCAATGAATACTTCCGGGATGTAAATAAGGGGCTGAAGATTGACGTTCCTGCCCATTACTTTCCCAATGACGACCCCTTCCAGCCCCCTGTTGTGCGCTGGCGTTCCGCCGCTCAGCTGTTTTACACCAACTGGCTGAACTATTATGTCTACCAGACTACCCCTTACGATATTTCCCAGATCTAAAATTTATCCTTTCTATTCTGTTGCCAGCTAGATGCTGGGGAGGCTTTCGCCATGCACGTCACCTTTGAAGATGTAAAAAATTCCCCTGAGATCCGCACCTATATTACCCAAGCCGATGCCTCGCTGCTGGCCCTCGGTTTCACCGAGCATGCATTTGCCCATGTTGGGAAGTGCGCAGAAGTAGCCGCCCGCATCCTCACCAGTCTTGACTATTCCCCCCGTGAGGTTGAATTGGCTCGCATTGCCGCTTTCATGCACGATATCGGCAATGTGGTCAACCGGCATGAACACAACATCAGCGGTGCTACCATGGCTTTTCGCATCTTGGACAAGATGGGCATGGAGCCTGCTGATGTAGCGGCGGTAATCACGGCCATTGGCCACCACGACGATTCCACCGCCTATCCAGTCAACGCCATTGCTGCCGCCCTCATTCTGGCGGATAAAACCGACGTGCGCCGCAGTCGAGTACGGAACACTGACATTACGAATTTTGACATCCACGACCGGGTAAATTATGCTGTAGAGCAATCCGAAGTGCTTATCGGCCTTCCCTCCGGCACCGTCACACTCTCTCTATCCATTAACACCCAGGTGTGCGCAGTAATGGACTATTTTGAGATTTTCCTCCAGCGGATGGTTTTGTGCCGAAAAGCTGCCGAATTTTTTCATTTGCGCTTTCACTTGGAAATTAACGGCCAGATTCTTTTATAGCCCTTTTCGGGTACACCTATCACTTTGCCGACTGTCGTTCAGACAGTCGGCTTTTTTGTTACTGCATTGTAACTTGACCCTTTGTAACTTCAATTGTAGTATTGTATTGGAAACTACATTTGAAGTTGCTTTGCAGGAGGTACCTTATGAAACGACTACCCGACACAGAATTAGAAGTTATGAAAGCCCTGTGGGACTTTGGCAGCAATACCTCCCGCGCAGATTTGGAAGAAGCACTTTCCTCATATGGCTGGGCCTCCAATACCATTAACACCTACCTTACTCGTCTTGTAGATAAGGGGTTTGTCCTAGTTCAGCGAGACCGAAAGGGAAACTTATACTCTCCCAAGATCTCCCGGGAAGAGTACTTGGCTTTTGACAGCCGGAGCGTACTGTCCCGTCTCTATGGGAGTTCGCCCCGGAACTTTGTAGCAGCATTGGCTCGTAGTGGGCTGGAACAAAAGGACGTAGAGGAATTGCGCTCTTTACTGGACGAACTATCGGGAGGGACTCATGACTGAATTTCTAACTAACTTGGCCGCCATATCCCTTGGCAGTTCCTTTGCCGTTTTGATTCTAATGGCCGCCGCTCGGCTGACTCGAGTCCGCTACGCGGCCCGTTGGCGCTGCATCGCTTGGCTGCTGCTCTCTCTGCGTCTTGTGGTTCCTGTCCCTCTATTCCCAGAACAGTCTGCACAGCAGGCCCCTATTCAGCTTACCGTTCCTTCTATAGAGCGTCCTTTTCTACCACAGGTGGCACCTTCTCTTTCCACTCCTGAGTTCTCCGACCAATCCATTCCTTCACAACCTGCGTCTTCCTCCCAAATTCAGCAGCCCCCCACCTCCCAGCCAGAGTCCACTCCGGTCTCTCCCAATTCCGCCCCTCTCTCCCATCTTTCTCTCGCCCATGTTTTGCTGGGTATTTGGTTGTTCGGTGCAATTGGTGTACTTCTCTGGGCGGTGTTCTCTCACCTTCGTTTTTTACGCTATCTGAAACGCTGGGCAACTCCTGTCCGAGATCCAGATATCTTGGCCTCTTACAACGCTCTGGGGGATCGTCTGCACCTGAATGGTCGACCTCAACTATTGCGGTGTCCGAATCTTCCGGTCCCCATGCTGGCCGGGTTGCTCCACCCAGTTTTGCTGCTCCCCTGTGAGCGCATGCACGACAAAGACTTAGAATATGCCCTTCTCCACGAATTGACTCATTACCGCCGGCGGGACATCTGGCTAAAAACCCTCTCACTGGCCGCAGCTGCCATCCACTGGTTCAACCCGTTCATCTGGCTGATGCGCCGAGCAGTCGAACGAGATACAGAACTCTCCTGTGATGAATCTGCCCTGGCTGTTCTCCCTCCCGAAGAACATGCCGCATACGGTCAAACCATTCTCAATGCTGTTTCTCAGTTAAAAAAAGCTTGATTTTCCAGATCCCTGTTCCCTATTTTTCCGCCTTGCGTATGAAAGGAGGTTCCTTTATGAACGATTCGCTACCTCGTTCTCCTCTCACCACCCCACTTTCTGGGTCGGCAAAGGAGGTCGAACTGCGTTTACGCAGAATTTTTCAAGGAAAGAAACGACGCATGCCTACATTCTTTCTCCTTTTTCTCTTTCTGCTCGCCATATGCAGCGGTGCTCTGGTATCCTGCCAACAAAATCAAACTTCTACACAGGACACGGACTCTGTTGTCCAACTTCTTCTACGCCAGGGGGCATTTTCTGACTTGCCCGAGGAGGAAACCGTTTCGCCCAAACTGTTGGCTCAGGTATCCCAAGGCGGCTATACCTTGGCTGCCGCCGCACTCTACTCGGAAAATTCCTCTCATTATTGGTTTGTATTGGGAATCCTGGATGAGCAGACCCAATCGCTAGTAGGCACATTTTATCAAACCGCCGCTTCCGGCGGCCAACCTCACTGCATTGCTATCACTCGCTTTGATAACTCCCCCGCTCTGCTCTACACCTGCAATGGCTTTGAGCAGGGGTTAAGCTATGGAGAATCGGGTCTGGTAGCGCTAGATGGCAACACAATGACATGGCATTGGCCAGTGGAAGGAGATATCCGGTCACTTGATTCCACAACAAAGGCGGACTATGACGCCTACTGGCAGTCCAACCACGCGCTTCTTTCTCCCGGCGGCGTAGATGTGTTTATTCAAACGGACTATGCTGTAATAAATGGGGATGGGCCACAATGGACCCCCGACCACAACGAGACATTCTATGCCACTTCCGAGGACGAACTGCCCATTGGTGTAATGTACCAGACCAGGCTATGGTTAGAAAACTTTACCTGCAGTAAGAACAACCCCTTAAATATCCAAAACGCCTCCGCGCTCTGGTGTATACAATCTCTTACCCCAGGCGAATTTAAATATCCTAACCAGAAGGAATCGGAATTGACCTACACCTTGTTAGCTCGGGCTGATACCGATAACACCCTTTACTTTGCCGCCCATATTCTATTTGACCAAGAAACCGGTACCATTTCCACCGTCTACAATCCTTCTATGGGCACCTTGGAGGAAATAACGCAACAAGTCCTGGAAAACCCATTCCGCTGGGAATTTTCTAACCAAGATCAACTGCGCGACGCACTGATTTTGGCAGAATATCAGCGCACCTATCAAGTCGGCAATGTCTGCTGGCTTTCCCAGGCACCCGCTCATCCGCAGGAGCACGATGTCGCCCTGGGTACCGTTACATATGTTGGGGAAGCAACCCTCTATGAAACGATAGGTGTGGCTTTCCAAGTTCAACCATATTACTATTCTTCCGGCCAGTGGATTCCCTTCCCGGAACCCGCCCTCATTATCCTATCTCAGGGCCAGGATGGAACCTTCCAGGGGGTGGTGGGGCAACCCAATTTCTCTACCGACGGCATGGCAATTGAAGACATCATTCATCAGACCGCCTGGCACCTGCTGGATTTTGAAGTATGCCTGTACCGGGACGGCTATCCCAACCCTATTGGGCCTGGAAACTGGTACGATTTATTCAACTCCGCCTACGAAGGAGACCCTGAAATTCAAATTATGGAAGATTACGCTCCCATCTATTACCCCGGAGACTATTGGGAGCAGTGGAGTGTGGAGGGCTTTTCTGCTCTATGTTACTATCACGCTGCAGAGGACCAATATACCCTAAACACCCTAGACGTCACTCGGAATGACCTGTATACACCTCGAGGGATCCGAGTGGGTGCTACCCGGGCGGAGGTGCAGGCGGCCTATCCCGAGGCCATCTCCGAGGACTATTGGGGCCAGTATCCAGGAGAAGACTATTTGTGGTACTGTAAGGACTCCAATGGCTTTGGAGCAGCCATCCTCTTCTTTTTCCAGGGAGACACCCTGACGCAAATTACTTTAAACAACATGTTTGATTAACCTTAGGAGGCCATTATGAACCCCTCTTCTCTCCCTCGCTCTCCCTTCTCCACCCCTCTTTCTCAATCAGTACGGGAAGTTCGGGACCGCATTTTTCACATTGCACAGGGGCCCAAGCGTTTCCCCCCTCTGTGGCTTATCCTACCGGTCTTGCTGCTAACTCTGTGTAGCGGCGCACTGATTTCCTGCCATTCCCACTCCGCCCCAAGCGCCCCTGTCTTTACACAAACCTCTGCGGGTGAGGAGTGTGTCCCTTTTTCCGACATCTTAGGCTTTGATGGCACGGTTACCCGAATTATTTCAAAAGATGGCTCCATCCAGTATCTCTATCGGTCGGAACTGGGGGACGGAACCTCCTTTCTTCTGGCAGAGTGCCAGGGATTGGTATTTCATCTCGATCTGGACGGAGACGGGCAATTGGAGTTGGTAGAGGAAAATCCAGACCTGCATCAATTGACTGTCTGGCAGCGAGGGTCCGACGGCTCCATCCGCACCCTGGATCTACAACAGGCCGCCGCTCAATGGCTAGGGCTGGAGGGAGTTGCATATGCTCTGGTTGATTTGGATTTCCACCCGGAAGAGCAAAGTGTAACTCTTTCTCCCACCTCCGGCACTTCCCAGACTTTGCCACTGACTCAACTCCTGGAAATTACCCGCAGCGGTCGTGTTTTCCTTTCCGCGCAACAAGTGCCGCTATCAGGCGACACAAAATCCGTCTTTTTTAATGGATTCAATTTAGATGGCCGAGGTGAAGCGGATGACTGCGTCATACTGACTTCCAGCCCTAATTTTGAGGAAGGCACCGGCCTCACTACACTGGATATCACTTTGGGTACCGGGGAGCATCTGCAATGGTCCACCTCTTTTCTCGGTATCCCGGCGGGCATTTTCCCCATGTATCTCCACTCCGTACAACGTCAAGCCTTAGTGTTGGAACTCGATACTTTTGGTTCGACCTACGGTGCAGCTATTTACTTGATGCTACAAGTAGAAAATGGTGAAGTATCCCTATTGGCTCACATGGGGGCCGAATCTCTGGATGGAGTCGATCTAAGCACAGATTACGCCACACAGTCCGGAGCTTTCCTTCATACCCAGCCGAATGGCCAGCAGGTCATTCGCATCCCTACCCTGTATGATAAGTGGCACAGTTCTATCTGGGGCACACTGACTTGGGACACAGATGGCCCAGTCTTTCATTCGGATGGATACTTTATCGACACCTATCCCATTCAAGATTCCCAGGGGCGGGAATTGACACTGGCTCTGCATTGCACCGTCTCTCCCATCTCCGACTACGAAACCTTGACCTATGACCAGGTTCAGATTTCAGATGGCAACCAGATTATCCAGACAATAGACTTGGATTCTGTACATCCAGACAGTTCTCTGCCTTTTCAAGGTTTCTACGCCAATAACGCTGGGTTTTCTCCTGTAAATATCCAAGATATTAATTTTGACGGTGCCCAAGACTTTGGCCTAAACTTCGACCTCACTCGAAATTGCACCCGCTGTTGGTTCATCTGGGATTCTGAAGCACAGCAGTTCTCCCCCTCCCTTTGTCTTGGCGAATCGCTCACCCTTTACCCTCAGGAGCATCGTCTGGTCGTGGAAGGGTGGGACACCACAACCTGGGAGCCGGCCACCTATACTTATCAATACAACGACCAAGGCGTCTTGGTCCCCACTGATTTGGACTGAAAAGGCTCTAATCTTTATTACAGTTTTGGGCAAGAACTCTCCCCACCTCTCACCTATATGACTCTCTTATCTGTTTAATAAAAAGGAGGTCCTCATGCGTTTCTTTCCCCGCTCCCCTTTTACCACTCGCCTGTCCCGATCCGGCAATGAAACTCAGTTGCGTATTGCCGGCATCTTACAAGGGAAAAAGAAAAGCCTGCCTCTCTGGTTGCGTGGGCTAATTCTCCTGTTTATTCTTTGCGGTGGAAGCCTGGTCTCTTTTCAAATTCAAGCAGTCAATTCTCCCCAGCATTCATCCTCTTCTCCAAGCCTCCGCATCCTAGGTTTGGAAATGGACGGTCCTCACTTTCCCCATACTCAGCAAACGCAGCTTGAATTGCCTGATGGCGGGCGACTCTTTTTTCAAACAAATGGGCCGACAGAAGAAGCTACTTCTGCCGACTGTTCTAGCACCTTATACTATTCCAATGACCACTCCTCTTTTGTCGACTACCCCCTTACCACCATCCCGTACAATCCGGAGCACCCCCAATGGGCAAATGTGTCGGTCTCACTGTGCGGCAATGTATTGGGCTATGAGAGCTTCCTGCTGGCTTATCCCACCGTCTCCACTGGAACCACCTTGGAATACTATGGGCTGCTGGAAGATGTCCCTCCTTACCAGTTGGCAGCCTGCCAGGATAATGCATGGCGGTTCGACATGGACGAGGATGGACAGGATGAATTACTATCGAATTACCACTACCACACAGATGGATATCTGGAAGTATATTGGCAGGACGGATTTTTCCCCCGTTCTTTGTCTCTGAACGACACCGCTCGCAGTCTGCTCGGGCTACCTTCCAACCTCTGGGTGTCTCTGAACGGTCTTGCTTCCCCAGGTGAAGATTCCGTTATCGCCCACTGGACGCATAACGGGCAGGAATACACCCAGGAATTAGCACTTACCCAGTTATGGAAATGGGAACAACAGCGCACCGACTTCACCGACACCTGTTTTCTCACGACTGCTTCCGGCCGAATTCTTCAGGTGATTCTAGAAGAGAAAAAATTGGAAGGCCCCTACATGGACCACTATTTTCAGGTGGAGCGCATTCTGGTCTATGAGGGAGATACCCTTCTGCAAGGCCTTGATGCCGCCTCATTCTCTTGTCCTGGATTCAAAGATTGGGAGGGGCTTTTTGTCAACCGTGGATATTCCGTCGGCGAGCCGACGATGTTGGACTTAAACTTTGACGGCTCACAGGACCTCGGGTTGCTGGCCACCTCCTCCTACTCCCAAAATGTACCCTACGCTTTTTTCCTTTGGGACGACCAGCAAGAGGAATTGGTCCCCTCCATTCAGTTAAGTGCCTTCCCCAATTTAGACGAAGAAGCGAGGGAAGTGATTGATTACACCAAACAATCCGGCTACCAATTTCAATGGGACTACTACTCGGTTAATCTAACCGGTGAGTTGGAGTTGACACGTCGAGAGATTGTCGACTATTCCATTTCAGATGCTCCCTCTGGTCACTACTGGGTAGATACCTATTCTGTACAACAGGGAGAGCTCATCTACACCGGTCGAGTGGCCAAACCGTTCTAATTTCTCTTTTCCCCGGATCTACTTTGATATCAACTTATGGTAAATGATTGTATATGGACTCTGCCCAGCAAAACATTGCAAATTTATCGAAAGATGGCAAAAATCATCCAGAGCAAGAAAGCGCAACTTTTTATCAATATATGCACTATAAATCAAGCTTTCCCACAAAATTTTGTGTTATTATTCAATTTTATTGCAAAAAAGTTGTTGAATAATTCCCCGGTTCCCTCTTGCACCAAAGCAAAAAAACAGGTATACTGTGTTCCATGAGACAAGGCCGATTTTGAGTCGGTCAACCCCAGTCATCTTTGGCAAATTTTACATTATTTTATTTTAGGAGGAACACAGTATGAAAGTTGCACTTTTTGGCGCCGGCACTATGGGTCGCGGCATTGCTCAGGTTTTTGCCGCAAAAGGCCACACTGTCCTGATGTACGCCAGCAGCCCTGCCTCTGCCCAGCGCCATAAGGATACCCTAGCCAAATCCCTGCAAAAGCGTGTAGAAAAGGGCAAGATGACTCAGGAAGCTGTAGATGCCTTGGTAGGCAACGTCCTCATTCCTCAGACCCATGAAGAGTCCGCGGACGCCGATTTGGTCATTGAGTGCGTAAAAGAAGAGATGGCCACCAAGAAGACCCTGCTCAACGAGTTGGACGCCTTCTGCAAGCCCGAGACTATTTTTGCCTCCAACACCTCCTCTCTGTCCATCACCGAGATGGGTCTGGGACTGAAGCACCCCGTTATCGGTATGCACTTCTTTAACCCCGTCCCCTCCATGAAGCTCATTGAAATTATCCGCGGTGCCAACACCTCTCAGGAGACCTTTGACTTTATCTACAACCTCTCCAAAGACATCGGCAAGGATCCTGTAGAAGTGGCCGAGGCCCCCGGTTTCGTTGTGAACAAGATCCTCATCCCCATGATTAATGAGGCCATTGGCTTGGTCGAGACCGGCGTAGCTTCCGTAGAGGACATTGACAAGGCCATGATGCTGGGTGCTAACCACCCCATGGGCCCCTTGGCTCTGGGCGACTTTGTTGGCCTGGATGTGTGTCTTGCTATTATGGACACCCTGTTTGCTGAAACTGGTGATCCCAAGTATCGTCCCGCTCTGCTGCTAAAGAAGATGGTTCGCGGCGGCATGCTGGGTAAGAAGACTGGCAAGGGCTTCTACGACTACTCCAAGTAATTTGCACTGTCACTGTTTTTACCCCGACACCGCTTGGTGTCGGGGCTTTTTCCTTTGTTGAACAAACAGCATAGCAAGATTCGCAAACTCTCTGTCAACATTCGCAACTTTTTCTATTTTTGACAAAATAGAGGGTGAAAAACTGTCTATTTTTCCAGTCATGTCCCCCTTGCATTGCCTGATGGAAAACGTTATAATTTTAACGGTAAGAACCTGGTCTTTTCTGATAGGAGCGCCGCAACGTTGGGAATGGTCCCGTGTTGCGCTTTTTTCGGGCTTTCTTTGTTAAATTTCTAACAATATTCCCGATCAGAATGGCCGGAAATCCCCCTGTATCATCTGCTCCTCTGCCGAGATAAACCCGCCCTGGTCAGGCGGAACTTTATGATTGGTACGAGCGTTCCGATGATTCCCAAGTAAAAAATTTAGGAGGACTGAAAAATGGATTTTCATCTGACTAGAGAGCAAGAGATGGTCCGCAAAATGTACCGCGAGTTTGCCGAGACCGAAGTCAAGCCCCTGGCTGAGGAGTTGGACGAAGAAGAGCGCTTCCCCATGGAGACCGTGGAGAAGATGGGCAAGCTCGGTATGATGGGCATCTACTTCCCCAAGCAGTACGGCGGCGCTGGCGGCGATGTGCTGTCCTATGCTATGTGCGTGGAAGAGTTGGCGAAGGTGTGCGGTACCACCGCTGTTATCGTCTCCGCCCACACCTCCCTGTGCTGCGCCCCCATCTTTGAGCACGGCACAGAAGAGCAGAAAATGAAGTATCTGCCTGACCTTCTGTCCGGCAAGAAGATTGGCGCTTTCGGCCTTACCGAGCCCAACGCCGGTACCGATGCTTCTGGCCAGCAGACCACTGCTGTTCTGGATGGCGATCATTATGTACTTAACGGCTCCAAGTGCTTCATCACCAACGGCACCGTGGCCTCTACCTTCGTGGTCTTCGCCATGACCGACAAGTCCCTGGGCAACCACGGCATCTCCGCCTTCATCGTGGAGAAGGACTTCCCCGGTTTCTCTGTGGGCAAACATGAGAAGAAGATGGGTATCCGCGGCTCCTCCACCTGCGACCTGATCTTTGAGGACTGCATCGTACCGAAGGAAAATCTGCTTGGCAAAGAGGGTCAGGGCTTTAAGATTGCCATGATGACTCTGGACGGCGGCCGTATCGGAATCGCAGCACAGGCTCTTGGTCTGGGCGAAGGTGCCATCGATGAGGCCATTAAGTACACCAAAGAGCGCGTTCAGTTCAAGAAGCGCCTGTCCCAGTTCCAGAACACCCAGTTCCAGCTGGCTGATATGCATACCCGCATGCAGGCCGCTCAGTACCTGGTCTATGCCGCTGCCATGAAGAAGCAGAATCACGAGCCTTACTCCATGGATGCTGCCATGGCTAAGCTGTTTGCCGCCGAGTCCGCCTCCGACGTGACCCGCCGTGCTGTGCAGCTGTTCGGCGGTTACGGCTATACCCGTGAGTATCCCGTGGAGCGCATGATGCGTGACGCAAAGATCACCGAGATCTATGAGGGTACTTCCGAGGTCCAGCGCATGGTCATTTCCAGCCACCTGGGCGTGAAATAAGTATAGGAGGCAGATTGAAATGAAAATCATTGTTTGTGTAAAGCAGGTCCCCGATACCTCCGGTAAGGTGGCCGTCAACCCCGATGGTACTCTGAATCGTGCCTCCATGGCCACTATCACCAACCCCGACGACCTGAACGCTGTCGAGGCCGCTCTGACCCTGAAGGAGCAGACCGGCGCTGAGGTTGTGGTCATCTCCATGGGCCCCCCTCCTGCAGAAGGCATGCTGCGTGAAGTCATTGCTCGCGGCGCGGATCGCGCTGTCCTGGTTTCCGGTCGTGAATTCGGCGGTTCCGACACCTACGCCACTTCTCAAATTCTGGCCGCTGCCATCAACAAGATCGGCGTAGAAGAGGACGACATCGTAATGTGTGGCCGTCAGGCTATCGACGGCGACACCGCCCAGGTCGGTCCCCAGATTGCCGAGAAGTTGGGACTGCCCCAGGTTTCCTATGCCGCCGAGATTAAGAAGGATGGCGACACTCTGACTATCAAGCGGATGCTGGAAGACGGCTACATGACCATCAAGGTCAAGACCCCCTGCTTGATCACCTGCATCAAAGAACTCAACGCTCCTCGCTATATGAGCGTGGGCGGCGTCTTTGAGTGCTATTCCAAGCCCTATGAGATTTTTGACTACAACACTCTGAAGGACGATCCCCTCATCGATCCTACCACCATTGGTCTGAAGGGCTCCCCCACCAACATCTTCAAGTCCTTTACGCCTCCCCAGAAGGGCGTTGGCATGATGCTGGAAGGCGCTGACCGGGCTACTTGCGACAAGCTGGCCGGCATCCTGGCCGCCAAGCACTTGATCTGATAGAAGGGAGAATTGAAGAATATGTCTACTTACAACAGTGCTGCTATCGAGGAATTCAACGGCGGCGTTTGGGTATTTTGTGAGCAGCGTCAGGGCAAAATGATGCCCACCTCCTTTGAACTGATCTCCGAGGGACGCAAGCTGGCTGACGAGTTGGGCTCCAAGCTGTATGGTATTCTGCTGGGCCACAACATTGAAGGCATTGCCAAAGAACTGGGCGGCTACGGCGCTGATGGCGTGTACGTCTGTGACCACCCCCTGCTGGCCAACTATACCACAGATGGCTATACCAAGGTTATCTGTGATGTCATCCACGAGTATAAGCCCGAGGTTATGCTCATTGGCGCTACCAACATTGGTCGTGACCTAGGTCCTCGTTGCGCTGCTCGTCTGCACACCGGTCTGTGCGCTGACTGTACTCACCTGGACATCGATGTGCCCAAGTACAAGGACTTCCTGCGCTCCGCCTCCACCTTGGCCCCCGATGTGATCGACAACATTCCTGAGGGCGATCGCAACCTGAAGATGACCCGTCCCGCTTTCGGCGGTCACCTGATGGCTACCATTATCTGCCCCCGCTTCCGTCCTGCTATGGCAACGGTTCGTCCCGGCGTTATGAAGAAGGCCGAATTTAACCAGGCCAAGGCAGATGCCTGTGAGATCATTAAGCCCAACTTCTCCCTCACCGAGGCCGATATGGAGACCGAGGTTGTGGAGGTCGTTAAGGCCGCCAAGAAGCTGGTTGACCTGATTGGCGCTGATGTGGTTGTCTCCGTAGGCCGCGGCATTTCCAAAGACGTTCAAGGCGGCATCAAACTGGCTGAAGAATTGGCTGAGGTTCTGGGCGGCGTCGTAGGCGGCTCCCGTGCTACCATTGACTCTGGCTGGCTGTCCGCTGACCACCAGGTTGGTCAGACTGGTAAGACCGTCCATCCCAAGATCTACGTAGCTCTGGGCATTTCCGGTGCCATCCAGCACAAGGCTGGTATGCAGGACTCCGAATGCATCATTGCCGTAAATAAGAACGATACCGCGCCCATCTTTGAGATTGCTGACTACGGTATCTGCGGCGACTTGTTCAAGGTTACCCCCATGCTGATTGAGGCTATCAAGGCTGCGAAAGCCGCCAAGTAAGTTTTTCTGACTTTTTATAAAAGCCCGTCCCTTTTTCATAAGGGACGGGCTTTTTTCGTTCCATTTTTCCTACCTGCTTCTGCACCCATCCATCCTCTCTGGCATAGGCTGGGACAGCACAACACAGGAGGGGTCACCATGAAACATGAACTAAATTTTTGGGTGGTAGGAGGCGACTTGCGCCAGGTATACCTGGCAAATCTTTTCGCTGAGGATGGTCACACCGTACACACATATGCTCTAAATGCAGAATGGTTAAAATCTGACCATATTCTGCAAGAAGAATCTTTACAAACGATCAGCCGAGCCGACTGTGTCGTACTACCATTGCCGGTTTCCTCTGGAAGTGATCTACTGAACACACCGCTTTTCCCTTCCGAGTGCTCCATTTCCTCTCTCCTTGCACAACTCAGTCCGAGTCAATTTTTGTGCGGAGGCCGAGTGGATGCCAAGACCCGCTCTCTAGCGGACTCTTATGGTCTATCCCTCTATGATTACTTTGCTCGAGAAGAATTAGCGGTAGCCAATGCAGTACCTACCGCTGAAGGGGCCGTTCAACTGGCGATGGAGCACCTCTCCATTACCTTGCATGGCGCCCGGATTTTGGTCATTGGGTTTGGTCGGGTCGGCCGGCTTACCGCCCAACGTATGGCTGCTCTGGGGGCCAAAGTTTGCGTCGCCGCTCGGAAATATGAGCAGTTGGCCTGGGCCCAGGCCATGGGTTTTGGAGCTCATCATCTAAATCAGCTAACTGGATGGCTGTGCGGTTATGACTTGATTGTCAATACTGTACCTGCCCCCGTCCTTTCTCGAACAGAACTGGAGGACTTAAAGCCTGATTGTCTAATTCTTGATCTTGCCTCTGCTCCCGGTGGCGTCGATCAATCTGCTGCCAAAGAATTGGGCTTAACTTCCATCTGGGCGTTATCTTTGCCCGGAAAAGTTGCTCCCGCCACCGCAGGGGCCGCAATGAAAAGTACCATCTACAACATGCTTCGTGAACAGGGTCGCTAATGGCCCCGGAAAGGTAGGTTTTTTGTGGAAAACGTCACCATTGGTTTTGCAATCTGTGGATCTTTTTGCACCCACGCCCAAGCTATGTCCGCCTTAGAACAAGTTCGAATGCGTTGGAAAAACATCGTCCCTATTGTTTCTGAGTGTACAGCAGAAACAGACACTCGCTTTGGGAAAGCACACGATTTAATGCGGGAAATGGAACGCATTTGCGATCATCGTGTGATCTCTAGCGTAAAAGCAGCGGAACCAATTGGGCCCAAACGCCTTTTAGATCTGCTCATTATCTGCCCCTGCACCGGAAACACTTTGGGAAAGCTGGCTGCTGGCATCACAGATACCAGTGTTACCATGGCCGCCAAAGCACATTTGCGCAATGGCCGCCCCATTCTCATCGCCCCCGCCACCAATGATGGATTAGCTGCCTCTGCAGCCAGTATCGGCACACTGTTATCCCGGAAGTACATCTATTTTGTCCCCTTCGGTCAAGATGATCCGGAGAAAAAACCAACTTCTCTCATTGCCGACTTCTCTCAAGTGGCCAATGCAGCCCAAGCCGCCCTGGAAGGCCGTCAACTTCAGCCCTTATTGTTGCGCTAGAGAATAAGTTCCTCTTCGTGATACAATGCTCTAAAACTTACCTCCAGAACTAAAAAAGCCGCTCAGAGAATAAATCCCCTGAGCGGCTTTTCCGCAACACATTTGTTCCTGGCAACCACTGTTTTTACATCCAATGTCCCCTTCTTCGTCTCTGGATGGCATCAAACAGGAAGTAGACCACACACATTCCCAGCATAATAATGACTGGTGTCAAAATTAGAACGGCAAACAAAACATTAATCTCGAACTGGAATACCGATGGAACAAAGTTCAACATTGACGGCTCCTTTCTCCAGATTTAGTTGTTTTAACTAAACCGCTCCTGTTCCTCCATCTTTTCTCTGGTAAAATTATATCACAATTATATATAATTGTGAAGAGAAACCTTTTCATTTTCAATAAAAATGCCGCCCGAAAATCGGACGGCATTTCTTATTTTCTCCTCTTGTGTTTATCAAAAAAACTTTTCACACCGCTCTCTGCCGGTGCCTCTCCCATAGCAGCACCAAAAGCATGGAGCGCCTCTTTCTGTTCCGCGGTCAATGCAGTAGGTACCTGGACTTTTACCGTGACATACTGGTCACCGCGCCCTCGGCCTCGCAATTCAGGAATACCCTTACCACGCAACCGGAACGTGGTCCCTGTTTGCGTCCCAGCAGGCAGGGTATACTTCACCTTTCCATCAATGGTAGGGATCTCCAACTCTGCACCCATGGCCGCCTGATAGAAAGAAATAGGCTGCTCATACAACACGGTGGTACCATCCCGTTGAAATTGAGAATGGGGACGTACCCGAATCCCAACAATCAAGTCTCCCGCCGGCCCGCCGTTCTTTCCAGCATTTCCTTGGCCCCGGAGCGAAATGGCCTGCCCATCATCAATTCCGGCAGGAATAGTAACGGAAATACGTTTTTTCTTCTTTACGTTCCCAACACCGCCACAAGACTTACAGGGGCTGTGAATTATTTTCCCTGTCCCACGGCAGCGGCTACAAGGCGCACTGGTGGAGAATGAGAACCCGCCGCCGCCCCGCTGAATTCGAACCACGCCACTTCCACGGCAGTCTGGGCAAGTCTCCGCTGTGGTTCCCGGTTGACATCCCGACCCCTTGCAGGCGTCGCATGGCTCTGTTCTAGCCAACTCAATCTCCTTTTCACAGCCAAAAGCAGCCTCCTCAAAGGAGATGGTCAGATTGGCACGCAAACTTTCCCCACGCTGAGGCGCATTGGCCCGTTGCTGTTGGCCGCCAAAGCCACCAAAACCACCACCAAAGAAGGAACCAAAAATATCTCCCAGGTCAATATCTCCCATATCGAAGCCGCCACCAAAGCCACCGGCTCCAAAGTTTGGATCGACCCCTGCGTGGCCAAACTGATCGTACTTCGCCCGCTTCTCCTTGTCGGACAGCACTTCATAGGCCTCGTTCACTTCTTTAAATCGGGCTTCCGCCTCTTTATCCCCTGGGTTCATATCTGGATGGTACTTTTTCGCCAACTTGCGATAGGCCTTTTTTAGTTCTTCTTCTGAGGCCCCTTTGTTGACTCCCAGCACCTCATAATAATCTCGTTTCTGTTCTGGCATATATTCTCACCTCGAATGTGGAGGAAATCCATAATGGTACCTATCGGCACCCTCAATTAAACTGCCAATGTCCCTCCGAACACCCCTGGTGGGACGGGAGAGTCCCTCCCGCCCCACCGCAAGTGTATTATAACTCTTACTTTTTATCGTCGTCTACCACTTCGTAGTCCGCATCTACTACATCCGGGCCAGCATCATTGCCGCCCGCAGATTGGCCGCCAAAGTTCCCACCACCCATATCAGGGCCGGGACCAGCCTGACCGCCCTGTTGCTGGTAGAGTTTTTCACTCACTGCATAAAACGCCTTAGTCAACTCCTCAGTGGCATTCTTAATCGCCTGGGTATCGGTGCCCTTCAGTGTCTCCTTCAGCTTGCCAAGGGCGGACTCCACATTGGCTTTATCACCAGAGGGGATCTTATCTCCCATCTCTTCCAGAGTCTTTTCTGTCTGGTAAACCATCTGATCGCCCTGATTGCGGATATCAACTTCCTCTTTGCGCTTAGCATCCTCAGCAGCAAACTGTTCGGCCTCCTTGACGGCCTTATCAATATCTTCCTTAGACATGTTTGTGGAGGAAGTAATGGTAATATGCTGCTCCTTACCGGTCCCCAAATCCTTGGCCGAGACATTGACAATACCATTTGCATCAATGTCAAAGGTTACCTCAATCTGAGGCACTCCGCGGCGTGCCGGAGCAATACCATCCAGATGGAAACGTCCCAGAGTCTTGTTGTACTGTGCCATCTCACGCTCGCCTTGGAGCACATGGACTTCAACGGAAGTCTGGTTATCGGCAGCAGTCGTGAAGGTCTGGCTCTTCTTTACCGGGATGGTCGTGTTACGCTCAATCAACTTTGTCATTACACCGCCCATGGTCTCGATGCCCAGAGACAACGGTGTAACGTCCAGCAGCAGCAAATCCTTTACGTCTCCCGTAAACACACCGCCCTGCAGTGCCGCACCCATGGCCACGCACTCATCAGGATTGATGCCTTTGAATCCTTCTTTCCCAGTCAGCTTCTTAACCATATCCTGTACAGCGGGAATTCGGCTGGAGCCGCCCACCATCAGAACTTTGGCCAGATCATTACCAGTAAGTCCCGCATCCGACAAAGCCTGACGGACCGGTCCAGCAGTTGCCTCTACCAAGTGAGCGGTAAGCTGATCAAATTTGGCCCGGGTCAAGGTTAGATCCAAATGCTTGGGGCCAGTGGCATCGGCGGTAATATAAGGCAGATTGATATTGGTTGAGGTAACGCCGGACAACTCAATCTTTGCTTTCTCTGCCGCCTCTTTCAAGCGCTGCATAGCTACCTTGTCACCGGTTAGATCCACGCCCTCGGTCTTCTTAAACTCGGAAGCCATCCAATCCATGACACACTTGTCAAAATCGTCGCCGCCCAAGCGGTTGTTGCCCGCCGTAGCCAGTACTTCAATAACTCCATCGTCAATGTCTAGGATGGACACATCAAAGGTACCACCACCCAGATCGTAAACCATAACTTTCTGGGCCGTTTCTTTATCCACACCATAGGCCAGAGCCGCAGCAGTAGGTTCATTAATAATCCGCTTTACTTCCAAACCAGCAATCTTGCCGGCATCCTTGGTAGCCTGCCGCTGTGCGTCGGTAAAGTATGCGGGAACAGTAATAACTGCCTCAGTGACGGTCTGACCTAAATAAGCTTCTGCGTCTGCCTTCAACTTTTGTAGGATCATAGCGCTGATCTCTTGGGGCGTGTACTTCTTGCCGTCAATGGATACTTTATAATCTGAACCCATCTCACGTTTGATGGAGATAACCGTACGGTCAGGATTCGTGATGGCCTGGCGCTTCGCCACCTGGCCCACCATCCGCTCGCCGTCTTTCGAAAATGCCACAACAGATGGGGTGGTGCGGTTGCCTTCGGCGTTAGGAATGACCACGGCGTCGCCGCCCTCCATTACTGCAACACAACTATTGGTTGTACCTAAATCGATACCAATGATCTTAGACATAATGTTTTCCTCCTCAAATATATGAAAGATTATTTTTTTACAAATTTAGTGGGATCTTGATTCTTCCAGATCCTGCGTATTTTGTCATTTAAGAAATGCTCTAATTTGCAACTTTTACCATTGCAAAGCGAATCACCTTTTCCCCGCATTGGAACCCTGCCTGGAATACATCCACCACCACATTTTCTCCCAAGGATTCATCCTCTACATGCATAACTGCGTTGTGTAGCTTGGGATCAAAGGGCTGGCCCTGAGCCGGAATTTCCGTAATACCCAGCTTGGTGAGAACCTCTTTCAGTTGGTTCATGGTCATTTCGACACCTTTTTTATAGGCCTCATCCGCCGTCTCCTGCTTTAAAGCCCGCTCCAGGTTATCGTAGACCGGAAGGAATGCACTGGCAGTCTCCGCTTTTGCATCCGTCCAAGCAGATTCCTTCTCTTTGGCCGTGCGCTTGCGGTAGTTATCGTACTCTGCACACAGCCGCAGGTACTTGTCCTCCTGTCGGACCACTTGTTCCTTTAAGGATTCCAGTTCCGCCAGCATGGGATCAGCCTGGGCCTCTTGTGCCGGCTCCTCCACGGGTTCTGTTATTTCTTCTCCCGTCTGCTCCAGAACTTCTTCCTCCTGGCTAGGCATATCTTGTTTTTTATCCTTCTTACTCACGGTTGTGCGCTCCTTTTATGTTATTCCTCGTCCTTCTCTTCGCCCGCCGGGGGAAGTTCCCCTTTTCCAAACATCCGGGTTAAACTCTCGGCAAAGTAGGACAGTCGAGCGGTCACCTTGGCGTAATCCATCCGCGTAGGACCAACTACTCCAATCACACCTCTCATATTATCTCCGATATCATAACTCGCCATGACCACACTGGTATCCTTCAATGCATCGTTAACATTTTCTGGACCAATCAAGATATTCATATTTTTTCCGCTGCTGAGGGTCATGGGCAATTTTGATGCCTCCGCCTCTTCACTGAGATAGGTCATCAGTGGTTTGGCTTTATCTAAGCTGTGGTACTCTGGGTGTTCCAGCAGATGGGTAATCCCCGTAGTGTGCACCCGCTGCCGCACTTGGTCTCCCAACACCTCCATGGCAAATTCCACCACCAGAGAAATCAGTTGGAACGCTGCCGGCGCAGTTCTGGTTTCCATCTTATCCAAGGTCTCTCCCATCTCCGCCTGGGATAGTCCCACAAAAGAACTATTCAGCACCGCTGAGAGTAACTGCAACTGAGTATCCGACAATTGATCGGGCATTCGAATCAACTTGTTCTTTACCACGCTGTTATCTGTCATCACCACAGCAATAAAGGCGTTTTCCTCTACCATCAAGAGATCAAACCGTTTTACAGTAACACGCTCTCGGGGAGCCGCTGCGGTAAAGACTGGATAATCGCTCAATTGGGACAAGACTTTACCCGCCCGGTCAATCACCCGATCTAACTCTTCCATCTTCAGATTCAATGCCTGGTTAATTCGCTCCGTCTCCTGCATGGTAAGCTGCTGGCGATCCATTAACTCGTTGACATATATCCGGTATCCGGCTGCTGATGGCACTCTACCGGCGGAAGTATGTGGTTGCTCCAACAATCCCAAATCTGTCAGATCTGCCATCTCATTTCGAATGGTAGCTGTAGACACATCCAACCCAGCCTGCTCACCAACTACTTTAGAGCCTACCGGTTCGGCGGTGGCAATATAGGTCTCCACAATCGCTCGCAGAATCCGTTTCTTCCGGTCGCTGAGTTCCATAGTTCCACCGCCCTTTCTTTCTCTCTTGTTTTAGCACTCATTATCCACGAGTGCTAAAGATAATGTACCACCCACGGGTAAAATTGTCAATAGCCACTTTATGAATTTATTATAAACAAATATAACCCGACCTTTCCTTGCAGAAAAGCCGGGCTATTACTAAATTTTAAAGTTTCTTTGTGGTCGAGAGCACAACATTGCCTACTGCGCTTAATCATATTGTCTGCCACAGCAAAAACAGCGGTTGGTCTATTTTAATTTGTAAGCTTCATCATCCACCGGATCCTCTTGTCAAGTCCCGGACCCATTTGCCTGACCTGAGTCGGTATAGTCCTAGCCCGCACTTCACAAAATTCTCCAAAGTCATGGCCAGATATACCCACAGGATATCCAATTCCAATACAAGGCCACATACTGCCGCTGCCGGAATGGCTACCAACCACAGTGGTCCTATATCAATTAAGGTAGCCATCTTCACATCTCCACCACCGCGAAGTACCCCCACAATGGTTACGCTGTTAAAATCTTTCAGCGGTCGGACCACTGCCTGCACCGTCATCATCATTGTAGCAATGGCTCCTGCCCGCACCGACATGCCAAACAAGGGATAGACCCAGGTAGGCGCAGCAAATTGGGCAAATAAAATCAGCAATCCACAGATACAAAGTCCACACAGAGCCGCCAATGTATTCAGTGCCATCCCCACCTGCTGAACCTGATGTGGCCGCCCCGCCCCTACCTCTCGCCCGATGATAATAGCAGCAGTAGAAGCTAGACCAAAGGAAACCACCATACAGATTTTATCCATATTGCCTGCAATGGTATAGGCGGCCAAGATTTCAGTTGACCCCTCCATATGACCCATAATCGTCGGAAACACCGAGGTACCGAATCCCCACATCGTCTCATTGCACACAACCGGGCTCCCGTATCGTGCAAATCGCATCGCCATCTCCCGCCCCGGGCGTAGCAACAATTGGAAACGCACCCGAAAGAACGGGGTCAGTGTCATATGAACCGCCACAATGACCAGTTCCAAAATCCGGGCAATCAGTGTAGCCAGCGCAGCCCCTGCCACCCCCATCCGCGGAGCTCCCAGATTTCCAAAAATAAACACCCAGTTTAAACAGGTGTTAAGCAACATGGAGGTAACGAGAATATAGAGTCCCAGCTGAGGGCGTTCCATACTACGATAAGCCGCTACATACATCATGGTCAGTGCAGAACAGGCGTAAGACCACCCAGCAATCCGACCATACTCCGCCGCCAATTCCACTACATCGCGCTGGTTACCAAATAAACTTAAAAATTCTACTGGCCAAAGTTGTAAAACCAGGGCAAAGACCAGCGATACCGATCCAGCTATCCACATAGCTACTCCGATCACTCGGTTAATAGCCTGTCGATCCTCTCTGCCCCAGTATTGACTAATCAAAACCGATGAACCACTCTGCACCCCGAAAATAAATAGCTGTACCACAAACAACGGAATATTGGCCAGGGTCACCGCCGCCATGGGCACCTCTCCTAGTAAACCTACCATAAATGTATCCGCCATACCCAGCATGCTGGTAATCAGATTTTGCAGTACAATGGGGGCAGCCAGGGCCGCTACTTGTCGATAAAAGCCAGGCCCCTGCTTCATATAGGAAAACACACCCATTCTCCTTCTGTCAACGTTCTTAAATTTGTCCCTCTCTTTTAAGACAGTGAGGGGAACAGCTGTTGGGATGCTGCACATAATCCTGCAACCAGCGCATCCACATCTTCTTTGGTAGAGTCATAGGAAAAACTAATCCGTAGCGCCCCATCCAGTTCTTTCTTGGGCAACTTCATGGCAGCAAATACATGGCTAGGTTTCCCCTTGTGGCAGGCAGATCCAGAGGAGACAAATACCCCCCGGTCGCTTAAAAAGCGTACCACTACCTCACTTTTATATCCCGTCAAGGTAACGGGTAAAATATGAGGTGCGGCCCCCTGCGCCAACACCCGTAGATGGGGTACCTCTTGAGAAAGCTTCTCGGTGGCATATGCCTTCAGTTGTGCCATATGTGCCATATCCTGTTCTACTGTCGCACGACCTGCTCGGACCGCCGCTGCCATCGCCGCCATCTGTGCGGTAGCCTCCGTGCCAGAGCGCAAGCCTTTTTCCTGTCCTCCGCCCAGTACCATGGCCGGAAATTTCAGCCCTCGCCGCACATACATCGCCCCGATGCCTTTTGGGGCATGGATTTTGTGTCCACTCACGGTCAACAGATCCACTCCCAGATCCGCCGGGGTAAACGGTATCTTCAAAAAGCCCTGCACTGCATCACAGTGAAGTAAAGCAGGGCAGCCCGCCGCACGTATGGCTCGAGCCGCCTGTGCTACAGGAAGCACTGTCCCCAATTCGTTGCTCACCAGCATCATGGAGACAAAAATCGTATCTGGTCGCAGAACTCGTTCCAGATCTTCGATGTGGATGTTTCCCTCTCGATCTGGTTGTAGATAGGTCACCTCAAACCCTTCCCGCTCCAGTACTTTACAGGGCTCCAGCACTGCCGCATGCTCAATTGCAGTAGTAATCAGATGTTTTCCCTTTCTACGCCCCAATGCTACAGCCCCTTGAATCGCCCAGTTATCTCCTTCCGTTCCGCAGGAAAGGAAGGTTACCTCATCACTTTGGCAACCCAGTCCATCTGCTACATCCTGTCGCCAGCCTTCCATTGTCTGGGCCGCCTCCTGTCCAAAGGCATAGCGGGACGAGGGGTTCCCCCACCCCTGCGTCATTGCCTCTACCGCTGCGGCAACAGCTTCTGAACGTACTTGTGTAGTAGCCGCATTATCCAAATAATGTGCCATACCTTTCCATCTTCCCCCATTCTCATTCCTACCCTAAACCCAGTCATTTTCCCTGTTTTGACGATTTTTAGGCAGCATTGTCATTCTATCCGCCTCCACCAGGAAAGTCAAGAATCTGACTGGATTCCTCTCCACAAAAGTGACGGGTTGTGATATAATAAAAAAAACTTTTTTCTTTTCATTTGTCTGGTGCAAATCAGACACTTTCACTCTCCTATAAAGAAGGTCATGCCATCATGCAATATGACAACCGCATCTGTTATGTGGTGGGGGCTATGTCCCTCTCCCCCTCTCTGCGTCCCTACCCGGCTCCCGGAGACTGCGTCATCGCCGCTGATCGAGGATATGACTCCCTGATGGCCTATGGCGTAACCCCTGACCTGGTGGTTGGAGATTTTGACTCTCTGGGCTATGCTCCGAATCACCCAAATGTCATCCAACTCCCCAAACAGAAAGATGACACCGACATGGTTTATGCATTACGTCGCGGTTTAGAACTAGGCTATCGCCGTTTTGTCCTGTTGGGTGGGGTAGGCGGTCGGCTGGAACACACTTTTGGTAACTTGCAAATTTTAGACTGGCTGACAACCCAAGGAGCTGTTGGCTTTCTGGCGGGTGAAAAAACCGTAGCCACTGCTCTGAGAAATGGTTGTATTATCTTTCCCTCCTCCATGTCCGGCTACGTCTCCGTCTTTTGCAACAGCGGCACCGCCCAGGGGGTCACTTTGACTGGATTGAAATATCCCCTTGCCGAATACACCATGTCCGGCAGCTTTCCCATCGGAGTCAGCAATGAATTTTTAGGTACCGAAGCCTCCGTCTCGGTAAAAGATGGCTCCCTGTTACTGCTATGGGAGGAAAAGGGTGACTTTTATCAGCTTCTTCCCGGGCTCTGGCCTGAACTTTAAAAATCAAATTCTATAAGGAGTTTATAAGATGGATCACATAAAAGCGTTAGTACTTGCTGCTGGAAAAGGTACCCGTTTGCAGACCGAAGGCATTGATCTGCCAAAAGTTATGCGCCTAGCGGATGGGAAACCACTGCTCCACTATGTACTGCAAAGCCTTTCTTTTCTCCCCCCAGACGATATCATTTTGGTGGTAGGTTGGAAAAAAGAGGCTGTCCTTGCCGCCTTTCCACAATACCCTTATGCTGTTCAGGAGCAACTAAACGGTACTGGCGGTGCCGTCCAATACGCTTCCCCTCTGCTTCGCAATTTTGACGGCCATCTCATCGTGTGCTGTGGAGATACCCCCATGATGCGTCAAGAGACGTTCCGCACCATGGTCCAAACCCATCTTCAAAACGGCAATCAGTGTACCCTACTCTCCGCCCATTTAGAGGACGGTGGCAGCTACGGGCGGATCCTCCGGGAGGCGGATGGTTCTTTTCAGAGAATTGTGGAGCACCGGGACTGCACACCAGAGCAGGCTGCCATTACTGAGGTAAACACTGGAACCTACGTTTTTCATGTTCCTTCCCTTTTATCGGTGCTCAATGAATTGAACAATGACAATGCCCAAGGGGAACTCTATCTAACGGATGTCCCTGCACTGCTAAAGGCCCGAGGGAACCGGGTGGGCCTTTGTGACACCTGCTCTCCTGACGAGATGCTGGGAGTCAACACCATAGAGCAGCTGTCTCAGGTAGAGACATTGCTACGCCGAGAGAATGGTCATGGCTGAGAACGGGAATGAAAAAGATCTGCGTCTAGCCGTTCTCATTGATGCAGACAATGCTTCTCGAACTGCCATGAAAGATGTTATGGCAGAAGTCGCCGTCTATGGCACCCCCACCATCAAGCGCATCTACGGTGATTGGACTGCTCCCAACATGAATTCCTGGAAGGCTATTCTTTTGGAGTGTGCCATTACTCCAGTTCAACAGTACGGCTACACCACAGGAAAAAATTCCACGGATTCCGCTATGATTATTGATGCCATGGACATCCTTTACTCTGGAAACTGTGACGGCTTTGTATTAGTATCCAGTGATTCTGACTTTACCCGGCTGGCTATCCGGCTCCGGGAGGCGGGAATGAAGGTCTATGGAATGGGTGAAAAAAAGACGCCCAAACCTTTTATTGTAGCATGTGATAAGTTTGTCTACATCGAGGTAATCCGTGCCGCCGCCCGTCAAGCAGAAGAGGATGCCGCCCGTGAAGCTCTCCCGCCCCAAAAACCGGCCAAAAAAGAAACCAAAAAGTCGGCTGCAACCCAATCCCTCTCCAGTATTCCCGCTGATATAGCGGAATTGATTGCCGAATCGGTAGAGGATTTGTGCGATGAGGAAGGGTTTGCCCATATGGGTAAGCTGGGGAATCTGTTATTGAAAAAGAAGCCTGATTTTGATCCCCGAAATTATGGATTTTCCAAGCTGTCCAAACTTATTAAAGCGCTAGGTCGTTTTGACTGGAAAACGGAGGGCAGCGACAACTCCGAATATTTTATTCGAGATACCCAGCGCACAGACAAATAACCCCCGCCCCTCCTCAGAAAAAATTTTACTTGCCATCTTACTTGAAATATGGTATATTACAGTACTCCCCGTAGCGGGGAAGGCCCACTTAAGGGAGGTGACGGCGGTGGCGGACTCGGTGAAGCAGGTAGCTAAAAACAGCAAAGCTTATCACGACTATTTTGTGGAAGAAAAGTATGAAGCTGGCATCGAATTGTCCGGCACTGAGGTAAAGTCCATTCGGCTGGGCAACGTAAATCTCAAAGATTCTTTCTGCATCATTAAGGATGGTCAACTCTCCGTGCTCGGGATGCATATTAGCCCCTATGAAAAAGGGAACATTTTTAATAAGGACCCTCGTAGGTCTCGCCGACTTCTCATGCATAAACGTGAAATTATGCGATTATTCGGTCGCATTAAGCAAGATGGTTATTCCCTTATCCCCCTCTCCCTTTATTTCAAAGGACCGCGTGTCAAACTGGAGTTAGGGCTGGCCAAAGGAAAAAAGCTATACGACAAGCGGGAATCTGCCGCCAAGCGCGATGCAAAGCGAGAGATGGACCGAGTTATGAAGTCCCGAAACAGATAAGTTCTATAGCGCATGCAATTTGACATAGAAAGGATGATCTCCTATGGCACAAAACCCCATTGTAACCATCGAAATGGAGGATGGCGGCGTAATCCGCGCAGAACTCTACCCCGATGTAGCACCAAACAGTGTAAATAATTTTATCAGTCTAATTCAAAAGGGATTTTATGACGGTCTTATTTTTCACCGCTGTATCCCCGGATTTATGATCCAAGGCGGCTGTCCCCAGGGCACTGGGATGGGCGGTCCAGGCTATTCCATCCGCGGTGAATTTTCTCAAAATGGCTTTGCGAACTCTTTGATCCACGAACGCGGCGTCTTATCTATGGCCCGAGCCATGAATCCCAATTCTGCAGGAAGCCAATTTTTCATCATGGTAGATGCAGCTCCCCACCTTGATGGTCAGTATGCGGCCTTTGGTAAAGTCATTGAGGGCATGGAAGTCGCCGATGCCATCGTCGGTGTAAAAACGGATTGGAATGATCGCCCCCGCCAGGAACAGAAGATGAGAAAAGTTACAGTGGATACCTTTGGCGTAGATTATCCAGAACCAGAGAAAGTTTAACAACACATACTATTTCTGCCTCATAGTTACAGAGAGATCGTTCCCACTGCCTATTTTCTCCGTGTCCCGTCCTATCATCGACTGCATGGATTTGACGGGACGCGGCTGGCATTATTGAAGAATATGGGGGCGTACCGGTTTCGACGGGGATCTTGAAGCGAGAATAGCGGGCGGTGGCGCCTGGCCACCTTAAAACGGGCATTCTTTATAAATTAAAGAACAACAACGAATACGCTTACGCTGCCTAATTAAAGGCGGCCGTCTGACTTGGAAGGACCACGAGCCAGGATCAGGCGTCGTTTAGTGGTGAACGTGTGCCGGCAAAGCTTTGAGCCGGCCATGTACGATGAAGCTTACCAGACCTTTGGGCGTGACGGCTTGCCCAAAGTGATGGGAACAGGAAGAGCAAGACTTCCAAAATAACCGTCTGCGCCCGGAGAAGTTTTCGTGGATGGGTTTTCGGACGGGAGTTCAACTCTCCCCGCCTCCACCAACTGACCCTTAAGTGAACTCACATCCTTAAGGTCAACATCAAAGTGACCGTCTTGTGTATTACACAGGACGGTCATTTTGTCATCATAGAGGTAGATTTTATTGACAAGCATCTCCACCAGCCCCTGCCGGTATTTGGGGTCGTTGATATCCCCCTTGCGGAACTGGTTTAAGAAAAAGCGAATATCCTTCATGCTGGGAACTGGATGCTGAGATCTCTCCAGAAGCAGCTGAAGTGAGAGCTCGTCATGTTCTTTTTTCTTCTGAGCAATCCGGTCAGCGATAATATCAACAGCCTGTCCGTTTTCCAGGGCTTTCAGTAGATTTTCTGTGGCCTTCTCATTATCCGCAATCAATTTTTGGAGCCTCTTTGCGTTGCCGTTGTTGTTCTCCCTCTCGCAGAGGTCAACCACTTCTTTGGCAATCGTGCTGATATTCTCCGGAGTTAGAAAATCCCGTAATTTGTTAACTACTAAATCTTCGATGTATTCTTTACTAACTGTCTTTTTATCACAGGATTTATCTCGGCGGTTGGTCACACACTGATAATAGTGATATTTGCGCTCTGTTTTACTTGTCCCGCTAATGCCTGTCATAGCAGCCTTGCAGTGCCCGCAGAATATCGTGGAAGAAAAAAAATTCCAACCTTATGTTCCGGCAAACAAGGTCATGCCTGAGTTTACGGTGGTATCCATCGTCCTAGGCGCAATTTTGGCCATTGTCTTCGGCGGAGCAAACGCATATCTGGGCCTGCGTGTGGGTATGACAGTGTCTGCCTCCATCCCTGCCGCAGTCATCTCCATGGGAGTCATCCGCAAAATTCTGCGTCGCGACTCCATTTTAGAAAACAACATGGTCCAAACCATTGGTTCTGCCGGCGAGTCCGTGGCTGCCGGCGCTATCTTTACTTTGCCCGCCCTGTTCATGTGGGCAAAGGACGGCATGGGCACAGCCCCCGGCCTGCTGGAGATTGGCCTGATTGCCCTGTGCGGCGGTGTGCTGGGCGTCCTTATGATGATTCCCTTGCGCAGCGCCCTGATTGTCAAGGAGCACGGTGTACTGGCTTACCCCGAGGGTCAGGCCTGTGCCGAGGTGTTGATCGCTGGGGAGGAAGGCGGCGCCAAGGCATCCACCGTGTTCTCCGGCCTCGGCATTGCCGCTGTCTACAAGTTTATCGCCGACGGCTTGCGGATCTTCCCCAGTGAGATCACCTACGATATCTCCGCCTATAAGGGCTCTGGCGTGGGCATCGACGTGCTACCCGCTCTAGCCGGCGTCGGATACATCTGCGGCGCCAGAGTATCCTCCTACCTGTTTGCCGGCGGCATTTTGGGCTGGCTTGTCATCATGCCTCTGATGGTCCTCTTTGGCGGCGACGCCATTATGTTCCCCGTCACCGACAAGACCATCAACGAACTGATTATGGCTCCCGGCGGCGTCTCCAATTTATGGAGCAACTACCTGCGCTATATCGGCGCAGGGGCTGTAGCCTGCGGCGGCGTACTCAGCCTGGTCAAGTCCCTGCCACTCATCGTACGTACCTTTAAGGATGCTATGGGTGACTATGGCAAAGGCCACACCGCCAGTACCCTGCGCACCGAGCAAGACCTGTCCATGAAGGTGGTTCTTCTGGGTGTGCTGATCATGGCCGTTGTACTGTGGCTGGTCCCCGCCATTCCTCTGAACTTGTTTACGGCCCTCATTGTCATTGTCTTCGGTTTCTTCTTCGCCACCGTGTCCTCCCGGATGGTAGGACTTATTGGTTCCTCCGATAATCCTGTCTCCGGCATGGCCATCGCCACCCTGCTCATCTCCACCATGCTACTCAAGGCTACCGGCACCGTCGGTATCGAAGGCATGACCGCGGCAATCGTCATCGGCGGTATTATCTGTATTATTGCCGCCATCGCCGGTGATACCTCTCAAGATCTAAAGACCGGCTTCCTGGTGGGAGCCACCCCCAGAAAGCAGCAAATCGGTGAACTGATTGGCGTAGTGGTATCCGCTGTAGCCATCGGCGCCATTTTGTACTTGCTGAGCATGGCTTGGGGCGGCTATGGTACAGATGCTCTACCCGCACCGCAAGCAATGCTGATGAAGATGATTGTGGAGGGCGTCATGGGCGGCAATCTGCCCTGGAATCTGGTGTTCGCCGGCGTGTTCATCGCCATCGTGGTGGAGGTTCTGGGTATCCCGGTACTGCCCTTCGCCATCGGATTGTACCTGCCCATTTATCTGTCTGTGCCCATGATGCTGGGTGGCGCGCTACGCTGGTTCCTGGAAAAGCGTAAATACACCTCTGAGAAAGACAGGACCAACACTGTGCAGTCCGGTGTGCTGTATTCCTCCGGCCTTATCGCTGGAGAGGGAATCGTGGGCATCCTGTTGGCTGTGTTGGCCATTATCCCCGTGGGTTTGAACGCCAAAAATGAGACTTTATATGTCAGCGACAAGATTGACATCAGTGGTATCTTTAGCATCGGCAACATCGGCGGTCTGATCTGCTTTGCTCTGATTCTGTTCACCATCTACTTCTTCGCTACCAAGGACAGTAAGAAGAAATAAACATTATCTTTTTCAAGCCGGGCTGTATCCTTTTGTATGCAGTCCGGCTTGGGCTATAAACCACAAGGAGAAACCAATATGGCCAAGAAACATAACAACAATTATTTGGATTTCATTCCCATCATAAATCCCAAAAATGAATGGAGTACGGGAAAGGACGGACTCGTCACTGTCCACATGGTCCACCGGGGTTTTTACGCCTCCATTGCCCAGAAATGCTTTCACACCCCCCGTATCAGCCATATCAAGCTGGACGAGTATGGCAGCTTCCTGTGGAAAGAGATTGACGGGGTTCGCACTGTGGGTACTCTAGCTCTGCAGATGAAGGAACAATTCGGTGATGAAGCCGAGCCCTTGTATGACCGTCTGGTAAAATATATGCAAATTCTGCGCAATAACCGTTTTATCCTGTTTCAAGGAAAAGATCGGGTAAACCCATGAATATAGCACAGACGCTTCTAGGTATTTTCCCTTTGCGGTGATTACCGATGCGCTGGATGTCTGGGCCCTGCGCAAAAGTACGATCCAGTGGGAGGAATTGGAGCGAATTTTGCTGAACAAAAGCACACAAAAAGTGGTAAGCTATTTCAACTTTGATAGAAGGCATCTGTTCACACCCCTACTGCTTTGGCACAAACTCGCCAAATATATGACCGAACAGCTGCTGACCCAAGAACAGTCTGGCGGTCAGTTTCGCCTTAGATAAGCAATTTGGAAAGGAAAGAGGCAGTAATGCAAGTTTTGGAACATCTGGAACCTAGGAAGGTATTTTCATTCTTTGAGGCTATGTGCGCCATTCCACATGGCTCCCGGAACACAAAGGCCATCAGCGACTGGTGTGTGGCCTTTGCTAAGGAGCGGAAACTGGAACACTATCAGGACGAGAACCATAACGTCATCATCATTAAGCCTGCTGCCCCCGGTTATGAGGATGCTCAGCCCATCATCCTCCAAGGCCATCTGGACATGGTGTGTGAAACAGCAGTAGGCTGCACCAAGGATATGGAGCACGAGGGCCTGGATCTGGCCATTGACGGGGACTACGTCTACGCCAAAGGCACCACTCTGGGCAGCGACGACGGTATCGCCGTAGCCATGGCCATGGCCGTCCTGGATGACAAAGATCTGCCCGCTCCACGGATTGAAGCCGTGTTTACTACCGATGAGGAAGTCGGTCTTCTGGGTGCCACAGCCCTGGACATCTCCCCTCTGACAGGAAAGAAAATGATCAACTTGGACTCCGAGGAGGAAGGAATTTTTACTGTCAGTTGCGCCGGGGGGAACACCACCACCTGCATTCTTCCAGTAACCCGGGCCCCCTTTTCTGGTACAGTCCTCGCCGTTACAGTAGGTGGCCTCACCGGTGGACACTCCGGCATGGAAATCCACAAGGGGCGTGCCAATTCCAATCTGCTCATGGGGCGCGTACTCCGGTCACTGGCACAGGGGACCCAGCTACGTATCCAGCGGTTGGACGGAGGATTAAAGGATAACGCCATCCCTGTTGAAACTCGGGCTATTGTGATGGCATCAGACGCTCAGGTAGCATGTCAACTTGTCCGGGATCTGGCACACACCCTACAAAACGAATATCGGACCACCGACCCCGCTCTGTTCGTCAAGACCGAAGCCGCTGAAGAGACCATACTTCCTCTGGATTCGTCTTCCACTGCAAAGGTCATCTGTATGCTCCAATGCCTTCCTAACGGAATTGAGGCCATGAATGCTAATATTCCTGACCTTGTCCAGACTTCCCTCAACATGGGGATTCTGGCTACTGGAGAAGATACTGTACTAGTCTCTTACAGCATACGCAGTTCTGTAGATTCTCAAAAGCAAATGCTCAAAGAGCGTCTCAGCTGCCTGATGGAGCAGCTAGGTGGCCGGGTGGAATTTTCTGGAGAATACACCGGGTGGCAGTATCAGGAGCAATCTCCCCTGAGGGAACTTATGGTGGAGATTTTCCAGAATCAGTACGGCAAAACTCCAAAAATTCAGGCTATTCACGCCGGACTGGAATGCGGAATCTTCGCCGGAAAGATTTCCGGACTAGACTGCGTCTCTCTGGGGCCCGATTTGCTGGAAATTCATACCCCTAGAGAAAAAATGAGCATCTCCTCTGTACAGCGAGTCTGGAAATTTCTACTGGAGGTCCTCAAACGTTCCAGATAAGTTTGCTCCCCAACGGCACCTGCAGCACAGCGGTTCTATCTGGCTCCAATGTTGCTGGGAATATACCAGCTGCTAAATCCAAAAAGGGACACGCCTTTGGCGGTGCAACAAAGGGATTTTCGTAAAAAACGAGAATTTTTGAGTGACACCTTCAAAGAGTGCGGCAAGAAGAACACCCACGCAAGAGTAGAAATGCTCCTGTGTGGGTGTTTTCGTTTTACCACCTTCTTTCGGTCATCGGCAAATTACCATTATTTCTGTGTCGCACGGAAAGCAGACTCAACAGCCTCGCTCATATCAAAATACATAACACGCTGCTCGGCATTGTAGAAACCAGTGACCTTGTAGCGTTTTTTGTTATCGTAATCCTTAATGA
>JBMNQA010000015.1:0-26785 GCA_050943895.1 Lawsonibacter sp.
GCTCGCCGTTGTGTATGCGCTTTTCAGAACAGATAAAGCGTTTCCTGCCGCCCTCGCTCTTTGGCTTGTCATAACCCATTCTGCCGTACCACTGTGAACTCGTGACAGATAGGCCGAGCAGAAAGGTAAAGTAAAGCCAGGTTCTATTGTATTGTTTCACAATGCAGCGCTACACACACCAGAGGCATTACCTGCTATTTTGGAGAATTTGCTTCAAAACGGATACACGATACTACCAATTTCTCAACTGATTGTTACCGGTCCTTACACCATTGATCACACCGGAATGCAGTGTCCAACAGAAGAGTCACAACCGGAATCTGTATTTGTGCCACTAGAAGGTTAAATTTTAAATGCCGTTCCCCGAATTTTTGGTGCTCTTATAGCACTTGGGGTGCGGCATGTTTTTTTACACATTTCATTGGGAAAATATACAAAATTAATGGCAGCAAAACTGTGCTAAATGACCAAAATAAAAGATGACAAACTAGGAATCATTGACAATTTACAAAAAACATGTATGATGATTAGTAATCGAAGTAGTTTGCTGAAGTAGAACTTACCTTTATCCAATTAATAAAAATGAAAAAGGGATATCCCTTTTTCATGGTGTGGTACCACACCATGAAGGTGTTTCAAAACGGATGATAAGATGGCAAAGCAGCTGCTTTGATATCGGTTGAAAGAGAAAATGGAAAGGGGATTGTATCATGAAAAAAGCACTTGCGTTCCTACTGGCTCTTGCTATGACAACAGGGTTGTTAACCGGCTGTGGCTCCGACACCAAGAGTAATTCCTCTGGAGGATCAGCTACAGGCTCCCAAGGAGATGGCAGCGAAGTATACAAGATCAAATATGAATGTGTGCTCAACGAAGCCTCCTATTGGTATCAGATGGGCGTAAAAATGGCTGAAATGCTGGAAGAACGCACCGACGGCCGTATTATTATGGAATGTTATGCAAATGCACAGCTGGCTGGCGGCAATCAGCAGAAGGGGTTGGAAAACGTAATTAACAACGTGGTACAGGTTGACTGTCGGTCCTCCATGCTATGGCAGGTCATGGATGACAAGTTGGGGGTTTGGGCTATTCCCTTCTTCTATGATTCCACCGATGTGATTCTGAATGACTTGGAGTTTAGTGAAGCAGGAGAGGCCTATGCTGAGACCCTGGAAGGTTTGGGATTGAAGTTAATGGGCCTTGTCGAGTATGGTCCTCGTCCCATTGCTACCAACAAGCCGTTGACTTGTTTTGAGGACATTAAAGATATGAAAATCCGTGTAGCTTCCGTACCTCTCCACCTGGACGGCTTAGCTGCTGTGGGAGCGAACCCGATGGCGATGAACTGGTCGGAAATGTACACTGGCCTGCAGCAGGGGACGGTCGACGGAATGGAAGCCCCCTATCAAGTCATGATTGACAACACGGTCTATGATGTTTGTAAGTATTACTATGATTGCTCCTGGGTTATGGATCCCGGCGTGGTGACGGTAAATGCGGAGTTCTACAATTCACTGCCTGAAGACCTACGTACCATTTTTGACGAAGTCTTTGATGAATGCCGTGCCTGGGAAATTGAAGAGTTCCAGAAAGCAAATGAGACCGCAAAAGAGCGTTTGGTAAGTGAGTTTGGATGCACCATCAATCCCATGAGCGATGCGGACCTGCAAAAATTTGAAGAGGCCATGCAGCCGGTGCATAAAGCTTATGAAGAATCGGTAGGGGCTGATTATTTGGATTTGTTCCGGCGCTAAGCAAAACTGAGGAATCAGATCGTTTGCGGCTCTGAAACTACAAAACGCCTCTCCGGGCTCAGGAGAGGCGTTTTCTACATAAAATCGTTGAAAGGGAGTTCCGTGTCCATATGAAGGGTCTAAAACTTATTTGGGATTTTATATCTAGCCGGTTATTTGAAATTATTGGTGTACTGGGACTTTTGGTCATGTTGATTGTGGCCTTTGGCAATGTCCTCAGTCGTTATCTTCTCCCAGTTTCTTGGGCGTTTACAGAGGAATTAACCTGTGGCCTGTTTATCCTTGTTTCCATGCTGGGGGCTGCACTGGCAGTAAAAGATGGAAAAGCTATGGGGATTAGTCTGTTGACCGATTTACTTCCGCAGAGATTTCAAAAATACATCACAATTCTCCAAGGTATTTTTACTGGAATTTTCGGGTATTTACTGTTGCGGTATGGAATTGAGATGGTAGAAAGTGAAATTAAGTTAAACATGAAAACGGCTGCTTTGGGCTGGCCGGAGGCTGTTTTTGGCTCCTTTGTGCCAATCGGTGGTGTGGCGCTGCTCATTGCATCCATTTGCCTCATTATGAAAGGAATTTCCCAAATGAAGCATCCCAGCAAAAAGGAGGAGAAGAAGTAACATGTCCATTGCAACCTTATTAGTGGTCAGTTTCTTTGTACTTGGCTTTTTGAATGTGCCCATTGCTGTGGCACTGGGGCTATCGAGTTGCTTGTGCTTGACCAAATTCGGGCTGGATATGTCCATCCTTCCCACCCAGGTCTATTCCGGTATTGCAAAATTTGTACTGTTGGCGGTTCCTTTTTTTATCCTTTCCGGCAATATTATGGAGAAGTCAGGAATTTCTGATAAACTAATTCGCCTATTTAAAGCCTTAATTGGTCACAAAAAAGGCGGCCTAATCTATGTAGTGGTTATTGCCTCTTGCTTTTTTGCCGCCATCTCAGGCTCTGGGCCTGCTACGGTTGCTGCTCTGGGAAGCTTCCTAATTCCAGCAATGGCACGGGACGGTTATGGACGAGAGTTCCCGTCTGCGCTACTGGCCACCAGCGGCTCCATTGGCACAGTAATTCCCCCAAGCATTCCGTTTGTTATGTATGGATTGGTTACTGGTGTTTCCATTACACAGCTTTTCATGGCAGGAATTGTCCCTGGCTTGCTGTTCGGTTTTGCTCTGATCGTCGTCTCTTTGTTGATGATTCGGAAGATGGATATCGTGCAGGAGGAAAAAGCCGATGGAAAAGAAATCTGGTCCGCTTTCGTGGATGCCATTCCTGCTCTGCTGATGCCAATTATTATCCTTGGTGGAATTTATTCCGGGTTGTTTTCGCCCACAGAGGCTGCTGCAGTCGCTTGTGTATACGGAATTTTTGTTGGTATGTTTGTTTACAAAAATATTCGACTCAAGGAGATGTATGAACTCTTCCGTGCGTCCGTTGTGGGTTCCGGCAACATTATGCTGATTATTGCAGGGGCATCCCTGTTTGCATGGTTCTGCTCTACCAGCGGAATCACTACTACCTGTACCAATTTAATTGCATCGGTAGCACAGAACCAGTTTATGTTCCTATTGCTTGTAAACCTCATTTTGTTAGTTGCCGGTTGTTTCATGGACAGCACTTCTGCCATTTATATCCTGTGTCCCATCTTTGTACCAGTTGCGAAGCAGCTGGGCTACGATCTCGTAGCACTGGGTGTAGTCTTTATTGTGAATCTGGCCATCGGAAATGTTACTCCGCCGGTGGGCCTCAATCTCTTTGTCGCCTGCAGTATCGGAGAAGTGACGATCACAGGGGTATGTAAAAAAGTTTGGCCTCTCATTTTGGCCGCTACCGTGGTACTCTTGCTGATTACATATGTGCCGGTTATTTCGACTTTCCTGCCCGCACTGATATATGGATAAAGCCAGTGTTTGCACCGGTCTTCGAAAAGGCGGGGAATTGGAGAAACATTTTCCTCCTTATAGTCTAAAAAATGCCCAACGGATTAAATAATAAAAAGGAGGAACGCTATGGCGTTTCATGTTACAATCCTATTTGAAGGATTTTCTGGAAAACTCCAGGAAGGCTATCTAGGCTGGGGAACGTGGGCTCTGGTAGAAGATGAAAGCCACAAGATGATGTTGGATACGGGCTATGTGGGCTTGCGAAAAGACTATGATCAAATTTTAGCCAAGGCAGGGGTTCGCCCAGAGGAAATTACACATGTGTTGCTTACCCATCTGCATTTTGATCATGCCTGTAATGTAGATCAGTATCCCAATGCTACTTTTGTGGTGTCTCGGGCAGAGTGGGAATATGCCAATAATCCTGGCTGTCCAGATAAATTTATAGAACGATCTGCGCTACCTTTTCTCCTCAGTCATAACACGCGCTTAGTGGAAGATGGGGAAGAAGTTGTCCCAGGTGTGACGGCTATGCTCACACCTGGACATACGCCAGGTTGCTGCAGCTACGTGCTGAACCAGGAAGATGGTCAGCGATGGGTATTAGCTGGGGATGCGGCCAAAAATCGAGGTGAGTTGCGTACACGGCAGGTTCAGATGTCTCTGGACCCCCAGGCATCGGCTCACAGTTTGGAACGCATTGTGGCTGTGGCACAGCGGGTATTACCAGGACACGATGGCTGGGTGCGGGTGGAAAACGGTCAAGTAGTTGCAGAAGGCGGGAATGATAAGACTCTGGTGTTTGGTCAGGGAGTTACCGTTAACTGTGGCAATGCCAAATTGACTCTGACAATGGATGATTGATATGAGGTGAGGCTATGAACATTTCTCTGCCCTATGGCAAAGAGGTACTTGAGGGAGAACTTCCAGATGAACGGGTAGTAGGAATGCTGTGTGGAGAATCAGAAGCCGATTTTCCGGACAGAGATGGATGGGAAGTGGTGGCTGATAGTCTACGCAATCCGATTGGAAGCCCACCTTTGCGGGAGGTGGCCCGGGGGAAGCGAAAGGTGGTCCTGATTGCCAGTGACCACACCAGACCGGTCCCCAGTAAGGTTATTGTTCCGCAGATGTTGCAGGAGGTCCGTGCTGGCAATCCGGATGCCCAAATTACTATTTTAGTTGCGACTGGGTGCCATCGTCCCTCCACCCAGGAGGAATTATTGGACAAATTTGGCGCGGAAATTTTAAAGCAAGAAATAATTTTAGTCCATGACAGTGCCAGAGAAGAAGATATGGTTCGTCTTGGAACGCTTCCCAGCGGAGGAGAATTGTACATCAATAAGCTCGCCGCTCAAGCGGATCTGCTTATCAGTGAGGGATTTATCGAACCACATTTTTTTGCAGGATTCTCTGGAGGAAGAAAAAGTGTATTGCCCGGGATTGCGGCCCGCAGGACAGTATATGCCAACCACTGCGCTGAATTTATTGCTCACCCAAAAGCCCGATGTGGAATTTTAGACGGGAACCCCATTCATCGAGATATGTTATTTGCTGCAAAGGCTGCAAGACTGGCCTTTGTAGTCAATGTGGTACTAGATGCCCAGCAATCCATTTTAGCTTCCTTTGCCGGGGATTGTGATGCAGCCCACCGAGCAGGGGCCCAGCTGGTACAGCGTATGTGCCAGTGCCAGGCGGTTCCAGCTGACATTGTGATTACCTCCAACAACGGCTATCCTCTGGACCAAAATATCTATCAGGCAGTAAAAGGAATGTGTACTGCAGAGGCCTGTGTTGCTCCTCATGGAGTCATTCTAATGGCGGCTCAATGCCAGGATGGATGTGGCGGAGAGGGGTTCTGGAAAACGTTTGCCACGCAGCCGGATGCAAAGAAAATTTTAGAGGAAATTGAGCAGGTACCGATGGAGGAGACCGCTCCCGACCAGTGGCAGAGTCAAATTTTTGCCCGTATCTTGGCGGAACATCCGGTTGTCTTTATCAGTTCCGCTCCAGATGACGTGGTGCGAGCCATGCACATGTATCCGGCCCACTCGATTGCTCAGGGATTGGAAATAGCGGATCAGATTTTGGGGCGGAAAGGAACCATTACAGTGATTCCACATGGAGTCAGTACCATTGTGACAAAGTAAGACAGCGGGACACCGAACCGGAATTGCCGGTTTTGTGTCCCGCTGTTTTCTTAAGTAAGAGAAGAGATGTGTATGCAATATTATTGTGGATTTAACCGCCCAAATAGGCTTTTTTGACGGCCTCATCTTCCAAAAGTTCAAGTCCGCTTCCAGTGGTAACAATCTTCCCGGTTTCCAAAACATACCCTCGATGAGCAATGGACAGTGCCATTTGTGCATTCTGCTCCACCAATAAAATAGTGGAACCTTGTTGGTTTAATGTTTGAATGATCTCAAAAATTTGCTCCACCAAAATAGGTGCCAGACCCATGGAAGGTTCATCCAACATCAGCAACTTGGGGTGAGACATCAGGGCTCGGCCCATGGCAAGCATCTGCTGTTCACCACCCGAGAGCGTTCCAGCCACCTGGCGGCGACGCTCTTTTAAGCGGGGGAATTGAGCATAGACCATCTCTAAGTCTTGATCAATTCCGGAAGAAGGTTGGGTAAAGGCCCCCATTTCCAGATTTTCCTCAACAGTCATTTGCAAAAAGACTCGGCGACCTTCCGGAACCTGAGCTAGACCGTGACGTACCAGTTGGTGGGGGGCAATATTACTGATGTTCTTTCCCTGGAAGATAATACTTCCGGTGCGGCTGCGAAGCAGTCCGGAAATGGTTTGCAGAGTGGTGGTCTTTCCAGCACCGTTGGCTCCGATTAGGGTGACAATTTCACCCTCTTCCACCTGAAAAGAGACATTTTTGATGGCGTGAATGGCGCCGTAATAGACATTGATGTCCTCTACGGTAAGCATGGCCATGATTATTTGCCTCCTTTCTTGTTGCCTTTGCCCAGATAGGCCTCAATGACCACAGGGTTATTTTTAATTTCATCTGGTGTGCCTTTTGCAATAATTTGACCGAAGTTTAATACACAGATGCCCTCACAGATCCCCATAACCAAATTCATATCGTGTTCAATGAGCAAAATTGCAATATGGAACGTATCACGAATCTTCACAATATTTTCCATCAAGTCGGCGGTCTCAGAGGGGTTCATGCCGGCAGCGGGTTCGTCCAGCAGCAACAGGGAGGGGTTGGTGGCCAGAGCCCGAACAATTTCCAGCCGACGCTGTGCCCCATAGGGGAGGGAACCAGCCAGGTGGCCGGCCAAGTCCTCCATGCCAAAAATGGACAATAACTCCATGGCACTTTCGTGGGCCAGTTTCTCTTTCTTCCAGTAGTTTGGCAAGCGGAGAATGCCGTCCCACATGGGATAGCGAATCTGATTGTGAAGACCAATCTTCACGTTATCTTCCACGCTGAGCTTATCAAACAAGCGAATGTTTTGGAAGGTACGGGCAATGCCAGCACGATTGACTTGAACGGTATTCATCCGGGAAGTTTCCTGTCCATCAATGAGGATGGATCCCCTAGTGGGTTGATAGACCTTTGTTAACAAGTTAAACACGGTGGTCTTGCCCGCTCCGTTTGGACCAATGAGACCAGCAATCTCTGTGCGGCCAATGGCCATGTTGAAGTCTTTAACCGCTGCCAGGCCGCCGAAATCAATGCCCAGGTGACGACACTCCAGGATGGGGCTCTGCCCAATGTCCCGTTCAGGGATTTTATTGGTGGAGGGAACGGGGACTAGTTTGACCGGTTCTTTCGGAAGTCTGCTCATTGTTCCTCTCCTCCTTTTCTAGCCTTCAGCCGTTGAATGAGGCAACTTAGTCCGCTTTGAATGGTGGGGTTATTGGTGGCCAGCATGACTAAGATCAAAACAATCGCATAGACCAGCATGCGGTAGTCAGCAAATTCACGCAGAGCCTCGGGTAGAATAGTCAGAGCGGTGGCAGCAATCACGGTACCCCACATATTGCCCAATCCACCCAGTACCACAAACACCAAAATCAGAATGGAGGTATTAAAGTCAAACTTGGAGGCGGTGAAAGTGACCTGGCTGCAGCCATACAGGGTGCCTGCGGCCCCAGCAAGAGCGGCGGAGGTGACAAAGGCCATCATCTTGTACTTGGTGACACTGATGCCTACGCTTTCAGCAGCAATGCGATTGTCACGGGCGGCCATAATTGCTCGTCCAGCACGGCTATTTACCAGGTTAAATACGACAACGAGTGCTATCATTACCAGCACAAAGCCAACTACAAAGGTGGAAATACGGGCGGAGTTGTTTACACCCATTGGACCTTTGATAAGGGCGATACCGCCGTCTGCCAGTTGGTTGCGGTCAGTGAGGAAACTGAATTGTAAGCCGTTTTTGTCCACGCCCAGATAGACGTTGGTGATAATGCTTTTGATAATTTCGCCAAAAGACAGGGTGACAATGGCTAAGTAGTCACCATTCAGTCGAAGTACCGGGATGCCGATCAGAAAGCCAAACAGCCCGGCCAAAATTGCACCGAAAACCATGGCAATGGCCAGACGAAGGGGCGCCAAGGTAACGGTATTCTGAAGGGCATTGGCCATGGCACAGCCCATAAAGGCACCGATGCTCATAAAGCCTGCGTGCCCCAGGGACAACTCGCCGGACACGCCAACCACTAAATTTAAAGCCAAAGCAACCGTGATGTAGGCGCAGATGGGGATAAGTTGACCCTCTAACACGGCTCCAACCCCTCCGTCCCGGAAGACCCGCAGGGACTGGACGATGATAAAGGCTACAATGACTAAGGCATAAGTAAAGAAGCTGGTGCGGGTGGATTTTTTCATAGTTTTCAAGGATGTCATACCGTCCACCTCACACTTTCTCCCGCACGGTCTTGCCCAACAGACCGGCCGGCTTGACCAGCAGAATGACAATCAACACTCCAAAGACCACGGCGGTGGACAGCTGAGTGGAAATATAGGCGCTGGCAAAAATTTCAATAATTCCCAGCAAGAGGCCACCGAGCAGAGCGCCAGGAATGGAGCCAATTCCGCCAAAGACCGCGGCGGTAAAGGCCTTAATGCCGGGCATGGAACCCACAGTGGGAGTAAACGTGGGATAGGCGGAACACAACAGCACCCCGGCAATCGCAGCCAGAGCCGATCCAATTGCGAAGGTCATGGAAATGGTTTTGTTGACGTTTATTCCCATCAACTGAGCTGCACCCTTATCCTCCGAAACTGCCCGCATAGCCTTGCCCATTTTCGTTTTCCCGGTAAAGAAGGTGAGTGCCAGCATGACGACCACACAGGTTACAAGAGTTACCAGAATAACATGGGAAATGGACAGGGGACCAACCTGAATCTGACCGCTGCCCACAATGGGGGAGAAAATTTTGGGGCTGGAAGTCCAGAGCAACTGAGCAGCGTTTTGGAGAAAGTAACTCACACCAATGGCGGTAATCAGTACTGCCAGAGAAGGAGCCTGGCGCAGAGGTCTGTAGGCCAACCCTTCAATGACCACGCCAAGGACAGTACACACCGCCATAGACAGCAGTACACCCGCCAAGGCCGGCACAATTGCAGCAGCCAGAGACTGGGTCTCTGGGTCAAACATAGCGCCTACATTGTTCATGGTGAAAAAGCAAACATAGGCTCCCACCATGATGACATCGCCATGAGCAAAGTTCAACATCTTGGCGATGCCGTAGACCATGGTGTAGCCCAGGGCAATTATGGCGTAGATACTGCCCAGACTCAGCCCTCGGATCAGGTAATCCAACAGGGTCAAAAAATCCATATTGTCACTCCCTTTTCTCTCTCTGGACCCATGGGAAAAAGGCTGAATATCGGTCGGCCCCTTTCCCATGGGCCCTATGTCCTTCCAAACAAATAGGGTGCAGAGGGCTGCCGGCTCCGGCAGCCCTCTGTAGTTGTCATATAAACTGGTTGAAGCAAGGAATTAGTCCATGCCCACGTAAGCACCATTCTGGATAATCATACCCTTGGGACTCTTGGACACTGCGCCAGTGCTGTCCCAAGTAATGCCTGCACCGTCACCAGTGAGGCCCTCAAAGGTAATGGTGGGGAAAGTCTCCATAAGTTTGGCGCAGATGTCTTCCGCGCTCATATCAGGGGTGCAACCGGAGGTCTCCAGAGCCAGCTTAAAGGCGTAGACACAGTCATAAGCGTCAGCGGCAAACTGGTTGGGAACCTCACCATACTGTTCCTGATACTTAGCAACGAAATTTTTGGTGGCCTCATCCTCAGCGTCGGCGTTAAAGGGAGTCAGCAGCATGACACCTTCGGCCAGGGAGGCATCGAAGCCCTCCATGGTTAAAATGCCGTCCATTCCGTCCACGCCGAAGAACTTGGGGGTATAACCCATGGCTTTAGCCTGGGACAGAATTAAGGAGGCGGGCTGGTAGTACATGGGGAGGAAGAGCAGGTCAGCTCCGTTCTGCTGGGCCTGAGTGAGTTGAACGGAGAAGTCATTCTGAGTGTCTTCCGTGAAGGTTGCGTCACCCACTACGGTTAGTCCCAGTGCCTCGGCCTCGGCGACAAACTGGTTCTTGATACCGGTGGAGTATACATCGTCGTTCTTCCAGATGATGAAGACCTTCTCGCCTAAGCCCTGCTCAGAAATGTACTGGGCGGAAGCTAAGCCCTGGTTGTCATCGGTAAAGCACATCTGATAGACGTTATCCTTACCTTCGATAACGGCGGGGGAGGAGGCGGAGGGGGTTAGGGCAAAAATGCGGTCCTCATTGTTCAAAACGGAGGTAGCTTCGCCGGGCTTGGAGGTTACAGACCCCAGAGAGATCTGCATTCCCCAGGATTTCAGCGTGTTATAGGCATTGACAGCCTTCTCGGGGTCATGCTGGTCGTCCTCGTAGCGCAGTTCAAACTGGACATCGCCACCGGCTTCCTTGATCTCTTCCACAGCAATTAGGGCGCCCCGCTGAGCGGCCAGGCCGTAGATGGAGGCACCACCAGTCAAGGGACCGGTACCACCTAATTTAAAGGCACTGTTCGAACCAGTGGAACTGGCGCTGGAACTGGCACCACCGGCACTGGAAGCAGAACTGGTTCCACCATTTGAACCAGAGGACGAGTCGGAACTGCTGCCACAGCCTGCCAAGAGGCTCACCGTCATGGCACTGGCCAGGAGCATCGCAAGATACTTTTTCATCTTCATTTTACCTCCTTACAAACAACGGTTTTTACGGGCTTGGAGCCGCCCGTGGCCCTGAAAAATTATTTTGGACCGATTTCAGGTTTGGTGCTCATTATAATGGGTTTAAAAGACAGATGTCAATCGTAAAAATACACAAGCTACCGGCTTTCTCCCCATGCTAAGGTGCGACCCCTGTGAACGAACGCTTTTGACTCTCTTCATTTCCCAAAGTTTTTTCCGTTTTTTCCCGCTCCAACACCGTTTTCTCTACCATAAAACAAAGTCTATCTTCCAGAATATAAACTATGTTACATTTAAATGTCTCATTTTTGGGAAATTTTTAGTCTGCCGCTCTTCCTGTGCAAAATGACGGATGCTTTTTTCAAATTATGCAAAAAATTTAGCGGGAAAAAGTGGGAAAAGCACAAGATAATCTTTTATTGGGAGAAAAAATTTTGTTTGGCATAACGAAAAGGGGCGGTTGCATGCAAAGACACTCTTGGAGTTTTGTAAATAAAGATAGGGATTAAATATTGGCAAAACCTTAACAAGAATTCCGTTGACAAATTTGGATATAACGGGTATAATTTGCGACAGGCTGTCATAAACGACAAGTTGTCATATTTTGGGGGGATTACATGCCAACCAGCACTTTTTTCCGCCTGCCGGAAGAAAAAAGACAGCGACTCTTGGATGCGGCGTGGGAGGAATTTTCCAGTTGCAGCTTTGCCGATGCATCGATTAACCAGATTATTCATAACGCACATATTCCAAGAGGTAGCTTTTATCAATACTTCCAAGACAAAGAGGAACTATTTTGGTATCTGATGGGCAGTATGCGGGAGTATTTTTCTCAATCTCTGCAAGGAATTTTGCAGGATGTGAGCGGAGACCTGTTTGCGATGCCCGTTCGGGCTTTTGACCGCTTTGTGGGGCGAAAGGGAAAGTTGGACCCCATCCTGAGCCGCTGCATCCAAGTCATGCGGAAAAATCAAGGAATGGATTTTCATCATTTTTTGGCCAATGAACCTGGTTTAATGCCAGAATCTCTTGCAGAACTGGTCGACTCCTCCCAGTTGCGGAAGCGGGAGCCCGGCTTTTTGGACCAGGTGTTCTTTCTGATGATTGCTCCACTGGCGTACGCTATTATGGAGACTTTGCGCGACCCGAACCAGTGGGAACATCAAAGAGAATTGCTGGAACAACGGATTGAGATTGTTAAATGGGGGAGTTTGGAACCGGCCGGGAGTGAGAGACTTACCCTATAAGGAGGATTGCTATGAAGCAGAGCGTTAAATTCCGAGTTTTAGCGGTGTTGTTGACCGTTACATTGTGTGCCGCTACCGCGTTAGCAGCTGATTCAGTCCAGAGCGATGACGTGGTAGGCGAGTCCCAGGGACAAACAGAAGTAGAGACACAAGGCGATTCAGAAAACCTGGAGCAGTCGGAGTCGGAACCTGAACCGGAGTATGTACCAGATCCGGTGGGGGAGGTCTCGTTTGAGAATTTGGAGAGCCGCCTTCGAGAGAACAACTATAATCTGCTGGCTTTGGAGGAGAATATTGCTGCATTAGAGGTTCTCGATTATGACAGAATGGAAGATGATATGCGCAGCCAACTCAACACAATGGGGAATAACCTATTTAAGATGGCGATCAGTGGAGCGAGTAGTTCCTATGCCGCCAGTTCCTTACAAATGGCCTACGACTCTCTGCGGGAGTCGTTTGAGGATTTGAAAGACGGGAAACTCCAGGAAGACAATCAAGCGCTGATCCGTCAGTTGGAAAACGCCCAGGATCAGTTGGTGATGGCAGGGCAATCTTTGTATGTGGCTCTAGCAGGTATGGAGGTTAACCACACCGCTGGGGAGCGTTCCCTGGAAGCTCTGGACCGCTCGGTGGAGGAATTGCAACTTCGATATGATCTGGGGCAAGTTTCGTCCCTCACGCTTCAGCAGACCGAAGCCGCGCGAACTTCTGCTATCAGTGGAGTGCAGACTTTGGAGATGAATATTGAGAATTATAAGACCCAGTTGGAATATATGCTGGGAGCAGAATTGACAGGTGCCATCACCCTGCAGCCGCTTCCACACGTGACACAGCAACAGTTGGAGCAGATGAATCTGGAGCAGGATTTGGAAAAAGCCAAAGCGACCAGCTATGAGTTGTTTGCCGCCCAGCGCACTTTGGATGATGCAAAAGAGATATTTCGAGACAATATCGATGGCTATACGGAGCAGACATACACTTACAAGTCGGCCAAACATCAGCTGCAGGCGGCCCAGTATACATACGACGCTACAGTGCAGAACTATGAGTTGAAATTCCGGACCCTTTACAACCAAGTGAAGGACTACTGGCAAATCTATACAGCGGCCCAAACTGCCTTATCCGTAGAGAAGGACAACTATGCTTCTATGGCATTGAAGTACGAGCAGGGAAATTTATCTTACAACAAATTTTTAGATGCAAAAGATACTCTGAGTGCAGCACAGGACAAAGTGGATAATGCGGCCATCGATCTCTTTTCCGCCTACAACAACTATCGTTGGGCCGTGGACTACGGTATTTTGAACTAAATTTTTAGGAGGACCTATGGATATGTCTCATCATTCCTTCCGTATTTTGGCGTTGGCAGCAGCAGTTACCTTCTGCCTATCATCCTGTGCTGCCGCGCCTGAGGAACCGGATAGTTCCGAAACACAACAGGCCGGTATTGCAGTCCAGGTGCAGGATATTCTGGCTGACACCATTTCCACTGAAAATAAGGTGTCCGGTAAGGTTGTGTCTGACAACGAGAGTTCTGTCTTTGTGGCCACCAGCGCCAAATGTACCGCTGTGTATGTTCAGGCTGGGGATCAAGTCCAGGCGGGAGATAAAATATGCACCTTGGATTTAGATAGCACACTTTCTTCTTACAACGCTGCCAATATCACCTACTCTGCAGCGACCCAGAGTTATCAGGACCAGAAGGCAGTGCTGGATAGCCAGGTTGCTTTGTATCAGAAAAATGTGGATGACTTAAAAGCACTGAAGGAGATCGGAGCTGCCTCCCAGTTGGAAATTGACCAGGCGCAGTTGCAGTTAGACTCTGCCGTTGCAACGAGAAACTCCACTTTAGCTCAGTTAGAAGCTGGCATGCAGAGTTCCAAGTCGAATGTGGAACAATTGGCGACTGTGTTAGAAAATGTAGACGGGCAGGGGAATGTCATTGCTCCCATTTCTGGTACACTGGTTTCCCTGTCTGCGGTGGAAGATGCGTTTGTCTCCGCCTCTGCACCAGTGGCTGTCATTGACGGAGTCGACCAGATGAAAGTCACAGTTTCTGTTTCTGAGGCACTGGTACCGAAGCTGAACATTGGCGATGAAGTGGAGGTAACCGTCAGCGCAGTAAACCAGAACTTTATTGGTACCATTCGCGCTGTGGAACAGGCAGCTAATCCGCAGACAAAACTATACGAAGTCACGGTCTCTGTCCCTGAGCAAGCGACAGGGCTGCTCTCTGGCATGTTTGCGGATGTTACTTTCCGTACGGACACCTCTGAAAATACGATTGTAATTCCAACAGAGGCAATTTTGACCAGCGGTTCTACTCAGTATGTCTTTGTGGTAGAAGACGGCTGTGCCAAATATGTGGAAGTTACCACTGGCTTGACCGGAAACGGTGTTACTGAAGTTACCTCTGGGCTTACCCAGGGACAGCAGTTGGTAACGGTAGGGCAGGCCTATCTTGCAGATGGGGACCCCGTGCGGATTGTCTCCGGGGAGGGCTGAGCCCCTATGAGTACTGCCAAATTTTTTATTCAACACAAAGTGGCAACCTTGCTGGCGGTCATTCTGATTACCGTGTTTGGTGTCATCTTTGGGACGCAACTTCAGATGGCCCTGATGCCGGACATCGAGGCACCTATGGCGGTGGTCATCTGCTACTACAATGGCGCCAGCCCAAGCGACATGGAGGAGTTAGTTACCCGACCGCTGGAGGGCGCCATTATGTCGGTGCCTGGAGTGGATAAAGTTCAGTCCACTTCCGCTGACAGCGTCAGCCAGATTCAAATTACTTATGTAGAAGGCACCGATCTGGACATTGCCGCCACCAAGCTCCGGGAGAAATTCAGCGCTACCACGCTTCCGGAGGATGCTATTGAGCCGGTGATCATGAATCTGAATATCAGCGAATTGATGCCAACAGCCATTATTGCCCTGATGGGGGAAGATTTAGGTGAGTTACAGACTTTGGCGGATGATGTGGTAGCGCCTGCGTTGGAGCGGATTGATGGAGTGGCTCAGGTGTCGGTCAATGGTGGAGTAGAACAGCAGGTGGCAGTGGAACTAGATCCGGCCCGCTGTGCTGGACTTGGACTGTCTAACTCTTATGTTGCTCAATATTTGGCCGGACAGAACTTGCTGTATCCCGGCGGAGAGTTGCAAAATGGTTCAGAAAAGCTGACTGTGTCCACCGATGCCAAATTTCAATCGGTGGATGATGTGGCCAATATGTTACTTACACTTCCCACTGGAGGAGCGGTACGCCTGTCTGAAGTGGCTCAGGTCTCTTTGGAGAATAGCGATGCGGATACCATTGCGAAAGTGGGGGATACAGCCTGTGTCATTCTGCAAATCTCCAAACAATCCTCTGCCAACGAAGCTGAGGTCTCCAACCAGGTTGCGGCTCGCATGGAGGAACTGAGTCAAGATAATCCCAGCATCCAGTACACCACGCCTTACTTGGCAAGCGAATACATTGATCTATCGGTGGACTCTGCATTTCAGAACATTTTGCAAGGCGTATTTCTGGCCGCATTGGTGGTGCTATTGTTCCTAAGACGTGGAGATGCTACCTTGACCATTGCGATTTCCATGCCTGTTTGTATTCTATCCGTTTTGGTTTTGATGTACGCTATGGACTTGACCTTGAACATGATGAGCTTGGGCGGAATTGCCCTAGGCGTCGGCATGATCGTGGACAATTCCATTGTGGTGCTGGAAAATATCTTCCGCTTTTCTACAGAAGGCAAGGGACGAATGGAGGCCTGTGTTGAAGGGACCCGGGAGGTAACCTCTTCGGTAGTGGCGTCTACCCTGACCACTTTGGCTGTCTTTGTTCCTTTGGGACTGACAGGTGGATTGGCTGGGATGATGTTCCGGGATTTCTGCTTAACCATTGCTTCCTTGATTGGAGCGTCTCTTTTGATTTCTCTGACCTTGGTTCCGCTGTTGTGCTACTTTATGATGGATGAAGAGAAGATTCGCCGCAGACAGCAGAAACGAGCCGGGAAACCGCAAGGACCGCTAACTCGTTGTGCCCAGAAGTGGAAGGAGAAACTTTATCGCTCCTATATGGCTTTATTGAACTACTTTATCCATCATTTAAAACTGGGCATGTTGACATCTCTGGCCCTGGTAATCATCTTTGCGGTTACGTTGGGTTCTACAAAGATGGTGCTCATGCCTGATATGGATCAGGGGCAAGTTTCCATTAGCATGAGTTTGCCGATTGGCTCCGAAGTAGAAACAGCAACCCAGATGGCTGACCGAGTGGCGCGGATTGTACAGCAACAGGTGCCAGAGTTACAGGATATGTACTACATCGCGCAAAGCGAGTCGGTGACGATGATGCTCGACTTGGGCTCCAAGTCTCAGCGGGAACGGAGTAGTTTTGATGTTGTCAACGACTTGCGCCCTGCTCTGGCGGATATTGCCGGATGTGAAATTACGGTGAGTGCCTCCAGCAGTATGAGTATGACCAGTGGAGATGATATCAGCGTTGAAATCACCGGGGACGACTATGACACCCTGGAGATGATTGCCAACGATTTGGTGGGACAGATAGCGGCCCTCCCAGATGCTGTGGATGTGGAAACGTCTCTCTCCAAACAAGTTTCCCAGGTAACGGTAAATATGAACCGGGAGGCGGCGGCCCAATATGGCCTGACTGCTGCTACAGTGGGGGCTGCTGTCCGTGCAGAACTTACCGGCACCACTGCTACCACCGTTACCATCGATAACAAGGAGATGGACGTTATTGTTCGGGGTGATGGCACCGCTGCCACCAGTTTGGATGCACTGAAGTCGATGGCCATCCCATCCTCCTACGGGGGCTCAGTTCCTCTGTCCTCTGTGGCTACAGTCACGGTGGAAAAGGCGCCGCAGAGTATTGCCCGCTCCAACCAATCCCGCCAAGTCACCATTACCGGCGACACAATAAGTGGGGATGCTACTGCAATTACCAAAGAATTAAATTTGATTTTGGATAATTACCGTCTGCCAGAAGGCTACACGGCCGAAATTACGGGTAGTTATACCGATATGATGGATAGCTTTACCGATTTGCTGTTGGCATTGGCTGTGGCATTGGGCCTTGTGTATTTTGTTTTGGCGGCCCAATTTGAGTCTTTTGCTATGCCTGTTATCGTTATGTTGATCTTGCCCGTGGCCTTTACTGGCGCGCTCTTTGCGCTCCCACTTACAGGAAAAGATCTGTCCATGATTTCACTGGTGGCTATCATTATCCTTGCCGGCACTGTGGTAAACTCCTCTATCATCTTGGTGGAATATATCAAAGTTCGGCGCCGTATGGGAGAGACGCGAGAGGAAGCCATTTTACACGCCTGTCCGCTCCGTGTACGCCCCATTATGATGACCACCCTAACAACCATTTTAGCTATGGTACCGATGGCGTTGGCCATTGGGGAAACCAACGAGATGCTCTCGGACATGGGCGTTACCATGATCTCCGGTATGGTAATTTCCACTATTATTACCTTGGTGTTTACTCCGGTCTATTATTCCGTCATCGACAACCTCAGTCACGGTTTTGGGAGGAAGCGCCGGAGAGGAGAACCCGCACAAGGAGAATTGTCCCCGAAGACTGAGATCTCGGATGATAAAAGTACCGTTTCTTAAAACAGGTTAAAAACAGACGGATCAAACGTTTTATGAAAAGAATATGTAAAATGGAAAGCCGCATCCCCTTATGGGGATGCGGCTTTTTACCAAAGAAGGTATTGTCCTTTGCTTGGTATTTGCTTATCGGATGGGGACATGCCAGATATTTCGTGCATAATCGGCAATGGAACGATCAGCTGCAAAAATCCCAGAACGTGCAATATTGATTAGCGACATCTGGTTCCAACGTTTCCGATCTGCATAAGTTTCGAGCGCCCGGCGGTGAGCAGCGCAGTAGCTGTCAAAGTCTGCTAAAAGCATATATTCGTCTGCCATGCTACCACCGGCTCCGAAGAGCAGACGGTTGGTTAAATCGCTGTAAGAGACATGATCTTGGAATCCTGCAGAAATCTGGTCCAATACTCTCTTGAGTACCGGGTTTTGTTGGTAGTAGTCCAAAGAGCGATAGCCTTGACGTTTACGTTCTGCTACCTGGTCAGCGGTTAGACCAAATAGGAAGATGTTTTCGCTACCTACCTGTTGGTGCATTTCTACATTTGCTCCATCCAGTGTACCAATGGTCAGTGCGCCATTCATCATGAATTTCATGTTCCCTGTGCCACTAGCTTCCTTGCCCGCAGTGGAAATTTGTTCGCTCAATTCCGAAGCTGGCATTAGCTTTTCTGCCAGAGACACGCGGTAGTTTTCCAAAAAGACAACCTGGAGTTTATCTTTGCAGATGGGATCTGCATTGATTTGACTGGCCAGAGAGTTTATTAATTGAATAATTTCCTTGGCCACATGGTATCCTGGTGCAGCTTTCGCTCCAAACAGAAAAACTTGAGGGGTAAAGGACTGGTTCGGATTATCTTGCAGTTGCTGATACAACGATACAATGTGGAGAACATTGAGAAGTTGCCGTTTATACTCGTGAAGCCGTTTGACCTGGACGTCAAAAATGCCGTCCGTGTTCAGAAGAATCCCTGTTTCACGGGCCACGTAACTGGCGAAACGGCGCTTATTCTCCGACTTAATGGATTCCAAATGGCTAAGCACAGACTGGTCGTCTTTATATTTCTCCAGTCCCTTTATCGTTTCTGGATGCAGCAGGTAGTCATCTCCACCTGTGCATTCCCGGATTAAGGCGTCTAATTTCGGGTTAATCTGGGATAACCACCTCCGGTGATCCACCCCGTTGGTCACATTCTTAAATTTTTCCGGATGGGACACATAGGCGTCGTGGAACACGTCTCGCTTTAAAATGTCGGAATGCAGTGCCGAGACGCCGTTAATTGCTTGGCAGGCACACACACAAAGGTTGGCCATACGTACTTCGCCGCCCCAGATAATGGCCATATTTGCCACTTTCCCCTGGTCGTTTCCGTAGCGTCCCTCTAATTCCCGTTGATACCGGCTGGAAATCTCTTTTAAGATTTGCCAGATGCGGGGTAACAGGCTCTCAATCAGGGCCTGCGGCCACCGCTCCAGTGCCTCGGCCAATATCGTATGGTTGGTGTAGCAAACGGTATGGGTGACAATATACCACGCATCCTCCCACGAGTACCCTTCCACATCCAGTAAAATGCGCATTAACTCTGGGATAACAAGGGTTGGGTGCGTATCATTGATTTGAATAACATGTTTTTCGTGGAAGTTTCGCAGGGTTCCGTATTGAGCGCGATGCTGCCGAACGATGGACTGCACCGTGGCCGAGACGAAGAAGTATTGCTGCTTTAACCGCAGGGACTTCCCTTCGTAGTGATTGTCATCCGGGTAGAGAACCTTAGCAATGACCTCTGCCATGGCCTGCTGCTCCACTGCTTTCAGGTACTCCCCACGGGAGTACAAAGACATGTCTACTGGGACCGGACTTTTGGCATCCCAAAGTCGCAGCGTATTGGTATGACGTGTACGGTAACCTGCGATTTCCATGTCTCGAGGGATGGCCAGTACAGTGGTGTACCCCACATGTTCTGGATGATTGTGTCCTTCGCTGTCCCAGTGGTCTTCTACCTTTCCGCCAAATCGGACTTCCTCTGTTTCATCCAGCTTGGGAATCAGCCACGCGTCTCCAAGGCCTAACCAGTTGTCAGCCAACTCCACCTGTTTGCCATCAATAATTTTCTGCTTAAAAATGCCCAGTTCATAGCAGATGGAGTAGCCTGTAGCTGGAATCTCCAGTGTGGTCATAGAGTCCAAATAGCAGGCGGCCAGACGGCCAAGACCGCCATTGCCCAAGCCAGCATCTGGCTCTGACTCAAATAGGTCAGAGGCAGAGAAGCCAAGTCCTTCCAGAGCGTCCTTCAACGTGTCAAGAAGCCCCAAATTGTAAGCGTTTTTCTCCAAGGAGCGGCCCATCAAAAATTCCAGGGATAGGTAGTGAACTTTCCGCTTTTGCCCCTCCCAAACTCGGTTGTCGGTCTCCATCTGTCGGCGGGACATGATGTCTCGCAATACAAGCGCACAGGCCTTAAACATATGGACGTTGGTAGCATCCTCTACAGTACGGCCAAAATTTCGTTGCAGCTTGCCTATAATCATTTCCGTTAGTTGGGCTTTTGTATATTCAGCCATAACAGAAACCTCCTGATTTTTTCACTCCAAATAAAGAGGCGGCATGGAAATTGCGCCGCCTTACCCTTAAATTTTAGCAGATTTCCCAGTGACCGTCAATCGGCAGAAGGCTGCAAAACCATGCCCTCTCCCGTGTGTCCTTGCACGTTTTCCTACACAAAACAGGCCCTCGCTTCCTGAACTAAGCGAGGGCCTGCGGATCCATTTCACGTATTATCCCAGAATACGTTGATAGATGTCCAGATACTGTTTGGCGGAATTGGTCCAGGAAAAATCTGCGGTCATACCCTCTCGCTGAAGGCCACGCCATGCCTTTTTGCTGGTATGATACAAATCCACTGCTTCCCGGAGGACCCAAACCATATCCCCAGCGTTGATGTTAGAGAAAGTGAAGCCACGGCCCTCTCCAGTGTACTTATTATATGGAGTTACAGTGTCTTTTAGTCCGCCAGTCTCCCGCACCACTGGAACGGTACCAAACCGCATGGCAATCATCTGGCTCAGACCGCACGGCTCGGAAATGGAGGGCATCAGGAAGAGGTCAGCCCCTGCATAAATCATCATAGATAGGGGATTGGAATAGGTCAGATGTGCAGCAAATCGACCTGGATACTGGCTTTGAGCGTGGCGGAAAGCCTCCTCATATTGCCAGTCTCCGGTGCCCAAGACTACCATCTGAACGTCCATTCCCATAATCTCATACAAGCTGTCGGTAATCAGTGAGAATCCCTTATGCCCCACCAGACGCGAAACACACGCCAAGATTGGAACATCCGGGTTTTCTTGCAGCCCCATCGCCTTTTGCAGGGCAGCCTTGCACTCATTTTTCCCTTTTACCAGAGCTTTCGCGGTAAAGTTAGAGGCTAAGCCAGGATAAGTGGCTGGATTGTAGAGGGCCGTGTCAATGCCATTTAGGATACCTTCAATTTTTCCGCTTTGTTGATTGATAACCCCGTCCAGCCCCCGTGCATAGAAGGGGGTACGCAACTCCTGCGCATAGGTGGGGGAGACGGTAGTGACGAAATTGGAGGACATGATGGCGCCCTTCATCAAGTTGACGTCCCCAAAATAGGCCAGCATTCCCTCATTAAGATAACTCTTATCGAGTCCGATCACATCCTGCAATACTTGGTCTCCGTACCGGCCTTGGTACTCGATGTTGTGAATGGTAAAAACGCTCTTTGCGCCACCAAGCTGTGGAATGCGATATTTTTCCTCCAACAGGTATACAGGTACCAGCGCAGTCTGCCAGTCGTTGCAGTGAATGATATCCGGCCACCAGTCCAGTTGGCCAGGGGTCTCGATAATGGCGCGAGAGAAATAGGCAAACCGTTCACAGTCGTCGAAGTGTCCATAGATCTGCCAGCGTTTGAAATAGTACTCGTTATCGACAAACCAATAGGTAACTCCTTCTCGTTCCAGCTGGAATATCCCGCAGTACACCTGACGCCAGGACAGCGTTACATTAAAGTATTTCAGGAACGTCATTTGGCTACGCCACTCGCTCCCAATTCCCTCGTACAAGGGTAAAATTACCTTTACCTCATGGCCCTCCTGTGCCAGTGCCTGGGGGAGAGAACCAGCCACGTCCGCCAGTCCCCCTGTTTTAATAAATGGAGCAACTTCCGGAGAGGCAAATAAGATCTTCATATTTTTTCTCCTTCCTGAAACGAGATGCAGCAAATATGCCCAGAGAATGCTTCTCTTTGACATGAGAAACCCCAAATTGGGGTCGCGGATGGAAAAGGTGGGAAGCTTATTTTGTACCGATAAAATTGATTACAAACAGAATGCTATACCACAGACCCTTTCCCGATGGCGAGAGGATAAGTACTATGCCCCATCAGCATGCGCCCCTCGTTCACAGTTACATTTTTGTCGGTGATAACGTAAGATAAACAGGCGCCCGCCTTTACAACGCTACCTTGCATCAATACACTATGGCTCACCTTGGCACCCTTTTCGATGATAACACCACGGGAGAGAATGGAATCCTCGACTTCGCCTTCAATATAGCATCCGTCAGCTACCAGAGAGCGGATGGAGACGGCATTGGGGCCGTAATAAGTGGAGGGGTTGGACTGATCCTTGGTGCGGATGGGGCGCTGAGGATTGAATAAATCGCCTCGGACAGCGGGATCTTGTAGATCCATGGAGTGTTGGAAGTAGTCACTCACGGACTGGAAGCGACCCACGTAGCCTTCATGGATATAGGGCACCAATTTCAGGGATTTTAATCGCGGCTGGAGCACCCCTCGGCTGAAACTGAAGATGTCATGAGCGGCGCAATAGTCCACCATATCCAACAGCAACTGCTTGGACAAAACATAAATCTCCAGCGATTCCAATGCCTTGTCTGCTGCAGTGGGATGGATGGACAGGTCGGTGACTCGACCATCGGCGCTTACCTCTACATATTCGGAGAAGCGGGGAGCTCCATGGGGAGTAGGGGTACAGACTACCGTAACATCTGCACCGCTTGCCAGGTGTTGCTCCAGAACTTTGGACACCGGCAGATTGAGGGCCGTGTCTCCCCAGGCCATGATGACATACTCTTGTCGGATATTGCTCAAATATCCAGATACACCCGCAAGAGCCTCCATGCTTCCACGGTATTCCCCGTGTCCATGCTCGGCATAGCTGAAGGGGGGCAGTATACGAAGTCCGCCGTGTTTGCGGCTTAAATCCCAATCCTTTCCGGAACCCAAGTGGTCCAAAAGAGACTGATAACTCTCGTGGACGATGATACCTACATCGGTGATTCCGGCGTTGACATAGTTGGACAGCATGAAGTCAATTAAACGGTACCGACCGCCGAACGGCAGGGAGCAAGTGTTGCGCGGGCGGGTCAATTCTCCCAAGTTTGCATCAGAACGATAGGCAAACAGAATCCCATGTAGATCATTCATGTCCTTCCCCTCCCTTCACGTCTTCCCGAACCATGGCGCTGGGCGGTACCACCGCATTGGCCCCAATGGTTACTCCGCTGGCCACAACTGCAATACCCCAATTTGGGTCTTCTGTAGGTGCAGTCCCCACTGCGGCACCTGATTCAATGACCGCATTCTCCGCTACAATGGCGTAAGAAACCTCCGCTCCCGCTTTTACAACCGCTCCAGGCATCAGAATGGAGTACTGGACCTTGGCTCCCTCCTCCACAGTCACGGAGTGGAACAAAACGGAGTTTTCCACTTGACCGTCTACCTGACAGCCCCCTGTCAGCAGAGAGTGGGAAATTTTTGCATTCGGGCCGGTGACATGAGGTGGCCGCACCGGGGTGCGCGCATAAATTGGCCAGCTAGGATCAAACAGGTCAATGCTGTTGCGCGGGGCCAGCATGTCCATGTTGGCATCCCATAAAGAGTTAATGGTCCCTACGTCCTTCCAGTAGCCATGGAACCGATAGGCCATCATCTTTTCTCCGGCTGACAGCATGTTGGGGATAATGTTTTTTCCAAAGTCATTGGAGGAGTCAGGGTTTGCCTCGTCCTCAATCAGATATTGGCGCAGCTTTGACCAGGTGAACACATAGATGCCCATAGAAGCCAGATTGCTTTTGGGTTGAGGCGGTTTCTCCTCAAACTCATAGATTTGGTCGTTTTCGTCCACATTCATGATGCCAAATCGGGTGGCTTCTTCCAAAGTCACCTCCAAAACCGAGATGGTGCAAGCCGCTTCCGTCTTTTTGTGCAGTGCTACCATATCGGAATAGTCCATCTTGTATATATGGTCTCCGGACAAAATGACCACATATTCTGGATCGTATAGATCTAAGAAACCAATATTTTGATAGATGGCATTGGCCGTTCCTTTGTACCAGGTTCCCTGGTCCCCCTCCCGCATATATGGAGGTAAAATATGTACGCCTCCATCGGAGCGATCCAAATCCCAGGGCTGGCCGTTGCCCAGATAACTGTTTAATTCCAGAGGGCGGTACTGCGTCAGCACGCCCACTGTATCAATTCCAGAGTTGACGCAGTTGGATAGGGGAAAGTCAATGATGCGATACTTCCCGCCAAAGGGGACGGCGGGTTTGGCAACGTGGCTGGTCAGTGCATAAAGACGGCTACCCTGTCCGCCGGCCAGCAGCATTGCCACAACTTCTTTCTTCATGCTGTTCACCTCTTGTCTGTTTCAGGCGCGGGGATCGATGAAGTCAGGATTCTTTTGTCCTGGAATTTCCAATTCAAAGATCGGATGCTTTTGGCACCTTTTTGCGACCTTTTTTGGCAGGTGCGGTAGGAACTGGGACAGGTTTCTCCGTTGGCTGTGTTGCGCTGGTTTCCGCAGAGGAAACTTCCGGCTTGGCAGAGCTTTTTTTACCTTTTGAAGAAGTAGCTTTCTTTTTGGTGGTGGAGGCCTTGTCCTCTTTTGCTTTTCGAATGGGATTGCGGCGGGTGCAGCGATAGATCATAGCGGACATGGCGGGAAGATCAATGACCAGAGATTGTGGTTGATCGTGACAGGGAATCTTTTCCGTTTTGAGAGGTTGACTGTCCCCTGTACCCTGGCCGCCATAGCGCACCTCGTCTGTATTGAACACTGGTGTCCATGTTCCCGCAAAAGGCGTCCCGACGCGATAGCCTGCCCGGTGGTTGGGAGAGAAGTTGCACACCACAATCAGAGGCTTGCCGGTTTTATCCCAACGCAGGAATGCCACCGTGTTGGCTGTGTTGTCGTCAGCACATAGCCATTGGAATCCCTGCCAGGAGTCATCCTGCTGCCAAAGCGCTGGCTGTTCCAGATAAAAGGCATTCATTTCTTTGAAGAACAATTGGGTTTGGCGATGGGGTTCGTATTGCAGCAGGTGCCAATCAAGAGAGTACTCATAATGCCATTCGTTCCATTGCCCCAACTCTGCCCCCATAAAGGTCAGCTTTTTTCCTGGATGGGTCATCATATACGTGTAAAAAGCACGTACGCCTGCAAACTTTTGCGGGTTATCTCCGGGCATTTTGCCAAAGAAGGAGCCCTTCATGTGCACTACTTCATCGTGAGAGAGGGGCAAAATATAGTTTTCCGAGAAAGCGTACATCAACGAGAAGGTAATGTCTCGGTGGTTGAACTGTCGGAAGTAGGGATCCAGCTTGATGTAATGGCAGATATCGTTCATCCATCCCATATTCCACTTGAAATTAAAGCCCAGTCCTCCCTCATCTACCGGGTAAGTAACCTTGGGCCAAGCGGTAGACTCCTCCGCCACCATGAGTACATCCGGGTGGGCAGCGAAGATTGCTGTGTTGAGTTTCTGCAAAAATTCAATGGCCTCTAAGTTCTCGTGGCCTCCATTCACGTTGGCGACCCATTCCCCATCCCGACGGCCATAGTCCAAGTACAGCATGGAGGACACAGCATCCACGCGCAGCCCATCCATGTGATACTCTTCCAGCCAGAACATAGCAGAGGAGAGTAGGAACGACCGCACTTCGTTGCGCCCGTAGTCGAAAACGTTGGTGCCCCAGTCTGCGTGTTCTCCCTTCCGGGGGTCAGCATATTCATAAGTGGGCGTACCGTCAAAATTGTATAGACCAAAGGCATCGCGGGGGAAGTGGGCGGGGACCCAGTCCATAATCACTCCAATGCCTGCCTGATGTAGTTGGTCAATCAAATACTTTAGATCGTCTGGGATCCCAAAGCGACTAGTAGCGGCAAAATATCCGGTACACTGGTACCCCCACGAGGCGTCCAGTGGATGTTCTGTCACTGGGAGCAATTCTACATGGGTGAACCCCATTTCTTTCAAATATGGAACCAAGTAGCTGGCAATATCCCGGTAACTGAGAAATTCTCCTTCCCCAGTGCGCCGCCATGACCCGAGATGGCATTCATAGATATTCATCGGGGCAGTGTAGGGTACTTGTTTGGCGCGATACTCCATCCAACTTTGGTCCCCCCACTGGTATCCCGTATCCAGATCGTAAATCTTGGAGGACACATTGGGGCGGGTATCTGCATGAAAAGCAAAGGGATCTGCCTTGCCCACAAACCCGCCATCCTCTTTGTGGATGGCGTACTGGTAGGAGTCATATCGCTTTAGCCCTGGAACAAAGACTTCCCAAATGCCCCCTTCCAGTTTCTCCATGGGAGTGGCTTGCAGATCCCAGCCGTTAAAATCCCCAATCAGGGTTACGTTAGGTGCATTTGGAGCCCACACGCGAAATAAATAACCTTCTGCGCCGTCGTCGCGCTTAGCTGGATGAGCGCCAAAGCAGTGCCAGGCATGGGTAGAGCGGCCTTCTGTGAAAGCCTCTAATTCGAAAAACACGTCTTGAGCGGAATATTTTTCCTCATATTTAGACAAAGTGATCACCTCTGGGTAAAAAAATATAAAAATATCAGCGAAAAAGCACAAGGCCTTGCCAAAACTACCACTATATATTTATATAAATTATACAACGTGAGGGAGGGGGCGTCAAGTAAAATAGGTGTAAACAGCAAATTTGTTGTATCCACCAAATGACTAAAATTTAAAACATATATGTACCCGCCGGAA
>JBMNQA010000016.1:0-25558 GCA_050943895.1 Lawsonibacter sp.
CCCGCAATTTTGCAGCATTGTATATACGAACCGAAATTTTCGGTTTCTATATCTCCGCCGCAAAATAAAAAAGCTGATGCAATTTCATTTTTTGAGTGGATGAAAACCACATCAGCTTTTTCCGGCCATATTCGTCCGTAGTTGCTCCAAAATCAAATCTTCTTATACATTTGTGCTTTGTATGAACAAACAATTTTTTTTACATATATAGTTTCATTTGACTTGTAACATTTCGCGGACATTTGCCTGTTATACTACCAACAGAACGAAAATAAGGAAGTGAGAATATGAAACGAATACTGATTGTCGAGGACGACACCCTTTTGAATAAGACACTGGCCTACAATCTGGCCTCTGACGGCTACGACATTACTTCGGCCCTGAACGCAAAAACCGCTGCTGATAAATTGACGGCTGGGGAATATGATTTGGTACTGCTGGACATCAATCTGCCGGACGGAAACGGCTATGACCTATGCAAGCTCATAAAGCCAGAACATCCTGATACCGTGATTATCTTCCTGACTGCCAACGATCAGGAAAGCGATCAAATACGCGGCTATGAAGTGGGGGCGGTGGACTACATCACAAAGCCCTTTTCCATTGGGGCATTGCAGCGAAAAATCCGTGCTATGTTCGCCATGCTGGAACATCACAAACCGTCAAAGGATATTTACGACGACGGCAGTCTGTTCCTTGACTTCTCGGAACAGTCCGCAAGATTAAACGGAAAGCCTTTGACCCTCTCCCCGATGGAGTACAAAATGCTGAACCTGTTCCGCAAAAATCCCAAACAGGTACTTACCCGTGGACAGCTTTTAGAAAAGCTATGGGATATGGACGAAAACTTTGTAGCTGAACACACTTTGACAACTACCGTAAGCCGCATACGCTCCAAAATTGAAGCGGACGGCGGTACTTATATCAAAACAATTTACGGTATGGGGTATCAATGGACAGGAGGCGAAAAGAAATGAAACTGCAATGCCTTTCTATCAAAAATCTGTGCCTGCTCGTTGGAGCTGGTGCGCTGCTATCTATGCTGCTGATTACTGCCCTTTTCTTTGTTCTGACCGGGAATGAAATTATTCTTGTATGTGGTGCTGTTCTGACTGCTTGCGCCCTTGTCTGGCTGTTCCTGCTGGTGCTGCTGCTTGGCAAACGGCTGTCAGTATTTACTGGCGATTTATGCCGAACGCTGGATAATATGATAAATGGCAGCGCGGAGCCGGAACAGGGCAGCGATGCGGAAACGCTCTTTGCCCGCATCCATCACAGACTTTCCCGGCTGTACGGTATCATGCAGGAAAACAGGCGCAAGGTGGACGAGGAACGGCAGGAACTTCAAATGCTGGTCTCTGATATTTCCCATCAAGTCAAAACGCCTGTTGCAAATCTGAAAATGGTAACAGACACATTACTGACAAAGCCGGTTACAGAGCAAGAACGTACAGATTTTTTACAGGGTATCCGTAGCCAGACGGACAAGCTGGATTTTCTTTTTCAGGCACTTGTGAAAACTTCCCGGCTGGAAACCGGGGCTATCCGGCTGGAAAAGAAAAACGGGCTGCTGTTTGATACATTGGCGCAGGCCATGAGCGGCATTGTCTACGGTGCAGAGAAAAAGGATATTTCCGTAACTGTGGATTGCCCGGAGAACTTGCACTTGCTCCATGACAGCAAGTGGACGGCAGAAGCCATTTTTAATCTGTTGGATAACGCCGTGAAGTACACGCCCGCAGGCGGCAAAATCGACGTGTCCGTAGAGCAATGGGAAATGTATGCGAAGCTGGATATTGCCGACACTGGCAAGGGCATTTCTGAAAGCAATCAGGCTTCCATCTTCCGGCGCTTCTACCGGGAGGAAGAAGTACACGACGAGCCGGGCGTTGGTATTGGTTTGTATCTTGCCCGTGAAATTATTACCATACAGGGCGGCTATATCAAAGTGACTTCGGAAGTGGGGAAAGGCTCTGTCTTTTCTGTTTTCCTGCCCACCAAATGATAAGGCGGCGGTCTGCCCTTTTGAGGATGATCGCCGCCTATTTTATGAAATGTCCGCGTCTTGTAACAATTCAGCCTGATTTCAAGCAAAATTTTTCTGCGGCGCGGACATTTCTGTGACATTTGCATTTTACAATAGCCCTATCAACAGGCGGAAAGCCTTGAAAGGAGCATTTGAATATGAGCGTTTTACAAACGATTGACCTCAAAAAATATTACGGCACCGAGCCGAACATCACCCGCGCCTTGGATGGTGTCAATTTCTCTGTAGAGCAGGGCGAATTTGTGGCTGTGGTAGGAACCTCTGGCAGCGGCAAATCTACGCTGCTTCACATGATGGGCGGGCTTGATACGCCCACCTCCGGCAGCGTGATTGTCCGGGGACAGGAGCTGGCAAAAAAGAACGATGAAGAACTGACGATTTTCCGACGCCGCAACATCGGCTTTATCTTCCAAAACTACAATCTGGTGCCGATTTTGAATGTGTATGAGAACATCGTCCTGCCCGTGGAGCTGGACGGTGACACGGTAGATAAAAAGTTCCTGCGTGAGATTATAAAGATGCTGGATTTGGAAAGCAAACTGAAAAATATGCCGAACAATCTTTCCGGCGGCCAGCAGCAGCGCGTCGCTATCGCCCGCGCCCTGATTACCAAACCAGCTATTGTCCTTGCAGACGAGCCGACCGGCAACCTTGACAGCAAGACCAGTGCCGACGTGCTGGGGCTGCTGAAGCGTACCAGCAACGATTTTAACCAGACGGTTGTGATGATTACCCATAATAACGAGATCGCCCAGCTTGCAGACCGCATTGTGCGGATTGAGGACGGCAAAATCGTAGGATGTGGCATACTATGACTTGGCCTTTTGAAAATGATACCAGCGCCATTGTAAAGAAGCTGGCAAACAGAAGTATCAAATCGGATAAAAAAAGCAAAGCTTTTCTGCTTTTTACAATCGCACTCTCTGTTTGTATGGTTTTTTCAATCATTCTAATATCGATAGGGACGCAGGAGGAATACAAAAATACACAACGAAATAAAGCGCAGATTGGTATTTTAGGCATCACCGATGAACAATTAGCTTTGTTACGTCAAAACACAGATGTTTCATGGGTCGGTGAATATTCTGCGATAGGTCTGTTTTATGAAGATAGCAAAACAATAACCGTTGCCTACGGAAATGAGGACTATTTTCTGCATCAGGAGGAAAAGACCTTTCAGGGAAGTGTACCGCAAAGCGGAAACGAAATTATACTCCCACAGAATTACATTGACTTTATCGGAAAAACATATCAAGTTGGTGATACAATAACACTTGATTTAACAGGAACAGGCATTGAAAAGGAATACACCCTTACTGGTATATTGAACGACGCAAAAGAAAGCAATGGCTATTTTATCTATGTTAATAAAGAACTTGCGCACAACATAGCAGGAGATACTTTCCAAGTAACCGCATATACCCGGTTCAATACGGACGCAATTAGCTCAAAAGCTATTCTTGATTTTGCGGATAGTGTTATACAAGATACAGGCATAGAAGAAGGACAAGTGAACCTGACGGAATATTTCGCTGTTATGTCGGGAGCAATAAAATCAGGCATACCCATTCCAGTGCCATTACTTGCTATATTGACTGCTATCTTGGCAGCGACGATTGTCTATGGCATTTTTTATACAAAGATAACAAAAAATGTTCAAATGTTTGGGCAGCTTCGTACAGTTGGGATGACAAAGCGCCAGATTAAAAGAATGGCGAGAAAGGAAGGCCGCCAATACGCGCTGGCAGGTATCCCTATTGGACTTATTGTTGGTTTACTTATCGGTTTTATCGGTTGCCCGGGTGGATTTCGTTTGAAAATAACGCTTGTTTATGCTGTTATAATTGCTGTGGTGGCTTTCATAACAGTAAATATCGCAATTTTCAAACCTGTTCGAGTTGCAATGAACACATCCCCGGTAGAGGGTTCCAAATACCTTGTATATTCGGGAAAGGCAAAAAGCAGCCGTAAGCTGCACAGAAAACTTACGCCGTTTAATTTAGCTAAAATAAACATTCAAAGGAATAAGCAGAAAGCAATTCTGACCCTTGCAATGCTTGGATTAAGCGGGGCTCTTCTGCTTGTTACCTCTACTGTTGCAGGCTCTATTGACCCGCAAAAGCAGGCAAGGTTCAAATACTACCCCGACGGGAATATCCAGATATATTTAAAAAACTTTATAGGAAGTTCTTTTGATAAAGAATCGGAACCATACGGCAGTTCAAAATTGCAGCTGGAAGAAAACCCACTGAAAGCGCAAATGTTGATGCAGGAATTGGCAAAGATAGATGGGATAGAAAAAATCACTTCGTCCGATTGCTTAAATATGACAATTACATTTCCGGGGGGAAGCGGCTCTATCACAAGCATTACTGATTTTTTCCCAACCTTGAATCGAGAACGAATCACCGAAAAACAATCAATTTTGTCTGCCGGAACGGCAGATTACGATGATATGGTTGCAAGGAACGGAATATTAGTCGCAGAAGATACAGCGAAAATTGGCGATACATTGAAAATAGCCGGAAGATCACCTGATGGCAGCACCTTTGATATTGAAGCGGTTGTTGTTGGCACATACAATAGAGCTGATTTAATGAAAAACAGCCCGGTCATTCCCGGCAGCCCTTACTTCATTATGACGTACGATACAGCTAAAAAACTGACTGGTATAACAGAACAGACAGGCGTCCTGTCGCTTGAAGTGTCAGAGGAATATTTTGAAGATGTTTTGTCAACGGTTCAGAAAATTGCGGATGAAAACGGAAAAATCGAAGTGAATACAATCGAGCAGACGATAGCAAGTATTCAAAAATATTACAGCCCATCCATAAAAACATTTTACATGATTTCGGCGATTCTGTTTGTATTTGGTGTCATAAGCCTTATGAATATGCTGATGGTAGACTTTCAGAATAGGAAACGTGAGTTTGGTTTATTGGAAGCTGTCGGAACAACACAAAATCAACTGAAAGCAATGCTGAACAGAGAGATTGGCATATATCTTTGGGGTTCACTTGCAATTTCGCTTATAGGCGGCAACATTTTTAGCATTATTGTATGTGGTAGACTGGATGCAAGCAATCATTGTATTACTTTACAACTTCCGTGGATATTCCTTGTGGCATTAGTTGCTGTACTGATAGCGATATATCTTGTTTTTTCCATGTATGCAAAATCTGAATTGAAGAAAACAAGTATTCTTTCAGCCATAAGGGAAAATTAGCAAAAGAATCTGCTGCATAGAATCACCAATTTCAAACTGTGACTTTGATTTTCAGAGTCACAGTTTTTTTCATGAAGAATGGATTTTTACCGGCATTTTTATAAATGTCCGCGCATTGTAACAATTCGGCCTGTTTTCCTGTCGAAATTCAGATCGGCGCGGATATTATATCATGTGAAAAAATTTCATAGTGTCTCTGATAGCCGCTTCTTTCTCAGGCGGACACTGCGGTTGCTTTGCATCCTCAGACTTCGGCTTATTATAGTTCTCTCTTTCAATAATTCCGCATTTCTGTTTCACCTGTGCAATATACAGGGAAGATACCTTCAATCCAGTCTGCTCCAGCACTCTTTCTTTAATCTGTCCGTAAGTGGCTCCCTGCTGAAAACAGGAGGTATCCATATCTTCCAGAGAGAACTCCACACGCACTTTCTTTGAGTCGATTTCTCCCTTGGAAAGCAAGACAACCGTCTCAACGTGCCTTGTTGCTGCAATTCTGATGACCATCGAGCCTGGTACCCCCTTGGTGTCAGGGTACATTTTCAATAATTCCAACACTCAGCGCTCGTTTTTTATAATATAGTTGTACTGATTATAGCATGGCAACTCTTGTTTTTGACACTTGATTTAGCAAAGATAAAGCTGCCAACAATAAAACCCTCAGCGTACTGAAGGTTTTAGTCTTAGCAGTTTAACCGTTTATAATGGCCATTGAAACTGGTACTCCGTGGCATCAAGGCACATTTCCTATAATTTCAACACCTAAGCTTTATTTATGGGGCATTGGGTTATTGCTGATGTAAGAATGCCGAATATGTTTTCTGCAATGCAAAATAAATTGAATTTATAAAATAACTCTTTAGATAGCCTCAATATCTATCTCAACAGCATTTTGTATTTCAGTTACAATAGGTGTATATAAGTCCACATCTATTTTAGGGGTAGAAAGTGAAACTATCATAGAATATCTAACCTTGCTATCATGTTTACCCAAATAAGCACGTTCACGCCACCAACCAACAATGGGGTAAACAGCAATAAAATTACAGTCACATAAATCAACCGCACTTAGTTCACAAAAGTCAGAATGAATCGAGCCAACATCCCTGTTATCTGAACCTAAATACCATCGTTCACTACCACTACTACCTTCTCCTTTATCTTTTTTATCTTCGCCTCGCATCTTAACATTAACACGCTTTTTAAAATCCTCAGGGGTTTCATTAGCGTTGATAGCATCAAATCTGAGTCCACAGGACGGGTATCTATATTTATCTTTCCAACCAACCTCTCCAGGTCCAGGCTCGATAAAATATGATAAAGTAACTTTTAGTGTAACTGGCACCTCACCAAGAGCGCGAAGTTGCTCTTTAGGCCAAGGTAATTTATGAAAGTGCATTTCATTCATGCTATTTTTTTCGAATGGCTGCAGTTCACCTTGAATTATAAGATTTACGCTATTATTCATACACTGAATAGCTTTTTGTAAATCTGGAACACCATACCCACATGCTCTAAGTAAACGCCTACGACCTTTTGTTTTTGTATCTTCAATACAAAATTGTTTTTTCATTTTATCTGTCCAACTGGCTGAATGAATAATAAGTGCACGTATTGTTTCAGGCCAAGCATTGGGATATTCTGCTAAAAGCTGTGCTCCCATCCATGCCGCCTGGGCAGTAGCTGAACTGGTTCCCCATATAGTAGAAAATTGTTTCAATAAAGGACGATAGTTTGTGGTTAATAATGACAAATCTATACATTCTGTAAAATCAAACCCATTAGTGGCCATATTGCCACCATCAAGAAGTATTTCTGGTTTTATTGGCCACTTACTGCTCCAAGTTTCAGAGGTTGAGCTATATGGAGAAATTTCACCAGCATCAGCCACAGCAGAATATCCTTTATAACTTGAGTCCGAAATAGTAATACTTTGAGAGTACGCACCAACGGTTATAGCATTCCATGCTTGTCCTGGGCTTTCGATGCTATGTAATGTACTTGAATCAGGATAGCCTACCTTTGTAAGTTCATCAGGATAAACATTACCTGAACTAATAAAGAATAACCTTTTTTCACTTTCCTCATCTGCAGCAGAGGTTATGCTATCGATCGATGCAGACCAAGAAGTTGGGCTACCATCTCTTGTATTATATTCTGGCGAAGTCACTGCCATACAAAGAACTCGTTTAGTGTTAGGGTTAGATATTTCCGCCAGAGAAACAGCTTGTTCTGTTATTGCCCCATATAACTCATAGGGATTTGAACCTTTAGGAGGCAAAATCTTCACGGACTCTACCTTGTGTGGAATAAAAATATTTTCGGTATCTTCTAAGGCTTGTCTTAAATCTCTATATAATGCAATACCGGCCATTTCTGTTCCATGACCCTGATGATCCCCAGTGCCCCATACCGATTTTACCGCCTGTATACCATCATCTTGAATACCCTTATTCAGCAAAGGATGGGATGAGGTGAGCCCTGTGTCCAATAAACAAACTGCTACATCATCATTCTGAAAATGAGTTCTTCCTAAGAGCTCATAAATCCAATCTTGTTGTTCATTATTTGGCAATTCTTCGAAGAAAGTTGTAGCTTCCTGTGCCCTTCTTATTTCCGCTATATATGGGCATGTACTTATAAACATTTTTAGTTGTTCTTCATTGGCTAACACAAGTTTAACAATACGCTCAGGAAAAACAATTCGGTTATCGTCTACTCTAATTTGATTTTGTTTGCAAATCTCCAAAAAATTTATTTCTGCTTCTTCCCAAGCTTTAAGTTCTTTATCAACATAATCATAACGTAACCATACCTCGCACCAAACAGGGGTAGAAGTTGGCATGGCCTTTTTTTCACCAATCCAAAAGGAATCTAACATAGCTAACTTGACATCTTCAATACTTCCAATTAAATCATTATTTCTTGGATTGCCTGCAGTCGTCTGTTCATTAGCATAAGCTTCTGCCTTTTTTATAAAATATGATTCTTTCCCAGCAGGGATATATACAGTCGCTTTAATTGTCTCAGATTCTTTATCTTCATGAACATTTAAAAGGCGTATGCCTTGTTTCCGATTTTCTAAGCTCTTAATCGCCAAATCATGTTGTGAGGCACTTGAAAATTCAAGGTATACGCCTTCTTTATAGCGAATCGCAGCGGCCTGCTTTTGTGTAATTGCAGATTTATAAGAATTCTGCAATTTTGTTTGAATTAGTTCTGCATGAGATTTGACATTTCTTTTTGGGTAAGAAGCCCCTCCCATTTGTGGTTTTGATACATAAGGCATAGCTTCTGCCGTATTAGAGAGAAAAATATTCTTTTTATCTACAGCCATTCACTACGCCTCCTTTTTTCCATATATAGCATGACGTTGCTTGACTAAATCTATCACTTGATGCTGAGAGATAGGATTTCCACTTAGTATAGAATCTTTTATGGCATCCTCACATACACGAGATATTTCTGCCTGGCTAAGACCGTCAGCAACTTTAATGAGTTGATTTGTGATTCTGAACTCTTTATCGTATGCTTTTAACCTATAAACAAATAATCGTTCAATTTCTTTATCTGTAGGCAATGAATAATGGAGAACATCATCAAAGCGTCTGAATAATGCCTGATCCAGCATTTTGGAATTGTTTGTTGCTGCAATTATTATACTGTCAGACGTATCCTGTTCAATGAATTGAAGGAAAGAGTTCAATATCCTTCGCATTTCACCAACTTCATTATCTAAACTTCTATCTGCACCAATAGCATCAAATTCATCAAACAAATAAACTCCGGTCATAGTTTCTATGCTATCGAATACTTGCCTTAGTTTGACACTTGTTTCACCCATAAATTTGGTCACAAGTTTATCCATCTGTACAGTATAAAGGGGAAGTGTTAATTCGGATGCAATTACAGAAGCAGTTAATGTCTTTCCAGTTCCAGGATTACCCTCAATTAAGATTTTGCGCCTATTTGTCAATCCATAAGAATATAACTTATTCCTATTTTTATACTCGTTTAAAATTCTCTTAATCCTGTCAGAAATGTCATCATTAACGATTAGTTCTGATAGGTTATGCGAAGGAACGCTAAGTTCCAACATAGGATTTTGAGCATTTAACTGTAATATACTGCCGCGCTTTGTTCCAACCTTGTCAATAAGTGTTTTTAGGTCACGAGCCATTTTGTCATGTCCTAATTTTGCTTCATGGGCAGCAATTTGCAACACAACGGTTTTGAATTTTTCGTCATTATGGTCAACATATGCTTTAACTAAACTTTTTATTTGTTCTGCCGTTGCCATTAGAAATCACCTCCCATATAATCACACTTATACATAGTGCATAATACACCTTCAATTAAAAACCGTCAATATTTTTTTGAAAAACTAATATTATAAACTTCAGATTTGAAATTGTCAAATATCTTTTTCAATGAATCTTTTCCATGAATCTTTTTCGACCAATCAGAGCAATCAAAAAGCCCAAAGTTTTTACTTCCCATGAACTTTAGGCTTAAAGGCTTTTCACATATGGTTAATTAATTTCTATGCTACTTCTTGCTTTATATGATCATCAATCAAATTGAGTAAGTTTAACTTCATAACATCAACAATATTAATCTTCATAGAGCTCAATCACTTGTTCCATAATGATGCCATACTTAAAGTGGATTTCAATTTTAGATTCATGGATTACTTTGATTCTAAGTATTAAGCGTCTGATTAAATCCTCATCAAACTCTCCGACCCTGCAGCTTACCCTTCCAAGGCAAGAGTCCATTCCATCTACCCTTTGCTCATACTCGCCAACCAACTTCTGTTCTCTTGCCAGCTTTAGTTTTTTCATCTTAAGAGTTTGCATTTCTTCCGCAATTTTTCTATACTGCTCATCAAAATCTTCATTGACAGCCCCTTGCTTGGCATTTTCTTCGATCAAGGTAAGGAGCTGCTTTTGAAGTTTGGTAATTTCCTCATCAAACTCTGTTTTTATGTTTTTCTGAATGCTCCTACAACCTCTCTCTGATTTTCTACTACGCTGTCCACAGCATTCATAATTGCTTCGTGCAGGGGTTTTTCTTTTAAGGTGGCAGAATGCTTACAAGTTTTTATTCCGTTTAACAATCGGCTTTCACATCGCCACACGGGAGTAAGATTTCCATTCCTTGACCATGTCTGCCTGCGATAAGGATGGGAGCATTCCCCGCAGACAAGGATGTCTGAGAGTACATATTTCGAACTGTACTTACTTTTTTCTTTCTTTGCCCGCCTGGCAATGGACGGCTTATGAAGACTTGCCCGTCTTGCTCTTTCTTCCTGCACTTGGTAAAAAAGCTCTTTTGGGATAATTGCTTCATGGTTATCCTCAATATAATATTGAGGTACGATGCCGTCATTTTTCACTCTCTTTTTTGTAAGGAAATCAACTGTATATGTCTTTTGCTGCAGGACATCGCCCATATATTTTTCGTTCTGGAGTATCTTTGCGATGACAGTATCATGCCATTTATCTTTTCCTGTTACCGTCTTAATACCCTCTGCCATAAAGGTATTCGCTATCTGCTGTGTACTTAGCCCTTCAAGGTAAAGACGATAGATTCTTCTGACTAACTTCGCTTGTTCCGGTACGATGACCAGCTCGCCATCCTCATCTTTTGTGTATCCTAAAAACTTTTTATGATTGACCAGCACCACACCGTTTTCATATCTTCTTGCGATTCCCCAGCGCGTGTTTTCACTTAAGTTACGGCTTTCTTCTTGTGCTTGGCTACTTAAAATGGTGATTAAAAGTTCGCCTGTTGCCTCCAGTGTATTGACACCTTCTTTTTCAAAAATAATGCCGATATTTTTTTCCTTGAGCTTTCTTATGGTTTGCATGGAATCTACTGTATTTCTTGCGAAACGACTGACTGATTTGGTTAGTATTAAGTCTATTTTTCCTGCCATGCAGGCATCAATCATGGCGTTAAAGTCATCCCTCTTTTTCATATTGGTTGCAGACTTCCCATCATCAGCATAAATACCTGCCAGCTTCCAGTTTGGATTCTGCTGAATTTTCTCTGTATAATAAGATATCTGAGCATCGTAACTGCTTTCCTGCTGTTCCAGCAAGGTGCTTACACGACAGTATGCTGCTACTCTTAATGCTTTTAATTGTACCTTGATACTCCTGTCATTTGCCGGTTGTGAAGGTATGATGGATACATTCTTCTTTTTCGCTACTTGCACTTTTATCCCCCTTTTTATAAGTTTCATAGACAGTCAGTCCATTAATAAATTCTATTTCAACGCGTCCATCTTCATAGATGACCAGCCGTTTAACTATCTGTAAAAATAATTCTTCATGAAATTCTGTTTGCTGTTTCCTATCTGAAAGAGCTTGCTTTATGTTTTTCGTATGATGGTCATAATCATAAACCTGTGCAGTTTGATAAAGGAGTGCTGCCCTTTGAAAGATCATCGTCGCCAGCTCCTTAGAGGGAAATTGTTCGTCTGCTTCCATGTCTTTAACCCTTTGATCAAGCTTCCGAAATTCTGGTGAATAACGCTTTTGAGTCTCCTTTTGTTTCTTCTGCAGTAAAGAAGGGGTTTTCATTATTTTGTTTACCGCAAGGATAAAAACTTCTTTGATCTGTTCATCTGTGATTACCCCACAGATGCAATGGACTCTGTTCTTAAAATATAATGCTTGCACTTCCATTTGCTTTTTTCAGAGGGCTTCCCACTATTCTCTATATATTTTTTAAACACCTCCCCGCACTCGCCGCACCAAAGTCTGCCGCTGAATGGGCTTTGATTATTCATGCTATTTGGCTGCATAAGCCGTCCAAGCTTTTTGCGCTGTTCCTTTCTACGGTTCTGTACCTGTTCAAAAATTTCCGTTTCTATCATCTGCGGATACATTTCATCGCCCAAATACTTTATGTTTTCTAAAATCTTGCCAACAGAGCCATGGTTCCAAGATGGTTTATTGTTTGCGTTTGGAACTCCCTTTGCTGTGAGTTCCTTTGCTATTGCATAGGTAGAGCTTCCTGAAAGATAATCAGCAAAAACCTTTCTTACAACCTTTGCTTTTTCTTCTTCAACATATATTTTCCCGTTTTTCATCCGAAACCCTATCGGTGTATGTCTTTGCATCTTTGTTATCCTCCTTTCCACAGTTTTCTGAAAACTCTAGCTTGTTCTTTAGGCAAAAGGTTACAGTCTTTTCTTCCTTTATAATAATCTGATCCACTGTTTCTAAAAACAAATCCTCACGGTATGTATCCTGTATCCCCGGATTGCTTTCCAACAACCCTATAAGCTGTTCAGTATAAAAAATTTCTGTTTCAAATCCACTGTCATCAAGCAGAGTTTTCCTCTTTTTTCGCATGGCATCCAACTCTATTTGCAGAGCAGTCTGTTTCTCTATAAAAATAGCAGAGTCAAGATATCCCTTTGCAGCTACACCGCTTAAGATATGACTCTGCTTCGACAGTTCCATTATTCTTTCATTACACTCTCTGATGTCCTTTTCCTGTTGTTCATCTGCTCGCAATTTTGTTAAGGATTCCAACAGAGGTGAAAGGATTTCCATATAGTTACTGAAGATCTTATTCCACATCAAGGTAAATGCATCTTGTATAATATCCTCTCGGATTGCTACCATACTACATTTTGCTTTATCCTCAATGTGCTGGATACAACACCATTGTACTTTCTCATAAGGCTTCCCGATATAAATTTTCTGCCTTCTAAACACCTTTCCGCATTCCCCGCATATAATCTTACTGCTATAAGCATATCTGTTCAGCGATTTTGTAGTATTAGTTTTCATCTGCTTACGGTATTCATAAATTTCCCTGACTGCTTCCGATTCCTCCATACTGATGATGGGTTCATGATTCTCAGAAATAAAATACTGAGGTAGCTCACCCTTATTTCTTTTTCTCTTAAAGGGGATTACTTCAGTAGTAAATGTCTTTTGCAATATTAAGTTTCCTGTATAGATTGGGTTAAGAAGAATTTCCTTTACCACCCCATCTGACCATTTTTCAGCGCCTCGAATGGTTTGTGTTCCTTTCTCAGTCAATTCCCTTGCAATAACATAGGAGCCTTTGCCGTTTAAATACTGTTTGAAAATGTAGCGGACGGTTTCTGCTTCTTGTTCATCAATAATCAACTCACCCCTTTCATCTTTAACATATCCGAGGGCAGGTGTTCCTATTTTAAAGCTGCCGTCTTGAAACCGTTTAATCGCCGCCCACTTGTTGTTTGTTGAAATGCTTTCTGCCTCTCCCTGCGCCAGAGAGCTTAAGATGGTCAAGAGCATTTCACTGCTTTCGAATAAGGTGTTGATATTCTCTTTCTCGAAAAATACTGCAATGCTAAGCAATTTTAGCTTACGTATTGCCTTTATACTGTCAACGGTATTTCTTGCAAAGCGGGTAACTGATTTTGTGATGATCATATCTATTTTTCCTGCTTCACAATCTTTCATCATGCGTAAAAAGTCATCTCTTTTTTGTAGCTTCGTTCCACTCCGTGCTTCATCCGCATAAACTCCGACATATTGCCAATCACTTCGTTTGTTGATCATTTCTTCATAATAAGCTGTCTGTGCAATAAATGAATTTTGTTGTTCTCTGGAATCCGTGCTGACACGGCAGTAGGCACAGACTCGTTTTTGAGGCTGAAGCTGCATCATAACATGAGATTTTACAGGGTTTATTTTTGTTATCTTTTTTACTTTTTTTGCTTGCCCGCCATGATCGTTTCCTCCTTACTAACAGATTTTCCTTCTGTTAGCAACACACATTACCACACAATTTTTGGAATAGCTACTGTTATTACACATATACTTTTGCAAGTTGAGGAAGAAATGTTTGGCGGTTCAAAGCATCAATTTCTTCATATTCTTCACTAGTGATTAAACCATTACGAAGCAGAATTCCCAGCCGGCGCTCCGCATGTCATTAACTGGTTATCAAGAATTAATAAAAATTTAAAAATAAATGAATAAAACCGAAAATATTTTGAAACAGAAGGAGGAATTTTAAAACAAAACGCGAATCTACCTCTAGATACCATTAATGGAGGTAAAAAGGATGAAAAATAACAATAAAGCCTTTGAAATGCCCTGCATCACAACAGTAAGCCCGGGGGCTGTCCCAGTAATCACCACACTCTGCCGCACAGCAAAGATCGGTGAAATGGTTAACCAGATGGTCCAATGGGATGAAGATAAATCCAAAATCTCACCGGGGTTGCTCATAGAAAGTTTGATCGTCTGCATCTTCTGCGGCCGTAAACCCCTCTGGAGAGTGGAAGAATTCTGGTCAAGTGCGACTCGTTCGCAGACGGTAAAAAGTCTGCGCACGAGCAACGGTTTTCCGTTGTTCGGAGAACTGATAGTTTAACAGATGGAATGACGGGGTAACGCCCTGAAACGCCTGCCCTTGATGAGCGTGCATGAGCTGCAATGGCTCTTGTGCGAAGCCCCATGACAAAGGCTGAGAGTAACCGTAACCATTGCCTAAAGTGGTCGAAAGCAGTCTGGATGCAGACGGTGTTACCTATAAGCCGAGGGTCTATAAGATACCTATGGTTAGAATGTTCGCTTTGGCGGGCGGACTGACGAACCTGTCTAAAAGAAGACCACGCAGAAATGTGTGGGTGCGTTCAAGCGCAGTCGGTGTGGTTTAGTAGAAATTTGTCCTACGAACGACCATGCTGTGTTACAGGCACAGGCAAGCCGACAGGTCTATAGCAGGAACCTAAGGGTATGTATGAATAGATAGAACTATCGGAACGAGGAAAGGCAGCAGATTTCGTAAGGAATAGTCTGACGAAGAACAATAAGCAGACGAACTGCTGCTGAAAAGTAGTGATTGAACCTGTGAAACCCTTGTAATAAGGGTGGAGGAATGGTCACAAGTCAGTTGAAATAAACAGGCATTATTCAGTCCAACATAAGGATTCGAGTAAGACCAAAAGGGTCACTTTCATGAAAAGGAGGTGATGCCTTATGCCAAAGAAAACAAAAAGTCTATGTGTAGATGATTTACGACACACCGAGTATTACGGTATGCAACCAATTTTTGACGAACTTTATAGTCGAAGTCTGGACGAAGATACTTTCACCGACCTCATGGATTTCATCCTAAGTCGGGACAACATTCTTCTGGCATATCGGAACATCAAGGCAAACGGAGGAAGCTACACAGCAGGAACAGACAACAGAAACATCAGTAACATCGGGTGCTTGCCGCCCGAAAAAGTTGTAGAGAAAGTGAGGTTCATTGTCACAGGAAGTCAGCACGGGTACAGACCAAAGCCGGTCAGACGCAAAGACATTCCGAAACCAAACGGCAAAACACGCCCGTTAGGTATTCCCTGTATCTGGGACAGGCTGATACAGCAATGTATTAAGCAGGTCATGGAGCCAATCTGTGAAGCAAAATTCAGCGATAACAGCTACGGCTTTCGTCCAAACCGTTCCGTTGAACATGCTATACAGAAAACTTACACCATGCTCCAACGGATGAACCTGCATTATGTGATAGAGTTCGATATAAAAGGATTCTTCGATAATGTAAATCACAGCAAGCTGATAAAGCAAATGTGGGCATTGGGAATACAGGACAAACAGTTAATTTTTACTATCAAGCGGATTCTAAAAGCTCCAATTAAAATGCCGGACAGAACTACCATAATACCAGACCGTGGCACACCGCAAGGCGGTATCATTTCACCATTACTTGCAAATATCGTGCTAAATGAACTGGATAAATGGATAGAAAGCCAATGGCAGAATCACCCACTTGTAAAGGAATACGGGTATGAGAGAAGAATCGGAAACTCAATTACCTTTGACCGAAGTAAGGCATTTCTCAAAATGCGGAAAACGGATTTGAAAGAGATGTACATTGTGAGATATGCAGATGACTTCAGAATCTTCTGCCGGAGCAAAAAGGATGCTATGAGAACGAAAGAAGCGGTATCGGCGTGGATAACTGAAAGACTACGGCTGGAAGTATCACCGGAGAAAACACGGATAGTCAATGTCAGAAAACGCTATTCGGAGTTCCTCGGATTTAAGATACGGGTCAGACCAAAAAGTAATAAGTACACCGTGCAATCCCATATCTGTGACAAGAAGTTAGAGCTGGAACGGCAGAATCTTGTGGAGCAGGCAAAGCGAATTGCCAGACCGTCGGAGGGGAAAAGACCTCTGGACGAAATACGGCAGTACAATTCAATGGTTCTGGGAATACAGAATTATTACCAGCTTGCAACCTGTATCAGCATTGATTGCAGGATAATCCACAGGCAGGTCATGACAGTTTTGACAAATCGGCTCAATACTGAAACCGGGTGTAAACTTGTTCGCGAGGGCGGCACTATGACCCAAAGCGAAAAGGAACGGTTTGGAAAGTCGGCAATGGTACGGTATGTATCTGGAATCGACCAGCCAATCTACCATATCGCTTACATCAAGAACAAGATACCCATGGCGAAGAAAGCGGCGGTTTGCAGTTACACCTCAGAAGGGCGAGAGCTGATTCATACAAATCTAAGTCTGAACCCATTCGTTCTGACAGGTTTGAGAAACTATCCGTCCAATGGACGAAGCACAGAACTTACGGACAGCAGGATTTCGTTATTCTCCGCTCAACGTGGGAAATGTGCATTAAGTGGAGAGGTCTTTGAAAATGCGGCTGACATAGTATGCTGGCTGAAAACCCCGGCAGAATTAGGCGGCAAGGAACGCTATCAGAATATGATTTTGTTTCACAAAAGATTTCTTCCGCTTCTGCAAGAACGTCCGCAAAAAGAGCTGAAAACGATAGCCGATACTCTCAAAGCAACAAAAGAACTGATGTCAAAAGTAAACAGCTTGCGGTTGCAGGCTGGTCTACCAGCAATAGAGAAATAACAATTTTATTTGGTGACTGATTAAATGCTTGTGAAAAACAATCGATGGAACGCCGGATGCGGTGAAAGTCGCATGTCCGGTGTGGAATGGGGGAAAAGGTGGAGATAACCTCAAAGCCTTACCTATCATTATAGCAGGACCTAAAACTACTCTTCGACGGCGTAGATGTCACTGTAGAACAGCTCAATGACGACGCCTACGGCCGTGCCCTGGATAAACTGTCCGAAGTTAAGATGGAAGAGCTGGTCAATCTTTGCTCCATGGTTATGCTTACAGCCCATAACCTAAATATCTCAACGGTTCACTTAGACACCACCAGCAAATCAGTTCAAGGAGCTTATGAAAATGGAGCCTTCGGAGACTTTCTGATCACACAGGGTCACAGCAAAGACTACCGTCCCGATCTAAAACAGTTCAAGATCGGTGCCGCAGTTCAAGAGAACGGCCAGCCGGTGATGGGTCATATCTTTTCCGGCAACACATCAGATAAAGTATGGAACCCAAAGGCGGCACTGAAGATGTTTGAGTTCTTCGATAAAAAAGGGTATAAAGACATAGTTTTTGTTTCCGACTGTGCCATCGTCTCCACAGATTCCTTAGGCGAACTATCCGATAAACAGATCCAGTTCATTTCCCGACTCCCGGAAACCTTTAACCTTGCTCAGGAACTTAAAGACACAGCCTGGGAAAGTGACGATTGGAACGATATAGGTTCCTTTAATAACACCAAAAAGGCCGCAAGCTACAAAACCTTTGCCGCACAAAGAGAGATTAACGACAGGAAGTATAAGTTCGTAGTGGTATACTCCTCAGTACTGGATGCCAAGAAAGAGAAAACACTAAAAAAACGCATCACCAAACAAAAAGAAGAGCTAACAAAGAGTGCAAAAGAACTGGCAAAGCAAAGCTTCGCCTGCATACCCGATGCTGAAGACGCCCTCAAAAAATTACAGACAAACGCCGAAGAAATGGGCTTTACAACCCAAGGCGAAATAAAACTTGAAGAAAAACGCTCTTATTCAGGTAAAGGCCGGCCCCGTAAAGGGGAAAAACCAACAATCTCTATCACTTATCACTGTCAATGCCAGATCGGAGAAATAAAACCAGATTATTATGAGCATCTCCGCCGGAAGGAATCTACTTTTGTTCTCATAGCCAATGTCAAGGATAAGAAAAAGTGGGATGATCGCAGCATTCTCCAGGAATATAAAAACCAATCCTCTATAGAAAACAAGTTTCGCTTCCTGAAGAGCCCTGTTTATCTTGGTCCTGTCTATCTGGAAAAACCCAATCGGGTACAGGCTCTCGGCTATGTTTTTATCCTGGTACTCTTGATCTCTTCCTACCTGGAGTACAGGGTACGTAAAAGTTTGAAGGAAAACAATGAATATGTACTGCTGCCGGGTAAAAAGAAAACTGACCGTCCTACGACAAAGACAATTATGGAATACTTCAGCTTTATCATAGTTGTGATCATTAACGGACAACAACGCTGTTTCCCCAGTAATTGCTATAAGCAAGCTCTAAACCTGGTGAGATGGGCAGGTTATGACCCAGAGGAAGTTTATCTAAAGCCACTGCCTTGGTATCCGGGGCGTGATAAATGAGCTAAAGTTTGTTATGTTGATCATCAAGGAATAATAACAAATGGAATAATATGACACGCGGAGTGTCGGATGGAAGAGAGTCCGCACTCGTTTTGAGAACCTCAAGCGTGCAGGAATCAAGGAAGAACAGGCGTGGATGTGGGCAAACACAAGAAAAGGCTATTGGCGCACTGCCCATAGCCCAATCTTGTTAAAAACCCTATCCAACGAGAGGTTTAAACGCGTCGGATACCTCAGTTTGACGGAATGCTATTCTGCGAAGTAACGTGTAAACTTTGGAACCGCCGTATACCGAACGGTATGTACGGTGGTGTGGGAGGTCGGCTACTCAATTAATGATTAGCCTCCTACCCGATTTTGAAACATAGATAAATTAGAATTTGTCAGCTTCATGTTATGCTTATTAGGTGTGTGAAAATAATTTACACGGGATGGTTAAAAACACATCATTATTAACTTTAAACCCTCTTTTCTCGTAATAACTTGATATTTTTTCTGTTGTTTGAACTAGCCATTCCGAGTTTGGGAAATGCTCAAAGCAGCGTTTTAGCAATTCTTTGCCTATTCCTTTGTTTTGAAATTCCGGTAAAACAAGCAAATCATATATTATAGACCTAAACATTCTATCACTCAATACCCTCACTGCCCCGATCAAACGTTCATTTTCCCATGCTGAAATTACAAGAGTTGAATTAGTAAACGGAATATTGTTATTTTTTATCATATCTGAAGTTTCTGAACCATCTGACCAACCTACAGACATAAATAAATTATGTAATTGTTCAGATGGCAAATCTTTTTTCGTGTCATTATAAATAATACCCATACTTTTCTATCCTTCCGCTAATATAAATTATCAGTTCCAAACAGCTACACTTCAAATTTCTGTTTATAGTCTTTAGTACATGCCGGTTTCATCTGATCATAATATCGATCTAACTTATAACCTAATACATCCCGCCTGACGCAAACTCACCCTCTCCCTTAAGATAGCAGTCGAAAAATTCAAGGCAGACCCTGTTGATCGTTTTGAGGCAGTATTTGGTGTCGGTTGTTGACTGCTGCTCATTGAATATGCGCGTCAGAAGCGGGCTGGCAAGTGCCAGATCGGTCAGAGTGAAATGCCCCACACCGCTGATGCAGACATTAAATGCAGTTGCATCGCTGTCGGAAAGCAAGGTATAGTTTTCAGCATATTGCGGCCATTCTGACAGATGGCTCCATGAGCTGTCCGAATACACATTGAGCACTGGCACGGGATAAACTTCATCTATGAAGACGAACTCACCGTTCTCAACACCCCTAATGTCGCACATGAATGGAGATTCAAGCGCAATAACTGCGCCGACATCATCCCTCATTTTGCCGATACCAAGTGCTGCTGAGCCGCCGGTGGAATGCCCCATAACACCGATTTTTGCTGTGTCTACCAGTTTGTATACCATATCTGCTTCATCGTTTTCTGCCTCTGCAAGGATATGATCTATCACATAATTTATGTCACCTGTGCGTATTTTCATCCACTTTTGATAATATTCATAGCTTTGCTGTCTGTCGGATTTTGCGTCCTCGGCAAAGAGTTCCTGCATATAGCCCTTATCTATCAAGGTCGTATGTCCGTCCTCATCAGCAGTGTATAAACAATGGTATGTATGGTCGAGTGAGCATACAATATAGCCGTTGCTGGCCAGTTCATGGCAGAGAGATTCATTGCTTGATTTAGTGCTAATACCGCCATGTGAAAAAACGATCAGCGGATAGGTGAGCTCTTCATTTTCCGGATACCACAGCTGCACATTCAGTTTTCTGTATTCACCCGCATCTGTAAAACTTTCAATTCGATTTGTGTCGGTATATGTATAGGCTGCGGTTGCAACCCGATATTCTCCTGATGCCTCCACCATTTTGTACTGCGGAAAAATGATTGCCGGCAGGGTTAATGCAAAGAACAGCACCGTCATTCCTATTGCTTTCAAAACAATACGCCCTGCTTTGTATGCCTTTTTTTCTTCCTTTCTGCGAATTAAATCAACTGCTCCGATTACAGCCAATATAAAGAGCGAGGCAGCCAGAGCATAATAACGAAGGCTCCAGTCAATTGTTTGCAGAATGACCAATAGCAGAAAAATTACAAACGCCGCAATTCTGAGCATGCTTCTTGCTCTTTGTTGGTTAGATTTTGTAATAACGCAGAAAACTGCAAATGCGGTTTCCACAACAACAGCCGTTAAAAATATGAAAGTGCCCATTTTTAACTTTTCATTGCCCCTTTCCGGACAGTGGGACAGGTTCCTTGTCCCACTGCCTGACGGCAGCTTTATAAAATTGTTTAATCCGACCTCTGACCTCCGGGTTCCGACATCTATTTCACATATCTACATTCCGAAAGATGTTTCTAGCGGCACTCTGGTCCGCATGGCCAGCCGCAAACGCCGTTCCACTTCATTCCAGTTGACCAAACTCCACCATGCCCGGACATAGTCCGCCCGCCGGTTCTGGTAGTCCAGGTAGTAGGCGTGTTCCCAGGCATCCACAACAAGCAGCGGGATCGCTCCCCACTGGGTGAGATTCTGGTGCTTTTCTGCGGTCAGGATCTCTAACCTCATCCAGGAGGGTACCCAGCACAGCACCCCCCAACCGGAGGCTTCAACCTGGATCGATGCCTCAGTGAATTGCTCTTTAAATGGGGCAAAGCCCCCGAAGTACTTCTCAATTTCCAGACAGGTATAATAACCCGGCTCTCTCAATCCCCCTGGGGCCATCACTGTCCAGTAGATGCTGTGCAGGATATGCCCCGAGCCATGAAAGGCGAGATGGTGCCGGTCGTGGTGGATGCGCAGCGTTCTTTTGCTGATCACCGGCTCCAGAGCATTATAAGGGTAGGGGAGAGGGGGAAGCTTGTGCCCCCCTGGCGGCACATAACCCTTTGTTGGTCTTGTTTGCTCCACACTCATCAACCCCTTAATTATGGCAATGTCTGGTATATGGTATGCAGGGGTGTTGATTTTGTGCCAGGGGTAATTACGTAAAGTCTTTGATCAGGGAATCATTTTTCAGATTAGGCCGCTAATCGAAACACCAGCCAAAATGACCGTCCCCGTGGCTGCCCTCCCCGTGGCTGCCCCTGAAATTTATCAGCCTCCGGTTTTGCTCATAATGGGCAGTCCTGTTTATCAGGCAACTTGGTCCATAAATAGATTGCATAGGTACTCATGATTACCGATTGAATGATTATCAAAACAATTTCTATCGTTCCTTGAATTAACGCAATCCAATTAATAAAGTCATATAACATATGCCATATAATTACGGATATAATGCTTTTTGTTAACATTACAATTTCCGAAGCGACAATACCAAATAGCAATGCGTTAATTATGGTAAGTGCAACCATGAAAATTCCTGCTCCTGAAAATGCTTGAGAAGCATGCACAGCTGCAAAGAACACAGAAGACAAGATGACTGTTTGTTTGATTGTAAAACAAGTCCTCAGCTTTCTCAGTATAATTCCCCTGAAATAAAGTTCTTCTGACAATCCAATTGCGATTGTGAAAAATGCCAAAGCCATAATAACATGTATGTCATGATTTATTCCGTAAAAGAGAAATCCTATTTTTGCTGCAATTACCGGTACAAAATATAATACTGTTTTTATACTGCCTTTTTCAATTCCGATAAAACCGATTTGGGCAGGTTTCATATTCGTAATCCACATAAAGATTGCAGGTACTGATATGGACAACATCATAAAAACACCTTGCAGCCAATAACTTTGTATGGCGTCCATATCATTCATAACTACAATCACGCCGGATGCTACGGGAAAAATCATCAAAACAATCGAAAATATAAGGGAACTCAACATGGCTCTTAATTTGGTGTTTTTCCCTTTTTCATCTATCATTTTTATCTCCCATTATATAAATAATCTGCACTTCAAATTCATGTTTTATGCCCATTATCCGCTTTCGTTAGGTGTTGTTTCAAACTTATAACCCACATTACTATTTTGTTTGGAGAGAGGCTGCAGATTTCAGCTAATGTCTGCCGGTCACTTCCCTGGCGAGGGGGATCGAGGATGATGGTGTCTGGTTTGATGTCCTCCATAGACAGCCGGGGCAGGGCTTTATCTACTCTCTCCCGGATAAACTCGGTATTATCGCCATCTATAGGCTATCGTTAGCAAGAGGCATGTATATGCACCTGGTGCTGCTACCTGGTTCTCCTTAAAATTTAAAATTTTTTCATATGCTTCTTCTGTCTTCTGGGCATCCGCTAAATTAAAAATCGCAATTTTCCCATTGCTCTGAAGATATACAAATGGTGGTTTGTTTGCGTTTACAAACAGCTTAACTGCACCAAATTCAGTTGTTTTAAAATGGCCTTTCAAATGAGGCCCAAAACCGGAACCGTTGGTGCGCATCTCGATATTAGGAAGTTCTTCTGATAATTCAATCTCTTCAATAGACTCCCAGGCATAAATTTCACCGTACATGCCGTGTACTTGTAATCCTTCGTCCAAAAAGGAAATTTTGGTGGGTTGAACAGCAAAAAACAGCAGAACACCTACTGCAAGAAAGGTGACAAGTATAATGACAATAGGAACCGCCAACTGTTTTCCCGCATCTTTGCGCAGCTTTCCCTGTTCATCAAAAAGATTGCCATCATACTTTTGGGCCTTTATCAGCAGGTATACTGTAGAAATCCCAAAAAATATAAAGGCAGGGGTCATGCTTATTTTTATATCCAAGGCATACAGAATGCCCATCACCAAAAACACTATACCATTGGCATAAGCATAGACCCCCATCAATTTTCCCAGGGCTTTTACATTGACCCTTTCTTGTTTCTCCTTGGGCATGGTGTTGTATCCAGCGATTAAAAAATACCATTTAAAACCATGGACGGCGATGCCTATCAATATAAAGGTTGCGGCCATTATAAAACAAGTCCACATAATAAACCTCCATCAAAATTTCCGCACCTGTGCCGCGTATGTTGGTCTCAGATTGGCACTCAGGCAGACAATTGTTCCAGAGTCTTCCCCCGTAGTCGGGTGGTAACCGGTCCTTTGCGGTACTCGTCGCAGGGGGGTTACCACTGTGTTATTTATCTGTTTTTATTTTTTGAATTTTTGATTTTATATAATTTCTGGCGTTTTTCATTCCACCAAAATCTGAAAACATTTCATTGATCTTTTCTTTTTCAATTTGTTTCGAGTTCAGCCCTTCATACTTCGCCTCTTTTTTCAGCTTTTTATAGCTGATCAGGCGCTCTGCAGTAAGTGTTCCCTCTTCAATGGCTTTTTTGACAGCACAGCCCGGTTCACTCTCATGTTGACAGTCTTTGAACCTGCACCATTGGGCGAGCTCATCGACATCTGTGAAGGTTTTTGCCAGATTTGCACTTTCCAACCCAAGTTCACGCATACCCGGGGTGTCTATGACTGCACCACCTGTCGAAATAACGAACAGTTCACGCCTTGTTGTCACATGTCTCCCTTTGTCGTCTTTTCTAATTTCCCTGGTTTCAATCAGATCTTCGCCAAGAAGCCGGTTGATCAAGGTTGATTTCCCAACACCAATTATATTTTACAATAATGTAATGTCTTTGGGGAAGGGTGGGGCTACATAACATTGATCTCTATTTTTTCATTATGTGCCAGTGCTGCAAAGGTGGCATAGGGGTGTACATGGAAAGGGGAACTGCAAGAAATGGTGTAAAGTAGCCTTTACATAGTGTATATTTTCTGCTATAATTGTGTAAAGCACGCTTTACAATGGTAGGGGTGATGGCTTGATCAATAACATCCGCACGATGCGTGAGGAAAGGGGTTGGACGCAGGAACATCTGGCATCTTTAGTTCAGGTTTCACGCCAGACCATCAACTCCCTGGAGGCGGGCAGATATAAACCCTCGATCATGCTTGCTCTGAAACTGGCGCATGTTTTCAAGGTGCCGCTGGAAGATGTCTTCCGGTTGGAGAGTACAGACTGGGAATAACTCAAGCATGATACCACATGCTTATTAATTTCGTTACACAATGATTCAGTCCAAAGCCTACAGGTAGAATGCCAAAAGCACCTGCCCAGTTCCATAAGCTGAAACCCAATGCAAAGCTGATCAGTAAAAATCCAGGAGATGATAAAAGAAAAATTGACCTCCTGGCTGCTTCATGAACATCCTCGGGTTTCCACTGAAACAGTTTTATATAATCTGATGTGATGACATCCCCCCAATGGAATTTAGCCCACAGTGCAAGAGCAATTGCTAAAAACGGCCAGAGGATCAACACCGACCAATTGGGAACGTTTACAAGGAGCACACCGATAAAAACCAAATTAATATATAAAATGAGACCATTTTTGTTTCGCAAGAAAGACTTGATACATGCTTCGGTCAACCTGTTTACTGCGCTGTATTCCCGAAATAGATGGTTGAACCTGGTAAAAAACACAGGTTTTTTTCGTTTTAAACTGGGTTTTTTGATGGATACTCCGGAAATTCCCAATATGATAGATACATCTTTTAGCTTCTCATGGTTTTCGCGGGCTATGTCGTCTAAAAATGTTCCCCTTATTTCCAGCCGGATCTTGATGAGGAGTAAAAGCGTCAGGGCCAGCAGCAGGCAGCAGGCATAGCAGAGGGGAAAATGGGTGAGGAGCAGACTGGCTCCTATGACAAACAGCACTTGCATGGGGATAAAGAGTATTATTAAAACGATTTTTGCTATCCAGGCTTTTAGGCGCAGGGAAACAAATTGTTT
>JBMNQA010000017.1:0-22673 GCA_050943895.1 Lawsonibacter sp.
CTTATCATTGCTCCGATCACTTCCCGTGTTTGGAAGAAAAGCGAACAGCCTACGCATTGCCGCATTGAAAATGTGAAATGTCTCAGCGACACTTCAATGGTACTTCTTGAGCAGATCAAGACCATCGACAAGCGCAGAGTTAAAAAGTATATGGGCAGACTGGATAAGGAACAGATGCGGCGCGTTGATGACTGCATCGAAATCAGTCTTGGTCTCCAGATTCCCGAATGTGTGGAAGCACCGTGAGGGAGGAATGGCTATGAGCAGAAAAGATAAATACAACAGCTCCGGCTGCCTTGACCTGACCGCTTATCTCGCTCTCCAGAACATCGAGCGAGAAGAAAACCGCAAAGCCGCTGAGAAGCGCCGCGCAATGAAGACAGGAGGAAGAACATGGGAAACAACAATGCAGCAAACATCTCCCAGCGTGAAGCGTACAAGCTCATGCTGAGGGATTACCCCGACGTGCTGAACATCGATCAGATGTGTGAGATTCTTTCCGTCAGCACAAAGACGGGATATAAGATCATCAAATCCGGCAGCATCTGCTGTCTGAAGGTTGGACGAGCCTACCGGATTCCCAAGGCTCATCTTTTTTCTTATCTCTGCATCGGAATTCAGACCGCATCCGCAGAGGCTTGACACATTGGGCGACATCCTACCACTCGAACCCACAAGGTGATATAATAGAACCACGGTCATCGGTAGGTGTCGTCCTGCAATTAAGACGAGTAGGAGGATTTACAAAATGGTAGCAGGACACCTTCGAGAAAAAAACGGCTATTACTATGCCGTCCTGAATTACAATGACGCCTTTGGTAAGAGAAAGACCAAGTGGATCGCCACGGGTCTCACTGTGAAAGGCAATAAGAAAAAGGCCGAAGCCTTTCTGATGGAAGAACGTCAGAAGCTCCAGCCCGAAGAACCGGTAGAGGGAGACATATTTTTCGCTGATTATATGGAGCAGTGGCTTGATGTCGTGAAAAGCTCTATTGCAGTCGCTACATACGCTTCATACGCAGCATCCGTGAAGCGTATCATCGCGCCTTATTTTCGCGAGAGAAGGATCACCCTCAAGGAACTGACCGCAAAGGATATCCAGGACTTCTATCTGTTCAAACTGAAGAGTGTGAGTGCTTCGTCTGTTATCCATTACCACGCGAACATTCACAAAGCTCTGAAGTACGCAGTCAAGCTGGATCTGATCCCGTCGAATCCCGCGGACAAGGTTGAACGCCCCAAGAAGGATCATTTCGTCGGCAGCTTCTTTGATGCGGACGAAGTGAACAAGCTTTTTGAGGTCTCCAAGGGAACCAAACTGGAGCTGCCGATTCTGTTCGGTGCTTTCTACGGTCTGCGCCGCAGCGAAGCCATCGGTCTTAAATGGGATGCCATTGATTTTGAGAACGACACCATTGTCATCCGGCACACCGTTACATCGGTGAACCTCGACAATAAGCACGTTCTCGTGGCGGCGGATACCACCAAAACCAAGTCCAGTATGCGAACCCTTCCGCTGGTTCCTTTCGTCAAGGAACGGCTGCTTGCCGTCAAAGCGGAGCAGGACAACAACAGACGGCTCTGCGGGAAATCGTACAACAAGAAGTATGCAGGTTATGTCTGCATCAATGAGATCGGTGATCTCATCAAGCCCCATTATGTGACGGAGCAGTTTCCGAAGCTTCTGGAAGCAAACGGTCTGCGGCGCATCCGTTTTCACGATCTCCGGCACTCCTGTGCCAGTCTGATGCTCGCAAACGGTGTTCCCATGAAGCAGATTCAGGAATGGCTTGGTCACAGCGATTTTTCTACCACAGCAAATATTTACGCCCATCTGGACTACAGCTCCAAGCTGACCTCCGCAGATGCAATGCTCTCCGGCCTTGGCATCGCAGAGGCAAAATAAGCGTCCGTTCTCCCCGATGATCTCCCCTCGGGAAAAAGGGGAGATCGTAAAAAAGGTCGCTGAACGCATATCTGTGGGTTCAAATGAGGAAAAGAATAGTAGAAAGTGCCTAAACCACGCTTGGCAATTTAGGCACTTTCTACACGATTTTGGCGGAGAGGGCGGGATTCGAACCCGCGTGCGGTTGCCCGCAAACTGATTTCGAGTCAGCCCCGTTATGACCACTTCGATACCTCTCCGTATCTATCTCAACACGATTTTTTCTCCCGCGGTTGAAAAACCGGCTCAGAAAAAACTGAGAATTTGGGGAGATTTCGTGGGGAGAACGACTGAAATATTTAATTACATAATACCGCAAAAACCCGCTACATACAAGGGATTCCGGAGTGGAGGCTACCGAATAGCGACTCTGATTTCGAGTCAGCCCCGTTATGACCACTTCGATACCTCTCCGTATCTATCTCAACACGATTTTTTCTCCCGCGGTTGAAAAACCGGCTCAGAAAAAACTGAGAATTTGGGGAGATTTCGTGGGGAGAACGACTGAAATATTTAATTACATAATACCGCAAAAACCCGCTACATACAAGGGATTCCGGAGTGGAGGCTACCGAATAGCGACTCTGATTTCGAGTCAGCCCCGTTATGACCACTTCGATACCGCTGCATACAAAAAGCTTCAACAGATTCCTGGTGAAATCCAAGAAGAAGCGCAACTAAGCATACCAAACAATTTAAAAGAAATCAAGGCTTTGGAGGAAGATTTTTAAACTTTGAAGAGATGGATTGGCGCACTTCCCAATAACAAGAGGGAGGTGCGCCAATTGGAGTGGGTGAAATTATTTTTCGGAAGTCTCCTCTTCATAGGGTAAATTGGAGAGATAGCGACGGGCCAAATCAAATGCGTAATGAGCCGTTTGTGTGCGTAATCTGGCTCGGACAGGGCGATTGCCAAGGCGCAAGGGTTTGACAAATGTGCCTTCTGGAGTGGCAATGGCCACGAACATGGTACCCACTTCGTGATCCCATTCGTCTCGCTCTGGCCCAGCCACGCCAGTGGAAGCCAAGGCAATATCACAATTTAAAGTTGTCCGAGCGCCTTCAGCCATAGCTTGGGCGACTTCTGCGGATACGGCACCAAATTGATCCAAGAGGTGTTGGGGAACGCCAAGCACGTTGGATTTAATCTCATTGGTGTAGGAAACAATTCCTCCCTTAAAGACACGGGAGGCTCCAGGGAGGTCTGTGAGCCGTTTCGCCATCAATCCTCCGGTACAACTTTCAGCCACTCCCAGCGTCATTTCCCGCTGTAATAGTAGTTGCTCTACTACTTCCTCCAAGGAGGAGACATCTACACCGTAGACTTTAGAACCAAATAGCTGCTTTAGTTCTTCTACTGTGGGTTTTAGCAATGCTTGGGCTTCTGCGTCGGTAGGAGCCTTTGCAGTGACACGCAGTTCACATTCGCCCTCTTTTGCATAAGGGGCCAGAGTCGGGTTTGCCATGGCATTCATTCGGTCCCGTAGTTGAGCTTCCATACTGGATTCGCCAATTCCAAATAGCTTTAGAGTGTGGGAGGCAATCACGCCTTCCGATAGAGATTGAAGATAGGGGACCGCGCGATAATGGAACATGGGGCGGCATTCACTGGGGGGACCGGGGAGCATGATGACGTGGACACCATCGGCTTGGAATGCGCAACCAGGAGCAGTTCCCCAGTCGTTTGGTAAAACGGTACATCCCTCTGGGAGCAGTGCTTGCTGTAGATTGTTTTCTGTCATGGGACGACCGGTGCGAGCAAAATGGGCTTTTATCCGCTGGGCGGAGTCTTCGTCAAACACAAGCTTTTTCCCAAAAGCCTCTGCCAACACATTTTTTGTCAAATCGTCGCAAGTGGGACCGAGCCCGCCAGTGGTGATAATGATATCTGAGCGCTGTTTGGCAATGGCGACAGCCTGGCGAGCTCTCTGCGGGTTATCACCTACGACGGTGTGATAGTAGACGTTGAGTCCCAGTTCGCTTAACCCTTGGGAGAGCATTTGGGCATCTGTATTGGCGATGTTACCTAATAAAAGTTCTGTGCCGACGGAAAGAATTTCGACTGTATGGGACATGAAAAGGACCTCCAAAAAAGTGAAATAGCGCCACAATAAAAGGGTTTATCTTAGGGCTGATAGGTGAGAATTGCTGTTTGGGCCGGTGTAGACAAAGAGAGTTCCATTGAATTTGTAGGATAACGCACAAGATCGGAACGAAGAGAGAGAAATGCATCCAAAGAAGCAATCACATCATAGCCAAAAGAGTCGGAGCGATAGTGCATGGGGACAACAATCCTGGGAGTTAGTTGTTGGATTAATGCTTGAGCTTGCTGAGCATCGATGGTGTAATAGCCTCCCACAGGAATAAGTAGAACATCCAAATTTTTTAATTTTTGGCATTGATCTGGAGTAGGAATACAGCCTAAATCTCCCAAGTGGGCTAAGCGCAGTCCTTCAACAGAGAGAATATGAATGGTGTTGGGGCCTCGTAGAATGCCTTGCTGTGGATCATGAAAGGTGGACAAGGTGTGGATTTCCCATGAGACAGGGCGGCCTGAGAGGGAGACTAGATGGGAGGCAGCATGATCCCGGTGGTCGTGGCTGCAAAGGACTAGATCTGCCTGTAAGTTTAGCGGAGAAAGTCCAGGTACCGAGCCCGTTTCATAGGGGTCCAATACGACTCGTTCCTGTCCAGCCTGAAGAGTAAAACAAGAGTGGCCGTGCCAAGTCAGCTTCATATGGGACACTTCCTTTATTTGTTTAAATGGTTTTTTGTTGAAAAAGACAGGCCATTGAGAGACTTTTGGTAATTGTGCATATTATAACACGGTACAAGAGGGAAAGAAAGATTCTGTTTATGGATTTTTTAAGGGAAAGAGAAAGAGTTTAGAGGTTGTGTGCGTCAAGAATGGAGAAAAAGGATGGAAAAAAGGAACTAATTCTATGCTTACCACTAGAAATGGAACATTAAGATCAGCGCAGTGCGAAAGCAAAATTGCTTAAAGAAAAACTAGAAAGAAATAATGCCGAAAAAACGATTGGTAGAGGGAGAATTGACACAAAAATCGATTTTTTTGCAATTTTTCGACCATTTTACAGTTGAAATTCTTCTCAATTTGGAATACAATGATAGCCGCGCGAATAAGGAGGGCATAAGGTGCTGAATATTGTATTGGTTGAGCCGGAAATCCCGATGAATACCGGTAATATTGCCCGAACCTGTGCGGCAACCCGGAGCCGTCTGCATTTGGTCAAGCCACTTGGATTTGACATCAGTGATAAGGCGGTAAAGCGGGCCGGTCTGGACTATTGGCCTATGGTAGATTTGAATGTGTACGAGAACTTGGAGCATTTTTTTGCTTGCAATCCGAAACCAGATTTGTGGCTTGCCACAACCAAGGCACCACGGGACTACAGTCAGGTAAAGTTTCAACCAGACTGCTGGCTGATGTTTGGAAAGGAAACTGCGGGTCTTCCAGAGAAATTGCGACTGGCCTATCGGGAGAAATGTATCCGCATTCCCATGCGTTCAGATGCTCGGAGTTTGAATTTGGCCAATTCAGTTGCCATTCTTACCTACGAGGCCCTGCGGCAGCAGGGATTTCCGGGATTGTCCGGGGTAGGAGAGATGGGAAGCATGGAGGCGCACGAAGACTGGGAATGAACCCCCTCTCCGTTTGGTTACGGAAGAAAGGAGTCTAACAATGAATTATAACAAGAAAACGGTGCGTGACATTGATGTAAAGGGAAAAAAAGTTTTGCTGCGCTGCGATTTTAATGTGCCCATGGCGAAAGATGGTAGCGGTGTAATTACGGATGATAAACGAATCCGAGCAGCACTCCCTACCATTCAGTATTTGCTGGATGAAGGGGCCGCAGTAATTGCTTGCTCTCATATGGGGAAACCCAAGGGGGAAGTGAAGCCAGAACTTTCCCTGAAGCCTGTAGCGGTACGGCTGTCTCAGTTGCTGGGGAAGCCCGTCATTATGGCTGAAGATGTAGTGGGGCCTGACGCAAAAGCAAAGGCTGCGGAGCTCCAACCGGGACAGATTCTATTGTTGGAAAACACCCGTTTTGAGGCGGGGGAGACCAAGAATGACCCAGAGTTAGCTAAGGCGATGGCGTCTATGGCAGATGTATATGTGTCCGATGCTTTCGGTGCAGTTCACCGTGCTCACGCCTCCACTGCTGGGGTAGCCGACTATTTGCCTGCTGTGTCCGGTTTCTTAATTCAGAAGGAACTGGAGGTAATTGGTGGTGCTCTGGCGAATCCTAAACGCCCTCTAGTAGCTATATTAGGCGGATCGAAAGTATCTTCAAAAATCGGAGTTATTAACAACTTATTGGAGATTGCGGATACCATTATCATTGGTGGCGGGATGGCGTATACCTTCAGTGCAGCCCAAGGAGGCAAAGTAGGAGACAGCTTACTGGAAGCGGACTGGGAAGAATATGCCAACGATATGATTCAGAAGGCCAAAGAGAAGGGAGTTAAACTGTTGCTCCCGGTGGATACCGTGTGTGCAGATTCCTTCTCGCCCGATGCCAAATCTCAGGTGGTTCCCACCGGCGCCATTCCCGATGGCTGGCAGGGCTTAGATATTGGACCGGAGACAACGAAGCTGTATTGTGACGCAGTGGCCGACGCGGGAACAGTAATTTGGAACGGACCTATGGGAGTATTTGAATTCCCTGCTTTTGCCAAAGGGACGAAAGCGGTGGCTGAGGCCTTGAGCAAGACGGAAGCGATTACCATTATTGGTGGTGGCGATAGTGCGGCTGCTGTTCAGCAGTTGGGTTATGCGGACAAAATGACGCATATTTCCACCGGTGGTGGTGCCAGCTTGGAATTTATGGAAGGAAAAGAGTTGCCTGGAGTGGCATGCCTGTTGGATAAATAAGGCGACAATTTAAGCAACGATAAAGTGTGCTGTGTGAAAGACCGACCGTGTTCATCCCCAAAAAGGAAACGGTGCGGAAAGGCCCGCCAGAAGAGCGGCCCCGGGAAACCGGATATAAATTAAGAAAATAAGTTAGGGAGAGATCACCATGAACCGTCGTTATCGCAAGACCATCATTGCTGGAAACTGGAAAATGAACAACACCCTGACCCAGACTAAGGCCTTTGCCGAGGAGATCAAGCCCATTATGCCTAAGGGGAAGTGGTGCAACGTGGTGCTGTGTGTGCCGGCTACCAACATTCAGGCGGCAGTACGGCTGTTTAAGGATTGCCACATTGCCATCGGCGCAGAAACTTGCCATTATGAGGATCACGGTGCCTATACCGGAGAGATCACTGCAGAGATGATCAAGGACGCTGGGGCGAAATATGTTATTATTGGACACTCTGAGCGCCGGCAGTATTATAATGAGACAGACTTTACCGTCAACAAGAAAGTGCATGCAGCCATTAACGCTGGTCTGATTCCCATTATCTGTGTGGGAGAGAGTCTGGAGCAGCGGGAATTGGGCGTGACCATGGAATTGATTGCCTATCAGGTCAAGTGCGCACTGGCCAATGTGCCGGCAGAGAAGATGCGCCATGTGGTCATTGCCTATGAGCCTCTGTGGGCTATTGGAACAGGAAAGACTGCTACGGCAGAGCAGGCTGGAGAAGTCTGCCAGGGTATCCGTGCAGTGATTCGGAAGCTGTATGGTGCTCATGTTGCCCGGTCGGTAACCATCCAGTACGGTGGTTCCATGAATGCAAAGAACGCGGAAGAATTGCTGGCTCAGCCTGATGTGGACGGTGGCCTGATTGGAGGCGCTAGCCTGAAGCCGGCAGACTTTGTACAAATTATTCATGCAGCAAATCAGGAGTAAAGTATCCGGCTGCATCTGATTCCCAGTGGGAAATGAGAGAGTACCCAATTTTTGTGTATGTCAGAAAGGCTTTATATGAAAACACCTACCACATTGATTATTATGGACGGCTTTGGTCTGGATTCCTCAGTCACAGGGAATGCGGTAGCCAATGCGTCTACGCCCAATCTGGACCGAATTTTTGCCGATTGTCCGGGCTGCAAGCTATCTGCTTCTGGCTTGGATGTGGGACTGCCAGAGGGACAGATGGGCAATAGTGAAGTGGGGCACACGAACATTGGCGCCGGCCGAGTGGTCTTTCAAGACCTGCCCCATATCAGCCGCGATATTGATACCGGGGCTTTCTTTGAGAACAGTGCCTATTTAGATGCCATGTCCAATTGCCGGGAATGGGGCAGCGCCCTGCATTTAATGGGGTTGTTGTCAGATGGGGGAGTTCACAGCCATATTACCCACCTGTATGCGCTGTTAAAAATGGCCAAAGAACAGGGAATTGCAAAGGTATATGTCCATTGCTTTTTAGACGGACGTGATGTTCCACCCACTTCTGGAAAACAATTTGTGGAGCAACTACAGGCGAAAATGCAGCAATTGGGGATTGGACAAATTGCTACTGTTATGGGGCGTTACTATGCGATGGACCGCGACAAGCGCTGGGATCGAGTGCAACGTGCCTATGATGCCATTGTCTGTGGAGAGGCTCCTTATGAAGAGGATGCAGCCCTGGCGGTGCAGAAATCCTATGATGCAGGTGTGACGGACGAGTTTATGGAGCCGGTGACCTGCCTAAAGGATGTACAGGTCCGAGATAACGATTCGGTAATTTTCTTTAACTTCCGTCCAGACCGGGCCAGAGAAATTACCCGCTGTCTAGTGGACGAGGATATGACGGATATTAAGCGTAAGACCGGATTTATCCCTGTGTTTTTTGTTTGTACCACCGAGTACGATGCCACTATGCCCAATGTTGCGGTGGCTTACCCACGGCAAAAGCTGGAGAATATTTTTGGAGAGTATATTTCCAAGTTAGGGTTGACCCAACTGCGAATTGCAGAGACCGAAAAATACGCCCACGTTACTTTCTTCTTTAATGGTGGTGTGGAACAGGTGTTTCCAGGGGAGGATCGGTGTCTGATTGCTTCTCCCAAGGTGGCCACCTACGACCTCCAGCCAGAAATGTCTGCCTATGAGGTGACGGAAGAAGCGGTTAAGCGTATTTTAAGTGGGACTTATGACGTGATTATTCTGAATTTCGCCAACTGTGACATGGTAGGTCATACTGGGGTATACGAAGCGGCGTGTAAAGCGGTATCCACGGTGGATGAGTGTGTCGGAAAAGTGGTGGACGCCACTTCTAAAATGGGTGGAATCAGTCTGATTACGGCTGACCACGGAAACGCCGAGCATATGGTGGATCAAGATGGGGAGCCCTTTACCGCACATACCACTAATCTAGTACCCTTCTATATTGTTGGAGCCAGTGTAAAGTTGCGCGATGGCCGTTTGGCGGATATTGCCCCCACCATGCTGGATTTGATGGGGTTGGAAAAGCCGGCGGAGATGGATGGCGAAACGTTGATCCTTAACTGAACCTGCGTTCTGGCGCAGCAGGGCATTGGGTCTGGCTGCGCGGATCATATATCCCCTGGGCGGGAGAGGTCCCGCCGCTACAAATGAAAGGAGATTGATTCTTATGAAGCAGATGATCGAGATCGTTGATGTCGTGGGGCGTGAAATTTTGGACAGCCGCGGCAATCCTACTGTAGAAGTAGAGGTGTATCTGGAGGACGGCACCATGGGCCGTGCCGCTGTCCCCTCGGGTGCATCCACTGGTATTTATGAGGCCTGCGAACTGCGTGATGGAGACAAGGGTCGCTATCAAGGCAAGGGCGTAGAGAATGCTGTGAAGAATGTGAATACTGAAATTGCTGAGGCTCTTATCGGCACCAACGTGCTGGATCAGGTGGCAATCGACAAGATGCTCATTGATTTGGACGGCACTCCCAACAAGAGCCGCCTGGGTGCCAACGCTATTCTGGGGGCATCCCTGGCCTGCGCCAAGGCTGCTGCTGAATCTCTGGGAACCTCTTTGTATAACTATATCGGTGGCGTCAATGCCAAACAGTTGCCGGTTCCCATGATGAACATCCTCAATGGTGGTGCTCATGCCACCAACAATGTGGAGATCCAGGAATTCATGATTATGCCGGTATCTGCCCCCTCTTTCCGTGAGGCGCTGCGCCGCTGTGCTGAGGTATTCCACACTTTGAAAGTGGTGTTGAAAGAGAACGGTACTCCTGCTGCTGGTGTAGGTGACGAGGGTGGCTATGCCCCGAACTTGAAGAAGGATGAAGATGCTCTGAAGGTCATCGTAGCGGCTATTGAGAAGGCTGGCTACAAGCCTGGTGAAGACTTCAAGATTGCAATTGATGCTGCCTCCTCTGAGTGGTGGGATGAGGAGCAGAAGTGCTATATCCAGCCCAAGTCCGGCAAGAAGTTGACTCAACAGCAGCTGGTAAATATGTGGAAGAAGTTTGCCGACACCTATCCCATCATTTCTTTGGAAGACGGTATGGCCGAAACCGACTGGGAAGGTTGGGCTATGCTGACCAAGGCCATCGGCGATCGTGTCCAGTTGGTGGGCGACGACCTGTTTGTTACCAATGTGGAACGTTTGGCTACTGGCATTGAAAAGAAGGTTGGCAATGCCATTCTGATCAAAGTCAACCAGATCGGAACCCTGACGGAGACCTTAGACGCAATCCAGATGGCAAACCGGGCCGGTTATACCGCTATTGTGTCCCACCGCTCCGGAGAGACCGAGGATGCTACCATTGCAGATATTGCTGTTGCTCTGAACGCTGGTCAGATTAAGACTGGTGCTCCCAGCCGTACTGACCGTGTGGCAAAGTATAACCAGCTGCTCCGCATTGAGGAGGAGTTGGGAGATATTGCTGAGTATCCTGGAATGAAGGCATTCTTCAATCTCAAGTAAGGGAAAGTTGTCCTCAGGCTGCCTGGAAGATTTTTATAAGTTAGTAAGGGCCGTTCGCATTGCGAACGGCCCTTATTTGTTGGAACAACAACATACAATAGGGAAAAGATGTGGTAAACTCAGCTTACCAAAGAAAGAAAGGCGGAATTGAAATGATCCGTAGAATTATAGAAATCAATCAAGATAAATGTAATGGTTGTGGACTATGTGCAAAGGCGTGTCATGAGGGAGCCATCGGAATGGTTAACGGGAAGGCGAAACTGCTGCGGGATGACTACTGTGACGGGCTGGGAGACTGTCTCCCCACTTGTCCCACTGGAGCAATTACCTTTGTGGAGCGGGAGGCAGCAGCCTATGACGAGGAGGCCGTGACAGCACACCGAAAAGATTTGGAGTTGCAAACTTCTACCGGCTGTCCTGGAAGTCGGGCACAAATATTGCATCCTATGGAGAAGACTGCAATAAATTCTGCACTGGGTACAAGTGTTTCACAGCTGCGACAGTGGCCAGTGCAGATTAAACTGGTGCCAACAAAGGCGCCTTATTTGGAAGGGGCACATCTATTGATTGCCGCAGATTGTGCTGCATATGCTTACGGAAACTTTCACCAAGATTTTATGAAAGGGAAAATTACTCTGATCGGATGTCCGAAGTTGGATGCGGTACAGTACAGCGAGAAGTTGACAGAAATCTTGCGCCAGAACGAAATCAGAAGTATAACGATTGTCCGTATGGAGGTACCCTGCTGTGGTGGACTAGAACATGCAGCAGTAACGGCGCTAAAAGAGAGTGGAAAATTGATTCCCTGGCAAGTGGTAACCATTTCTACTGATGGGAGACAGTTGGTAAACTGAGTGAAAAAGGCTGCGGGCGACCTTTTTGAGGTCGCCCGCAGATTCGTATCAGAGTATGGGGAGTTAAACTTCTAGCTTTTTTTCCTCTGCTTGGGTTTCCAGTTTTTCCACCAGCGCCCATTCTACGCGGCGATCACACAGTTCCTCCACACGAATACGTAGTCCAAGAACTTCCACAATAGGGCGACTGCCATCCTCTGGAATTACAGGTAGCTGAGAGAAAACTAAACCACCCAGCGTGTCGTAATCCAAATCTTCCTCTTCGGGAAGTTGGATCTCAAGTGCCTTAGCTAATTCCTCCAAATCGGCAGAACCGGATACCCGCCACATATTGTCTTCTAAACGAATGATATCTTGTTCTTCCTGAGGGTCAAATTCATCGTAAATATTACCCACCAGTTCTTCCAATAGATCTTCCAAGGTGACCAAACCACTTGTCCCACCATATTCATCTACAACCAAAGCCATATGCGTCTTTTTTCCCTGCATATCCCGGAATAGAACATCCGCAGGAACAGTCTCCGGAATAAAATAGGCGGGACGGAGTAAGTCCTTGAGGGGGCGAGGCTCCGAAAGACGAAAATTGAGCAGATATTCTCGGGTAGAAAGAATTCCCACCACGTCATCCAGGTCATCTTGATAAACAGGAAAGCGGGATAGGCCAGACTGTCGGATGGTGTCCAAAATGGTTTCTTCGTCCTCGTCTAAAGCAATGGCAACCATGTCAGTGCGGTGGACCATCACATCCCGAGCGATGGTGTTGTTGAACTCAAAGACATTTTCAATAAGTTCTTTTTCGTTGCTTTGAATGGCGCCGGACTCTTCCCCCTCTTCTACCATAGCCATGATATTGTCTTCAGAGACGCGATCATTGCGATGGATCAAACGAAGAAGAGGACGACGGAGCAAAAAAGCAATATTACCCAACAAACTTATGGCAAATAATATGGGCCATATATGGTCCCCAGACACGGAAATTCCCCCTTGAATACAATGAAGTTTAATGTCATGATAGCACAAAAACCATAGGGCCGCAAGGGGTTGCACTTCTTTTTGGGGAAATGGGGAAAAAGGCAGGTGCAAAATAGGGCCTGGTGTGCTATAATTGCTTCCAACTGAAGGAGAACAGAGTCGTGATGGAAAGCGCAAATGAGGGAGAGACAAAAAGTGGATCATTTGAAGTTGAGGGGGCAAAGGCATCTTCAAGAAGGCACAACATTCGTTCTGTGGAGTTTTTATTCCTGCGCTATAGGATTTCTTGTGGGTGGTGTGGCCATTGCGTTTCACTACGGCATCGACTGGTCTACAGCGCTGCGGTTGGAATATCCTCGGGTGGTTTGGCTATTGCCAGCAGGAGGAGTATCCATTGTGTTACTGTACCGGATCTGCGGAATGGAGAAGGATCGAGGAACCAATTTAGTTCTGGTGGCGGTTCGAGAAGCGGAACCTATGAAACTGCGTACTGCGCCGCTGATTTTTCTGTCCACCATTATCACTCATTTGGTGGGCGGATCGGCTGGGCGAGAGGGGGCTGCACTACAATTAGGCGGGTCCTTAGCCGCTTGGGTAGGGCGGCGGATTCACTTGGATGCCAAGGACAGCCGTGTGATGGTCATGTGTGGTATGGCAGCTGCCTTTTCCGCCCTATTTGGTACACCACTAACTGCGGCTATTTTTGCCATGGAAGTGGTCAGTGTAGGAGTTATGTACTATGCCGCTATGGTCCCATGTGTAATATCTGCTCTCGTATCTTATCAGCTGGCCCAGACGTGCGGCTTGCATGTAGAAGATGGCTATGATGTTCAGACAGTTTCGATACTTTCACCAGAGACAATGGTGCAGGTGGCTCTGTTAGGAATTCTGTGTGCATTGGTTTCCGTCCTCTTTTGCAAAGTAATGCATGCAGCCCCACATCTCTATGCAAAGTATTTCCCGGGCACTATGTTGCGGGTGACGGTGGGAGCGTTGCTTGTGTTGGGGTTGACACTGGCGGTGGGAAACCAAGATTATAATGGTGCGGGAGATCCAGTCATTCGGCGAATGCTGGCAGGTGAGACGATTCCGGAGGCATTTTTGTTAAAAATTCTCTTTACCGCTCTGACCCTTGGGGCAGGGTTTCGAGGAGGGGAAATTGTTCCGGTATTGTTTACCGGATGTGCTTTTGGAACTTGGATAGGACCTGTATTGGGGTTGCCTCATGCTTTCTCAGGTGCATTGGGAATGGCGGCAGTATTTTGTGGTGCTACCAACTGTCTGCTTTCCTCCTTGATGCTTGCCTTTGAACTGTTTGGAGGGCAAGGCCTTCCGTTGTATGCGCTATGCTGCGGGGTAGCCTATATGCTTTCTGGGTATTATGGGTTATATAGCGAACAAAAAATTGTGTACTCGAAGTTTAAAACGGAGTGGATCAATAAAAAGGCAGATTAGTGGGGTATGGCACAAAGGAAAGGAGAACGGACTTATGATTTTATTTAATCACTATAATTTTAATGTACTAGACTTGAATCGCAGCCTGACATTTTATCGCCAGGCGTTGAATCTGACAGTGGTACGGGAAAAGGAGGCGGCAGATGGCTCCTTTAAATTGGTCTATTTGGGGGATGAGGCAGGAAGTCCTTTCCAATTGGAATTGACCTGGTTGCGAGATCGGACGCAGCCTTATAACTTGGGGGAGTGCGAGTTCCATTTAGCCTTTGTTACAGACCAATATCAAACCCTGTATGAAAAGCACAAGGCCATGGGGTGCGTTTGTTTTGAAAACCCAGCCATGGGGATTTACTTTATTTCAGATCCAGACGGCTACTGGATTGAAATTGTGCCGGAGAAGAAATGATGGCAAAAGGAGATCGAAATTTGGGTTGGCCCGGTTTTTTCCGGGCTTTCACCGTGTTGTGTGCCATTATGTTGCTGCTGGCGCAAAGCGGCCAGCAGGCGGTAACAGCTGGCTCTGGGGACTGGCAGGTGTTGTCGGTGTATGAGGGATTAACCTCCTGGTCCATTCCAGCGCTGTTTATGCTATGGGGGATGTTTGCGTTGGAGGAGGGAAAACCTCATTTTACCTCCTCTATGCTGGGACTTGTATTGCCTGCCTTTGGTTTGCTGGTGTTTTGGGGGGCGTTATACGCTGTTGTAACCCAGATTCTGGGGGACGGAATTTTGAGTTGGCGTGGCGTGTGGGCTGCCTTGCTCTCTGCCGCCCAGGGCAATACCTATTACCACCTATGGGTGCTCTATCCGTTGATTGGACTATACTTGGTTCATCCGGTACTTCACCGTTTTACCTCCTCGTCCAGTCGGGGAGAAATTCGATATTTTCTGATCCTGTGTTTTCTGTTTGCTTCCGTAGTTCCAATGTGGGGAGCATTTCATCCAAACAGTGTGATCGTCAGTGTGTTGGAGCGGCTGCGGATCCATTTGGTACTGGGTTGGGTGGGGTGTTATGTGGGAGGCTGGTACCTGCGGCACTATATCATTGGTCGAATACCGGAGTTTATCTTGTACATTTTAGGTGTTCTAGGCATGGTACTTACCCTCATGGGCAACAACATTTTTGGCGGAGGACGGGAGTTATGGTATCTGTATACCGCACCTAACGTCGTTCTGACTGCTGCCGCCTTTTGTACCCTGTTTCGCTATGTTCTGGGGATTAGTGAGGAACGATCCCGCCGTCGAGCAGTGAATCAGTTGGGGGCTTATGCTTTTGGTGTTTATTTGTTCCATCAAATCTGGGTGTTGGTGTTGCGCTGGTTCGGTGTATCCTTCCAAACTTTTTCGCCGGTTGTTTCCGTGCCCCTTTTTGCGCTGATACTTTTTCTGCTGTCCGCACCTTTTGCCTGGTTGTTGAGCCTGATTCCTGGCGTTGGCCCAAAATTGACCTGATGACATTGGATGCAACTGGCAGTTGCGAAAGTTCCAAGATAACTTGGTGTACTTGGAAGAAATATAAGATAAAATAAAGGTATCAGAAATGGAAATGAGTTGATGTGCCTTGACATTGGGGGAACGAATCTATAACCAGCGGACTGCTCACAATTTGACTCAGTCAGACCTGGCTGATGCACTAGAGGTGTCTCGCCAGTCTGTGTCCAAGTGGGAAACTGATGCTTCAGTTCCGGATCTGGATAAACTGGTGAAGATGAGTGAACTATTTGGGATATCCCTGGACTATATGGTCCGGGGAATGGAGACAACGGCGGAGCAAGTAAAACCCACCGTAGTAACTCAGCAGGAAAAAAGCCCATTGACAATACAAACAATCCTTGGACTAATACTCATCATTTTTGGCCTGGTGTTTTTTATGATAATTGTTTTCGTTCAGCGATGGGGACTGGACGATGCTGCTGTATATTGTGTGCCTCTTCTGCTTTGGGGGACTTTGTGTCTGCGATGCAAGAAGCACCCTGTTCTGGCTTGTTTGTGGGGAACCTGGGGGATGTATACCTTGATCTTAGTTCCTTTTCTTGTGGCCTATGGATTTTCTTCCCCCGCAGTCAACGTTTTTATTCCGCCGAATCTGCTGTTACTTGGGGTGCTTTCTATTACAACATGGTGGGTCATAAAACAGAGTTAGGAAAATATAAGGATTATATAAAAAGAACTTTACGGAGTGGTTTTCCATTGGTAAGGTAGATATTATGGGAAAAACCATTGCCCAGAATGAGTAATGGAGTATTTTGATTCGAGAAATGAGTAGGACTTTATGTCTGTACAGGTTGGAATCAAATGAGATTGTTCATACAGGAGAATGGAAGATCTAAATTTCTGAAAGAAGCACTACATTTAATAAAAAGCAAAAGGGCTTGTCATCTGGATACACCAGATGACAAGCCCTTTCAATAAGAAAACAATATTAGCTTAAAACCACTTTTTAAGGAAGGTGAGCTTTTCCTCTAAACTTCTGCCCAGTTATTATTGCCCTATTTCTGCTCGGGGTGGTACTGCGCACAGGTACACTTCTTCCACTTCAGACCACTACCGCAAGGACAGGGATCATTTCGACCGATTTTTATGACACGCTTAACCGGTTGTTTTTTGACTGAGCCGTCACCACCAGAGGATTCCGAAGTTACTTTTGCCACACGTTCCCGCTTTACTTCCTCATTTTTCCGTAAACGCACCAAGAACAGACGGCGCAGAGTCTCCTCCTGAATGGCAGCAATCATATTTTCAAACATCTCGTAGCCCTCTTTTTTATAGGCTACTACGGGGTCTGTTTGGGCATATGCGCGCAGGCCAATTCCTTGCTTAAGTTCATTCATGGCGTCGATCTGGTCCATCCAGTACTCGTCCACCACTCGAAGCATTATGACTCGCTCTAATTCCCGCATGAGAGGAGCACCGATTTCTTCCTCTTTTCGGATATAGACAGCCTTTGCCTTTTCACTGACCAGGTCTACCAGTGCGTCGGCGTCATATTGCTGTAGTTCTTCATCGGTTAAATTTAATTCGTTGGGTAGCAGGAACATGGAGCGGAAAGGAGCGACCGCTTCGCGGAAAGATTCCGCATCCAAATGTTTCTGTTCTCCCATGTGACCATGAATGGCGTTCTCGATCATGGTGTGGAGCATGTTCTGAATGGAATTTTGGAGATCTTCCCCGTCCAGTACCTGGCGGCGTTGTTTATAGATGACTTCACGCTGTGTGTTCATCACGTCATCGTACTGCAAAACATTTTTACGGGTCTGGAAATTCCGGGATTCTACTTGCTTCTGGGCATTTTCAATGGCTCCGGAGAGTATCTTGGCATCGATGGGAGTATCTTCATCGACGCCCAATTTCTCCATCATACCCATGACCCGCTCCGACCCAAACAGGCGCATAATATCGTCTTCCAAAGAGAGGAAGAAACGGGTCTCACCTGGGTCACCCTGACGACCAGCGCGGCCGCGCAGCTGGTTATCGATACGACGGGACTCATGGCGTTCGGTGCCTAAGATGAAAAGGCCACCGGCAGCCCGGACTTTATCAGCTTCCTGCTGGATTTCAGTTTTATATTTTGCTTCTGCCTCAGTAAACATTTTTCGGGCATTTAGAATCTCTTGATCATCGGTTTCGGCAAAGCCGGTGGCTTCAGCGATGAGTTCATCGCTCAGTCCGGCCTTGCGCAAATCTGCTTTGGCCAAGAATTCAGCATTACCACCCAACATAATGTCTGTTCCGCGGCCAGCCATATTGGTAGCCACCGTAACAGCACCAAATTTGCCCGCTTGCGCTACAATTTCGGCTTCTTTTTCATGGTTTTTGGCATTTAAGACGTTGTGGCGAATGCCCTTTCGTTTGAGAATTTCAGACAATTCTTCAGACTTTTCGATGGATACAGTACCCACCAGTACTGGTTGCCCTTTCGCATGACAGGCCTCGATCTGTTGAACAATTGCTCGCAACTTACCCTGCACATTTTTGTATACCACATCAGGGTCATCAATTCGGGCCAGAGGTTTATTCGTGGGGATTTCCACAATATCCAGTTCATAAATAGTGCCAAATTCCTCTTGCTCGGTCATGGCAGTGCCTGTCATACCGGAGAGCTTGTCATATAAACGGAAGTAGTTTTGGAACGTAATGGTAGCCAAAGTCTTGGACTCATTGGCGACCTCTACGTGTTCTTTGGCTTCAATTGCCTGATGCAGCCCCTCATTGTATCGGCGACCAAACATCAGTCGGCCGGTAAATTCATCCACAATAATGACTTGTCCGTCTTTTACCACATAGTCGATATCCCGCTTCATTACGCCACGAGCTTTAATCGCCTGATTGATGTGATGCGACAGAGTGGTGTTTTCCGGATCGGCCAGATTCTCAATATTAAAGGCTTGCTCCGCTTTTTTGATGCCGCGAGCGGTGAGGGTGGCGGTGCGAGCTTTTTCATCGACAATATAATCAGCGTCGATATTGACGTCTTCTTCTTCCTTCTCGTCTACCTTGGCGATGCGCTGGCAAGTAAGGCGGGAGACAAACTGATCTACCACTGTGTAAAGCTGGGTGGATCGCTCGCCCTGGCCGGAAATAATCAGAGGGGTACGGGCCTCATCAATAAGAATGGAGTCTACCTCGTCCACGATGGCAAAAGAATGGCCTCGTTGAACCAGTTCCTGGGAATAAATGGCCATGTTATCTCGTAGATAGTCGAACCCAAATTCGTTGTTGGTGCCATAGGTGATGTCGGCGGCATAGGCATCTTTCTTTGCTTGGCCAATGACACCATGGATCACCAGGCCGACTGTCAAGCCCATGAAGCGGTATACTTTTCCCATCCACTCTGAGTCACGCTTAGCCAAGTAGTCATTTACAGTAACAATGTGCACGCCCTTGCCAGCAAGCGCATTGAGGTAAGCGGGGAGAGTGGCTACCAGAGTTTTACCTTCGCCAGTCTTCATCTCGGCAATACGGCCCTGGTGCAGCACGATACCGCCTACTACTTGCACACGATACGGCCGCATCCCAAGCACTCGCCATGCAGCTTCTCGGCAGGCGGCAAAGGCTTCTGGTAAGATGTCGTCCAAAGTCTCACCATTTGTTAGTCGCTGTTTAAATTCCGGCGTTTTGGCCTGAAGCTGGGCATCTGTAAGGGCTTTATATTCTTCTTCCAGGGCATCTACTTTGTCTGCAATGGGGTAGATGGATTTCAATTCCCGCTGGGAAGAAGTGCCAAAAATCTTTGTTAATAAACTCATATCGGTAAGAACACCCCTTGATTTTTGTGCTTCCTCAAAAGGGAGGAATTAAATGGAACTACAACACAAATCAATTTAGTATAACACACTCATAGGGGATAAAAAAGAGCAAATTGTAAACTTTGCGAGCAAAAATATCCAAATATCGGTAAGGGAAAAGTGAGAAATCCACCATAGACGTATAAATGTGCACCAGGAGTTGACAAATGAGATTGAATGTGGTATGGTAAGTCTCACAATTGAATTGGACAGACGAAGCGCGCAGGAAAACAGCCTTAGGCTTGCCGAAGGAGTAACACTCTCAGGTGTCCCACTGGGACGAGGACTGTGCGTGGATGTGACTCTGGAGAAGCTCGTACACGAGTGCCGAAGGTGCAAGGCAGGAGACCACTGCCAATCTCTCAGGCAAAAGGACAGAGGGGAAAATCGCCGGATATGCCGGGGTGCGTTTGTTGTACCTGGATAATCGGTGAGGGTTGCCTTGTGACCGGACCGTGGAGCGTTTGTTCCACGGTCCGTTTGTTCAAAAAGGAGAGAAAAATATTATGTTAACGTCCTTGGAGGCCACCCTGTATCCCATTGTAACCAAAATCAACCTCTATCTATCCAGCTATATTTTGGTCTTTTTATTGATAGGTGTGGGGTTGTGGTATACGATCCACACTCGATTTGTTCAGGTGCGTTGTTTCGGCGAGGGTGTAAAGAAGGTATTTGGTAATTTGTCCCTTCATGGGGGGCGACAAGAGAGTGGCATGAGTTCTTTCCAAGCGTTGGCCACTGCAATTGCAGCCCAAGTGGGGACAGGAAACATAGTAGGTGCGTCAGGTGCGATTTTGACTGGTGGCCCGGGTGCAATATTTTGGATGTGGGTGATTGCGTTTTTTGGCATGGCCACCATCTATGCTGAGGCGACACTGGCCATTAAGACCCGCGTCCGCGATGAGGATGGAAATATCCATGGCGGTCCCGTTTACTATATTACCACTGCATTTAAAGGGGCTTTCGGCAAATTCCTGGCTGGCTTCTTTGCTATTGCAATTATTCTGGCCTTAGGGTTTATGGGCTGTATGGTACAATCGAATTCCATTGGTTCTACATTCCAAACTGCGTTTAACGTTCCCTCTTGGATCGTAGGGATTGTCCTTGTCATCATCTGCGGTATTATTTTCTTGGGTGGTGTACAACGTTTGGCGGCTGTTACAGAAAAGTTAGTTCCGATTATGGCCGTCGTATTTTTATTGGGAGGGCTAGGGGTTTTGGTTGCCCGAGCGTCCTACTTGCCGGCCACTTTTGGAATGATTTTCCGTTATGCCTTTGAACCACAGGCTATTATTGGTGGAAGTTTTGGATATGCCATTAAGACAGCCATTAGTCAGGGGGCCAAGCGAGGGCTATTTTCCAACGAAGCGGGAATGGGGTCAACACCTCATGCCCACGCCCAGGCGAATGTGTCCGATCCCCATGACCAGGGAGTGGTAGCAATGGTGGGCGTCTTTATGGATACCTTTGTAGTACTTACGCTCAATGCATTGGTTGTGATCTCTACCTTATATACGAAGGATGGCATCCTCGCTACTGGTTCAATTCCGGATGGTATTAGCAATACTAATTTAGCACAAACAGCCTTTGGAACGGTGTTTGGGCCAGATCTAGGCGCTATGTTTGTGGCGGTTTGTCTGTTTTTCTTTGCATTTTCTACAGTTTTAAGTTGGAATATGTTTGGGAAAATTAATGTGATTTATCTCTTTGGAAAAAAAGCAGCACCTATTTATTCAATCATTGCACTGGTGTTTATTTTCTTAGGCACTTTAATGTCTAATACTCTGGTGTGGGAATTGACAGATATGTTTAATAACCTGATGGTCATTCCAAACGCCATTGCACTGTTTGCGTTGACAGGGGTTGTGGTGCAGTCGACGCATGGCGTCCGTGCAAAAAAATAGAATGAGGGAAATGTAAAGGCCGGGCCTGCCAGGACCCGGCTTTTTCCCTTTACGGGATGTAGTAGACGTGATATGATAAAAAGAGATGTTATATTTTTAGGAGGGCATGTACATGTCCCAGTGGCAAAAGAATACCATATGTTCATTAGATATTGTGGGATATACGGCGGAGGGAATGGGAGTCGCCCGGTTGGATGGGCGGGTGGTGTTTGTTCCCTATACCATCGTGGGAGAACGGTGGATGGTACGGCTGGAAAAAGTGAATCGAAACGTGGCATGGGGACGGGGAATAGAATTGCTTTGCGCCTCGTCGGAGCGAAGGGAGACAGATTGCCCGTTGTTCGGACGATGTGGAGGCTGCCAATTTCGTCATATGTCTTATAAGGAAGAACTAGCAGCCAAGGGACAGCGGGTGAAAGATGCGTTGGAGCGAGTGGGGGGGGTATCCTTAGATTTACCCCCGGTTCTTGGAGCGGAGAAACCAGAGCGATATCGAAATAAAGTACAATTCCCTGTGGCTATGGAGCGCAGAGGGTTAGCTGTTGGATACTACCGATCTCGAAGCCACGATGTGGTAGATGCAGAGGATTGTCTGCTTCAACCGCAGACGGTTACCCAGGTTCGAAGGGTATTTAAGCAATGGATGGAGGAGATGGGAGTCCCACCTTATGAGGAAGAAACGCAGAGGGGGTTCGTCCGCCATTTATATGTGCGAACGAACCAGGCAGGGGAGGTACTGTGCTGTGTGGTAGTCAACGGGAATGATCTACCCTATGCGGATACTCTGGTAGAACGATTGCGTGCAGAAATTTCCAAATTGGTTGGAGTAGTACTCAATTTTAATACCCGCAATACAAATGTAATACTTGGAGAGTCTTACCGGACCTTATGGGGGCAGGACTGGTTGGAAGAGATACTGTGTGGGATAACGTTTCGCCTGTCGGTACCGTCCTTTTTTCAGATTAATTGGGCGCAGACGCAGCGATTATATCAACAGGTTTTGGATTTTGCAGAACTTACCGGTAAACAGACCGTGTTGGATCTCTATTGTGGAATCGGGACCATTTCTTTGGTGATGGCGCAGCATGCGGGACGGGTAATAGGAGCAGAAATTGTACCCCAGGCAATTCGAGATGCCGAAGAGAATGCCAGACGTAACGGAATTGGAAATGCGGAATTTTTCTGTGGGGATGCCGGTGCAGTGGCGCAAAAAGTGAAAGAGGAAGGAATACATCCCGATATAATTTGTGTAGATCCACCTCGAAAAGGGTTAGCACCGGAAGTGCCTGGCCTTTTGGCCAGCATGGATCCGGATCAAATTATTTATGTCTCCTGTGATCCGGCGACATTGGCCAGGGATGTTAAGAGATTAGGAGAATATGGATATTTTGCCGTGCAGGGGCAAGCCGTTGACCTTTTTCCACGGAGTGCACACGTTGAG
>JBMNQA010000018.1:0-14691 GCA_050943895.1 Lawsonibacter sp.
CCAGTCCGTCCGGCCCGGCTAGAATCGCGGTGTTGAAGAGATCGGGACCGGCCTCCTCCAGCATAGAGGCAACAATGTAAACCTGGTACTTCTCAGCCAACTCCAGCAGGAGTTGAGACGCTCTGCCCTGGGGAACGGGCTCTGCGGATGCATAGGCCTCTTTGCGGTCTATGAAGACGCAGCCCGTGGAGAACAGTTCCGGAAGTACCAGCAAGTTGGCCCCCTGCATACAGGCATCCTCGATCATCCGGCGCGCTGTGTTCAGGTTCGCCTCCACCTGGTTACGCTGGATGGTCATCTGAATACAGGCTACCCGAACGGGAGCTTGTAGGTTGCTCATAGATCGGTATCCCCCTTATTTCTCAAGGTAAGCAGGGTTCTTCTTGTCCAGCTTGCTGAACACAATCATAGCGACACCAGAGGCCACACACCCCCAGATGACATACGGAACCACAGACTCAAACTGCATAGAGAATGCACACACTACAATACCGGCCACCATTCCGGCGATGATCCCGTTCTTGGTAATGATCCCCTTTTTGCGGAGTATGTAGGTGAGGAAAATGGGGCAAACCAGGCCCGCAGCAGAGTAGGAATAGGTCAAAACCAACAAATTCAGGACCTCGGGGAAGAACATGGCAAGAACCGCCGCCAGAATCAGTACGACGACAGAGAGGACGCGGGAAACTTGGATGGCTTCTTTATCAGAAACGTCGGGCTTGATGACGCGGTAGATATCGCGGTTTAGATTCAAAACCACGGACTGGATTCCGCTGCTGATGGTAGACAAAATGGTGCAGACGATCAAACCAGAGAAAATCGCCATGGTCCAGATGGGCATCTTGCTCATCAGCCAGCCGGTCGCCATTTCCTGATCCAGAGTGGGGTTCATGCTGCGGACGCTCAGACCCACCGCAACAGCCCAGACATAGGCTAACATGGCGACAATCACGGTGATAATCAGGCTCTTATTGACCTGCTTGGTGTCTTTACACGCCAAGATGCGCTGATAGTACATCTGGTTGGTCAAGCCACCGGGGGTCAAAGAGAAAATCCAGAGGACGGTGGTGGAGAGACCTACGCTAAACAGAGACTCAGGGAATTCTACAATCTCAGGCGGCACGGTTGCCATCACGGTCTCCATTCCGCCGGCCATATCCACGCTGAACATGGCAACAAACGTGCCCACCACAAACATCAGAACCCCGAAGATGAAGTCCGTCCAGGCAACGGTTTTTAAGCCGGAAGGGATAACAAAAAACGCACTGAGAACGGCGATGATACAAATCAGCGCATTCATGGAGATACCGGTCATGGTGGTGTAAAGCTTTGCAAACGCCGTGAGGTTGGAGCAGCACCAGCCGAAGGGGACCACAATGGTCATGATGCCTGCCAGCACACGGACAGCCTTGCTGGGCCCTGTGTAGTGTTGAAGAATTTCAGGAACCGTTGCGAACTGGTGACTACGCAGCCATTTGGCAATGAACATCAAAATGATGAATGCCAGCTGGCATAGAAAGCCGTACAGCAAGCATGAGTAGCCGTTCTGAAACCCGTTGCCGACCTGACCGACCAAAATGCCGCCGCCCATGGCCGTTGCAAACTGTGTGCCAACGACAACATAGAGCGGAAGTTCACGCCCGCCAACTTCCCAGTCATCCACACTGACACCAGCCGTTTTCTTTTGCTTTCGCGTCAACAGGACACTGAGCCCATACGTCAGAACAAGGGTAACCAGGGTGGCTAAGATAACCGCTACTGTTTGGTTCATGATTTTTCCTCCTTTTAATCTCTCTCCCTTTTTGCAGACGGATCCATGCAATCATTCATAAAATCCATATTCTGCCGGTATCTATATGCTACCATAAGAATAATTATATTTCTATAGTCGTAAATATAGAATATTTATATTCTTTTTTATGCACAAAGGCAATGTCTTCCCTTGGGTCCTTCTATCCAGAGCAAAAACGCTCTGCCTTTTCTCTTTGGAAAGGCAGAGCGTTTACAGGAAAGAAATGTGGTGAGCCCAGCGTTGTAAAGCCGCAACTTGGGCAGAAACTCTCTGTATTGACAAGGCTTGAACGGCCTGAGTTCTCACTCCTATTCGGAAATTTCAAATGTAGGAGGATGCATTTGAGATAATTTTACAGGGAAATCTTTTGGAACTATGTTCCCATTTCACCTGCAATTGGGAGTCCCTCGTTTTTCGTATCAACATTACATCACAGGAAACAAGAGATTGCCAGGAGGCTTGGCTTTGCAAGGTCCTACTGAAATTGGCTGCAAATTAGCACCAATTTTGGAAGCTAAACTCCGCTCAAACTCAGAGGAGGCAAGCAAGCATCCTTCCGGCTTGTCTCCCTTGATTTTCTCAAAACAACGTCGGGCGGGGCCGTCAATGGCGGTGCACAACGTGCGCCGTTCATCTCGACCATTGACGGCCCGACTAAAGCTGGTACTCTCCTATGAATGGAACGCTGTCAATTACAGGTCAATATCTATCTCATACTTGTCATCAATCAGCACATAATTTGCATTGTACTTTTGGGCACGTTCTAAAAATCGTGCATTGTCCTCTAGTACCGTTTCCAAGGTGCATCCATCACCCAAACGCTTTTCTATTACATTAGAATACTTTTTGATGTCGGCAAAATGATTTTTGATATAATCACGACTCATAATAAGGCAATAGAATTTGATATGCGAGCGATATTCATTTTCAAAGTCTTTTGACCAGTCAAAGGGAATATAGCAGCCTTCAATGATTAGATTTTGTCCATTCTCTATGGAGGTTTTTATCATCTCACGAATAATGGGCCACAAATAATCTGTAAGCGCATCATCTTCTTCTGGCGTCAGTTTCGTGTAGCCGCTACGGATGAGTCCCATTTTCAAATGGTCGATTGATAAATAAGGAATTTTGTACTTTTCAAGCAGCTTTTGGGCAAGTGCCGTTTTCCCGGTGTGCGATGCTCCTGTTATTAATATGATCATCCTTTTCTCCTGCCTTATATTTGGGTTCTGCCGTTTGTGAATATGATATCATAAAGGCTCTTGTAGTTCGTTCCCTCCAGTCAAGGGAGCGCCGGGGCCACTTACGGCCTTTCTCCGCCTGCTCCCGCTGTTTGTCAGCCTCCAACCCCTCCCTCCCCTTCTGGAGTCCAAAAGATTTCTTGACACACTCATAGTTAACAGAGACTTACCGCACGGCATTGTTCTCCAACTTGACCTCTTTCACCCCACTATTTCACCCTCAACCGCCAGAAAAACCGGAAAAGCGTTGTGTTGCAACGCTTTTCCGGTTTGGTTATCTTATTCCCACTCAATGGTCCCACAGGGCTTAGGCGTCAAGTCATAGAGCACGCGGTTCACCCCAGGCACTTCAGAGGTAATGCGCTTGGTAATGTGGGCAAGCAATTGGAAAGGTACTTCCTCCACCGTAGCGGTCATGGCATCCACTGTATTGACTGCCCGGAGAATGACGGGCCAGTCAAAGGACCTCTTTCCATCCCGGACACCAGTGGATTTAAAATCGGGAACCACAGTAAAGTACTGCCACACCTTGCCTTCCAGTCCATTCTTGGCAAATTCCTCACGCAGGATGGCATCCGACTCCCGCACTGCCTCCAAGCGGTCCCGGGTGATGGCGCCCAGGCAGCGCACTCCCAGGCCCGGTCCGGGGAAGGGCTGGCGGTAGACCATGGCATCGGGCAGGCCCAGTGCCTTGCCAACTACGCGCACCTCGTCTTTAAACAGCAGGCGTACCGGCTCCACCAGTTCAAATTGCAGGTCCTCCGGCAGACCACCCACATTGTGGTGTGCTTTTACTCCACCGCTCTCCAGGATGTCCGGGTAAATGGTACCCTGGGCCAAAAACTCGATCCCCTCCAGTTTACGGGCCTCTTCCTCAAAGACTCGGATAAACTCCGCACCAATTACCTTCCGCTTTTGCTCCGGGTCGGACACCCCAGCCAGTTTATCCAGGAAGCGGTCCACCGCATCTACATAAATCAAATTGGCGTCCATCTCGTCCCGGAACACTTTGACCACCTGCTCCGGCTCTCCCTTGCGCAGCAGGCCGTGGTTCACATGCACACACACCAGCTGCTTGCCGATGGCCTTAATCAACAAAGCGGCCACCACAGAGGAGTCCACACCTCCACTGAGTGCCAGCAGTACCTTCTTATCTCCAACCTGGGCCCGCACTGCATCTACCTGCTGTGCAATGAAGGCTTCCGCCAGAGCGGGCGTCGTAATCCGTTCCATGTTCTCCGGGCGATGATTCATATCCATTGGCTGTTCCTCCTAGTTCTCTTTTTTGGAAATGATGTCCTTTGTCTGTGTGAGCGGGTCGTTGGTGTGTCTTATGTTCCATCCCACACCCCGCTTTCCCCTTCCACCTGGTCCCGGTGGTGCATGCTGTCAGCAGGTGAGTGCCCTGGGCGGTTTTGTGCCACGGCCCATACCCCATGCCCCACTGTCCCTTACATGCAAGTGGTGCGGTCATCCAAAAACCACTGCGTCACATCCGCAGTCCATACAAGATACGGTTTTATTATAGCGTATACAGTCGAAAAATCAACGGCGTATCCCACGGAAATTTTTCTTCCGCCTCTTTTTCTGCCAACGCCGCCAAAACGCAGAGGAGTGATTCGCTGTTTATCGTCAACCCCTCTCCCCCCTGCGCTCCTCCACGCCAAGCGCTCACTTTCCAAAGGGCCGGACTTAAACCTTTGTATTTCCAGCGGCAAATGAAATCGCTGCTGCTCCCCTTCATCCTTCTGTGCAGTTCTGGCGCTCAATATAGCAATCGGGATGTGCCTTTCGAAAGATTGCCAGACTCTTTCTTTTGACTGGGCAGTTTCGCACATACAATTCACGCAGTCTCGGAATGCCCACCAGCGGCGTTATGTCGGAGATGGGATTTCTCTGTAGCGATAAACTGCCAATCCTCGCTCCGTTCAGCCCTTCCAAATTGGTGATCTGATTGTCATCCAGAACCACAGTGTCCAGCTGCGGTAACTCCGCCAGGGGCGCTAGATCCTCGATTTGATTTTGCTGGAGGCACAGCACCCGCAGGTTGGGCAACCTTGCCAGCGGGGATAGGGCCGTAATTTGATTGTGCGCAAGGGAAAGTGTCTGCAGATTTTGCAGTCCGGCCAGAGGAGACAGGTCCGAAATGCGGTTATGGCTCAGATCCAGCGATGTCAGTTGCGTCAGACCAGCCAAGGGCGTCAGATCTGTGATCTGAGCGCTGCTGAGATACAAGTCATGTAGCTTGGTCATATCTGCCAAGGGAGATAGATCGCTCGCCTGGGTGTTCGACAGGCGCAAATCCCTCAGCCTGGTAAGGGCCGCCAACGGCGACAAATCCGAGACGGGGTTTTCGCAAAGGTTTAAAACTGTCAACTGTTTTAGACTTGCCAGAGGTGCTAAATCCGCCACTTGGTTTTTGTTGAGGCACAACACATTTAACTGCTCCAAGTCGGCCAGAGGTGACAGATCTGTGATTTGATTCTCATCCAGTTCCAGGCGTTTCAACTTTGTCAAGTTTGCAAGTGGCGCTATATCTGCAATCCAGTTCTGGCTCAAATACAGTTTGGTCAATTGCTTTAGATCCGCCAGAGGCGTCAAATCGGAGATGATTCTGCCGACGAGGACTGCCTCTTCCAGACATTTCAACGGCGCCAATGGTGCCAAGTCTTTGAGCAGCCAACAATCCGCAGGAAGTTGGGTTGTATCCAGGGCAATCCGCTTCCCATCGATGACCACAGCGTTTCGGTTGGATGTCACAAAAAGCCCCCCTATCGGCGCAACCTCTCCAGTTTGTTGTCATCCATCCACACAAACACCCAGGTTGCCTATCCCTTTCTCTTCTTGTCGCGCAGAAATAGTACAAAATCCGGAATGAGAAACGGTGTGCTAATCAACACCATCGGAATCACTTGTTTGGAGAATTGGGTAAGCGATATGATGCTCCATGTGATTCCCATTCCCAGGGATGTGATGCCAAAGACAAATTGAACCTTGCGCGCATATCTCTGCGCATAATCGGGATTGATCCCACACAGCAACGAAACGCCTTTCCAAATCCACATAAGTCCAAACAGGAAAACAGACGTGGTCTGGATGGGGAGCCGATTAGTCGCTTTTATGTAAACTGTTCCGAACAGAAGCAACCCATAAACGACCCAATAAATTGCTCTTTTCCAGCTGCTTTTCATAGTTCCCCCGCCTTCAAAGCCGATTTCGTTCCTATGGGTTCTGAGGGCAGTATAGCATAACCCACTTCTGAAATCTATATTGAATCGTCTGCTTCGACAAAGCCCGCAGCCGTCGAGCCTCTTCCACCTGAATTCAGCCCTTGCCCGGTCTTTTCCATCTGCTGACCTCCCACCGCCAAGTCACGGCGGGTGAACGGGAAGTTAACCCACCGCAGCCGCCTGACGCCCAACCTGCTTGGTGGCAGAGGCAGCTTTTCTCCACACAGGATTGCAGGAACGGGCCCCAGGGTCCTGGGTTCTATGGCCACTTTCTAAAAAGATTTCGCCACAACATATCTTTATCAAAATTTCTCTTTGTTCATCACGCTCCCTATCAATTCAATCCAGGCCTCTTGTGCTATTCCGCTTGACATTTTTAGAGAATAAGTGTATTCCCCATCTGACCAGACTGCCAGCACATACTTTTCCTCATCGCCCTTGAGGGTGACAGTCATATTCTCTATGTCAACCTGTCTGATTTCAGCATATGAATTGTAGTCCCCGGAATTATCCTGATTTCCCAAAGATTTGCGGAATGTAGCCGTTTGCTCCTCTCCCTGATAAACGATTTCGGCCAATTCGTTCCAATAGGAGGTATAAGTGATTTCTGCTGCCTGGAAAGGCACACACGGGAGATCTGCTACCCCAAACCCGACTAATTCAGATAATTCCTCCGCAGAGTTGACCTGCGTGATTTCGTGTACTGTACTCACACCACCCGGCGGCTCAACTACCGGGCTTTCACTCAGCAGGTGTGGCAACATAACAGCCCCAGCGAGCAAAAGGGCTACACAGGCAACCGCCGACCAGTATTTTTTTCGCGCGGAAAGCCGTATTATCTTTGAATGGGCATTGTTTTGCCATTCGATCTCCTGCAACTGCGAGAGAATACGCGCTTTCATCTCGTCTGTCACTTGAATTCTGTCCATCACTTCATCATATTGTCTCTTCAAAGTCGTATTCCCCCTTTAGGATTTCTCTCAGTTTTTCCCGGCCACGGTATAAATGGGTGCGCACCGTGGCCTCCTTTTTTTGGAGAATCTCTGCAATCTCTTTTGTGGAATACCCTTCATAATAGAATAGATGGATGGTTTCACGAAGATCGTTGGGTAATTCTTTGACTGCCTCCCAAACAAAAGACAGATCCTCCCTACCATCTGCCGTCAACTCCTCATTTAACTCATCCACCATCCGCACTTTGTTGTAAGTAAGTCGATTTTTGCTGAGATTCCCTGCCACCCGCATAAGCCATGCTTTCTTATGCTGTTCCGATTCAAAGACCGGGCCTGCTTTCAAAAATTGAATGAGTGTATCTTGCAGAACATCCTCAGCATCGCTCATATTATGGAGATAAGAATAGGCAAAGCGCAAAATGCTGTCACCATAAGTGGTCAAAATCTGCTCCACCGGATGGTAAACCTCTGCCTGATCCTTTTTTATTTGCTGGGACCTTTCCAAGGGGGCACTAAAAAGAGTGACTATCTTCTGCACCACACCATACAATAGAAAAGACAATTTGCGCATTAATTTATCTGTAACTGTATCCCATATAAGACATTGTTCTAACATCTTCCCACCATCTAAATCCAACAATGGGGCGGACCATTTTGTGGTCCGCCCCGCATTGCCATTTTACTGAATATTGGACACCAAGTCGGTCATCTCCACGCTGGACACAGGGTGTTCCAACGTAATGGAATAAGTATAACCGCCGTTTGTCCAAATAGCAAGGGAGACCTGGTCTTCATTCCCTTTCATGGTAACTTGGGCCCCATTCACAGACACAGCATCCACATTCTCGTAATCTGTATAGTCACCGCTGATATTTTCCGTGCCGGGCGCTTTGCGGACGCAGGCTGTTTCACACTCACCGTTGAGGTAAACTACTTCTAGCATATCACCATCTATGGTACGGAATTGCCGGCTATCCGAATTGTCGATTACATTCGGAACACACAACGGAAAACCAGCTAGTTTTTCAGCCTCTGCTAAAGTGTCACAGTTGGTAAACGGATTGGGAATTTGTGCAGAGGACTCTGCATCCTTCGCAGTAGAGATAGAGATCACCCCATTTTCCAGAGCAATGGTGTTTTCTCTGTTGCCAAGTAATACCTCAAATAGTTCCAATGGCACATAGGTCGTTGAGTCCACTACATAGGGGGCCGTTCCCAAGGAAAAAGGAGCGGACATACCGACTCGCCCTTCAACGCTGGTCACAACCTGGTAGAGATCCTCGCCAATGGTAACCGTGGTGTGCATGACCCCGTTATCCATTCCCACAGTGCCGTCCCCATTCCATGTGACTGCAAATCCCAACTCTTTTGCAAAGGTGCGCAGCGGAACCATGATACAGGCATCCACCCCAGTGTCCTTGCCATCCACATAGATCGCATAACCGCTCTCTGAACCCGTAGCAGGGCCAGAAGAAATCAGGGAAGGGACAGCGCCATCCGCAGTAGCCAGAGCCGATGTAGTAACGGAAACAGCCAATGCCGCACACATGGCCAGAGCAAACCACTTTTTCATTGTAATAACTTCCTTTCTAACCATTAAAGTTTTGAACAGTATACGTTCTGTTCTGCCCTATCTACAAATCAGCAGGCGGAAATGTTTCAAGCCTGTCAAAAAAATTTTGAAATTATAATCTCGTGTGGCAATCCAGTTTCTATTTTCTGTTTCCATGGACGACCTTTCCACGGTCTAGGTATCTGCTGATCGATGCTTCCTGTTACTTTCATCACATCAAGTCACGGTGGAGCGCCGCAGCCGCCTGCCGCCCAACCTGCTTGGTGGCAGAGGCAGTTTTTCCCCACACAGGACTGGCGGAAGTTATCCCCCATTTACGAACAGGTTCCGCACCGGATCTTCCCCCCAAAACCAAACAGGCGGGCAAACCCCAGAGGGGCTTGCCCACCTTGACGGATCGATTCAAACGCCGGGTGAGAGCGTCCAAGTGCATACAATGTGGGATGTACCGTTTCTTCGGCGGCATCTTCACCCGGGACGCGCTCTGCACAAAGCGCATCACTGGAAAGGGTTATAACCATCCATTTTCCACTCTGTTCTTCAATTCCAGAACTTTTTTCTCCAGGACGTCCATGACTTCTAAAAAGAATTCGTCCGGTTTCCCTGTGGGGTCATCCAGTCCCCAGTCCTCCCGATATCTACAGGGCAGCGCCGGACAAGACACATTGCACCCCATCGTAATCACAATGTCTACCGGTGGAAGAGCGGACAGCAGTTTGCTGTACTGGCTGCGTTCCATGTCCACACCGTACCGCTGTTTCATCAGCCGCACCGCGTCTTTGTTGATATGTGGCTTGGTTTCCGTCCCTGCGGAATAGCTGTCAAATGCATCGGCAGCCAACCGCTTGCCCAGGGCTTCCGCCATCTGACTGCGACAGGAATTGTGGACACACACAAAGGCTACTTTCGGTTTTGGGCTCATAGGTTAACCCCGTGCTTTCTGGATCAGCACTTTGGCCTCGTCCTTCTTCAGAACCTTGCCATAGGACACCACCTTGCCATCTACCACCAGTGCCGGGGTGGTCATGACCCCATAAGCGGCGATTTGGGTGAAGTCTGTCACATGGTCTATGGTCGTATCCATCCCCAGTTCTGCCAGCGCCTCACGGGTGGCCTGTTCCAAGGCGTTACATTTGGCGCACCCGGAGCCAAGCACTTTGACGCCGCCCGAGGCCTTGGCCGCCTCCGCCTGCGCCATGGCTTCCGGCGTACAGCTGCCTTCGCAGCAGCAGGCAGTTTTTTCTTCTTTCTTATTTCTGTGAAACAGTCCCATCTTTTTTACCTCCAAAATTAAATTAAAAGGATTTGAAATACATTGAACAGGTATCCCACCAGGATAATCCCACCTGTACAAATGGCAATAAAGAAAGCCAGCAATTTGGGCCTGACCGCTTTACGCAGCATAATCATAGAGGGCAAACTCAGGGTTGTAACCGCCATCATAAATGCCAAAATTGTCCCAAGCTGCGCGCCCTTTGCAAGCAGAGCCTCTGCCACCGGGATTGTGCCGAATATGTCCGCGTACATAGGGACGCCCACCAGGGTTGCCAAAATAACACCAAAGGGGTTGTTACTGCCAAGGATCGCCTGGATCCAACTTTCCGGTATCCAGTTATGGATCACCGCACCGATCCCTACCCCCACCAGGATATAGGGAAATACCTTTTGAAAGGTAGAGGCGACCTGCTCTTTTGCATACTGCACGCGCTCCCGTTTGGTCAAGGTGGGGGACTCGATCTCGACTCCGCCGGCAGAAAAAATAAAACGCTCCACCTCGTTCTCCATGTGCAGCTTTTCGATGATCGTGCCACCGACCACTGCAATTATCAATCCAACCAGCACATAGACAATGGCCACCTTCGCCCCAAAGATACTCATAAGCAGAACCAGACTGCCTAAATCCACCATTGGAGAGGAGATTAAAAAGGAGAAGGTCACCCCCAGCGGGAGTCCCGCACTGGTGAAACCAATAAACAACGGGATGGATGAGCAGGAACAAAACGGCGTCACAGTCCCCAGCAAGGCCGAAATGAAATTTGCACCCACTCCGTGAAAGCGGCCCAAAATTTTCTTGCTGCGCTCAGGAGGAAAATAACTTTGAATATAGGAGATGACAAAAATCAAAGAACACAGTAAAATCGTGATTTTAATCACATCATACAAGAAAAACTGCACGCTGCCGCCGATCCGTCCGCCTGTGTCCACGCCCAACAGGGTCAGGCAGCGGCCAATCCATTCATTGAGCCACCTCATTCCTAAAATTTGATCTTGCACAAATTGCCATGCGCTCATTCCCACAACCTCACTTTGCATAAAATGGACAACACATCAAAAATTTTTAATGTTTTACGCTGAGAGAAACGCCATCACTTCAGGATGGCGTTTTCCTGCCGCATGAGGGGCAGGGATCCTCCTGTTTGGTGTTGGGTGTAAGAATCGCCCGCAGCCGCTCCAGCGCCCTTTCCCCGCCCGCTTCGCTCAAGCGGTAGTGTGTCCATTTGCCCTCTTGACGGCTGGTCACAAGGCCGGAATCACACAAGATTTTCATATGGTAGGATAGCCCGGATTGCGTCAAATCCATGGGTTCTTGCAAAACACAGGCACACTTCTCTCCACTGCGTAACTGCTCCAGAATGGCCAGGCGTTTGGGGTCGCACAGGGCCTTAAACACCTTGGCATCCTCTTGGTGGCGCTCCATTTGCTCACCTCACATCAAATTCTTTTGATATGATTAGTATATGCAGTGGCGGCTGGTTTGTCAACCGCCACATAAAATTTTCATCCATTTACCGTCCTCAGGCGGAGGATGTTATCGGCTCTTCCAAAATAGAAACCGCTGTTAATGGGTATAATCGAGAAATTTTACACCGTCTCCCAGATCTTTCGCGATGAGATCTTTCATTTTTTTCGCAAAGGGACAGGGATATCCAATTGGCGTCCCCTTTTGGATGCAGCTTGCAAACGCAATGGTATCAGCACCGCGTTTTACCAATTCTCTTGCGCGCAATACAGCCTTCTTTGCCGGACAACCTCCACAGTTGATAAATCCAATGATTTCAATCTCTTCTTCAATTCCCGCAAAAGCCCCTTGTTTCTCTCGTATCATGCGAAAATCGGTTGTTCCCGGACAATAATCTTCTGTCTGCTGGCAGCGAATAATCCCTACTTTCATCGCTTGGTTCCCCCATACAAAAAACAATTTTAACTCGGTTGCCCCAGTGCAATATATCATAAGGCAGCGGATCCGTCTAGTCCTTCTCCTTTTCATCTGACTTCAAATGGGCCGAAGTCCTTCAAATGGATAAAATGTCCTGTCCCTGTCAGTACGGAGGCAAGGTGTCAAAAGAAACGCGTAATAGGTGCTGTCCCTTACCGCAGGGCAACCCAACGCTTTTGAAGATACCGAGGAGAAAATCTTCCGTTCTCTTCCCTTTCGGTAAGGAAAGCCCACTTGCGTTCCTGCAGGAAAGGAGAAAGAAAAAGAGAGCAAACTTCCTTTCCTCCAAGTCCGTTCGCTCTCTTTTTATAAACTATGAAAACGGGTTGCTAAATGGTTACTGCAGAGCCTGTATAGCTCTAAAATCCAGCCTTTTCAAACGTTTTTCGTACGTTAAATACACATTTTAATCGGTTGTACTGGATTTTTCGGTCTTCATTTCTCACTCCCACTCGGCAAATTCAGATATAGTAAGGTGTATTTGAGGTGATTTCGCAGGGAAAACATTCGCTAATATGCTAATGTTTTCCCCGTTATTTGGGGCACTTTGTTTTCTTAGGATCAAAATAGTATCACAGAAAACGAGGGGGTGCAATGATTTCAAACTCTAAATGGTCACTATCAAAACTTCCTTCAAATTGAGGTAGAACCTCGACTTGAACTCGAAGATAAAAGTAAATATGCTATTGCATAATAGCATTATCAATAAGAGAAATTTTCAAAAGTATTTTATAAATATTGTGCTAATTAGACTTACCCAATTGTTATATAGATGAGGCCTCAAAAGGAAAGGAAGGGGGTGCGCCGATGGAACAAGAAACTGTGCTGGTGCTCTTTGACTGTTATGCAGACATGGTGTATCGCATCGCTCTCAGTTATCTGCATTCCCCACAGGAAGCGGAAGATGTTGTGCAGACTGTATTTCTCAAACTGCTGGAAAGTAGTTTGAGAATTTCCCCCGGAAAAGAGCGTGCGTTTCTAACCAAGGTCACGATTAACCATTGCAAAAACCTTCTCACCGCAGCGAAGAAACATGAAGCTATTTCTTTAGATGAGGTTGTTCTGTCGGTACAGCCGGAGAATCAGGACATAGTTCATGCTGTGATGGAGTTGCCGGAAAAGTATAGGGTCGTTGTGAGCTTGCATTATTTTGAGGGCTACTCATTTCGGGAAATTTCAAAATTTTTACACATCAGCATCTCAGCTGTTTCTATGAGATTGTATCGTGCCAAAAACATCCTAAAAAAGCAACTTGGGTGGGATTGATATGGAACAAAACTTCAAACGCATTTCTGATGAGTTAAAATTGCCCCAAGAGAGTCGGGAGCGTATTCGTTCTCAGCTTGCCTCCTACCAAAAACAAGCGGAGGACATTCCTATGAAAAAAGCAACCTTAAAATCTCGTATGCCATTGATTGCCGCTGCTGTTGTTATGATGATGATATTAACACTGACCGCTGCCGCTGTGGTGGTGCATCTGTTCAGAAACGACATTATCGTGTCCAGTGCGGATAACATCCCCGTGCCTTCAAGTGGAAATGGCGCCCCTGGTGCTGTTGTTATCACAAGTCCTAGCGGAAACCCGCCCGCCACTTTGAATGAAATGACAGAATTTGCTCGATTTAAATCGGACGATTGGGACGTAGGTGACAGCATTAACGGCGGAGTGGTATCGGAATACTCTCAGTGGGACTCTGCTGAGGTTTTGAGCCGTGATCCCACTCTCCGCAGCCGCTGCGTTAGGCGAGAGGATGGCGCAGAAAAAATGGAGTATACTGCCGAAAACCCTGCAAACCTTTTGGACACTATGACAGGCCGTGTGACCTTTGATTTAGGATGGATGCATGAACAGTATAATTACGTCCCCGATGCCAATTTCTCCTTTGTCGTGTCCGATGCAAAGGGTAATTATGTCAGCGAGATATTTGATGCACTCTACGCAAAGAAAGATGGAAGCGGATATGTCGATCTATCAATCCACAATATCGCACAAACCAACTATTTTGGCCAGTCTTATATCGTTGATGGTAGTTATGAAACCTCTTACTATTACACGTCTGCCGACGGCTATGAGTTCCTGATTAAAATGAACAACGGAAATGTTTGGGTAGAGTGCCGAACAAGTCATGCCACCGTCAATATGTATGGCGCATATCTGACCACGGACGAAGTGGAAGATATTCTGGACCATCTCTCTCTAACTGTAAATAAGTAACGTGTGTTACAGCAGAAACAGGAACCTCCTGACCTGGGGCAGCCCTTGCATGTTTTTTAAATTCTGGTAATTATTGCACATCTAATCTGGATTTCTGCCTTGGAGCCCGCTTTCGCACCTTTTCCACCTGCTCCCTCTACCCGTCAGCAACTACCGCCGCTTCTATCTGCTCGGGGCTAAAGGCCCGCTTGACCCGCTCATAGTCGGCATAGACTTGCCGCAGGGCTACATTCTATACTCTACTCCTCGCAAATATTCCATTCAAAGCCAGGAAATAAAAGCCCGGCAAAGCATTGCAGCACAATGCTTTGCCGGGTTTATTATCTCACTCCCATTCGATAACAGCACCTTATCTCGGGCTGTTTTGGGTTATTTCTCTTGATTTTTTCTGCTTGTATTGCCTGTATTATTTTCTCTATTTCTGTCCTCCGAAAATTCCGGTACGATTTTGGAACGCTTTTCTTCCTCCT
>JBMNQA010000019.1:0-13806 GCA_050943895.1 Lawsonibacter sp.
AATCTTATATTGGGTCATCGTTTCTCCCTCCGGTAATTAATGGTTTGATTACTATCTAATTTACCAGAGGAACGATGACCTGTTAAATTATCAGGCCCTTTTACAGAAGATATCACACATGACTTCATATCTTTCTAATTCCCTAATTTGTTCACATTCCTCTATGGTCGATCCTAACGAAGTATGTTTCAACATATTAACCAATTGTTCCACGGTTCACATTCCTCTATGGTCGATCCTAACTTGAAGTCTGCCTTGATAGTAGACTTCATCTCTTTTGGTTCACATTCCTCTATGGTCGATCCTAACTAAATAAAATAAGTAAGTACAAGGAGGAAGATAAGAAGTTCACATTCCTCTATGGTCGATCCTAACATGATCAAATCTCCTTTCCTGTTACTTTTTTATACGTTCACATTCCTCTATGGTCGATCCTAACAGTTTATCATTTCTTGTGCTTGTCTTCTTTCTTCCAGGTTCACATTCCTCTATGGTCGATCCTAACGAAATCCAAGGAGCAAAGTAAAATACATGCTACCTTAGTTCACATTCCTCTATGGTCGATCCTAACCCTAAAAAAAGAGTGTGGCCATGACTTTTGTAACTTTGTTCACATTCCTCTATGGTCGATCCTAACACATATCGCAAGTATGATCATCCACTTCAATCACTTGTTCACATTCCTCTATGGTCGATCCTAACCCTGCTCCTGCTCCTGACACCTGTCGGGGGCAGCAGTTCACATTCCTCTATGGTCGATCCTAACAATATGCACATACCATTCAAGCGGAAGCGTATCGTTGTTCACATTCCTCTATGGTCGATCCTAACCTTGTGCCTGCATATAATTGTCGGTTCTGGAAATAGGGTTCACATTCCTCTATGGTCGATCCTAACTTTCCATTTATCGAATATGTCTCCGGAGCATAGTATGTTCACATTCCTCTATGGTCGATCCTAACGAAGAATTATAGATGTTGAAAAGGGAGATGTGCCTGGTTCACATTCCTCTATGGTCGATCCTAACAAACAGCAGCGAAACCTTGTAGGTTTTTATTACCAGGTTCACATTCCTCTATAGTCGATCCTAACGCAGATGCCCGGTACAAAGAGAACCAGGGTGGTTAGTTCACATTCCTCTATGGTCGATCCTAACTCAACGTTTTGGTTATTCTTATCAAACCAAAACATCTGTTCACATTCCTCTATGGTCGATCCTAACGAGGCGTATTTTGCGGCAGTGATGAGGGCGACGATTCGTTCACATTCCTCTATGGTCGATCCTAACTGATAAGGTATTCGAATAGTGCTACAGGCTTTTGTGGTTCACATTCCTCTATGGTCGATCCTAACTCGACAGGATTAAGCGGTTCTACACTAACGGGGTAGTTCACATTCCTCTATGGTCGATCCTAACGAAAAAAACTTTTATTTTTTTCGGTACTTTTTTTTAGTTCACATTCCTCTATGGTCGATCCTAACAAGAGAGAAGAATCTCTCAATAAAAGGAGGTCATAGTTCACATTCCTCTATGGTCGATCCTAACAAAGCTGTTAATGATGGTGTGCAATTTGATGAATAGTTCACATTCCTCTATGGTCGATCCTAACTTATGTATGTATATCTAAGAAGTGAACAGGAACTAGTTCACATTCCTCTATGGTCGATCCTAACAACAGATGTAAATTTACCATGAAAATACCCTTCTTCGTTCACATTCCTCTATGGTCGATCCTAACGGGGTGTTTATGTGATTAGAAAGCATGTGTTTGTAAAGGTTCACATTCCTCTATGGTCGATCCTAACAGGACAAGCAGGGGGAGAAGAAAGCATTTGTTAAAGGGTTCACATTCCTCTATGGTCGATCCTAACTGAGCCCGCCTTTTGCTTCTTTACCGGCCTTTTTGGGTTCACATTCCTCTATGGTCGATCCTAACGCTATAACGCGCGCGGAATATGAAGCGGAAGTTAGAAGTTCACATTCCTCTATGGTCGATCCTAACTTGTCAAAGCCCTTGAAGAGTTAACCGATAAAGACAGTTCACATTCCTCTATGGTCGATCCTAACCTGTTTTTGATTTCTGCATCGGGATGCCGTTTGCCGTTCACATTCCTCTATGGTCGATCCTAACACCGGTGCTGTGGTGCTGGAAGATATTCACATTGATGTTCACATTCCTCTATGGTCGATCCTAACCGTAGACCTCACTGACTGTAGCGTGTCTTTCCACAGTTCACATTCCTCTATGGTCGATCCTAACTTGTGCTGAGGTACAGGTACATAGAATTTTTTACAGTTCACATTCCTCTATGGTCGATCCTAACGAAGCACTCCAGCTGAGGGTGTAGAATACGCCCATGTTCACATTCCTCTATGGTCGATCCTAACCTAGCGGCTTAACAGATTAACATTAACTGTCATCTCGTTCACATTCCTCTATGGTCGATCCTAACTAATTGCCGGCACGGATGGCTTGGCAGATTCTTTCTGTTCACATTCCTCTATGGTCGATCCTAACCCGACAAGTGAATGACATATACCGGGAGCTGGCCCGTTCACATTCCTCTATGGTCGATCCTAACCGCCATAGCCGCCTTGAATACAGGGCGGTTTTTTATGTTCACATTCCTCTATGGTCGATCCTAACGAGGTATAGAGAGCAACTTGCAGAGCGGGGCGTGACGTTCACATTCCTCTATGGTCGATCCTAACGGTGGTGCAGGGGGCACTCAAGCCCGGCCATGACTAGTTCACATTCCTCTATGGTCGATCCTAACGAGCTTTCAAGACTTGTCAGCCCGGCAGCATACCTCGTTCACATTCCTCTATGGTCGATCCTAACTCATGCTGAACAATGCGGGAACGCTTATTCCTTTGATGTTCACATTCCTCTATGGTCGATCCTAACAGCGAACGTGCCGAGGTTCATCCCTCAAAATGCTCCGTTCACATTCCTCTATGGTCGATCCTAACCTGGTAATGGCTGTCCTGGGAACCGTGCTTAACATGGTTCACATTCCTCTATGGTCGATCCTAACGTTTTTGTTTTTCTGCAAAAACGGGTGGCAGACAGGGTTCACATTCCTCTATGGTCGATCCTAACACACTCAAGAGCAACTCACTTGGTTTGATTAGTTATGTTCACATTCCTCTATGGTCGATCCTAACGAGAGGAGTGGGGGTGCCTGCCGTATGAAATTTGAGTTCACATTCCTCTATGGTCGATCCTAACAACAGTTAGAGAAAAAAGTGGACAAGCATAACACGTGTTCACATTCCTCTATGGTCGATCCTAACTGGTTGCTTGCTTATGTCTGCTCAGGAGTTTGTAGAGTTCACATTCCTCTATGGTCGATCCTAACCTTACACAAATGTATCAGGCAATAATGCACCTGATATAGTTCACATTCCTCTATGGTCGATCCTAACAAGCTACAAAAGAAAACTGCTCCCCTGGTGAAAGAGGTTCACATTCCTCTATGGTCGATCCTAACACAGGAAAGAGGGGTCCTTTAGGTTTCCCCGGGTGGGTTCACATTCCTCTATGGTCGATCCTAACTCCGCCTGCTAATTCGTAATCGTGCATATCGCGATGTTCACATTCCTCTATGGTCGATCCTAACTTTGGTGTGTTCTGTTAATGAACGGCTTGCCTCTAAGTTCACATTCCTCTATGGTCGATCCTAACGCTGTGCCTTCTGCAGCCACTCCTTAACCTTGCTGTAGTTCACATTCCTCTATGGTCGATCCTAACGATAGGCTACACCAGGATGGAGTTTCCCGAAGAAAGTTCACATTCCTCTATGGTCGATCCTAACCGAGCAGTAATAATTCATTGAACCGCCTCAACCACGTTCACATTCCTCTATGGTCGATCCTAACTAAGGAGGAGAAGCTAGATGGAAGAGTATAGAGAGTGTTCACATTCCTCTATGGTCGATCCTAACCCATCCAGGATACTCCGGACCCAATCCAGCTTTTTAGTTCACATTCCTCTATGGTCGATCCTAACCTGCAAGCCGGGATATTCACCGTTCCAGTGCAAGTCGTTCACATTCCTCTATGGTCGATCCTAACGGTGCTACAGGCAGGGCGAAGATTGGCATCCGTAAGGTTCACATTCCTCTATGGTCGATCCTAACGATAATGCACGTCTATTCGCATCTTCTCCCTTTAGTGTTCACATTCCTCTATGGTCGATCCTAACTACGCTACTAACGCCAAACTCACCGCAATGTTTCTGTTCACATTCCTCTATGGTCGATCCTAACTCAGCCCGGTAATATGAGGGCGATTATCTAATATAGTTCACATTCCTCTATGGTCGATCCTAACACTGCCGAAGCTCAAAGGGAGCGTAAAACAGGTTAAAGTTCACATTCCTCTATGGTCGATCCTAACGGCAAAATGCAAGGCTAAAAAGGAGCAGGTATCACTTGTTCACATTCCTCTATGGTCGATCCTAACAAGCACGAATCGGGGTTGATAAAAAGCAGGATATCTGTTCACATTCCTCTATGGTCGATCCTAACTATTGGTGCTATCATGACGAAAACGGTTGATTTAATAGTTCACATTCCTCTATGGTCGATCCTAACCCAGTTCCTGAATCACATCTGCAGACGACTGCTTGAGTTCACATTCCTCTATGGTCGATCCTAACCGGTACAACCAGCCTCAATAAACTCCATAGCATCATCTTGTTCACATTCCTCTATGGTCGATCCTAACATTGAGATTCCAGGTATTTGCCCTAGGTTGGCTGAAGTTCACATTCCTCTATGGTCGATCCTAACAGCTCCAGGGAATGGCGCTCCGCCAGGAAATCAGAAGTTCACATTCCTCTATGGTCGATCCTAACACGTCGTTTTGGCGCATTCAAGAAACCAGTGTTCTTTGGTTCACATTCCTCTATGGTCGATCCTAACATTAAACTGCGTCCTTACCAGGTGCCGGCGGTTAAGTTCACATTCCTCTATGGTCGATCCTAACCTGAGAAGATTATCCAGGGAATCAAGTGATATACTCAGTTCACATTCCTCTATGGTCGATCCTAACTTATTCTGAAAGTCCAGCCGCCGGAGGTGTTGTAGAGTTCACATTCCTCTATGGTCGATCCTAACAAGGCATCTGCGCCCTCTGCAACTAAGCACGCGGCAGGGTTCACATTCCTCTATGGTCGATCCTAACGATCCCTGACTTTCATCACAGGCTCAGCCTGGAGCTGTTCACATTCCTCTATGGTCGATCCTAACCATTTTTAATGCCGCCCAATGTTTCCAATCAAATCAGTTCACATTCCTCTATGGTCGATCCTAACAGGGGTTGGCCAAACAGCGCAGACTCAAGATGTCCGAGTTCACATTCCTCTATGGTCGATCCTAACGCTGCACTTCCGACGCCGGGGTGTTCTGTCTGGGTCGTTCACATTCCTCTATGGTCGATCCTAACATGGGTGCGGCCATGCTTTTCAGCCAGCCGCACCGTTCACATTCCTCTATGGTCGATCCTAACCACGTATACCCCTCGGCCATCTCCCTGTTTCCAGAGGTTCACATTCCTCTATGGTCGATCCTAACCTAGACTGCTATATGTCTGCCGGAACCGCTGAGGCCTGTTCACATTCCTCTATGGTCGATCCTAACCGGCTCAAAAGCGGTTTGCCAGGGCGATTAAGAATCAGTTCACATTCCTCTATGGTCGATCCTAACCAAGGCGTAACCTCATAAAAAAAGCGAAGGAATTATGTTCACATTCCTCTATGGTCGATCCTAACCCCTTTTTTGTCAAAGTTTATAAAAGGTTACAAAATTTGTTCACATTCCTCTATGGTCGATCCTAACCCCGGGGAATGTCGTTTCTTTCAGCTTGCCTAAAGGTTCACATTCCTCTATGGTCGATCCTAACCCTGGCCAGGTCTTTGTTATCCCAGCATAAAGGGGGGGTTCACATTCCTCTATGGTCGATCCTAACCTTTTTTGTCAAAGTTTATAAAAGGTTACAAAATTTGTTCACATTCCTCTATGGTCGATCCTAACCACGATAAAGGTGAATATAAGTGGAACCGTTTCAAAGTTCACATTCCTCTATGGTCGATCCTAACCCAACTAGAACATAATTGACTACTTGCGTAATTAGAGTTCACATTCCTCTATGGTCGATCCTAACCCTGAAGTTGACCGCGTGCTGTACTTATGCTGTATTTGGTTCACATTCCTCTATGGTCGATCCTAACTCTTTTTATACCTGCTTACTTCTCCACATCGTAATAGTTCACATTCCTCTATGGTCGATCCTAACTCCCGATGTGCCCGTATTATGAGCCTCTTACACCAGGTTCACATTCCTCTATGGTCGATCCTAACCCCCACATTTCCTAATGTAATATTTTCTTTTAGGTCGGTTCACATTCCTCTATGGTCGATCCTAACTCCCCTGCTCCTGTCCCTGACATCGTCGGGGGCAGCAGTTCACATTCCTCTATGGTCGATCCTAACCAGAGAAACTAATGGCCGTTATCCAAGATACGCTATCGTTCACATTCCTCTATGGTCGATCCTAACCCCGGAGGGATATGTGGGGCTTGTGACAGGTAGGAGGTTCACATTCCTCTATGGTCGATCCTAACCTCTGAATACGGCGAGGAGTGCGAAATGCACGAGGTAGTTCACATTCCTCTATGGTCGATCCTAACTAATCATCATTATCATCTTCTAAAATTGCCCATGTAGTTCACATTCCTCTATGGTCGATCCTAACCTTAACATAACCAAAATTCGTTATTATTTTAACTTTGTTCACATTCCTCTATGGTCGATCCTAACATTAACATAACCAAAATTCGTTATTATTTTAACTTTGTTCACATTCCTCTATGGTCGATCCTAACGTTTTGAAATTTTATTGAACACCTGGAAAAAATTTTGTTCACATTCCTCTATGGTCGATCCTAACCAATATTGTTCACCTCTTTTATGTTAAATTCCCATCGGGTTCACATTCCTCTATGGTCGATCCTAACCCCTTTCTCATACATCTTATAAAGCCGTTCTTCTACCGTTCACATTCCTCTATGGTCGATCCTAACGGTATTATTTCTTTGTTTCCTAGTTTTGCATTTAATGTTCACATTCCTCTATGGTCGATCCTAACCCGGGCAAAAAAGGAGGGTAAATATGACCAACAAAGACGTTCACATTCCTCTATGGTCGATCCTAACCCTTGATGAATTTAAGCCTTTTCGTGATCATTTTTCATGTTCACATTCCTCTATGGTCGATCCTAACCGGGAAAGCATGAAAAAGATGAGCCATGAACAAATGAGTTCACATTCCTCTATGGTCGATCCTAACAAGAATAGCTTTTGTACCAGAAGAAGGGTATTTTCAGTTCACATTCCTCTATGGTCGATCCTAACCTTGGTGGGAGAGATACGAAAGAGGAGGAAAAATAAAAAGGTTCACATTCCTCTATGGTCGATCCTAACCGTAGATTTTCCGTTCAGGACGGATCGATCAGATAGTAGTTCACATTCCTCTATGGTCGATCCTAACCACGCATACGCTTTGTAAAATTGAAGTACAATCCCTGTTCACATTCCTCTATGGTCGATCCTAACCCTCACTATATCGGGCACCCTGCAACAAAAAATATCGGTTCACATTCCTCTATGGTCGATCCTAACCCCGGACATTCCGCGGGGAGCGGTCCTCGTCATCGGGTTCACATTCCTCTATGGTCGATCCTAACCCGGTGGGCGAATGATTGAACTAAATAAGATACATCAGTTCACATTCCTCTATGGTCGATCCTAACGAAATCGATTCGTCCCCATATCAGCTTCGATAATGAGTTCACATTCCTCTATGGTCGATCCTAACCGGGCCGGGGTTGACATGACAAACAACGAAAGAGTGAGTTCACATTCCTCTATGGTCGATCCTAACCTGTTTGGGATTTCTTCGACAATCCGAATTGCCCCGTGTTCACATTCCTCTATGGTCGATCCTAACACAGGAGGATATTATTCATTAGCACTCAAAAGTGAGTTCACATTCCTCTATGGTCGATCCTAACCAGGTCGCTCGGCTACTGTAGCTCCGAATATTTCCAGTTCACATTCCTCTATGGTCGATCCTAACTCATAAGTTTATTCCAGACTTTTCCAATTGTTGAGGAGTTCACATTCCTCTATGGTCGATCCTAACTAATCCCAGGGGAGAACATACTTGCCACCCAACTCTGTTCACATTCCTCTATGGTCGATCCTAACACCATTTTTCCCCCTTGCAATTTCCGTGCCAGCCGCGTTCACATTCCTCTATGGTCGATCCTAACATGAAGAAGCAGAAACGGCAGGGGTCGTCCACTCTAGTTCACATTCCTCTATGGTCGATCCTAACGCCGTAGAGTCAGCGAAACAAATGGAGATGCTCGGCGTTCACATTCCTCTATGGTCGATCCTAACTCTCTTTTCTTCAGCGTGCTGTAGGGTACGCACTCACGTTCACATTCCTCTATGGTCGATCCTAACTTTTCCTCTGGTACGGTGCCTAACTTTCCAATGATGGTTCACATTCCTCTATGGTCGATCCTAACATATAATTCTTCGTCTTCTGTATTAGAAAGCCAACGCGTTCACATTCCTCTATGGTCGATCCTAACACATATTAAAATCATATGACCCGCCATAAATAACGGTTCACATTCCTCTATGGTCGATCCTAACTTTTTTGACCAAGAAACAAACATAACTTTTAGAGAAGTTCACATTCCTCTATGGTCGATCCTAACTTTTCCATGCGTTCCGGTTTGTATATCGTTTCCATGGTTCACATTCCTCTATGGTCGATCCTAACTAGTTACCACATTTACATCTACACAGATATTCTTTTCCAGTTCACATTCCTCTATGGTCGATCCTAACATGGATTCCTGGCACAAATATATGTGAAGAGTTTGAGGTTCACATTCCTCTATGGTCGATCCTAACACGCAGGCCAAAGTTATTCATTAGCACTCAAAAATGAGTTCACATTCCTCTATGGTCGATCCTAACGAGGGGAAGTGAGGGGAAGTGAGGGGTGGCATGTGGGTTCACATTCCTCTATGGTCGATCCTAACTATACAGAGCAGTGAATATTTATGCATCCCAATAAAGTTCACATTCCTCTATGGTCGATCCTAACCATTCCGGCGTTTGCCCACCTTCCAGATTCAGGCATGTTCACATTCCTCTATGGTCGATCCTAACCAGTGGCGGTAGTCAGTATGGAGGGAGGTAAAAAAGTTCACATTCCTCTATGGTCGATCCTAACTGTTGTCCAGCCATTGAAGGTTGCATTTCTGACCTGTTCACATTCCTCTATGGTCGATCCTAACGCATATTCAACGGTGAACAGAAGTTGTGAACACGCAAGTTCACATTCCTCTATGGTCGATCCTAACACAATGAAGGTAAGCTTGATGAAATTATGCAAAGGTAGTTCACATTCCTCTATGGTCGATCCTAACCACAAGATTCAGGAAAAAAGGACTTGTGACAATTGAGTTCACATTCCTCTATGGTCGATCCTAACCCGTTCCTGAATACATGTTCAACCCTTATTCATGAAAGTTCACATTCCTCTATGGTCGATCCTAACGCTTTCTGCTTTGCTTCATATACCCCATTGGTATATGTTCACATTCCTCTATGGTCGATCCTAACTTAACCAAATACATCACCCAAACAGTGAAAGGACTGGGTTCACATTCCTCTATGGTCGATCCTAACAATACAGGCGGTTGTTCAAGGACAATGACTTGCTTGTTCACATTCCTCTATGGTCGATCCTAACTAACCCTGGCAACCAAAGAAGGCTATGTTTCAGCAAGTTCACATTCCTCTATGGTCGATCCTAACACTTCTGCATACCACCCTTTACCTTTCTTTGCATTTGTTCACATTCCTCTATGGTCGATCCTAACAGCAACAGAACCGAATTTCATTGAAGATGAATTGACGTTCACATTCCTCTATGGTCGATCCTAACATTTGACAATTAAACTTACACCAAGTGAATTGTCTAGTTCACATTCCTCTATGGTCGATCCTAACGAAACAACACCTTCATAGTCAGCAGTAGTGTATTTGGTTCACATTCCTCTATGGTCGATCCTAACCCACTGACCATGAAGGCAATGACCAAGGATGGAACGTTCACATTCCTCTATGGTCGATCCTAACAAGTTTTCAATTGCTCTGATGTCCTGTAATTGCTCAGTTCACATTCCTCTATGGTCGATCCTAACTGAATCATTGAACCTTTCTTGTTCTTCTGTATTTCTTGTTCACATTCCTCTATGGTCGATCCTAACAATACCAGGGTGTTTGTAATTCCTTCAACCATCACTGTTCACATTCCTCTATGGTCGATCCTAACTTTCTTTGCATCAAGTTTCAAGCAATACTGTGTACCGTTCACATTCCTCTATGGTCGATCCTAACTTGGTTATGTTAATGAGGATGATTATTTGCGTGGAGTTCACATTCCTCTATGGTCGATCCTAACAAAATGAAAAAGGAAATGACAATTACAAACTTAAATGTTCACATTCCTCTATGGTCGATCCTAACGCGGGGAAAAAGGAGATTTATAATGACCCTACGAAGGTTCACATTCCTCTATGGTCGATCCTAACAATAGAAAAATCTTTCCAAAGGTGAAAGTCCAGGAGGTTCACATTCCTCTATGGTCGATCCTAACATATTTATACGCTACAGAAGAAACGACTGTTTTTATGTTCACATTCCTCTATGGTCGATCCTAACTAGAGGTTGCGTGACATCCTTTCATTTATATATATCCGTTCACATTCCTCTATGGTCGATCCTAACGAGGCAGACTGGTGCGGGTTGTGGCTGTTTGGCTGTAGTTCACATTCCTCTATGGTCGATCCTAACCTGGATGCCGAACCGAAGGAGTTGGCCGGATCTCAGTTCACATTCCTCTATGGTCGATCCTAACGGTGCCAGAAATAGACCAGGTGCAGGTAATGACAAGTTCACATTCCTCTATGGTCGATCCTAACGCGGACCCCCAGGAACGGATCCCCCGGGGTTTTGCGTTCACATTCCTCTATGGTCGATCCTAACCACTCTGGTTCCATACAGACTTTAACGAGCTCATCTGTTCACATTCCTCTATGGTCGATCCTAACTCTTCTTTCTGTTGCTCTGCTATTTCTAGCAGTTTCCGTTCACATTCCTCTATGGTCGATCCTAACGAAAACTGTTAAGCCTGGCGAAATGGTTTTTATCGCGTTCACATTCCTCTATGGTCGATCCTAACTCCCGGGGGCGATACGGATACAATCCTCGCCTTGGTGTTCACATTCCTCTATGGTCGATCCTAACTGTTTTTGACTTTTCCTACCAGGGATTGGCAAATTAGTTCACATTCCTCTATGGTCGATCCTAACGCAGATGCTCCTCCTGTAAAGACATTTAATGCTAAGTTCACATTCCTCTATGGTCGATCCTAACAGGAGCAGGGATATTATCAGATTTAGCCGTTCTGGTGTTCACATTCCTCTATGGTCGATCCTAACAACGAGACCCCGCCAGAGCATATTTAAACCGAAAGTAGTTCACATTCCTCTATGGTCGATCCTAACAAGCGATGAGGCGGTAGCACATTTGACCACACCGGGTTCACATTCCTCTATGGTCGATCCTAACTTTTTACCAGTTCTGGCAGATTCCGCTTTTTTGTATGTTCACATTCCTCTATGGTCGATCCTAACAATCAAGTTTGCCAGTTTTGATGAAGTTGGCATTTAGTTCACATTCCTCTATGGTCGATCCTAACAGACCAGCTCACATAAAAGTGAGGAAGTTTAATTTGTTCACATTCCTCTATGGTCGATCCTAACCGTCAATCGCCGCATTACTTAAATTCCACTTCAAAAGTTCACATTCCTCTATGGTCGATCCTAACGTTCCAGCCGAACAGGCTGGCCGCCGTACTTCCCTTGTTCACATTCCTCTATGGTCGATCCTAACGGGGCTTGATGGCTGCTTGCGATGAGGACTGGACCGAGGTTCACATTCCTCTATGGTCGATCCTAACTCGGCATCTGCCAGGAACCGATCCCCCAGCCATTCCTGTTCACATTCCTCTATGGTCGATCCTAACTCATTTGAGCCGAAGGGCTCTTTTATTTTGCTCTTTTGTTCACATTCCTCTATGGTCGATCCTAACGATATTCGATAGATATCAGATTCCCTTTCCCATCAGTTCACATTCCTCTATGGTCGATCCTAACCTTTGGCTCTGCGCTGTCTGCGATAGTCGTAATCGAGTTCACATTCCTCTATGGTCGATCCTAACAGAGAGCTTGCCTGTGCCGCCGCGCAGATGGAAGCGCGTTCACATTCCTCTATGGTCGATCCTAACGAAAAAATAAACAAAGGCCTCACTTATCTTGAACAAGTTCACATTCCTCTATGGTCGATCCTAACTTGTCACTTTCTGGTACCAGAGCGGGCTTCCCTGGGTTCACATTCCTCTATGGTCGATCCTAACCAATAACACTTCTTTTTTGACCTTGCCTGTAAAGTCGTTCACATTCCTCTATGGTCGATCCTAACGCTACATTTTCCCGATTGATGATGTATATATCAGCGTTCACATTCCTCTATGGTCGATCCTAACAAACTGTTACCATTCCTGTGTTAGGTGATATTCCCGCGTTCACATTCCTCTATGGTCGATCCTAACGAGCATGATTTGTATGCTATGATCGGAACTCTTGCATGTTCACATTCCTCTATGGTCGATCCTAACTATGCCCCAGCCGGTTCGTGCGGAAGTCAGGTATTGTTCACATTCCTCTATGGTCGATCCTAACCTTTTACCCCATACTGCCTAAGCTCTGCAATACTCTGTTCACATTCCTCTATGGTCGATCCTAACACGCAGAACCACCCTTGCCACTGCAGATACTCCTTGAGTTCACATTCCTCTATGGTCGATCCTAACGGAACGATTAAGAACGAAAAAACACTAGCTGAGAAAGGTTCACATTCCTCTATGGTCGATCCTAACCTTATGATCTTGCTGAATTAAAACCCCGTTACTGTATGTTCACATTCCTCTATGGTCGATCCTAACATGAAAAATGCGGTAGACGAGGAAAAAACAATTGATGGTTCACATTCCTCTATGGTCGATCCTAACTTGATTGGCCTGGTTGGTTGCATTGCTACCCCTGAGTTCACATTCCTCTATGGTCGATCCTAACACGAAGTATTTTTCAACATATTAACCAATTGTTCCACGGTTCACATTCCTCTATGGTCGATCCTAACCGAACCAGAGGACTTTATGAACGCATTAATTGAGGCGTTCACATTCCTCTATGGTCGATCCTAACACATTCTCTTGCTTCGGGACAGTAACTGTAACATCTGTTCACATTCCTCTATGGTCGATCCTAACCAGCTAAACCCGGGATAATGCCTTCTATACTAGTTGGTTCACATTCCTCTATGGTCGATCCTAACAAGGAAATCATAAATACTAAGCTGATTCTTTCTAAGTTCACATTCCTCTATGGTCGATCCTAACGATATTTTGTTCCATAAATTAAACTTTTGTTCCATGGTTCACATTCCTCTATGGTCGATCCTAACCTGGGTTCCCTCAAAGGATAATTTGTTCGTATTTTGGTTCACATTCCTCTATGGTCGATCCTAACTCTGGGTTCCCTCAAAGGATAATTTGTTCGTATTTTGGTTCACATTCCTCTATGGTCGATCC
>JBMNQA010000020.1:0-11334 GCA_050943895.1 Lawsonibacter sp.
ACGAATTATCAGACAAGGAATTCAAGTCGCTGATCCGGCGGCAGTACAACGAGGTAAAGAGTATTGCCGATGAGGGTTTTTACTAGTATCCGTGCCGGGCTGTGCCCGCTTATTTGACGCTTACTTATATTTGCGAGTTTCAATTCCTCATAGGTACGCTCTAAACTAACCTCTCCCGTTCTACAATCTATTCCTTCCCTCCGTTTCAATTCCTCATAGGTACGCTCTAAACGAATTTTGCCCACCTCCTTCTTATATATATCATAGCAAGTTTCAATTCCTCATAGGTACGCTCTAAACAAATATGGAAAGGAGTTTAGGAAATGTATGTATATCGTTTCAATTCCTCATAGGTACGCTCTAAACTTGCAATATCTGAACCTACCCAGGATACACCAGCATGTTTCAATTCCTCATAGGTACGCTCTAAACTTTGCTGACAGGCGATTTGGCTGACTTGCCTCCTACGTTTCAATTCCTCATAGGTACGCTCTAAACTTAACTTTTGGATATTTATTACGCATCCTTTCTAAAGTTTCAATTCCTCATAGGTACGCTCTAAACCTACATCTTGATTCTGAACACAGCTAATAAATTCTGCGTTTCAATTCCTCATAGGTACGCTCTAAACCCATCAACATCTTATGAATACTACCTTCAATATGGATAGTTTCAATTCCTCATAGGTACGCTCTAAACACTTCACTCCCCGATTCGCAAACCCTGTCGCCTTGAGTTTCAATTCCTCATAGGTACGCTCTAAACTGGAAATAGAAGTTATTACAAGCCTTGTTTCGCAGGGTTTCAATTCCTCATAGGTACGCTCTAAACATAGTGGAAAAACATGGCGGGAATGTAGAATGAGTTGTTTCAATTCCTCATAGGTACGCTCTAAACCCCTTCGGGCATTTCTGGTACAGGGAACTTATCAGGTTTCAATTCCTCATAGGTACGCTCTAAACTATCACAGGGGACGAGAACTCAGCGGACCAGATGGCGTTTCAATTCCTCATAGGTACGCTCTAAACACGGACAGATAAAGACACTGGCGGGGTACGGGCAGTGTTTCAATTCCTCATAGGTACGCTCTAAACGACAGAATATGCTTATATATGCTTGCGCCAATTTCCGTTTCAATTCCTCATAGGTACGCTCTAAACCGTAAGAGGTAGCATCTTCTACCCCGCCCTTTATGCGTTTCAATTCCTCATAGGTACGCTCTAAACAGTTTAAGGTTGATGTTTGTGCTAACGAAAAGAACAGGTTTCAATTCCTCATAGGTACGCTCTAAACTCCCTAGCGAACACCCCTGAGCCACTGGCCCTATCCAGTTTCAATTCCTCATAGGTACGCTCTAAACGAGGTGACAAAAATGGATTATAAAAATATTATTATGTGGTTTCAATTCCTCATAGGTACGCTCTAAACTAAAAAAAAGCGACCGACGTTGTCGAGGCCGCTGAGGTTTCAATTCCTCATAGGTACGCTCTAAACCCAGCGAGAAAACGCCTCAAGAGCTTCTGGAAATAGAGTTTCAATTCCTCATAGGTACGCTCTAAACGCTGGATAGCGTGGTAAGCAATCACTGGGAAATAAGGTTTCAATTCCTCATAGGTACGCTCTAAACGCTTGGCCATTACGCCAGTGACGGTTATACCTTCCAGTTTCAATTCCTCATAGGTACGCTCTAAACGTAATTCCATTATGTAATGTTAAACATTCTTTTTAATGTTTCAATTCCTCATAGGTACGCTCTAAACCATTTGCAATCCCCCGCACATCTTCCCTGTATGCAATGTTTCAATTCCTCATAGGTACGCTCTAAACCCAGCGGGTCAGCGATTGCTGTTACTTCATTTTCCGTGTTTCAATTCCTCATAGGTACGCTCTAAACGACATTGTCACTTGCGGAATCCCCGAAGGCCGTTGTGTGTTTCAATTCCTCATAGGTACGCTCTAAACCTGATAGTCTACCGCCCGTTCTTCCTTTGTACTTCGTTTCAATTCCTCATAGGTACGCTCTAAACGCGTATATCAAAACCGTTTCATGGTTGTACTTTTCAATGTTTCAATTCCTCATAGGTACGCTCTAAACGCGTCATAATCTACTACGATGTAATCGAATATTTGTTCAGTTTCAATTCCTCATAGGTACGCTCTAAACTTATTTTGTATAACAGCCTCAATGTCTTTTTACACTGTTTCAATTCCTCATAGGTACGCTCTAAACAAGTGCGGTTTTATGGATTATAGGAATATTTCCCAGTTTCAATTCCTCATAGGTACGCTCTAAACCTTATCTGTCTATCTATCATCCTATCTGACTGAGCCAGTTTCAATTCCTCATAGGTACGCTCTAAACTTAGAAGGGTATATGACTTTTATGTCGTATCATATTTGTTTCAATTCCTCATAGGTACGCTCTAAACGTCATTAACATAATCTGTAACTTCTTTACTAATTTATGTTTCAATTCCTCATAGGTACGCTCTAAACGAATACCTGACCGCACCTATATAGGTGTTACATTGAGTTTCAATTCCTCATAGGTACGCTCTAAACAAATACATATCCGGCCCCTACACACAAGGCCAGCTATGTTTCAATTCCTCATAGGTACGCTCTAAACGGCGGCAGGAACATGCCCCACCTCGCTTTTATAGTGTTTCAATTCCTCATAGGTACGCTCTAAACGTATTTAAAGCTACTATCGACGCATCTGTTTTTCGTACGTTTCAATTCCTCATAGGTACGCTCTAAACTTACAATCCTAGATTTACACCTATCATAGAAATCATCAGTTTCAATTCCTCATAGGTACGCTCTAAACGGGCGTTTGAGCTTGTGAGGAACATAGGAGGGAAAAGGTTTCAATTCCTCATAGGTACGCTCTAAACGTAATAACGAAACAGGTACCTATACCGCATTCTATATGTTTCAATTCCTCATAGGTACGCTCTAAACTTTTCTTATTTCGCTTCACCGATACACCTCTATCTAGTTTCAATTCCTCATAGGTACGCTCTAAACCAAGATATTCCGATATGCCTTTGGGTCGTATTTTTTGTTTCAATTCCTCATAGGTACGCTCTAAACAAAGCAAAGAAATGTGGTATTTAACTTTGAAGGTGGAGTTTCAATTCCTCATAGGTACGCTCTAAACGCAAAGCTGAAAAGGCACATTTCTTCCGTGTTCCGGGTTTCAATTCCTCATAGGTACGCTCTAAACAAAATTACATCTTAAATCATTTTCAAAAAAAGGTACGGTTTCAATTCCTCATAGGTACGCTCTAAACTAAAATAACATTTTCTTCATCAGTGCTTTCCTTTATGTTTCAATTCCTCATAGGTACGCTCTAAACGGTTGTATTGATGCTATTGTCATCTCCATTGATACTGTTTCAATTCCTCATAGGTACGCTCTAAACACAGGATTAAGCGGTTCTACACTAACGGGGTATGGACGTTTCAATTCCTCATAGGTACGCTCTAAACGGGCACGCAGCAGCCAGGAGCATCAGGAGCATCGTATGTTTCAATTCCTCATAGGTACGCTCTAAACTCGGGCGTGTCGTGTCATCGAGGATGCAGCAGCTCAAGTTTCAATTCCTCATAGGTACGCTCTAAACTTCGCAGTGCCTCCCGGTGCTTCTGCGTATCAAAAGTTTCAATTCCTCATAGGTACGCTCTAAACTCAAATAATGCTATGCAGTTATCCGGCTGGTCCGGCATGTTTCAATTCCTCATAGGTACGCTCTAAACCATGCCAGTGACATAGTGCCATATGGCGGTTTGGTGTTTCAATTCCTCATAGGTACGCTCTAAACAAACAAATGACACACTCCTTACCTTTGAACCTCCCAGTTTCAATTCCTCATAGGTACGCTCTAAACCATCTCCTCACAATCTCCCTGGCTATGTACAATTATGTTTCAATTCCTCATAGGTACGCTCTAAACTTTCATGTATTTCTTTTAACAGCTGTCCTTGTGTGGTTTCAATTCCTCATAGGTACGCTCTAAACTCTCTTTTTATCTGTGTGATGCGTTTCTCAATGCTTTGTTTCAATTCCTCATAGGTACGCTCTAAACTTGGAGGTGGAGAAATGGAAAACGTATTGACATGGAGTTTCAATTCCTCATAGGTACGCTCTAAACTTCAACGCACATATGCCACCGACCGTCCTCATGATAGTTTCAATTCCTCATAGGTACGCTCTAAACCACAATTGGAATCAGAAATATTTACAGTTGTTCATAGTTTCAATTCCTCATAGGTACGCTCTAAACCGGTTGTGGACATTCCCTGCCGGAACGGTGGATTAGTTTCAATTCCTCATAGGTACGCTCTAAACAGAGTAGCCTTCCATGGTGCCGGCCCAATTAAGCAGGTTTCAATTCCTCATAGGTACGCTCTAAACACGTCCAGAGTACGGCAGCAGTGACCTGGATGGAGACTGTTTCAATTCCTCATAGGTACGCTCTAAACGGAGAGCCAGTCAGTGTCGAGCTGTCTACCAGGTTGGCGTTTCAATTCCTCATAGGTACGCTCTAAACTTCTTCATCACTGGTGTAATTTACTCCTACGACACTGTGTTTCAATTCCTCATAGGTACGCTCTAAACTTGTCGCAAGCCAAATAATTCCAGTGCTTTCGCTTGTTTCAATTCCTCATAGGTACGCTCTAAACGATGAAGTTTGGGTTTCTTTTCATGGTGGCAATATTTGTTTCAATTCCTCATAGGTACGCTCTAAACCGGCTGTCCAGTATAAGCCATCCTTTACACCTCCATGTTTCAATTCCTCATAGGTACGCTCTAAACATCTTGGCATTTTCTACATATTGTAGTTTTTGTTCAGTTTCAATTCCTCATAGGTACGCTCTAAACTAGGAAAAGCCATAGGAAAAGCAAACAACCTGTCTTGTTTCAATTCCTCATAGGTACGCTCTAAACGTGTATAAGCCGTAGTGAAAGGGTGCATCTCCTCCATGTTTCAATTCCTCATAGGTACGCTCTAAACACAGTTCTTAGGAACACAAGAGGTGTTTTTGTTAGTGTTTCAATTCCTCATAGGTACGCTCTAAACTGGTAATGACTAGAGGATATGAGAATCAAGAGCGTGGTTTCAATTCCTCATAGGTACGCTCTAAACTCTCATCTAAGCACCTCTCCTCGAACTCTGGTTCATGTTTCAATTCCTCATAGGTACGCTCTAAACATGGTTAGAGACATGATGCAGTACGGGGATATAGTATGTTTCAATTCCTCATAGGTACGCTCTAAACTCGGAATTCATCCTCCTCAATGAAAACAAAGGGGAGCAGTTTCAATTCCTCATAGGTACGCTCTAAACGGGGTAGTACCATCAATCACCCCGTCAAGTTTATCCTGTTTCAATTCCTCATAGGTACGCTCTAAACTACCCTAAGAATTCCTCCATATCGTCCTCGTCATCCTGTTTCAATTCCTCATAGGTACGCTCTAAACGCCGCTTTTGTGACGGGCAGACTGGAGCGCAGAGGCTCGTTTCAATTCCTCATAGGTACGCTCTAAACTATGCAAAACCCTCCCGTGGTGGGGGAACGCACCGGTTTCAATTCCTCATAGGTACGCTCTAAACGTGGGACGGCGCTACCAGGTTGGAAACACTGCTGAGTTTCAATTCCTCATAGGTACGCTCTAAACCCGAAGCTGCTTAAACCGTTTCTTTTGCAACGGTCTGTTTCAATTCCTCATAGGTACGCTCTAAACGTCAAGTTGTTCTTGTGTGTACTGTTTTCTTGCGTGTTTCAATTCCTCATAGGTACGCTCTAAACTTTCTCCCGCAAGCCAAGCAATCACCCTTGCTTCGAGTTTCAATTCCTCATAGGTACGCTCTAAACTCTGATTTTTGTCTGTTACAAATCCAGTGTGCAAGTTGGTTTCAATTCCTCATAGGTACGCTCTAAACTGAAATTAAGCGATATTTTATCCGGCATGGGTATATGTTTCAATTCCTCATAGGTACGCTCTAAACCAGCACCCAGTTTATAGTCATCATGAGTATTATGGGTTTCAATTCCTCATAGGTACGCTCTAAACGCCAGAAGCTGGCTTCTCTCAATGACCAGTTAGCTGGGTTTCAATTCCTCATAGGTACGCTCTAAACTGAGATAATTACACCGCCTTGTCTGGCAGGGGAGGAGTTTCAATTCCTCATAGGTACGCTCTAAACTGTCGAACCCGGGGCTATAAAAATACGAGAGCTTAAGTTTCAATTCCTCATAGGTACGCTCTAAACATAGCCACTTTTAAACGGCTTTAAGTCGTATTCTTGTTTCAATTCCTCATAGGTACGCTCTAAACCCGTTATGGGAACAGTATGAAAGAGTTATAAAGGAGTTTCAATTCCTCATAGGTACGCTCTAAACCTCCTGTGCGCTCACACTTGCCCCCACGCTCTATCTTGTTTCAATTCCTCATAGGTACGCTCTAAACTCAGTAGCAAGGGGATTTGTTATCCGCATTATCCCACGTTTCAATTCCTCATAGGTACGCTCTAAACGCAGGCAGTTCAAGCGATTTATAGCATTTTATCCTCGTTTCAATTCCTCATAGGTACGCTCTAAACAGTTTGACGGGGTGGATGATTATGTGTCTTTAGGGACGTTTCAATTCCTCATAGGTACGCTCTAAACGGAAGTCTATGTTGTGTATGGTTCGCCACTATCAGGGTTTCAATTCCTCATAGGTACGCTCTAAACTGGAATGGCATAAGAGCGAATTTATGAGTCTAGTTGGGGTTTCAATTCCTCATAGGTACGCTCTAAACCAAGCGCGGCGACACCCGCCACGCAATACGGGCAGTGCGTTTCAATTCCTCATAGGTACGCTCTAAACGTAGATATCCATGATGCCGAAGGTGGAGAAGTTTGGGGTTTCAATTCCTCATAGGTACGCTCTAAACCCAACTAACTGCCGCTTTAATATATTTGCGCTGCGGGAGTTTCAATTCCTCATAGGTACGCTCTAAACGGACAACCAGTCCACAGCAGCAAAGCAAGATGCCTGTTTCAATTCCTCATAGGTACGCTCTAAACACTTTTGATGTCTACACTACATCCTATTTTCTTTCTGGTTTCAATTCCTCATAGGTACGCTCTAAACGGAGATGGCACGGAGGAAGATAGTCCTATTCCCATTGTTTCAATTCCTCATAGGTACGCTCTAAACGCTCTCGCTATAGCATCTTTCCATTGAAACCTCTTTTGTTTCAATTCCTCATAGGTACGCTCTAAACCCGTGAGTTGTGTATTTGAGGGTTTTTTCCAGTACGATGTTTCAATTCCTCATAGGTACGCTCTAAACATTTTTGCTTTTCCTTAACTTCCTTATCCTGTCTCCGTTTCAATTCCTCATAGGTACGCTCTAAACCGAGCTAGCTGATATCTTGGGGAATCGGTCCATCGAGGTTTCAATTCCTCATAGGTACGCTCTAAACTTATGCGGGAGATTAAATTCAGAGGCAAGCGGTTAGAGTTTCAATTCCTCATAGGTACGCTCTAAACCAAGACGGCTAAACGAACAAGACACCGCAAGGTTGGCGTTTCAATTCCTCATAGGTACGCTCTAAACAGTGCTTATATCTGGCGTAATACCGCAGGTTTTATATGGTTTCAATTCCTCATAGGTACGCTCTAAACACGTCAAACGGACAACGTTCCAACAGGTGGACAACAGTTTCAATTCCTCATAGGTACGCTCTAAACCAAGGGGATCGATGGCTTATACTGATTGATAAGATGTTTCAATTCCTCATAGGTACGCTCTAAACCTGATTTTTATTGCCGGTTGCTCATCGCAACCAATAGAGTTTCAATTCCTCATAGGTACGCTCTAAACGCTTGTTCATGCCTCGTATCATTGTATTTATGCCGCGTTTCAATTCCTCATAGGTACGCTCTAAACCCTACGATTTTTCCTATTGCCTGGGCTTTTGGCCTTAGTTTCAATTCCTCATAGGTACGCTCTAAACTCCGGGAAATCATAAGATTTCAGACCATTTTGAGCGAGTTTCAATTCCTCATAGGTACGCTCTAAACACACCGTATTTATTTATGTGTTCTTGCAAGTCTGCGTTTCAATTCCTCATAGGTACGCTCTAAACGTTACGGTTCGGCCATTCTTAAGCGTGAACCTGAGATAGTTTCAATTCCTCATAGGTACGCTCTAAACCGTGGCAATGCTCATAGGTTCATTGATATTCATTAGTTTCAATTCCTCATAGGTACGCTCTAAACCATTCCGCATTATCCGGGCATCAAGTCCAAAATCAGAGTTTCAATTCCTCATAGGTACGCTCTAAACGCTGACCACCGTATTTCCCTTTACTGTGGCGGCAAGTTTCAATTCCTCATAGGTACGCTCTAAACAGAATATCGTCGCGACCCAGGCATCTTCCGTCTGGATGTTTCAATTCCTCATAGGTACGCTCTAAACAGGACCCGATTACCAGGAGACCAAAGGCTTATACCATGTTTCAATTCCTCATAGGTACGCTCTAAACAGGATGAACTGCTAGCTATGATGGACGAGGAAATCTGGCGTTTCAATTCCTCATAGGTACGCTCTAAACTCAGCAGGCTCATGTTCCCCTGTATTGTGCCAAGTTCGTTTCAATTCCTCATAGGTACGCTCTAAACCCTGACATGAGATGAGCTTTCCGTCTCTTGAATGTGGTTTCAATTCCTCATAGGTACGCTCTAAACACGAGAACTGTGGGAAAGGGTGCAGGCTAAGATGGAGTTTCAATTCCTCATAGGTACGCTCTAAACTTGGGGTTCCGAAGTTGCAAAAGGCTTCTGGCGAAACGTTTCAATTCCTCATAGGTACGCTCTAAACGAAGCCTTACATTGCCAAATCCTATGGCAACTACAACATGTTTCAATTCCTCATAGGTACGCTCTAAACGTTTATCTAACTGTTCCACAATGCTTAAAAAGTCCTGTTTCAATTCCTCATAGGTACGCTCTAAACGAGGTACAATCCAGCCTACCTGACACAAGTCATATGTTTCAATTCCTCATAGGTACGCTCTAAACTTTGGAGCCTTGAAAACCCGGTACCAGCAGAAATAGTTTCAATTCCTCATAGGTACGCTCTAAACGCGTGCAATCGCCAGGCTACTGGCCGGGGAGGTGGAGGTTTCAATTCCTCATAGGTACGCTCTAAACGGGTCACGGTCGTTTAAGGTAATTGGTAATTCTGCACGTTTCAATTCCTCATAGGTACGCTCTAAACTTTTATAGCTTCGTTGATTGACATATACAGCAACGAGTTTCAATTCCTCATAGGTACGCTCTAAACTGTAGGCGAAACCAAGGTTTTTGTTGATAGGTAATCTGTTTCAATTCCTCATAGGTACGCTCTAAACAAAAATGGCCCGATTGGCATTAGTAGCATTGTATTTCTGTTTCAATTCCTCATAGGTACGCTCTAAACTCGGCTCCGGCAACTGTGCAAAATATTTTTTTACCTGTTTCAATTCCTCATAGGTACGCTCTAAACGCCAAGAGTTACGCAGAGACCAAAGCTACAGAAGCGGTTTCAATTCCTCATAGGTACGCTCTAAACTGGGAGTACGGGGAACTGCTATCGCGTATCAGATGGGTTTCAATTCCTCATAGGTACGCTCTAAACTTCATTCTGAAACAAACACCGCCATGATACATCGTCGTTTCAATTCCTCATAGGTACGCTCTAAACGATCAAGACAAGGTATGGGCAATGGTACACAGCATGGGGTTTCAATTCCTCATAGGTACGCTCTAAACTCAGACCTGTTTCCTTGAGCTGTTTCTCAAATTTTTGTTTCAATTCCTCATAGGTACGCTCTAAACCTCTACGGTCCTGACGGACAGCCGATTAGTGTAGCTGAGTTTCAATTCCTCATAGGTACGCTCTAAACTAACAACATCCCAACGATGTAGTATAGTTTGGGGGAGTTTCAATTCCTCATAGGTACGCTCTAAACTCTCCTTTTCAGGCCGCCCCACCAGGCGGTTGGGTGTTTCAATTCCTCATAGGTACGCTCTAAACTCTCTTGTCATAAAGCAGATTCACCTCCCCGTGCTTCCGTTTCAATTCCTCATAGGTACGCTCTAAACCCGCCTTCAATGCCCTGTCTTCGGTCTCTTCGTCTGTGTTTCAATTCCTCATAGGTACGCTCTAAACAACGACTACGAGCAGGCCAGTATTCTTTTCGATGAAAGTTTCAATTCCTCATAGGTACGCTCTAAACAAGACGAAAAAGGTTTAAAAATACAAGCGGATTTGCGTTTCAATTCCTCATAGGTACGCTCTAAACTAAGCGAAGCTGAAGCGGCGAAGCAGTCCCAAACATGTTTCAATTCCTCATAGGTACGCTCTAAACGTAGTCCTTTGCGGTGACTACATGGACAGCTTTAGTTGTTTCAATTCCTCATAGGTACGCTCTAAACCCGGGCAACAGGCTGGCCTGCGGTATCAACCATACCGAGTTTCAATTCCTCATAGGTACGCTCTAAACGGGGGGCGTTTTATTGATGTCGAGGCATAACGAAATGTTTCAATTCCTCATAGGTACGCTCTAAACGCTTATCATGGGAACTTTGGCTGGTTCTATAGGAAATAGTTTCAATTCCTCATAGGTACGCTCTAAACTGTTCCACAATACTTTTCGTGGCAGGATGCCCTATAGTTTCAATTCCTCATAGGTACGCTCTAAACGCGGTGTCTGGATGAGATCGTATATACGCTGTTGGCCAGTTTCAATTCCTCATAGGTACGCTCTAAACATTGCACAAGGTAGGACGGTGGTAGATGATGAAATTGTTTCAATTCCTCATAGGTACGCTCTAAACCAGTATGAGAGAAGTAAATATTGGCGGTAAAGATTAGTTTCAATTCCTCATAGGTACGCTCTAAACATACAGGTAGCAGCGAATGTGCCGAGGTATGGAGAGTTTCAATTCCTCATAGGTACGCTCTAAACTTACTACAACAAGGTAATGTATATGTCTACAAAGGAGTTTCAATTCCTCATAGGTACGCTCTAAACTATCATGGGAATTTGTTTGTCTATTGGTTACATCATGTTTCAATTCCTCATAGGTACGCTCTAAACAAATACTAATTAACGAACTATCGGCTGCAAGTCCTGTGTTTCAATTCCTCATAGGTACGCTCTAAACGTAAGCGTCAAAGATACCGTCACATAGAAGAGCCACCTGCAAGATAGTACAATCACAATAAGAATACAGTTTAAAAGGTTGAAAAAGCAAGCAAACTTTTTCAGCTTTTTCAAACGGGAACGG
>JBMNQA010000021.1:0-11308 GCA_050943895.1 Lawsonibacter sp.
TCGGCCCAAGTCCCGGATCCAGCGGGCCATGTGCGTCATCAACCTGAACTTTGACACCCTCTTGGTCATGGTGGTCCTGAGCCTGATCTTGCTGATGTACTTCCCCCTGGGTTCACTATTTGCCTAGAGCAATCCCCTCCCGTTTCCGGGAGGGGATTATTGCTTAATGAATTCAGCCTGGCAGGAATTGACTGGGAATAGTTATCCCAGAGCGAAAGACAACTTGGGTGCTGCCCTCGCACCCCATGATCCCAAGCTCACCCTGGTGGACCTGACGGGACTGGAACGGTCTTGCGCATCAGGGTCTTTATCGGCACCGGGGTTGTATTGATCCTGGCTTTCTGCCCCTACCAAAAATATGTCAGCCCGAGTCTGAAGGAGTAAAGCATAGAGAAAATCCCTCCTGGCGTCAGGAGGGTTGATTATGGCAGATTATTCCCCGGGAAAGGGGCGGATTACGCCGCAGGCCAGCCTTCTTCCCGAGTTCCCGCTGGGTTGTGTCCGGTAGTCGTCGGGGTTTTCGTGGATAAGCACCGAGCGCCCGATAACTTCCCAGACCCGGAAGCGCTGGGTAAAGAAGTAAATCGTCGCCTTGCCGTCATTGGAAAACAGGACGGGGAAGTCGCCGGCATGATTGCCATGGGGTTGAGCATCGGGGTTCCAATGTCCTCCCGCCGCCTGGAAGGGATCCCGGGGATCGCCCACGGCGCAGGTCCCGTTCATGTGAATGTGGTAGCCGTGGGGGCCAATGGGGTCGCTATGGCCGTGGCCCGGACGATAAGGGGGGAGGCCTTCCACATCGGAATAGACCCAGGTTCCCCCGGGGGAAGCAAAGAAGTACACCATGCCCCGGATTTGCGGAGCCAAGGGTCCCCCCTGGATGCGGGCCAGGGCCTTTTGGGGGCGCTTTTCTTGGTGCATCTACATCACTCCTCTGCCATTAGCATATTCCCCGGCAGGAGAGGAGGAAACTGTGGAACGGCATCATGGGCGGAAGTACACGGGTCGTTCCCGGCGATATACGAAAGCTTTTTTTATTGATATAATACAGGTATTCTGAGAAGGGGGGATTGGCTATGGAATATGCCCTCAGCATTGTCATCGGCATCGCTCTCAGCGCCACAGCAGGTTTTCGGGTTTTTGTCCCCTTCCTGGTCATCAGTGCCGCGAACCTGGCCGGCTGGCTGGAGCTGACCGATTCTTTTGCCTGGATTGGGACCTACCCCGCCCTGGTTGCCTTCGCCGTAGCCACCGTTGTGGAGATCCTGGCCTACTTTATTCCCTGGGTGGACAACGTTCTCAATGCCATCAGTGTGCCCGCTTCCCTGGTGGCGGGGACGGTGCTGACCTATGCCTTTATCAGCGATATGGGGCCAGGCCTGGCCTGGTTCATCTCGGTCATCGCCGGGGGCGGCGCATCCCTCCTGACCAGGGCCGCCAGCAACGTTGCCCATGCCGCTTCTACCACAACCACAGGCGGTACAGCCAATCCGGTGCTTTCCTTTTTTGAATCCCTGGGCACCTTTCTGATGTCGATAATCACCATCATTGCCCCCTTTGTCGCCGCCATCCTCCTGCTCCTGATCCTGTACTGGGCAGTGGGCATGTACCGGCGCTTGCGGGCACGGAGGATTGGTTAATAACTGGAATGAGCTCGCCCAGCCCCTGAGCAGGAGGGAACTCTGGCCTTGCCATGGTGGGACGCCCGGGGTTTGGTCCTTTTTCCGACAGATAATCCTGTCGCGCAGGGTTGAAGGGTTTTTTACGCCGGCCCCGTCTTATAGTACAGGGTGCAGGAATTCAGGACGGAGATGGCGAATTCAAATAAATGGGACAATATTTGAGCCTTTCAGTCCTCTTGCGCTCTGACAAGTAACATTTTGGTCAGTGCTATTTTTACCACTGCGGGAACAGGAGAGTGTGCGATGAAGGATCTCACTAACGCAATTGGCAGGCATTTTGATCTCAGCTTTTCTATGTTGATGGAGGTCATCAGGGTCTGCCCCCAGGCTCTGTGGCAAGAGCGGGATGGCAGGGCGCCAATCTGGCAAATCGTCTACCATGCCCTGGCAGGCGCCTGGGTCTGGTTTCGCCCGGCGGGTCAGCCTTTTCAAGAACCTCCGGTGGGCGGGGATGTGGCGGAGCTGCAGGTAATCCCGGAGCAGGCCCTGAGCAAAGAAGAGGTGGAGGCCTTCGCCGCCCAGGCCAAGGCCCGGGCCGATGCGTTCATTGCCGGCGTCAGCCAGGAAGGCAGTCTGTTGGCGCCTTACTCCTTCTATGATAAATTGACCAACTTGGATGTCCTCATAGAACAAATCCGGCACATTCAACATCATGTGGGCTACTGTAACGCCATCCTGGGAGAAGTCGGCAGCGCCGCTCCTTGGCCTTCGCCCCAGAACTGACTGACATAAATTACCATACCTCAAACCGATGGATTTAGTTTACAATTGAGGTAATGCCGAACAGGAGAGGAGGGGGTATATGGAACTCACCCTGATCTTGCTGGTGTTTATCCTGGCAACATATAAAGACATAATCGGCTTAAAGAACTTTTCCCTGACCAGGGAAAAAGATGTGCTGTACCTGAAAATAGGGTTTGGCCTGATTGGCATGGCTCTGCTGGTGGCGGGCATCGACCGCTTTGTCCAGTGGCTGGAGCTTAGATATAAGCCGGAGCTCTTTTTTATCAACGACTGGCTGCTCAATCTGCCCTATAATGATCTGTCGGTTTACTTCCGCTATAACTCCCCGCTAATCATCAAGGCGATTCGGGGGATTTACCTTTACGGGTTCTTCGTGCCCTTCATATTTCTGATGCTCAGGGCCGTGGCCCAGCGGGATTTTCGCAACCTGTCCCTGCTGTTCTTTGGCACCTTTGCCTTTCACTATGCCGCTCACTTTCCCTTTTACTTCCTGACCGAGGGGCATCAGATCTGGTATGTAAAGGACGTCATGGTCCCTCTGTTTCGGACCATGTCTCCCTTGGACCACGTCTTCCCCAGCATGCACTCGTCCATGTCGGTGACCTCGCTGCTCCTGGCCTGGCAACAGCCCAACAAGTGGATTCGGGCCCTGTACTCGGTATTCTGTCCCCTGGTGATATTCTCCACCTTCTATCTCCAGATCCACTGGACCATAGATGCCGTGGCCGGCGCCCTCATCGGGGTGGCCGCCGTCAAATTCGCAAAGCATGCCACCGACCGAGGCTGGCTGTATACAGTAATGGGCGCCCTGGGGTCACTATTCCCCGGCCGTTCCCAGCGCCAATCCCTCTCCCGCGGTTAAACCGCGGGTTTTTTGTTTCCATCGTTGAACAAATAGCAGTACAATTTTTCGCGCTTAGATGCTTGGATTCCCGCCGAGAGCTTCTGCTACATTTGCGGGTTGTAGGAATGACCAGCCCCCGTTTCCTTGCCCTATAGCTTTAGAGTCATGTTACCTCTTGAGTAGTTGTCTAAGGATCCCCGGACCAAGCAAATGGGATTCCAAACGACCATTGGAAGAGTTGAAGTCGTTTCAGAGAGGGACGCCTGAAAAGAAAAGTCTGTGAGTTTAGCTAAAAGAGGGTTGCTTCCAAAAGTAAAGAATTATATATAGAGCGCCGCTTTTGTCACAGGAATGTGTTACAATTCCAGCAAGGAGGGATAGATTTGGGATAAAGAATTATCGCGTTCTCCCAAAGGTAAGGGATAGCTGGAGTTACATATATGTTGAACATGCTCGAATTGATCAAGAAGCTAAGGGTATTTGTGTGCACGATGCTGCTGGGCGAGTCTACATTCCGTGTGCAGCATTATCGTTACTGATGCTCGGCCCGGGAACAACGGTAACCCATGCGGCTGTAAGAACTATGGCTGAGACAGGTTGCTTGGTTGCTTGGTGTGGAGAGCAAGGTGTCCGTTTTTATGCCCAGGGGCTGGGGGAAACCCGCAGCGCCGCCAACTTACTTCAACAAGCACGGTATTGTGTTGACAAAGACTTGCGCTTATATGTGGTAAGAAAAATGTACGCAATGCGATTTGCCGAGGAATTGCCCGAAGACCTTACCCTCAAACAAATTCGGGGCAAAGAAGGTGCTCGTGTACGCAAGGCCTATGCTGAGGCCAGTGCGAAATATGGAGTTGAGTGGGAAGGGCGCAAGTTTGATCGCTCCGATTGGGACAAGTCGGATCCCATAAATAAAGCCTTATCCGCCGCTAATGCCTGTCTATATGGAGTATGCCATGCGGCAATTGTTGCAGCAGGATATTCACCTGCTTTGGGGTTTATCCATACGGGGAAGATGCTCAGTTTTGTATACGATATTGCTGATATATATAAAACTGAGATTGTAATCCCTGCAGCTTTTTCTGAAACGGCAAAGGGTAGAAAAAATTTAGAAAGCAGAGTGAGACATCGTTGCAGAGACTTGTTTACAGAACAAAGACTGCTAGCAAGAATTGTGGAGGATTTAGCTTCCCTATTTGATATTGAAATCGACTCAAATAATACTTCATCTTTTGATTTAGAGACATCTTTACCCGGTGCGATTTGGGACCCTGAAGGGGTAGTGGTCGGCGGGAAAAACTATGACGAGGGTTAATGATCCATGATAGTTCTGATTCTGGAATCGGTATCCCCCAGCTTAAGAGGGGAAATCACCAAATGGTTGCTGGAGCCTCTAGCAGGCGTATTTGTGGGCAAGGTATCCGGTGCTGTGAGAGAATTGCTTTGGGAAAAAGTATGTAAGGAATCTGGTGAGGGTGGCTGTACTTTAATTCAAAGTGCTGCAAATGAACAAGGGTACATTATACGATCTTGGGGAGATCCCAGTCGCGTTGTCGAGCAATGGGAAGGGCTCTATTTAATCAGACGTCCGTTTACAAATGTCAAATCCGATAATCCCGGGGAAGATAATAACTGGTCCGAGTATATGCATTTAGATATTTGGGCCAAAACTGACAGAGGAGTTACTCTCGCCCCCGATGAGGGAAAATATCATCCGCTATTTTGCCATATGCTTGATACTGCCATGGTGGCAAAATGTATGTGGGAAAATGTCTTGCTGAAAAATATCAAAGAAAAAATCCAACGGAGTCTTGGTGTGCCAACCGTTGAAGAAGCAGGAACTTGGGTAGCTTTCTTTGCAGGGCTCCATGATTTTGGTAAAGCGACACCGGTTTTTGCTAAGCGGTGGGATAAGGGTTGGGGAAGGTTAATTCAAAAAGGACTAAGGGCTTCCCAGAGTCAGGAAAAAAGCGGCCATAATATCCTGACAACCGTGTTATTGGAGACGTTGTTACTAGAGACGTTGCAACTTCCGGATGAGATTACCTATCCCATTGCCATGATATTGGGGGCTCACCACGGGACTTTCCCCGATAGCACAAGTCTGTTGTATGGTAAATATGCAACCGGTTCTGGACAGTGGCAAACTGTTCAGAAGGAATTATTCAATGTATTTGCCCATGCCTTAGGGGTGACCAGCTTATCACCCCCTTGGGGGAATTTAATGCAAGCCAATGGCTCCCTTGTTATTCTTGCCGGATTGACTTGTGTCGCAGATTGGATCGCATCCAACCATGATTGTTTTTCGTATGCCGGTGAACAGGTCGATTTAGAACAATACCCCCGGTTATCAGAGGAACGGGCCCGGGTGGCGTTGGAACAGCTTGGCTGGTTATATAGGCCTCCTCAGAAAATGAATGTGAAGGGTTTTAGGGAGATTTTTGATAAACCTCCTTTCAAACTGCAGGAGCAAGTTATCGCCCTTGCTGAGCTACTGGAAGGACCATGCCTTGTTCTGTTGGAGTACCCAATGGGTGGCGGAAAAACTGAAGCTGCTCTTTGGTTGGCTGATTATCTGGCCAGCACTTATGACCAAAAGGGGATTTACTTCGCTCTGCCAACCATGGCCACCAGTAATCAAATGTTTGGGCGGGTCAACAAATACATTGGTGCCAGATTTCCTGACACATTGATAAACACTATGCTCTTGCATGGTCATGCGTCATTAAACAGCGAATTTAAGGTGCTGCGGCAAAAAAGCCAATTGCCCTTGGAAGGTATTAATACCGGTGAGGACCAAAACGCCGGGCTTCAAGCTGCTGAATGGTTCACTTATAGAAAAAGGGGTTTGCTTTCCCCTTATGGTGTAGGAACAATTGACCAAGCCCTGCTGGCAGTATTGCAATGCAAACATTTCTTTGTTCGTTTATTTGGCTTAGCGGGAAAGGTTATCATTCTGGATGAAGTGCATGCTTATGACAGCTATATGCAAGTGCTGTTGTCTCATTTGTTATCATGGTTAGCTGAGTGCAATACATCTGTTATTCTGCTCTCTGCAACGCTGCCCGATAAGACAAGACGTACTTTGCTTCAGGCTTATGCTACTGGTTTGGGGTTGCCAAAACCTGACCTTAATTATGTAAAATACCCAAGGCTTTCTTGGGTTTCGGCAAGAAATGTGGGCGCCGAGTGCATTGAGGATACAAAAAGTAGGGAGGTGCTGCTAAGGAAAGTTTCTGCCTCTGATAATTGGATGCAGAAGATGGGGGATGTTTTACAAGAGGAGGGATGCGCAGCGATAATTGTCAATACTGTTGGGAAAGCTCAAGAGCTCTATGAGGTTTTAAAGAGATTTTTTCCCGAGGAAGAGTTGATCTTGTTTCATGCCCGGTTTCCATTTGATGTAAGAGCAGAAATAGAAAAGGCTGTTCTTGACAAATTTGGTCCAGAGGAGAAAAACAGGCCCAAGCGTTCAGTAGTGGTTGCAACTCAGGTCGTTGAACAATCCCTTGATTTAGATTTTGATCTGATGATTACGGAGCTAGCCCCTATCGATTTAATATTGCAGCGCAGCGGTAGGATATGGCGCCATCAACGGTCAAGGCCAGGTAGTTTAACTGGACCGGAATTGTGGGTGTTGATGCCTGATTTGGATGATCTTGGAAGACCAGTCTTTGACGCTGGAAGCGCTAAAGTTTATGAGCCTCATAATCTTTTTCGTTCCTGGCTAGTCTTGCGGGAAAGGGATTCTTTACTGATTCCTCAAGAGGTCGAAAACATGGTAGAGGGAGTCTATAAAGAATGCCCGGCGCCAGAAGAATTGCCAAAACCACTGGCTGAAATGTGGACTCAGACATTTAATGGGTTGAAGCGCAGAAGAGAACGCGATGAAAATGAAGCAATGATACGATATATTCCCGGCGTTGATTCTGAATTAATATATGAATCCTTTAGTAATTTAACAGAAGACGAAGATGAAAAACATCTTGCTTTTCAGGCGTTGACGCGTTTAACGGGACCTTCAGTAACAGTAATTTGTTTAGAGGAAAAGGGAGGTAATCTATGGACTATAGGCATGAATAAGAGGATAGTAAGCCTGGATCGCAAACCGGACTTGGATGATATTCGTGATTTGTTGGGGTGTTCTCTTCGTCTAAGTTTATCATATCCGGTGATAGAAAAAATTCGGAAGCTCGACCCGCCGCCTACTTGGGCAGCTCAAACTCACTTGCGCAGGTGCAGACTGTTGCGATTTGATTCTGACGGAAACTGTTTGGAGGAAGATATTCCCCTAAGGCTGGACATAGAGTTAGGACTGATAATTGAACATGAGAGAAAGGAGGGTGAAAAATGAAGAGTTTCTCTCTATGGGACAAGCCTTGGATTCCGGCAACTTATTGCACTGGGCAGTCCGGACTCCTTAGCATTCGAGACATTCTTGTTCAAGCACACGAAGTTCGCGAAATTAGTGACTCATCCCCTTTAATTACAGCGGCTATCCCCAGGTTGCTGCAAGCTGTTTTGTATAGAATCTTCATGCCCCGAGCACATAGCGATTGGGTGAGGCTATGGGACGAACACCGTTTTAATCCAGACAAAATAGATGAATATGGAGACATCTATAGTGAAAAATTTGATCTGTTTCACCCTGAGCAGCCATTCTACCAGGTCCCATTAATTGAAGGAGAAATAGTACATCCCATCAGCGCATTGATTCTTGAAGCCGCTTCAGGAAACAATGCAACATTGTTTGACCACGGACTGGCTGAGGGAGACAGTTGGCTTCCCTTAGACCGTGCAGCATGTCACCTTGTTGTTCATCAAGCTTTTGCAGTAGGTGGAGGAAAAAGCAAGCCTTTTTACCGAATGGACGGACCACTTACCAAAGGCTTGGTAATCCAAGCTATTGGACGTACTCTCTGGGAAACGTTAATGCTAAATTTGTTACCTCAATCTGATTGGAACTCGTACGTTCCTACTCATGACGACGATTGCCCAGTCTGGGAAAGAGAAGTTTTTCCAGAGCCCTGCAAAGATGGAACAATTCCCAGGGGACCGTTAGACTATTTAACCTGGCAAAGCAGACAAATACATCTTTGCGCAGATGACACTGGCAGGATAACAGGATGCCAAATAATGCAAAGGTATGCATTGCCCCGCGATGGGAACAGGCGCGACCCTTATAAGCCTTATGTAACAACTGGAAAAGAAGGTTGGCAGTCCTTCAGGCCTAATAAGCAACGCGCTGTTTGGCAATACACTCATCTTTTGCTCCAAAGTCAAAAACCCAAACCCAACAATAATGCTTCAGACTCCGGTGTTCCGGGCCTTTCAAGCTGGTTGGCAACCCTTAAGCTAAGAGATAGGCGACATGAATTACCCGCAGTAATAGATTATTCAGCATCTTGTTTAATGTTGGATCCCCAAAAACCCGCCAAGATTGAACAATGGCGCAAAGAGCTACTTGCCTTTCCCATTGAGTATTTTGGCAATGAAAAATTAGTTCTTGACCTGAATAAAATGTTTTCGTGGACATCACGTTACGAACGCCTATTAGCTCAAACTGCATTGGCATTAGCAATTGCCCTGGGTGAAAAAAGTAAGCAGCAAAATGCGCTGACCTTTTTGCGGACAGGCTCGCTAGATAATGAATTGAGGAAAAAGTACCAGAAAATCTCAAATAGTTTTGGATTAGTCGGCAGATTTTGGCCAACCCTCGAAACTCCTTTTCGCCAACTATTAAAACAGCTTCCAGAAGAAGGTTATGAAGCGGCCCAAGAAGAATGGTTGACAGCTCTCAATGATGCAGCTAGGCGTTCATATAGCGACGTTAGAAACAGTTTGGTTTACGAAGTGAGCACATTCGATATTTTAACTCAACTTGATCAAGTCTTTTATGGCAGGCTTGCGGGTATTCGCAACACCATAAAGGGGAAGGAGGGGAAAGATAGTGGCTCTGAAACTATCGAGTAGGGCTGTAGCTTTTTCGCAGTGGCTGTCGAGCTTAGTTATTATAGAACGGACCGGAAATTTGGCAGCTCTTCGGCGGGGATTAATGCTCGAGGAGGAGCAAATCTTTGCACTATACTCGTATATTCCTCCGCATTTTCTGGCCGGCCTTCATCCTTGGGAAGAAAAGGTTTACCTTATGATAGCTTCACTGTTTGCATTTCACCCGCTAAGTTATTCCGATGGAGAAGCAAGCGGAGAACCTACCAATTTTGGCGGCTCCTTTCGCTTACTTGCTCTTAAGAAGGCCGATTCAAAAGTAGAGCAAGATCAGCAGGGTCAGCAAAATGTAGAGTTGGCAAATACAATCAAGCGGCGTTTTGAGATACTGATTTCCTGCCGAAAAGAAGAATTGTTTGGACATCTGCGTCAAGCCATCAGGCTTCTAAAAAGCGAGGACATTCCCGTTCATTGGGCTTTGTTGCTTGATGATTTACGGTACTGGGAAACCGAGGAAAACCATGTTCAATGGCGATGGAGTAGGTCGTTCTATGTCGGAGATAAGAAAACGGAAGGAGAGAAAACGAATGTTTCTTGAGGTTCATCTCTTGCAAAACTTCGCTTTGTCCAATCTTAATAGGGACGATACCGGAGCCCCAAAGAGTTGTATTTTCGCCGGTACTCGCCGGGCAAGAATCTCCAGTCAATGTCTAAAGCGCGCAGTGCGTACTGTGGTCAGGGAGGAGCAACTCGTTCCTTCGGAAAACCTAGCTTATAGGACCAAGAAGATTGTTGATTTGCTCAGCAGGCGTTTGATAGAGAAAAATCTCGAATCGGAACAGGCCAAACTGGTGGCTCTCAATGCCATTGAGGGAATAGGGTTTGAGATAAATAAAGATAAAACCAAGTACTTGCTTATGATTGGAGAGCAGGAAATTAAGAAGCTTGCCGAGCTCTGTATGGATAACTTAGATAAATTAAACTTTGTTAGAGAAGAGAAAAAGAAAGCATCCTTGGACAGCAAGCTTGCCAAGGAATTACTTTCAGTTCTTGATGGGGGCAACGCTGTAGATATGGCATTATTTGGGCGCATGATTGCTGATCACGCTGATAAAAACATCGACGCAGCAGTACAAATGGCGCATGCTTTATCAACAAATGTTATTGCAAATGAATTTGACTTTTTCTCTGCAGTGGATGATTTACAGTTACGGTCGGATGAATCCGGGGCTGGTGCAGCCCATATTGACACCATGCTATATAACAGCTCGTGCTATTATCGCTATGCCAATGTTGATATATCCCAGCTATTATTTAATCTAGGAAATAAAGCAGACTTGACACAACAAGCGATTAATGCCTTTATCGAGGGTATGGTAAAAGCTGTACCTACCGGAAAGCAGACAAGTGCCGCCGCTCAAAACCCTCCGGCATTTATTCTCTGCACTGTACGCGATGTAGGTTTGTGGTCGTTGGCCAATGCATTCACAACTCCGGTTGGCGCTAGGTATCAAGAAGATATGGTTACGTCTTCAGCAGAAAAGCTAACGAAACACTGGAACCAACTGATAGGCTTATACGGACCGACAGGGATAGTATATTCAGGTTATGCAACCTATTTGGAGGGTCTTGGGAAGCCAGAGAATTTATCTAGAGAAAGCAATTTCTCTGAATTGAAAAAGAGGGTATTAGAAGCAGTTCAGTTTGAAAACTGAGGTGGTTGAGGTGAAAACGTTACTGCTTCGCTTGGAGGGACCTATGCAGTCCTGGGGCAATTTCAGCAGATTTACGGAAAGGGATACCGGATTGGAACCCTCAAAATCTGGTGTTTTGGGGCTTATTTGTGCAGCTTTAGGGAAGCCACGGCAAGAAAGTCCTGATAATAAAGGCCCCTTTCCTCCACTGGCGGACCTTGCAGCGTTACGAATGGGTGTCCGAGAAGATTACCGTGGCAAGGTTGGGGTAGATTTTCAGACAGCTGGGGCGGGAAAACTAGGAGGACGTTCCTATGGTGTTGCAAAAGCAAATGGAAGTGCATCAGAGCCAGTAATGAGTTGGCGGTATTTTTTGCAGGATGCCTCATTTCTTG
>JBMNQA010000022.1:0-11135 GCA_050943895.1 Lawsonibacter sp.
CTATTTCATTTGCGGTGGCAACAAGAGTGACAAGAACTCCTGCTCGTCTCACAGCATCAAGGAATCTATTGTCTACGATACTGTGCTGGCAGTCGTTCAGGCACACATCGCTGCTGCTATGGACATGTAACTACGAGCTTTTTGAAGAATCCGTTAAATTTTTTTGCACCTACTTGACATAATGGGACGACTTGGGTCGTGTAGTGATTCCCAAGGAAATTCGCCGAACCATGCGCATTCGAGAGGGTGACCCGTTGGAAATTTATACGGATAAGGACGGCGGTGTTATTTTCCGGAAGTATTCCTTAATGGGGGGCTTGGTGGACTTCGCTGGCCAACTCTGTGAAACACTAAACCGCACAACCGGACGAGTGACCGTAATTACGGACCGGGATAACTGCATTGCAGTGGCGGGCGTGTCTAGACGAGAACTGATGGACCATCCCATTTCTCATGAATTGGAGCGTCTGATGGAGGGCCGACAGATTTATCAGCGCAAAGAGGGTGGCGAAGCTGTCCCCTTGTGTGAGGGAGATGAGCGGTATGTGTTGACCACGGCCGCCCCAATTCTCTCGGAAGGAGACGTATTGGGATGTGTGGTGTTTACTGGAGAGGGCGATGCGTTTGGTGGCGGTGAGGTGGAATACAAGCTTGCCCAGTCTATTGCTGCTTTCCTGGGACGCCATATGGAGAGTTAAAAAGAGTCCGGATCTGAAAAGATCCGGACTCTTTTTAACTCAACTTTTCGAATGGAGAGAAGAAACTTCCAAATTAGAGTGTGGGACTTCACGGTCTTGGAGCATAGCATCCACTTCGTGCCGAGGACAATGGTAATCTCCATCTCCACGCCGGTAGTAAGAGCCGGTATATGGGTCGCTACCTACATAGACCGGTCGATGGTGGAAATCGGCCCGAGGCACAAAGATGGCGACAATGGGGTTTTTCAGGTTGCAGAGAATTTGCACATCATCTGGTTGTAGGAGGTTTGCGCTCACTACAGAAGAATCATTTACCATTTCCCAAAATTCGTCTACTAACTCCTGGGGATCAAAAAGAGGAACTGAATAGAGAGATTTATCCTCTGCTTCTGCAACGCCCAGGAGAATAACCCCTCCCAAGGTATTGGCAAAGGCAGAGTATGTCTCCCATAGGCTATGAGGCAGTCCTCCCTGAGCACGTTTGGCTTCAATGCGAGCATTTTCCTGGTATTCTTCTAAAAAGTCAAACGATTCCATGACAGTGTTTCCTCCCGAATCATTTGTTTCTATGTAGTACATGTGGCAGGAGATTTTATGAAGAAAAGGCTAAAGGTTGCAGAGGTGTTTCTGAAAAAAATGTAAAGCGTTTTGATAGAAAATCTTTTGACACAACTGAGAGGAGAGACCGGCAGCCCGGAAGTGTTGGAAGAGACCTACCACTTTAGTTGGCGTATTTAGCCAGGATGGTAAATCTGCTCCATCAAAATCAGAACCCAAGGCTAGACAGTGTTCGGCGCCTAAATCCAGAAAGTGAAACACATGGTGTAACAAGTCTTCAGGAGTGGGTATCCCATCTGCTTGGAGAAATTTTGTGTAATAGTTCAGTCCAATTAGACATCCCCGCTCCACAAGTGCGCGGATTTGATCATCGGTGAGATTGCGCGGATGGGGGCAGATAGTCCGGGCGTTGGAGTGTGTGGCGACCAGGGGACGCTGGGCTACCGATAGTACCTCCCAGAAACTCTGGTCATTGAGATGAGATACATCAAGGAGAATTCCGTTTGATTCCAAGACGGGAATTAAGGCCCGACCAAAGGGAGAAAGCCCACCCTTGGCCCCTACGCCCGAGGCAATTTCATTTTTTCCATTCCAAGTAAGGGTGAATAGTTTGACGCCGTCCAGAACTAACCGTTCCACTCGATCTAGATTTCCGGCTAATACGCACCCATTTTCCACAGTCAAAAGCGCGGCAGTTTTTCCGGCGGCCCAGGCCGATTGGATATCGCCAGCTGTGCGACAAGGAACGATCTGATCAGAAAAATGGGCCATCTGGCGGAAAAAACTGCTGGAGTGGGTGTCGTAGTGCTGCATGGCCTGCTCGGGGGAAAGACCGTCAGGGGTAAAAATTGCAAAGCACTGACACCAGTGGACCTCTTTTGGTAATGCCGACAGAGACAGTGCTGCTTGAGAAAAATCCAAAGTGTTGCAGGGATAAGAATTAGGTTGCAAAAAAGAGGTCAATGTATCACAGTGGAGATCAATAACTGCGTAGGAACCCATAATGGACCTCCTCAAAATTAGGTGATACTCTATTGTATTCCATCGGAGCAAAACAGACAAGGAAAAGGTGGAAAAGCGAATAAGAAAAAGAACCGCGTAGATGGACTCTACACGGTTCTTTCACGGATTAAGAAGGACTTTGCATAGTCAAGCTAATACGGTGTTTTGCCTCATCCACTTCCAAGACCCAGACAGTGATCACATCCCCGACACTTAGCAATTCCGAGGGATGGCGGACCCGGCGGGGCAGCTTACTGATGTGGACCAGGCCATCTTGGTGGACTCCAATATCCACAAATACGCCAAAATCAATCACATTACGCACCGTTCCTTGTAATTCCATACCCGGTTTTAAGTCTTTGGCCTCTAACACATCAGTGCGCAAAATAGGAGGCGGAAGTTCATCGCGAGGATCACGGCCGGGCTTTTGTAGTTCCTTCATAATATCCATCAGAGTAGGAATGCCCACACCACAGACTTGAGCCAAATGAGAAAACCCTGTGGACTCGGCTCGCGCGTTCAATTCTTGCAGATGGCCCGCTTGGACATCCTCCAAGGTATAGCCGCATTGTTCTAACAACATTTGGGTGGCAGTATAACTTTCCGGGTGAACTCCGGTGTGATCCAATATACTTTTGCTCTCTGGCACACGAAGAAAGCCGGCACACTGCTCAAAGGCCTTTGGTCCTAACTTCGGAACTTTCAAAAACTGTTTGCGAGAGGTAAACGCCCCATTTTCCTCCCGATATTTGACCAGATTCTTAGCAGTTGTGGAAGTTAAACCAGATACTCGCTGAAGTAAGGAGGGCGAGGCGGTATTGGCATCCACACCTACAGCATTGACGCAATCTTCCACTACGCCATCCAGAGCCTGTCCCAATCGAGCCTGTGGCATGTCGTGTTGGTATTGTCCTACGCCAATGGCTTTTGGGTCAATTTTGACCAATTCTGCCAGAGGGTCCTGTAGCCGTCGAGCAATGGAAACAGCACTGCGCAGATTCACATCAAACTGAGGAAATTCCTCCGCGGCCAGCTTGGAGGCGGAGTACACCGAGGCCCCTGCTTCGTTTACAATCATATAGGACACATTCTCGCCTACTTGACGAATAAGTTCTACCGTCATCTGCTCTGTTTCTCGGCTGGCAGTTCCGTTTCCAATGGCAATGTGCTCTACATGATACTTTCGAATGAGATTGGAAAGTTGAGCAATACACTCTCGCTTCTGACGATCCCCGTGGGTAGGGTAGACCACGGTGGTGTCCAGTACCTTTCCTGTAGGATCTACTACAGCCACCTTACAGCCCATACGATAGCCTGGATCCAAGCCCATAGTAACTTTACCGCGTACCGGAGGCTGCATGAGCAGCGGTTTCAGATTGAGGGCAAACATTTGGATAGCCCCCTCGTCAGCTTGTTCGGTAAGGGTGGCCCGGAGTTCTCGCTCTAGGGAGGGATAGATGAGTCGGTCATAGGCATCCTCTGCAGCAGCCTTTACGAATTCCATGGAAGCGGAACCGGGATGTACCACTGCCCGGCGCAGAGCAGGCAGTGCCAGATCTCGGTCGGTAAGAAGGTCTACTTTTAAAAATCCTTCCCGCTCGCCCCGATTAATAGCTAGAACTTGATACCCTTGTAGGCGGCCCAAAGGGGCCTGGAACTGGTAATAAAGTCGGTACACACTGTCTTCTTCCACGGTGGCGGCAGAGCGCAACACGCTGCGTCGGAGCATAAGTTCCCGAAGAGACTTTCGGATGGAGGCATCGTCGGAAATCCATTCGGCTACAATGTCGTTGGCTCCTTGCAGAGCGTCAGCAGGGGTCTCTACTCCCAATTCTTGATTTACATAATCTTCTGCAGCGACATTGGGGTCCGGACAGGTTCGCTCCTGGGCAAAGAGCAAGGCGGCCAGGGGTTCCAGCCCTTTCTCTCGGGCAATTGTGGCGCGGGTACGCCGCTTTTGTTTATAGGGGCGGTAGAGATCTTCTGCCTCGGCCAATGTTGTAGCGGCATCTAAGGCATTGGAAAGTTCTGGAGTTAGCTTCCCTTGATTTTCAATCGAGGTACGAATCTCCTCTTTCCGGGCTTGTAGATTGCGCAGATATTGCAGTCGGTCGGCCAACTGACGCAGCAGTTGATCATCCATAGAGCCGTGGAGTTCTTTGCGGTAACGGGCGATAAAGGGGATGGTGGCGCCTTCGTCTAAAAGAGTAATCACATTTTGGATGTGTTCTGTGGAGCGACCCAATTCCTGGGCTAGCGTGAGGACAATGGAATCCATGAAGAATCTCCTTTTCAATCATAGGGTGTTTGTTCCAGAACATGCACAGTTAGTGGGGAAGGGATTCTGCTTGGAACATAAGTAGAAAAGCGCATAGCAAGGGGATACAGGCGCACAGAACCGTGCGCCCTTGTAGCAGTGGAGTAAGTAGCCCACTGGTGACGGCACCGCAGACAAAAGCCAAAATAAGGCCATAGTAAAGAGCGGATTTTTGGATAGACTGGCTGCCAGGATTGGTAAAATGACGAAACAGGTGTTCAGTGCCGCTGCGCAAATTACCCGTACACATGGTAGTGGCGCAAGAACAACCTTGGAATTGGCGGAAGGATTCAATCTGAATGGCACTGGTAAAGGATATAAGCATGTTGGCCAAGGGGTCCCAACGGCCTAAAGGGAGGAGAGAAACGAGAAATAGTACCAGACACTCGGTGAGGAGGATGGGCTGGCGCCAGTGGAGACGACCAGCGTTTGGACCCAAGTGACGGCGGAGCAGTTCTGTGGCCAGTACCCCAGCGGCGAAAGAGAGAATGGGGAGTAAGTAGTAACCTGCACGGTCCAGTCTGCCCTGGGCCAGTTGAATGCCCAACAAAACTAAGTTTCCAGTTTCAGCAGTGGCGAAAACCTGGCCGCGATTAAGATAAGTGTAGGCATCCAAAATCCCGCCGGTCATGGCTAGCAACAGCCCTACCGGGAGAGACTCCGACATTTGATAGTGTTTCATTACGTCTCCTCTCTCATCCACCCAGTTTAAAAATCAGGGCGCCGCAGTGCGGCGCCCTGATGAAAAAACTAGAAAAATTACTCTGCCTTGGGGCCGGCGGCGACCAGGGCCTTACCAGCATCATTTGTGGTGTATTTGGCAAAGTTCTTCACGAAGCGAGCAGCCAGATCCTTTGCCTTCACATCCCACTCCTCGGGGTTGGCGTAGGTGTTGCGAGGATCAAGAATATTGGTGTCTACACCGGGCAGGGCGGTGGGAACAGCAAGATTAAAGTAGGGGATGGTCTTGGTCTCAGCCTTTAAGATAGAGCCGTCCAAGATGGCATCAATAATGCCGCGGGTATCCTTAATGGAGATACGCTTTCCAGTGCCGTTCCAGCCAGTGTTGACCAAATAGGCCTTGGCTCCGCTCTTATTCATCTTCTTCACCAGTTCCTCACCGTATTTGGTGGGGTGCAGTTCCAGGAAAGCCTGGCCAAAGCATGCAGAGAAGGTGGGAGTGGGTTCAGTAATCCCACGCTCAGTACCAGCCAGCTTGGAGGTAAAGCCGGACAGGAAGTAGTACTGGGTCTGCTCCGGGGTCAGAATGGATACGGGGGGTAATACACCAAACGCGTCAGCGGACAGGAAAATAACGTTTTTAGCGTCCGGGCCGGCAGAAACGGGGCGGACAATCTTTTCAATGTGATTGATGGGGTAGGACACGCGGGTGTTTTCGGTGACAGAACTGTCATTAAAGTCACAGTGTCCATTTTCATCCACGGTAACGTTTTCCAACAGAGCGTTGCGCTTGATGGCGTTGTAGATGTCGGGTTCAGACTCTTTGTCCAGGTTGATAACCTTGGCGTAGCAGCCACCCTCAAAGTTAAACACGCCATTGTCATCCCAGCCATGTTCGTCATCTCCGATGAGCAGACGCTTGGGATCGGTGGACAAGGTGGTCTTGCCAGTGCCGGACAATCCGAAGAACAGGGCGGTATTCTCACCATTCATATCGGTGTTGGCAGAGCAGTGCATCGAGGCCATACCCTTCAAGGGTAGGAAATAGTTCATCATAGAGAACATGCCCTTCTTCATCTCGCCACCATACCAGGTGTTCAAAATGACCTGTTCACGGGAGGTGATGTTGAAGATAGCTGCCGTCTCAGAATTGAGGCCCAGTTCCTTGTAATTTTCCACCTTGGCTTTAGAGGCGTTGTAGGAGATAAAGTCGGGTTGGAAGTTCTTCAATTCCTCTTCGGTGGGCTGGATAAACATATTTTTGACAAAGTGGGCCTGCCAAGCCACCTCCATGATAAAGCGGATGGCCATACGAGAATCAGCATTAGCACCGCAGAAAACGTCCATGACATAGAGCTTTTTGTTGGACAGTTCCTTCAAAGCCAGATCTTTGCAGGCATTCCAAGCTTCTTGGGAGGCAGGCTTGTTGTCATTTTTAAATTCATCGGAGGTCCACCACACGGTATCCTTAGAATTTTCGTCCAAAACAATGAACTTGTCCTTCGGGGAACGGCCGGTATAGATGCCGGTCATAACATTGACGGCCCCCAGATCGGTGACCTGCCCCTTATCGTAACCCTCCAGACCAGGCTTAGTCTCTTCCTCAAACAACGTTTCGTAGGAGGGATTGTAGACGATCTCAGTGGTCCCGGTAATACCGTACTTGCTCAAATCAATGTTTGCCATGATGTACGACCTCTTTTCTATAATAATCTTCCACGAATGATCTTCCAGCGGTCAGGCAGAGCCTGTACAGCGGAGGGAAGTCTCAAACACCACTAATAATACACGGTGTACGAGGGAAAGTCAATTCCTCTGATGCCTGCAATTTTCTTATAAAAGTTATTGCATTTTACCTATTAAATTTTTGGGTTAAGGGGTTGCTTGTGTGGCTCAGAAAGGAGGGAAGCAGCGGCTTCCGCTTGACGCAGAACTTTGGACAAGGCAGCAAATTCAGAAATGGATAGCCGTTCTCCACGGACAGTTTCTGGTAGACCACAGGAGACCACTGCCTGGGAAAGTGCCTCTTTGGTCAGTGGAGAATGCAAAGCGGAACTTAAACTGTTGACCAGGGTTTTGCGTCTCTGGGCAAATGCAGCCCTTACCACCCGGAAGAAATGGTCGGGGTCATCTACCTCCTGAGGGGCAGGACGGGGGGTTAGTCGCAGAACTGAGGAGGTGACTTTTGGTGCGGGGAGAAAACATGTGGGTGGAACGTCGAAGAGAAGTTCTGTCTGAGCATGATACTGGCAATAGAGGGAAAAGGCCCCGTAGTCCTGCGTACCGGGGGCGGCACAGATGCGTCTGGCCACTTCCCGCTGAATCATTACCGTGATGCAAGAAAAGCATTGGGCATCCAGCAGTGCGGTGAGGACAGGGGTGGTAATATTATAGGGAAGATTCGCGCAGGCGATGGGAGACAAGCCGGAAAACTTATCTTGGATTAAGGCTGGTAAATCAAGTTTTAAAATATCTCCAAAAATAAGTTCAACATTCTCACGATGGGCCAGCGTTTCCTGGAGAATGGGGAGTAAAGAACGATCCAATTCCACACTAACCACACGTCCAGCCAGTTTGGACAGTTCCAGTGTAAGAGGGCCGATACCTGGGCCAATTTCCAACACACCGGTATTGGGAGAGGCGTGAGATGCGGCAGCAATCTCCTGGGGCACCCAACTTTCAATTAGAAAGTTTTGCCCCATGGATTTGGAAAAATGAAACCCATGCCGGGCTAGCAAAGCTTTTATCTCAGGGAGGTTACATAAATCCATCCGGATGACCTCATTTCAAAATTCTTCCCTTCACTATATCGAAAAGGGTGGGATTCGTCAATCCCTTTGTAGAAAAGGAGACCATAAAAACCAAAAGACCGCCACAGCGGTCTTTTGGTTCTGTTTGTCGTTTAATTTGCTTGGGGGAGGGTTACAGTGGCTTTGAAAAGGTCGCCATCCACCGATACCTCAAAGATGCCACCTTGCAGTTCCGTTAGACTACGGGCAACTGTTTCGGTAGTAACCATAGCTGTCTTTGGTTTGGATATTCCATAAAAGTAAAAATTTATTGTCCGATAATTTCACCATTTGAGGAACACCAGCGCTTTGGGTTCCACCCTCCGAGTAATGAGTTAACTGGACGAGGTTTGTCAGACCGGTTTGAGTGGAATATGACTTAGGAATCTCTTGGTTTGTGACGGCCAACATTACATTGTATGTCTTATAAAGTTCTACGTCGTCCTTTTGTTGAACGCTGGACAGCGCCAGAAGATAATGGCTGTCAGAGGCTTCTAAGCCACCTAAGCAAGCGCCGGTATAGTTGTAGGAGCGGCTGCTCTTAACAAAATCCATAGCTTTTACAGAACGTACATTGTAATTGATGAAGGTGTCTTCGCCAGCGGGCAGGTCATATTGCAGTAAAATGGCGCCTCTTGGCATAGCGTCTCCGTGGTTTACGGTCACAATACGGCCTTTGGAATCTACGAGGATAAATTGATTGAAGGAGTGGCTGACGTAGCCTTCATAGACGGCGCTCACCTGATATTGGCTATCTGTGATACTCATGTCGGATTGACGGATGCTGAAGATCATATTCGCCTGGTGATTGAGACCATCTCGAGAGGAGGTAAACATGGTGTGGCAAGTGTGGACATAGAGCATCCCGTTGTACTCGGTGCAGCGGAGAGAACCTGCATCAAAGGGGCTGTGGGTGTTGGCTCCTTTCAAGCTGGCCTGACCCAACCGATCCCAATCTTTGGAGTATTTGACAACGCGGATAACTTCTTTGCTGGAGGAGTCGCCGGTGTTGTCCTGCCCAAAAATTAAAAAATTATAGCCGATACCAGCAAAGAAGCCTCCGAATCGAGATAGTTCCATGGGAACGGAAGAGGAGGTAAGAAGTTCGAAGTCCTCGTCATAGGCTTCTATCACTACCATCCCGTTTACCGCCTCAACGCGGGTAAATCCTCCGTCACTACGTTGATATAGGTAGGATTTCATGGGGGCGGAGGAATAATAGGAATATGAATTAGCGCCTAGATTCTTGGAGGCAGTGGCTTGGGCGTTGGGATCTTTTTGAATGACAGATTCTTGGGTACCGCCCAGTTTTGGAATCGATTCGGTATATTGGTCTTGACATAAAGAACAGGTATAAGTGAGTAGTCCTGTTTGAGTGGTGGTGGCTGGACGGTCGATAGAAGAAACGTACTTATGCTGTAATTTTGGAGTGGTATTCAATACTTCAACTGTATCGCATACGGAGCAAGTTCGAATACTCTGTCCCTCTTGAGAGCAGGTAGCAGGGGTAGTGGAGTAAGACCAACGATGGCTGGATTTCGGCAGAGTCCGCACAAGTTCCTGCTCGTTGCAAACGGTGCAGATTCGGATGTATTGACCCTCTTTCGAGCAGGTGGCGGAGACGGTTTCATAGCGCCATCTGTGGCTGCTTGTAGGAGTTGTGCGGATTACCTCTCGTGTGCCACACAAAGAGCAGGTACGGTAGTATTCCCCAGGTTGTACACAAGTGGCGGCAGTTGTTTCGTACTTCCAATGGTGCGAACAGGTTGGGTCTTCTGGAACGATCGGGTCCGGATTAGGGGTGGGGAGTTTTGAAATTTTTTCTTCGTAGGTAGTGCCGCAGACGCTGCAAGTATAGATTTTTTTCCCTTCCTGTTGGGAGGTGGCAGGTATGGTGTTCGTAAGTTGATATTGGTGATCGATGACCGGGTCTGTGCGTAAAATCTCATGCTCCTTGCACAGGGAACAAGTACGAGAATATTCTCCTGGCTGTGTACAGGTAGCAGCAACGGTCTGATAGTTCCATTGATGGGTACAGATTTGGGAATCACTGGATTCTGAGTCAGAGTCTGAATTATCATCAGGTTGTGTTTCTGGGGCAGGGGGAGTATAGGTTGGATCTGAGATGCCGCAGCGAGTGCATATTCCATTTTCAAAATTATGTCCTAATGCTGACTGATTAAGAGCGTTCCAATCCGGTCTGCCGACCATAAGACAGCGGGTTCCGCAGTTTTGACACGTCCAATAGCAACCGCCAGATTGGGTACAAGTTGGTTGGACAATTTCTTCTACCATATCATATTGGTTGCATTTAGGACAGGGGATATCGCCCGCCTGAGTCTGATGTGCTGCGGACGCTGGAAAACAGGTCAAACTGACACCAAGTGCCACAGTAAGCAAAAGCCCAAGAGTTTTTTTCCATACGGATCGTTTCATGAAATTTTACCTCCTTGATTTTGTGGGAATTACTGCCCTTATGTCCAATAAGAAACAGGAGAGAGGTAACTGGTTTTATCGTTAGATGATTTCGGCAAAATTTTTAAATAAATGAGTACAACAATATAGATAAGTAAAAGAAGGGAGAGAAATAGGGAGGTTGAATCAAATTATACACATATAAAAAACGTCAGGACAAGCGTTCGATCGCTTGTCCTGACGTGGCGCAGAAGGAGGGATTCGAACCCTCGCACGGTTTAACCCGTCTACTCCCTTAGCAGGGGAGCCCCTTATAGCCACTTGGGTACTTCTGCATGGCTGTAAGTGTATAAAATGGTCTTATTGTAGGATGAAAAGTGGCGGAGAGAGTGGGATTCGAACCCACGGCTCTTGCGAGTCACCGGTTTTCAAGACCGGCTCCTTAAACCACTCGGACATCTCTCCTCATCTTTTCCAATCAGAGGCGAAAACTATCCTAGCATATTTTTCCCCTGGTGTCAAGAGAAGGTTTTGGAGAAAGAGAGAAACGTGTCCGCTAATATTAAATGCACAGAGACTCCAACCGAGTCCGCTGTGCATTTTTCTTTTTATATCGACCCCATAAGACGGAGGTGAGACCGACGGGAAAATACCGCTACCTGACCTTCGAGGACA
>JBMNQA010000023.1:0-9271 GCA_050943895.1 Lawsonibacter sp.
TATAACTGAATGTGCCCGGGTACAAATTACTCGCACTAAGTGTATGTCCTCCTCCCATGGAAAGTCCCGAAATAGCTCTGTGGTCAGGATCGGCAATCACTCTATAGTTTTTCTCGATATAGGGTATTATGTCCTTTACAAGGCTGTTCACATATAAATTAGCGCTGTTGGGATCGTTCCTGTCAATAGTTTTTTCGGGGATCATTAGAGTTCTGGCAGCGGCCTGTCCAGGGTTACCGTTAGGCATAACACAGATCATTGGGACGGCTAATTTCTTTTCAATCAGGTTGTCGAGTATCTGGCATGCCCTGCCCATAGTGCTCCATGCGTCTTCATCGCCGCCACCCCCGTGCAACAGGTAAAGTACGGGATATTTCTGGCCACTTGTGTTGTAGCCGTAAGGAGTATACACAAACATTCTGCGCGACATCCCTATTGTTGGGGAGTCATACCAAACCTTTTCTAGATTTCCCCGTTGATTTGCCTCGAAGTAGTTCTCGGTCAATTCTCCCGGAATCAGCAACACGCTTAGATACCTGGTTCCGTCTCTTTGCATTATAACATTGTTGGGGTCGGTGCTGGGGAAACCATCAACAATAAAGTTGTAGGTATAAAGCTCTACGGCCGGCTTGGCGACACTGACCGACCATACCCCGGTGGAGTCATTTTTCATCATATTGATTGATGAGTCATAGCTGGTCATCCATGAACCATATAGCCTTACCAGTTTGGCATTAGGCGCCGAAAATCTGAAAGTAACCGTTGTCTCTCCTATTTCAGGGGAGGTAACGGCAACCCTTCTGAAGTTTGCCAGTTCCTGTCCAAAAGAGACAAAAGCAACTGACAAACAAATGAATGAAAGTAGTAGTTTTTTTCTCATAGTTTAGATTTGTTAAGAATAAGGTTTTATAGAAAAAGGATATAAATATAAAGAATATAAATATAAAAATGTTCAAAATTCCATTTAATCATTGTCGTTAAGACCCTAAAGTTACTGTTTGTTTTTTATTTAATGTGAGTTGCGAGGAAATAATTAGGATTTTTTATTGATAATTATTGGCCGCCAAAAGTTACCACATTGGTAGCTTTGAGCAGATTTACCGCATCATTGGGGAGTTTCCAGTTATTGTCGAAATTTCCCCTGGTTACTACATTGTCGGATGTGTTCTTAAAAATCAGGAAATCTTCAGTTTTTGATAACATTGAAGATTTTCCGGCCGCCATCATCGATGAGCCCACTCTTCCGGAGCTTGGAGCGGTCCACCACGATAAACCCGAGTTGATAAGAACATAATGTTGGTTCATTGGGAATATATAAACCATACCATAGTCTTCAGCATCAGTATCAAGATGCATAGGAAGCTTATCGGCGTACTTCGCGATGACCGAGTTTGTCTCTTTTGTCCCAAAGAGTACAAGGTTGCACAGGTCGTAATCGCTTTGCCTGATACTTCTATCGGCAACAACTCTGGGAAATATTAACGGGGTTCCCATATAGTAACCGGCATTGATCGCCCAGTTGGCAGCCTCATTGGCCTGATTTCTTCTCCTTGCCAGTTCTTCGCTGGAGGGATTGTCCGCTGTCCCATAAACATAGATATGGTTGCTGCTGACTGCCGAGAAAAGCATGCCCTCAGCCCCTTTCTGTTTGGATGTCAGGCCGGGAGTGAATTTTTTGTTTTTCCATGTTCCGTTTTCCTTGGAGAACGAAATGTTATCGGGACTTTTCGCGGAGAAACTTTTTCCGTCAACAGTTATTTTTACCGATTTTCCGGCATCAAACATGGGGTGTCCTTTTAGTTTTAGAGTAAATGCCAGCAGATCGCTCGTTGTTATTTCGATAACATTGTTCCCGGTAAACTTTGCTTTAATTACGGCCAAAGTTCCGGGTGTCAAATTATCAAGGGTAACCCAGTATGCTTTGTTATATTTGAAAAGTTTTGTGCTGAATTGGACCTCTTTTGGAAACATGTCGCGCTCAAACTGGGCGAACCAATCAAATATAAAACCATCTTTGTAGGAGTATTCCCAACTATTGTGTCCTATCCCGGGATATTCCACGTAGTCAACTACAGGCGCACCTATGGATATAAATCTATCCCTCCACTCTATTGTGTTTTGCATTAAACCATCCTTGTCGCCTACAAAAAAGTGGACAGGAAGGTTGGAGCCGTTTATATAGATATCGGTCGCTCCCTCGGGGGAAGCGGGACATGTGGGAGCGATAGCGGCCCAGATATCCGGTCTTGTCAAACCTAACCACAAAGTTCCTCCACCGCCCATTGAAAGTCCGGTCAGATATGTACGGTTTTCGTCAATATTAAAACGATTTTTGATATCGTCAAGCATATCGTACACATCCTGTTCAGGTATGCCCTGATAACCGGCTGTGCCCCGTGCCAATGGCGCCGCTACAATGTAGTCTATATCGGGCATTTCGGGCCAGTATCTCGATGCCTCCAGATCATCTTCCTTATGGATAAATCCCGGCTCGGTGAAACTTGTACCCTGAATATTCCCCAAACCAAATGCCCTACGAAGTCCAAGACGGTTATTCGACATGGCTCCATGAAGAAAAATCACAAGGGGATATTCCTTCGTCTCGTCAAAATTTTTTGGAATATAGATTGAGTAGGGCTGGTTTGTTTCATCTACTGAAGAGAAAAAGGTTAGATCCTGTGGCCCCGGTTTAAGCTTTTGCCCGGTTAGAATTAATGATCCAAACAGCATTGAACCCACGACCATAAATAAAAATTTCACATCCAATTTTTTCATGAACATATAGTTAATAAATTAGTTATTGGAGAACTGGCCGAATTTGTCGGCCAATTTCTCCAATAACAAGATACCAATTAATAAAACAACTAACCCAAGGGCTGTTATTCTCTAAAAATTCAGGTTCAATTTCCACAATTGTCTCAAATTTTTATGTATTTTTTACTTTTTATTGAAATGCTTGATAGAAATTGTTTTAAATATTTTATCCGAAAATTTCGCAATAAAACTATTGCTGTTTTTTATTGAAATTCTGAAGTATCTCCCGTCAGGTATTTTGTCGTATAACCTGATCGGGAGACTTTAACAGAATAAAACAAAATTCACTTAAAAATTACCAATCCGTAACTTCAGTAATTGTACTAAAGTCTGAAGATAAAGCATAAACCTGTGAAAAATTGGCGCGTTTCGAGGTGTTCACTCCAGGCCCGGTCGCTACCGCTGCTACTCTAATGTAGTGGGTTCGGGTATATTTGAACTGGTCATTTTCAGCAAGGGGTGAATTGGTGTCCACATATACAGTAATTCTGGTAGTTCCGTCCGCAACAACATTATTGGCGGCAGATCCTGGCACATTTTTGCATGAATTAAATTGTTGGCCAACAAATCTGTCCGGAAAAACACATAATCTGGTATCAATACGCGAAGTTCTTGTTGGATCGCCATGTTCAACAGAGAAAGTGGCAACAATTCTCTCATTTGCGGCGTCGTAAGAAAATTCCGGATTAACAATCCGCGCATAGGGAGTTACGGTAAAATCTATCTTATTTTCCCCCGGTACGACAGTGAAATTTTGTTCTTCAGGGTAATAGTTTGATAAAACCGGATAGAATTTGTAATCTCCGGAAAAAATGAGATTATTTCTATATGTCCCATTAGGTTTCATGTTCCAGCTTTGCGCCACCTCTGCATCCCAACCCAACTCATAAACGGTAATGGAGCTGTAGTTTGTTGGCAACTCATTGGGAACAAGCGCACCGGTACCGGAATCGAATATGGATCCGTAGATTGAGGCGTCATAGTCACTTTGATTGTCAAGCACAAACCAATCGCATGATGTTAACATTATCACCATGCATGGTATTATATATAATAATTTTTTCATAATAATTACATATTAAATGTTATTCTTGAATAGGATTAGGATCTATTTTATTAACAACATAATTTGGAATGCCTCCATAATATTCAATTGGAAGATATGTCAAACCGGTTGTTTTGTCCGTATCGTAAGGATAGTTGTTAGCGCGTACGAATATCCACTTTGCCTCGGAACCCCTCAGGTCTACGACAGGGACAAGAGCATGTTTTCTCACGCCTGCTGCGACAAATTCCCTGCGACGGTGCAACGTTTGTTGCCTGTCATCCTCAAACGCCAGCTCAATTCTGCGTTCTTTGAGAATGTTTTCCAATGTTGCTTCCCGCTCATCCAGGAAATAGGCTCTCCTGCGAATCTGGTTTAAATAGGTTTTGGACAATCCGGCGTTGGTTCCGTTCTTTTCAACCTGTGCTTCGCAATAGTTCAAAAGTATTTCGGTAAAGCGGATGTCATACCAAGGATTCTGGCTATAGTCGATAGGCTTGCTCTCATCAAGATATTTACGTATGCCAAAGCCGGTACTGTACCAGTTCGACTGGGGAAGGTCGTCCATTTTGAAAAATCCGGAACAATCGGTTGTCAATTCGGCACCAAAAGTCCAATAGGTAATTCCGTTAAGTGTATGGGAAACATTTACATAGAACGTAGGATCCCCTGCTGGGGGAATAATACCGCCTTGAATTTTTATCGTAATACCGCGGAACTGGCAATCAGGATAGATTACCGAAGCTTGGAACCGGGCATCTTTATTTACGAATGGAGCATCCGGGGAATCATACTTAATGTAGTCAATAGACGGATTGAAGTTGACTTTTGGTTGGGCAACATAGAAGGTTTCATCGCCATCAACACGTGTGTTGATAGTTCCATCAACACCACCAAAAGCCACATCGTAATTGTCGTACGCATCAACCATGTCAAGCGTAATAGAGGTTCTTCCCCATTGCCAGTAACCAGATGGGTGACTCTGGGTTGGAGAATTATTGGCATCGAAACCGTTTGAACTGGTCGCCACCCCGTTGTTATAACTTCTTCCAAAAAGCCACTCACAATCCTGTCTGCTCATAAAGAGCTCATGATAATTGTGTGTTGCTTCGGCCACACTAGCGGGCATTGGCATGTAGAGAGAGAATCTCCCCGAACTAATTATCTGTTCGCATGCGTCAATACACTGATCATAATATCCATTGGCATATGAAGGATCCATATAGGTAAGTTGCTTTGATACGGCTGTATAGGAAGATTCAATTGGAGCATTGTTCCAATATTTACTGACCGAAGCCGCATAAAGGGCAACCCTTGATTTCAGCCCCAGAGCGGCCCATTTGTCCGCTCTGTACCTGCCTCCTGTATTTGTTTCAGGTAAGGCGGCAATAGCTCTGTCCAGTTCACTCAACACAAAATCCCAACTCTCCTTTTCAGTGCTTCGGGGTATGTATAGCCCTTCATTGCCGGCACCATCATATTTGTCGTCAAGTGATTCGCCTACAATGGGAATTCCACCGTAAGACCTTACCGATGCGAAATAGCAGTATGCTCTGATAAAGAGAGCTTCGCCCAAAGCGGTTTGATATTCAGATTCCGAAATGATATTCTTATCTTTTGCCTCTCCTATCTGAATAATAAAGTTGTTTATGCTCCTGATAACGCTATAAGACCAGAAACTTGTGGGCCGGCCACCGTATGACGCCGTGAAATTGTCGGTCGCATCAAGGGTGCTTTTGTCACTTGATGCCCAGGTAGTCATAGGTATCTGTTGGTAGAGATAAGAAAGAAGCCTTTCGATTCCTGCCGATGTAGATACCATATCCTCGCCGGTCATTCTGGATAAATCTCCTTCAAGATTATCGAACGTGGTCTCGCACGAGAAAAGTCCGAATGACAAGCAAAACAAAATCGCATAAAATATATTATTTTTCATATCCATCGTAATTAGAAGTTAACATTGATACCAAGGGTATAGTTTTTTATTACAGGATAACCACCTATCCATTCACCTCCCCTGCCTTCGGGGTCATAAGGCTTGAGCAATTCGTTGCAAACAGTAAGCAGGTTTGTGCCGCTGAGTACGATACGGGCAGACGACATTCCAACCTTGGAAACTATATTTTTAGGCAAGGAATAACCCAAGTTAAGACCCTTAAGCCTTATGAAAGATCCATTTACGACAGTGTAAGGTTGATTGCTGCCATATGTGGCATGAGAGTAACTGTTGAATGCCGAACCACTGACCGCGAGTGCGGGCCAATAACCGGGGATCCACTCCGCGGTTGGATCGTAGGGATCGGTGTAACCATCCGCCAGGTGCCAGCGATCAAGATAAAGCTCGTTAACATTATTGAAAAAACCATATCCGTGGGGACCTGATAACATTATTTGCTTGTTTACCAATGCGGCACCAGTGAAGTTCATGCTTAAGTCAAAATTTTTCCAATTGGCTGAAATCATCAAGCCCATTTGCAATGGAGGGTTGGACTCACTCCAGGTATAATAATAGTCACTTGAGGTAATTATTCCGTCTCCGTTACGATCATCTATCTTATACATTCCGGGTAGCATCTGTTGCTGGGCTGTCCTGTTGTCGTAGCATATCGGGGAGGCGTTGATCTCCTCCCAACCCGAGAATTGCCCGCCTGACCATTTATAGGTGCCCAGTGATCTGGCATCGCTCCACCTGCCCTCGGTATGGCCTGTATAGTAGTTCATGGATGAAGTATAGACTTTTGTTTTTTCTGATTCTAGATAGGTTGTTCTATAACGGGCATATGTACCGGAGAACACCACGTTATAATTGAATTTTCCAATAGTGTTCCTATGAGTCAAAGATACATCCAATCCCACGTTTTCGGATTCGTTCAGGTTCATATTCGGCAGAGACACCCCGTAAAAATCGGGAATAGATTCTGAGCTTTTCCCCGATATCCCTGAAGTAACTCTTTTAAAGATATCAAACGAACCGCCAAACTTACTCCTGAAAAAATCCCAGTCAACACCGAAGTCCATCATTCTGATGTCAGCCCAGGAAAGAAGAGTCTGAGCGACAGAGTTGTTATAAAATCCCTGAATCTGTCCTCCATCGTTGAACACATAGTTGCCGCTCGATGAATATGCCAGTAAGTAAGCGTATGCGCTACCCTGGACACTTCCGGTATATCCGTCAGACCAACGGAGTTTCAGATTATTTAACCAAGGCAGATTGTCTTTGATAAATTTCTCTTCTGAGATGCGATAACCCAAAGAATATGACGGGAAAAATCCCCAACGTTTTCCGGGAGCGTAAACATATGTTCCATCATAACGCCCCATTAACTCAATAAGATACTTTCCGGCATAATCATATGTGACACGACCGATGTAACCTGCTGTGGCGATATCAGAACGACTACCGCTATTGGTAGCTGTTGACGCATCCCCTGAATTAATAGTAGCATGTGTAAAGAAATCACCGAAATCTCTTCTCGCGGATATGTTTTGACCTTTGTTTTTTGTGACCTCAGCTCCAATCATGGCAGTCATATTGTGACTTTCGATTGATTTTGAGTACAATGCCTGGGTGCGGCCATAGAGTCGTATGCTTTTACTCCAACTTTCAGAGTACCTGTTTCTGTCAACATTATATCCGGCAAGTTCATTGGTCCAATAGTTATACATTGGAAAGTTTTTCGTAAGAGTGTTGTTTTGGTTGTTTGTATGGTCAAACGCACCTGAAGCGGTGATCCTCAAACCGGAAAGGAACGGAGCGTTGTAAGTGATGTCGAGGTTATTGTTGAAGGTGTTTGTCGATGATCTTGAATAGTTGTTTTCGTCATTTGACATCGCAACAGGATTTCGTCCCTCGGAATCTGCCATATAGGTCCAGTGGAGAGGATCGCCAAGAACCCTGGGAGCTACCGTACGATCCGCCAACGCGACATAATAGAACTTCATGCCGGTAAAGTTTCCATCAAACTTGTTGTCTATCATGTGATAGATGTTTGCCTGGAACGTCGCGGTCAGATTTTTTGTTATATTGGTGGTCACGTTCGCTCTGAAAGAATAACGTTGATTACGGTAACTGTCCGCAACGAACAGACTGCCATCATCAGTGTAGTTTCCGCTCAGGTAATACTGAGTTTGCTCGTTTCCCCCTCTAAGAGATAAGTTGTGATTATGTGAGAATGAACTGTTTTTATACACCTCCCTGAACCAGTCAGTGTCAACATACCCTTCATCTCCATCAATGTAGTGTTGTATAAATTCTTCCGTATATTTTTGGGCTCTTTTAGAGTTGGCGGCCATCTCATTCTTCAACCTCAGATAGGTTACTATATCAACACTTTCGGGCCAACCCGTGGGTTTTCCATACATAAGATTGGTTGAATAGGTTATGGTTGGTTTACTGATATTTCCCTTTTTAGTGGTCACAAGGATAACACCATTTCCAGCACCTAAACCATAGATTGATGCGGAAGCATCTTTTAGTACAGTAATACTTTCAATATCATCAGGGTTCATTTGCGCCAAATATATTGAACCCGAGGTCCTGTCATAATTCCATTGTGAGTCTTTGGCTGTAGCGGTTCTAACAACGCCATCAACTACCACAATGGGGTCGCCATATCCTCGCAGGGAAACCTGATTGTCGAAAGCTCCCGGTGTGCTGGATTTTTGGGTAATAAGTAACCCCGGGATTTTTCCCTGCAGCGTGGCCATTACGTCAACTTGTTTTGTTGATACTATATCTTCACTCTTGATTACCGATATAGCACTGGTAAGAGATTCTTTTTTCGCGACACCGTAACCGACAACAACAACCTCATCAAGCAATTGGCTCTCTTCGGCCAGTGTGATGTTTATCACTCTTTGGTTGCCGACGGTTATTTCATGGGTATTGTATCCCACAAAGGAAAATCTTAATACTGATGTATTACTGGGAACATTGATAGTGTATGTGCCGTTAATTGAAGTCAGGACGCCAATAGTTGTCTCGGCTACGGCGACAGTTACGCCCGCTATAGGTTCCCCGGCTTCATCAACGACCGTACCGGTAACGGTCAACTGTTGTTGGGATACCAAATTGGATTCGTTGTCCGCTACGGTTTGAACGTATGAACCGGTAGCGAAAACTATGTATATCGTAGAAAAAAACAATAAGCACGATATCTTCATAATTCTTACGAACTTTAAAATTTTATTCATACTTCTTTAAGGTTTTTTTAGATTAATAAAAAGTTGGTCTTTCATGTGGATTTGATGTTGTGACCATCATATCAGCATGTTTTTGTGGTTAGGTTCATTTGTTTTTTCATAGGCATATAGATTTTTAATTTAGGTAGATTTATTATATTATAGTATGTCTATTTGTTTGGACAACTTTTCCCTAAAGTTTAGTTGGAAAAGTTAGGTTTTTCGGCAAAT
>JBMNQA010000024.1:0-9216 GCA_050943895.1 Lawsonibacter sp.
CGCTGTGATTGATGTTTCCCGCTCCGTAGTGTTGCAAGGATATGGTGACGGACTTCTTCATTTGGAGGATTACTTAACAAGAGGGCAGATGGCAACCATTATTTACCGCCTGTTAGATAATGATACGTTGGAAAAATACGATACAGCGGAAAGCGTCTTTTCCGATGTGCCTAAAGATAGTTGGTGCTGCCGCTATGTTTCCACGATTGCCAATGCCGGAATTGTAGCAGGCGTTGGTAATGGAAACTTTAACCCAAACAGCCGCTTGACATGGGCGCACATTCTCACCGTTTTGACTCGTTTTGTCGCGGCGCAGGACTATGCCCTGCAATCTATACACTATGACGGCTGGGCGCTGAAATCTGTAAAAACAGCCGTTGCTCTCGGCTGGATTGAAGATACTGCAAACTTTAACCCTAATACGCCCATTACCCGCGGCGAGTTCACCGACCTTGTAAATGGCGTGCTTGCCCTGTATCAAGCCATATAGTTTTACCCCTATGAAAAGTAGATTTACATGGGCTGACCTAAAAGAAAGCAGAGAAAAAAGGCGTAGCGCACAGGTGGAGAGCATCATGCGGATAGTAGAGCAAAGACCCTTTTTAGATGTTTATGTCGGCTCTATGCCCTCTCGCTCCGCTATCCTTGCCGCAAGCCGCTATCCGCTGTGCGATGGTATGTTAATTATCTTCAATCCTTTGCAGGATGAAGAAAAATAAGGAGGACTAAAAAATGGGAGCAAGACCCCGAAAGTTATTTGTGCTTGATAAAGAGCCGAACCGCCAAAACGCATCAAGCAAAGAGGTTGCAAAGTTGGAGTACATCATCAAAAAATGCCCTGCTATGAAACTCTATGTTGACAAAATCCCCTCACAAGACGAACTGGATATGGATAAGCGCAGTAAGCAGTATCACGGCGCATTGATTATATTTGACCCCATAGAGCAATCTCTGCCCCTTATGCAGATTATTCAAAAACGTCCTTTATTGGAGGTCTACAATGGCAGAAGGCCGACAGAGCGGAATATGAAAAATTTAGCCGATAGAAACACTTGCGACGGTGTTTTAGTTACCTTTAAGCGGCTTGATTTTGATGAAATGTATGAAACGGAATGACATTATAGTGACATAAAGAGAGCGGCTATACAGTATTGCCTACTGTGTAGCCGCCCTTTTTAGTCTGGGATTTCATCTTCCCCGACAAAGATAATAACCCTTGCGCCCTCTGGCAGTTTTGCCAACTCCGCCCGGCTTGGATTACCGAAAAAGACATACTGCCGCCTTTTGCCGTTGGCTTTCCGCTCCATCTGTTTCAGTTTTTTCAAGAGGACTTTACTCTGCATTGAAACATTCCTCCAAACGCTCCATTCTCGCTAAAATATCCCGGCTCTCTGCATAGCGTGAGGTGTAGTTAAAAATCAGCTCCGTTGCCCTCAATCTGGCGTTGATGGTCGCTTTTGGGTCGTTCAGCACCGCAACCACATTTTCAACTGCCGTTTCCAAACTGCTGGATAACTTCGTCCACGCCGCATTGACGATTTTCTCTTTCATATCCTGCAAAGCGGCCTGGAAGTCCTCGTTCTGCAAATACTTATAGCCCGTATTTCGGTTAATATGGGCTTCTCTGCAAGCGTGAGCGAGGTTATCTGTTCTGGCATACTCAATAAGAAAAATGGATTGCTTTGTGGTCAACCCTGCAATTTTTTCAATCTCCATAAAATCACCCCCTAAAAAGTTTCCTGTTGGTTTATGCTTACTCTGTCCCGTTTCTCTATGCTCACAGTATGCTTACATTCGCAAAGTTGGACTTGCTCTGCCTGCTCTCGTGGCGTTTCTCGCTGTTTTCTGCGCTGTCGGTGGTAATAACAGCAGAAATATCCTCAACGGCGATCTCGCTTGTTTCTCGCTGTGAGAGCGTGGAGTTTACACTGTCCTCATGTGGACTTTGCTGTGGAACAGCCGTACTTTCTGCCTGTTTTGCACATTCTCTCGTAATCTGCTGGTCTACCGCATATGCAGCTGTTCAATATGATAGTACATATTGCTTCTTTTATATTGCTCCAATCAGAACAAACAACCATTAATATGACAGAAAAGGCCAATAAAATACACAAATAATTTCTGTGTTTATAAAAGATAAATTGTCTAATTCCATTTTTTACAAGGTAACGATATTTTTTCATTCTATAGTATCTCACTTTCTTTTTCCATTTACCTTCTCCAATAGTTCCCTACTCACAATTGCTGGATGGTTAATCCCGATATAGAAAATGTTCATGCTCTCCCACATTTTTAACTTGTTACTCCGAAAACAGACCTTCACATAGGTTTTCTGCAGCAGAACAGCTTCTATGTATTTTTCATTCTTGAGCAACTTGCCGGTGGTTTCTTTGCTCCAACGGCACTTTTCTGTTTGAGAGAGAACCCCCTTGCTCGTAAAGCCAATCAGATATTACTCCAAGGCTTTTTCCACTTGCACACATTTCAAACCTATAGCCGAGATTCTCCTTTCTCTCAAAAATTTTGAAAATAAAAAAGTTGACAAGTTCTTTTCAGAACTTGTCAACTTATCTTGGAGGTGCCACCCAGATTTGAACTGGGGAGTGGAGCTTTTGCAGAGCTCTGCCTTACCACTTGGCTATGGCACCATCTGGAGCGAAACGCTCCAAAAAAATGGAGCGAGTGACGAGGCTCGAACTCGCTACCTCCACCTTGGCAAGGTGGCGCTCTACCAGATGAGCTACACTCGCATTTATGGATCCCCCGCAAAGAAAATCTAAGCGGGGGATGGTGCCTCCGGTCGGAATCGAACCAACGACACGAGGATTTTCAGTCCTCTGCTCTACCAACTGAGCTACAGAGGCAAATGGCGACTCGGAAGGGACTTGAACCCTCGACCTCCGGCGTGACAGGCCGGCGTTCTAACCAACTGAACTACCGAGCCAGGTAGTCCCAGGGGGACAGGGAAAAAGTGGTGGGAACAACAGGGCTCGAACCTGTGACCCCATGCTTGTAAGGCATGTGCTCTACCAGCTGAGCTATGCTCCCCGGTGTGCCGCTCTTGCGACGGCTTGCTTATTATACTAAACCTATCGCTCCTTGTCAACAGGGAATTCAAATTTTACCGTAAATTTTTTTCTGGCTTTTGCAGACACTACTGGTAAAACTATACCGTCTTTTGGAATCAACGGCCCCCGTCCTTGACATTCCAATTTAATGATGACATAATATTTTCCAGCGTAATTGCCACTTATCCGCTGGCTTATACAGCCGCATGACCAAAGGAGGCCAAACTATGGACAGTCAGGTGAGACGGATTGGCGTTTTGACCAGTGGTGGAGATGCCCCTGGTATGAATGCGGCCGTGCGCAGTGTCGTTCGTACTGCTGTGAGTCGAAACATTGAATGCGTGGGCATCCGCCGAGGCTGGAGCGGACTGATCAACAGCGACTTTATCCGGATGGACAGTTCCAGCGTCAGCCATATTATCAACAAGGGCGGTACCATTCTTTATACCGCGAGAAGCGTAGAATTTATGCAGCCCGAAGGCCGGGAAAAGGCCATTGCAACCTGTAAACTTCTGGGGCTGGACGGCATTGTCGCCATCGGCGGCGACGGCACATTCCGGGGTGCTCTGGCCCTCTCCCGCCAGATTGCAGAAGCTGGGCAGCACCTCTCCGTGGTTGGAATTCCAGCCACCATCGACAATGACATCGGCTGTTCTCACTATACCATCGGCTTTGACACCGCCTGCAATACCGCAGTGGAGTGCATCGATAAGCTCCGGGACACCATGCAGTCCCATGAGCGCTGCTCTGTGGTGGAAGTGATGGGGCGTCACGCCGGCTATTTAGCCCTGTACGTGGGGATCTCGGTGGGCGCCACTGCGGTACTCATTCCAGAGCGCCCTGTGGATTTTGAACACGACGTGGTGGAAAAAATCCGTCGGGCTCGTCTGGCCGGTACCACCCACTACATGGTGGTGGTGGCAGAAGGTGCCGGCAGCGCCTTTGAGATTGCCAAGCGGATTCAAGAAGAAGTGGGCATCGATCCCCGGGTCACCGTTTTGGGACATATCCAGCGGGGCGGGTCCCCCACTGCCCGGGACCGAGAGACGGCCAGCCGTATGGGATACGAGGCGGTCAACGCCCTGATGGAAGGAAAAGGGAACCGCATTATTGCCACTCAGGACGGCCGTATTGTGGATTTGGACATGGAAGCAGCTCTGGCCATGAGCAAGAAATTTGATATGGAGCGCTACAATGTGCTGGAGGCCCTGACCAACAGCGGAAAATAACCTACAACAAACAAAAGCAGCGGGAAATCACTCCCGCTGCTTTTTTCTTTGTATTTTCCTCTTGCCGGCGCCTCCACAAACTCCACTTTACAGGGAGGACACCAGGTCCTGCAACTCCTCTTTGCTGAATCGATACACCTTGTCACAAAATTGGCACGTCAATTCCGCCTCTCCCTGGTCGTGCAGCAAAGACTCCAACTCTCCCTTGCCCATGCTGATCAACGCCCGGGTCACCCGCTCCCGGGAACAGTAGCAGCGGTATTCCACCGGGTGTTTCTCCAGAATTTCCACGTCAAAGTCGGCCAGCACACTGCGCAAAAGGCCCTCTCCATCCGCTCCCTGCTCCAGCACGTGGCTGACGGAACCAGTGCGCTGTACTCCCTGCTCAATCTTGGAAATGATCTCTTCCTCCGCACCGGGCAGAAGCTGGATGAGATAGCCGCCGGCGCTGACCACACTCTGGTCCGTCCCCACCAGCACCCCTAAGGCACAGGCGGTGGGAATCTGTTCGCTCTCCACAAAATACATGGCCAAATCGTCGGCAATTTCCCCGGAAAACAGGCCGATGGACCCGATATACGGCTCTTTCAACCCAATGTCCTTGATGACCGTCAGCGTTCCGCTCTGGCCCACTGCCGCCCCCACATCCAGTTTCCCCGGGTACTTTTCCATCAACTCCACATGGGGGTTTTGCACGTAGCCCCGCACATTTCCCTGGCAATCGGAGACCGCCAGCACCGTTCCCAATGGGCCGCCCCCTTTGATTTGCAGCGTCAGGGCGCCATTTTGCTCCTTGAGCATGTCCCCCATCATGGAGGCGCCCATGAGCGCCCGGCCCAGCGCCGCCGTCCCCATGGGGAGCAGGCAGTGGATCTGCCGTGCTCGTTCTACCAAATCCCGGCCGGTAATGGCCACCGCCTTCACCAGACCGTCCGCTGTGATTGCGCGTACAATTTCATCACTCATGGTTTAGGAATCCTTTCTTGCCACAAAAAAAACCCGCTCCTCCCCAGGCAACGGCGGGCGCATTTTGAGTTGCCCGTAGAGCCGGATCTGGGTGAATCCCGCCTCTTTCAGGTAATCGGTCAACTCCTCCAGGGTGTAGGCCCGCTCCCGGTGGAGTTCCTCCCCCCGCTCCCAGTTTCCCGTCTCCTCTTCCAGCCGGAACAGATCCATATAATAGGAGCAGACTCGGCTTCGCTTGGAATACTCCGCCCGCCAGACACAATAGGTGTCCAGCGTCTCGTCCAAAAAGACCTGTCCATCCAACCCCATGAGTTTCTCCGGGGTGTTGATATCAAAGATGAACACGCCCCCCGGCATCAAAAACAGATGGACCCGGGCAAACGCGCGGCGCAGTTTATTGGGGTCGGTCACGTAATTGATGCTGTCCAGGCAGCAGACGCAGCCATCAATGGTACCGTACAGATCCAGTTTGTCCATGCTCTGGCACAGGAAAATAGGGGGCACGTCCACCCCGTCTGCCTGTTTTGCCGTTGCCTGCGCCAGCATGTCCGGCGAGAGATCCACGCCAATCATCTCATAGCCCCGCCGGGCAAGTTCCCACGTGAGGGACCCCGTACCACAGGCCAGATCCAGCACCGTTTTCCCAGGCAGTTTCCAGCGCTGAAACTGCTTTTCCAAGTAATCGCACCAACGGGGATAGGCAACGTCGTAGGTCAACGCATCGTAGCACCCGGCCAACATGTGGTAACTATTCATTCCGATTGCTCCTTCAGCCGGGGAATGATGGTGCGATATCCGTCCGCTCCGTAGTGCAGGCAGCGGTTTACCCGGCTGATGGTGGCGCTGGAGGCCCCTGTCCGCTCTAAAATTTCGCTGTAAATGAGCCCCTCGTCCAGCAGCATGGCCACCTCCATCCGCTGTTCCATCGCCTTGAGTTCCGATACCGTGCACAAATCTTCCAGAAATTTGCGGCACTCCTCCTCATCTTTCAGCGATGCAATGGCCCGATATAAGGTGTTGCTAAACGGTTTATCCAAAAACTTAGACATGGAACACTCCTTTCTCCCCCCAACGGGGGACGCCTTACCCATGGCATGTTGAAAAGCAGTCCGACCATCGGACGCTCAGCTGGGGACAACGTTTCCTCCCAATATTTTAACAGACTAAAATGTGAAAGTAAACCATAAAATGCGCTCTTTTTTCCTCTTTGCGAACCGACTTTCCCTCTTTGGCATAGGATGGGAAAAAGGATTGGGGGACAGGTACATGGAACGCAAAGGGAAACCCTTGGACGGGGAAGTGTCGCTTCCCATTCGCTGGCATGAGGCGCATCGGACCTTAACGCTGGAAGGGGAGCCTGTTTTGACGTTTTCCATCCTCTGGCCGGAGCTATTGGGGGCCGGCTTTGGTGGAAAACGAATCAGCCGCTATTATTCCCGGATGGCGCGTCAATGGAGTTCCCGCTGGGAGAAAGAGGTGTACTGGTGGGCCTGTCTGGACTTGGCCGAACAGCGCAGGCAAAGTCGGCCCTTTTCCCCCTGGAGCGGGTTTCTAAAGGGGGAGGTTGCCTATTATGAGAATGGGCTACTCAGCCTCCGCTTCACGGGAGAGGAGGTACGCAAGCAGCAGAAGGTCAGCCGGGTACAGTGGGGTGACGTGTGGAAGATAAAAGAGGGCGCCCCACTCCCGCTCAAAGATTTGTTTGCCGCAAACCGGAATTGGCGCAAAACCATAGTCCAGGAAATTCTCCGCCTGGGGCGGGAGGAGCAGCAAAAAGGGACCCGTTTTTTTCAAAACAACTGGGAGGACCTGGCAAAAAAGCCCCCCCTTCAAGACTACTGCCTGACCCAGGAGGGAATTGAACTCTCCTACCCGCAATGCACCATTGCACCCGCGGTGGAGCAGAATCCGGTCTTTCTCCTGCCATGGCAACCTCCCTCTGCCTAAAAATACCCAGCCGCGTCCGCCTTTTCCGGTGAGAACCCGTGTCTCTCCCTTACACAAATGTCCGCCGGTTTTCCTTCGCTTCCAACGCTTTGGGGGAAAACCGTCGCTTCCCGCTAAAAATTGAAAATTCCCTCTTGACATTTTCCATTTGTTTGCTATAATAACTCTCGTGCTCGCAAGCGGTACAAAAATAGCGGGATTGTGTAAGGGTAGCACGACAGACTCTGACTCTGTTTGTGAGGGTTCGAATCCTTCTCCCGCTGCCACGTCGGAGCAAGCGTCAAAACGCTTGCTCCGACTTATTTTATCAGTCGGAGCAAGTGCACTTTGTGGCCCCTCCTCTCCAAACCGCAACCACTTCCCCTGGATTGCGATTTGGGTTTGGGATGCTGCCCTGGAACCTGCGGCATCCTGATTTCACCTGTAAGACAGCAAAAAACCGCTGAAACCCTTGACAATAAGGAGTTTCAGCGGTTTTCTTTTTGTCCGCCGGCCCATCCCAGAAAGGTGAAAAGCCGGGCGAACTTTTCTTTTTTTCAGAATTGTTTCTCTCCGGAGTTGTGCCAAGGCGCCCCATTACGTTCTCGGCCGATCGGTGCGCATGGCAAACACCTTTCGCATACGCTCGTCCATATCGCCGTTCCAGCCGTGGCGCTTATAATTGTCGTGGAGTTCCTGAAGATATTTGCGCTCGGCTGGGGTGGCAAAGCCCTTGGTCAAAAGGCGCTCGGCCTCCTCTGCGACCCGGGCATAGGACAGCAGCTTGATGGTCTCCAGCCCTACCATTACCTGGCCACGCAGGTCCCGGAACTCCGCCTCCCGCTTTTCCTCCCGCTCGGCTCGTTCCCGATCGCGCCGCTCCTGGGCCTCGTTCTGGGCAACAATGCGTTTCCGGGTGTTCTCATCTTTTTTGGAAAAGTGACGCTGCACAAAAAAGTTTACCAGGGAACTGAGCCCCAGCGCCGAACAAAGCGCCACCACCTGGTCAAAATTCATACCACGTTCTCCTGGCGCTTGCGGGATTGGACCATGACCTGATTGATCCCCGTAGCCGCAAATCCACTCACGGCTCCGATGGCCGCAGCGGTTATGTAGTCCTGCCCGGGAAACTCCGGCATCATCCACATTGCCGCAACGCCCAACGCAGCCCCAAGGATTCCAAGCACCGCCGGAATCCAAGTGTTGTCCAGGTTACTTGCCCGGCACACACACCCGGCCAGGTAGCACAGTACGGTGATGGCAGGGATTGCCGCCACACCCAGTTCCATCAAATCCATGTTAATCCTCCTTTCCGGCGGCTTCCACCGCCTTGACACACATAAGTGCCGTTTCTTCTCTTGTGGTAAAGTCTCTGGGTCTGTCCATCATCCCATATCCAATCGGACTTGTAATACCCATGGAGACCGCTTTTTGTATCCCTTCTTCCGCCCAATCGCTGGCCAAAGCCGACCTGCGCTCTTCCAAATAGCGTTCCATATGGCGTTTCCACTTGGTATACTCCTCGTCCTCCGGCTGGGGATTCGCTCCATCGGGAAATGGGGCTTCTCCACAGGGAACCCACTGCAGGCCATACACTTCCACCAGCGCGTCGCAAAGCCCCTGGGCAGCCTGCTGGGAAAATTCTTCCGTTAAAATAAGAGGCGTATCCGTGGCGGAGTCCATAAAGCCGCACTCGCAGAGAATGGCAGGCATGGTTGTCTCCCGGGTAACCTGATGATTGGCCTGGGCCAAGGGGCTTGATCGGTTCCCTTTCAATCCAGTGCGAGCAATCAGGTGGCGGTAGGCCGCCTGCTGCATCACTTCGCTCTGCTTCTGGTGGCTGGGGTTGATGTACACCACGATACCGCCGCCGGAGCCACCGTGGATGCCGGCGTTGTGGTGGATGGACACGTACACATCCGCGTTGGCCTTGTTCGCCTGGGAGCAGCGGCTCTTTAAGCTGATATCCATCTCCCCGGTCACGTCATCTACCCGCATGGTCTGGCAGTCATAACCGGACAAAAGGG
>JBMNQA010000025.1:0-8264 GCA_050943895.1 Lawsonibacter sp.
TTACCGTCAGGGATAAATTACGAGAATCCGTGAAGGCTCTATTGTCCCATTAGCTGGTATTCGACAAAATGCGGGTGGTACCCGGTACCGTTGCGAGAGGGGTATTTTTCCCCCCGAGCTTGCTAGTGGAAGCCCTCGACGAGGAGAATGTCTTCCGCAGGTTGGCAAACGTCATCACCACCTCTTCCGGTGATCGTAAAATTCCTGTCGTAGCATCCAAGGGCACGGCTTCGTGGATCGACGAAGAAGGTACCATCCCTGACAGCGACGATGCTTTCGGCCAGGTGTCCATCGGCGCTTACAAGCTGGGCACGCTCATCAAGGTATCCGAGGAACTCCTAAACGACAGCGTGTTCAATCTCGAAGCCTACATTTCCAGAGAGTTTGCAAGGCGCATCGGTAATAAAGAAGAGGAAGCCTTTTTTACCGGCGACGGCTCCGGCAAGCCCACTGGAATCCTTGCTGCGACTGGCGGTGCACAGCTTGGCGTAACCACGGCAGGAGCTACCGCTGTTACGATGGATGAGGTGCTTGATTTGTTCTACTCGCTTAAGGCACCTTACCGCAACAAGGCTGTATTTGTTATGAACGATGCTACTGTAAAGGCCATCCGTAAGTTAAAGGATGGGCAGGGCCAGTATCTGTGGCAGCCCTCCCTTCAAGCGGGTACGCCTGACACCATTTTGAACCGTCCTGTTTATACCTCTGCATATGTACCTACTATTGCTGCGGCCGCTAAGACCATTGTGTTTGGAGACTTCAGCTATTACTGGGTAGCCGACCGTCAGGGGCGTGTGTTTAAGCGACTGAATGAACTCTTCGCTGTCACCGGACAGGTGGGCTTCGTTGCCACCCAACGTGTGGACGGCAAATTGATTCTGCCGGAGGCCGTAAAGGTTCTCCAGCAGAAAGCCTAACGGAGGTGCGATATGGGTTACAACACAAAGAATTACACCGAACAAGGTGGTGAGAAAACAGTAATCGGCGGAGCACTTGAAATCCAGGAGGGAGCCTCGGTAACGGGGCTTCCTTCTGCAATTAACCAAGCTGCCAGCACAGCTACTACCGTAGCCGGAGTCAAGGACGATTTCAATGCTCTGCTACTCAAGTTGAAAGATACAGGGCTTATGATTCCGGATTCATGGAGTGTTTCTGTCGCCAAGATACCTACCCCAACCGGTGATGATTTGACCGCCAATCAAGGTAAGGTCACGGCAATCACCATTCAGGATGGTGTTATTACCGTAGCTGTGCCTGTATCTGAGTTGATTGCTTTCCCAAGCTCCAATCCGGCACAGGGTACACACAAGTGGATCGGCATGGCTATCACCACAGGCCTTTCAGATATTTCTGCGGTTAAGTACAACGGCTCTCAACTTACAGCCGCTGATGCTACTGAAGCTGCCGCTGTCGGTGGTTCAGCCGGAGATATCGTCATGTGGCTAAAATGCGATGAAATCATAAATACGCCGAAGGTCTTCACCCTCTGGGCTTCCGGCTATCCCGAAGCAACCTTCACTGTCGTTATCGCAGAACCGGAAGAAGAATAATGAAAGGACGGTGGCGACATGACACTGCTTGAAAAAGTCAAAGCAAATCTCATCCTTGAACACACGGCGGACGATGAACTGTTGCAGTTGTACATATCCGCCTCTGTGTCCTATGCTGAGAGCTATCAGCATCTCACAGCAAATTATTATACTGACCATCAGATGCCGCCTACCACAGAACAAGCCGTTATCATGCTGTCGTCTCATTTTTATGAATCAAGGGACGGCAGCACGGGCGGTTTTTTCGCTGATTCCATACAAGCAGGGCAGCAGGTCTGGAACACGGTAAACACCCTTTTGCGGCTCGACAGAATATGGGGGGTGTGAGCATGAGTTATGGAAAAATGAACACCTTGATAGACATCATAACCGCCGCCCCGGTCAAGGACGCAGAGGGCTTCCTTACCACAGGCGACACCATTCTCGCTTCTGTCCGTGCCTATAAAGAAGATAAACATGGCTCGGAGCGATGGGCGAACATGGCAGCATTCTCTGAGGCGACCGCACTGTTCCGCTTCCGCAAAGTGCCGGGATTTGCAGTTGACACGACACATATCATCGTCTGCGACACAGAGCGTTACCGCATTATCTCAGCGGAGGACGTGCGGGGACGTGGTATGTACGTCGAGTGCCTGTGCGAGCGTGTCGAAGGGAGTGTGAAGTAATGGCGAAAGTTGATATTAAACTCCCGACCGACTTCGAGGAGCGTCTATCCCGCCTTGCTGAAAAAACCGATGAGATTATTCCCAAGGTGCTGGAAGCGGGCGGCGAGGTGGTTCTTTCAAAGGTTAGGAGCAACCTCTCCTCTATAGTCGGGCAAGGTACCAAGGAAGAAAGCCGCTCTACAGGTGAACTCGAACGCTCCCTCGGCTTGTCTCCCGCCAAACAGAAGCGGGACGGTTCGGGCTGGGACGTCAAGGTTGGTTTCGCGGAACCAAGGAGCGATGGCGGCAATAATGCTAAGATCGCCAACATTCTGGAATACGGCAAGCATGGGCAAGCGCCTAAGCCTTTCTTGAAGCCCGCCAAATCGTCAAGTAAATCTGCAGCGGTGTCGGCAATGAAGGCGAAGTTTGAATCAGAGGTGGATGGCCTATGAGCATACTTGCTAAACTGAATACTTTGCTTTCGCCCGTTCTCCCCGTGGAGACGGGTGTTTTTTCCGGCGTCCCACCCGACGAGTACCTTGTACTGACCCCGCTGACGGACAAGTTCGACCTTTTCGGCGATAATTATCCCCTTATCGAAGTCTCAGAAGTGCGGATTTCGCTGTTTTCTAAAGGTAACTATCTCCGGAGAAAAAGGCAGATAACATCGCTTCTTTTGGGAGCAGAATTCACCATAACAGATCGCCGGTATGTCGGATATGAGGCGGATACCGGTTATCACCATTACGCCATCGACGTGGCAACCAGCATGATGCTGGACCCAAGTTTACCTGATGGCGAGATCAATTAACAAATTGAGGAGGAAATCTTTATGGCTACTATCGGGCTGGATAAGCTCTATTACTCAAAAATCACGGAGGCTGTGGATGGAACAGAAACCTATGGCACTCCAGTCTCTCTCGCCAAAGCAATGAAAGCGGATCTGTCTGTCGAGCTTGCAGAGGCGACCCTTTACGCGGACGACGGTCCCGCCGAAATCGTGAAGGAATTTAAAAGCGGCAAACTCTCCCTCGGTATCGATGATATCGGTATCACCGCAGCCGAGGATTTGACTGGGGCAAAAATTGACGACAACCATGTGGTGGTTTCCGGCAGCGAGGACGGCGGCGATGCTGTTGCTGTGGGTTTTCGGGCAAAGAAGACAAACGGCAAATACCGATACTTTTGGCTTTACCGTGTGGTGTTTGGCATCCCAGCGACCAATCTCACCACCAAAGGCGACAGCATCACCTTTTCCACACCCACCGTGGAAGGGACAGTGCTTCGCAGAAATAAACCGGACGGCAACGGAAAGCATCCGTGGAAAGCGGAGGTCAATGAGGATGATGCAAGCGTACCTGCTTCCGTTATTTCTGGTTGGTACACGCAGGTTTATGAGCCTGTCTTCACGGTTTCCGGTGGAGGTGAGGAGTAATGGCTGATGATAGAAGCGCAATGATACAAATAGGTGAAACCGAGTATGAAATGCTCCTTACCACCAGGGCAACCAAAGAGATCGCCAAACGGTACGGCGGGCTATCCAATTTAGGAGAAAAGCTGATGAAGTCCAAAAACTTTGAGATGGCGCTTGATGAGATTGTTTGGCTCATCACGCTGCTTGCCAATCAGTCGGTACTGATTCACAACCTTCAAAACCCTGCAGAAAAGCAGGAACTGCTGACAGAGGAAGCTGTGGAATTGCTCACCTCTCCGCTTGAGTTGGGTGAATACAAGAATGCAATCATGGACGCCATGTATAAAGGAACGAAACGCCATATTGAAAGCGAGGAAGAAGGCGCTGGGGGTATCACGTCAAAAAACGCGAAGGTCGGGTAAGCGATGAAGAGACGTTTGCCCGACTGATTTTTTACGGCGTGTCCCTCCTCCAACGCTCTGAGCAGGACGTCTGGTTGATGCCCCTCGGCCATCTGCTCGACCAGTGGGAGGTCTATAAACAATTTCATGGTTTGGCAAAACCAAAGCGTGAATATGGGATCGATGAGATTATTCCTAGCGGACTCGTTTAGAAGGGAGGTGGATTTATGTCGGATTTTGGCTTGAAGATTGGCCTTGAAGGTGAAAAGGAATTTAAAAACGCTCTGCGTGACATAAACCAGTCTTTCAAGGTTCTCGGCAGTGAGATGAAACTGGTCTCCTCCGAATTTGACAAGCAGGACAAATCTGTAGCAGCGGTTGCAGCACGTAATGAGGTTCTGAACAAGGCAATTGATGCCCAGAAGGACAAAATCGCCACCCTTGAGTCCGCCTTGAAGAATGCCGCCGACAGTTTCGGTGAGAATGACCGTCGTACCCAGAACTGGGTTGTTCAGCTTAACAACGCCAAAGCCGAACTCAATGGTATGGAACGGGAACTGGACGAAACAGCGGATAGTGCCGACGACCTCGGCGATGAACTAAAAGAGTCGGGCGATGAAGCTGAAAAATCCGGTGGAAAGTTTGAAAAGCTGGGCGGAGTGTTAAAAGGTGTCGGCGCGGCAATGGGTGCTGTTGCTCTTGCCGCCGGAGCGGCCGCCGTTAAGCTCGGTAAAGAAGTCATTGAGGCATACGCTGACTTTGAGCAACTGGTCGGTGGCGTAGACACCCTCTTTGGTGATGCTTCCCAAACGGTACAGAACTACGCCTCAAATGCCTTTAAAACGGCAGGCATGTCCGCCAATGAGTACATGGAAACTGTCACGGGCTTTTCAGCAAGCCTGATTCAGTCTCTCGGAGGAGACACCGCTAAGGCTGCAGAAGTTGCAGATATGGCCATCACGGACATGGCAGACAACGCCAATAAAATGGGTACGGATTTGTCCTCCATCCAGACAGCTTATCAAGGTTTTGCCAAGCAAAACTACACGATGCTAGACAACCTGAAGCTGGGTTATGGTGGCACAAAGTCTGAAATGGAGCGGTTGCTCGCCGACGCCGAGAAAATCTCCGGTATCAAATATGACCTGTCCTCGTTTTCGGATTTGACCGAAGCAATCCACGTCATCCAAACCGAAATGGGCATCACCGGGACGACAGCTAAGGAAGCCACAGAGACCATCAGCGGCTCTATGGCTGGTATGCAGTCGGCCATCGGTAACCTGATGGCAGGGCTTGGCAACGCCGATGCAGACATTGAACTGTTAATTGGCAATGTGGTTGAAGCGTTTGGGCACGTTATAAAAAACATCGTGCCTGTTATTGAAAATATCGTCAAGGCTCTGCCGCCTGCCCTTGACGGGATACTTAAGGCAATCGGGGACTTGTTGCCGACACTACTCTCCACGGTGGTCGACCTATTTACGCAGGTGCTTGAAACACTCCTCAGTCTTTTGCCCGAACTCATCCCCGCTGCTGTGAATGCGGTGTTGACTATTGTAGGTGCTCTGATTGATAACTTGCCATTGCTCATTGATGCGGCAGTACAGTTAATTACCGCCCTCGTGATGGGGCTTGGTTCCGCTTTACCGGAACTGATTCCTGCGGCGGTTGAGGCGATTATCACCATCGTGCAGGGTCTTTTGGACAGCATGGATCAAATCCTTGAAGCGGCATTTGCCATTATACAAGGGCTTGCGGAAGGGTTGCTGAACGCGCTGCCGGAACTGATTGACGCCCTGCCCGAAATCATCATGACTATCATTGACTTTATTACCGACAACTTGCCCCTCATCATTGAGATGGGCATTGAACTTACCATACAACTTGCGTTTGGGCTGATAAAAGCCATACCCCAGCTTGTGGCAAAGCTACCTGAGATTATCACCGCCATTGTGGTCGGCCTTGGGAAAGCGGTCGGTGCGGTATTTGAAATCGGCAAGAATATCGTGACAGGCCTATGGGAAGGCATCAAATCCCTAGGTTCTTGGATTGCGGATAAGGTCAGCGGCTTCTTTTCCGGTATTGTGGATGGTGCGAAAAGCCTGCTGGGTATCCATTCGCCCTCCACTGTGTTCGCGGGAATTGGCGGCAACATGGGCGAAGGTATAGGTGTGGGCTTTATGAAGGCGATGTCGGGTGTGGAAAAGGACATGAAAAAGGCTATCCCCACCGACTTCGGTATAACAGCGAGTTTTGCGGGGCTTGAACCCGCCTATGCAGGAACCCCATCCATGACTTACAACCACACGGGCACAATTAGGGTGGAAGGCATCAATTCCTCCGGCGAAATGTCCTCGGTCGTGGATATTATCATCGACCGGCTCAGACAGGAGGTGCGTGTATGAGTTATCTGAAAAACACAGAGACAAATGAAACCATTACGCGCTTTGTCAGCCTTCGGAAAACACAGGAAGTCATCCGAACGGTGCAGACTGCCCTTGACGGGACGGAATATCTGACCCGTTTCGGTTCGCCGACCGTGCATTATAAGCTGACTCTCTATGTTAATGAAGCTGGGAAAGCCGCGCTGATGGAAGCCGAGGATAGCGTTCCGCTACTTGAGTGCTCGGTAAAACAGGGCGTTTTCAGTGGAAGAATTACTGAACTCGGCGACTTTGATTATCAGGCGGCTGGCTGGTATAAGGTGACAGCCACCATTACGGCGACAAGCGAGGTGAGCGACCCATGAGAAGCATACCGACAGCGCTGAAAGAAAAACTCGCAACCCGCTTCAAGGTAGAAAACACGGACAGCATGGCAAAACTCCGTGTGGTAGCCACGCAGACCTCCGTCAATTTGCTGCTCTCCGAACCAATTCACGAGGATATTGCTCCCGCGTTCGGCGATGTGGCTGTGCGCCAGACCGCCGGTGAATCCGATTTATCTCTTGCTTATGCCATCTGTCTGGACGACGGTTTCGCAAAAATATATAAACGGAAGTTTCCGGCGGGCTTGGAGTATCCGTGGGAGTACCAGTGGACACTTGGCACGGCGACTGATGTGGCGATTGAATTTAACGGCGTGTGGAAAATGAACGCCGAAAAGGAATGGTATTACCTTCAAACCGAGGAATACCCTTATGTTTTTTATGTGCGGAAGGGCAATCTGTATGTTCAGGTCTGGCGCGACAGCGATAATGCCTCTCTGCTTGCCACCGGCGTTTCCCAGATATCTGCCTGCAAGGGCTGGCAGTCCAGCGTCGAACAAGACCTTGACCAGGGCTTAATCATCGGCTACCTCAAGAGCGGTTCTGTGTATTACCGGGCGCTCTGCTGTCAGGAAAACGGAAGCTATGTCTGGGAAGCAGAGCATGAAGTAGCCACGCTTGGTACGGGCAACACGACGCTGTCGGTTATCCGAACAAACGACTTCCGCATCGGATTTTTGACGCAGAACAACGGACGGATGCTGCTGGCACTGACCCACCGAAACTATGCCGGAATGAGTGTTCGACCGGAAACGGTCCACATCAACGCCTCTAATGTAAGGATGTGGATTTCCAATATAACCGAACTGGACACGCTGAACAAGGAGTATGCATCCGGGAATACCGCTTATCCCTATGTTCTCCTGGATGCGCCGGACACCGAAGAAATTTCCGTGGCCTCGGTGGAAAAGCTGAACCGCGATACAGGCTTTGTGTGTTATGGCTTTAAAATCCATCTCACAAAGCCTTTGAACGGAAGTATCGATGCGGGATTCCCGGTGAAATGCACCCTCTCCGTTTCCGGGGTGACCGTTAGCTCCGCTTCCTATGACAGCGAGGAGCAGGCGCTTGTTCTATATACGAGCTCAGATATCCGCAGGACGGTAGCGGTAACCATTACAATGCCAGAATACCGCTCGCTCTGGTATTACAAGCTCGGCTCACAAAGATGGTTCCTGCCCGAGCTGAGTGCTGTCGCTGCCTCAGAAACTTTGGACTACTTCACTTATGAAAACGAGACGGCAGCCATATCCACGATTTCGGCAGGAGTTTGGATTGACGAGGCTGTTTTCACTGAGTGTTACCAGCCTACGCATACGGCTGTCATTGCGGTTGTGGCTTCGTCTGTAAGCCTACAGCCTGTTTCAACATTACCGATTTAGGAGCATTCCTGTAATGAATAAAAATGCTGTTTGAAAAAAGAAGTACCTCCTGCTAGCATACGAGGTGTCTGCCATAGAGCACGACCCTTAAATAGCAGAGGAG
>JBMNQA010000026.1:0-7724 GCA_050943895.1 Lawsonibacter sp.
TTTTCTTTAATGTTCCTGGATATTTCCAATAGAGATCACGAATAAATGGAAAAATAGGGACATTGTCATTTTTTATAGAATCCATGAACCGATAATCAGGCAAAACGAGGGAGGTAGCAAGGGCTTCGACGTACATACCATCAAGAGAGCTGATCAGCTCCCTGTCTACCACATAATAGAGTTCGTTTAAGAACCTTGATTGGCTGCGTAGATGGGGGATATCTGTCCTATTCTTTTTTAATAATGAACGCAAGCCTATTGTGCTGCCAGTAACTAAAACGACATCGCAGAGCGAATTTAAGGCCTTGTAAATATTATATGCCCGAACTTTTGGTGCTGCATCCATCGTGCCAAATGGGTAGGGTACAAAGACCAAAACGCGCTTACGATTGCTCATAATTGCCTACACTGTTATATAAATTCATGGGCTGATAACTCTGACGGTATTATTTGGAGTCTGCTGGTTTGGAGGTAATGCCCCCTCGTGATTCCCTCAAAAAACTGATGAAATGGTTTTTTCTGTTGGGATAGCGCTTCAAATCTCCTGTAATTTAGCTGAATCCTGGTTCCCTATCTGATCGTGCTTGTCTCCTCTATCGTGGTTGTTCCAAAATGTCTTTGCCGGGAGGGGGACATCCCCTCCCGGACCCTCCCCAGAGTGGCGACAAGCGATGTTCCGACAGGAACGGAGCTGGAGCACCGGAGGTGTGACTCCCAATGGGAAGCCGTATCGGAGATCCGGAATAGCATATTGTTTAATTTTCCTATTTCGCACGTAAGAGCGTTCTAAACAATATGGATCTTCAACCACGAGGTACTTTTGGGACAACTTCATCATAAAATGACATTGAATCAACAAAACTCTTCATACAATTCTATATATCGAGGTGTGACACAGTTCCAAGAAAATTTCTTAGCGAACTCTTTTTGTTGGGCAATTACACTATTTGACCTCGGTTCAGTAAGAATACATTTTATAACATCATAAATAGAATCAATCTCTGGTTCAAATTGCAATAAATCGTATCTCCCATAGTCAACAAAGTTACTTATACCTGCCCTACTCGAAAAATAAACTGGGCCCCGCGCCATCGACATCGCTTCTAAAATTGCAAGAGAAAACGGCTCATATCGTGATGGATAAATCAGAGCATCAGCGGTATAGATAAATGCCTTCAGAGTTTCAGGATCTAAATACCCTAAAAAATCAATATTACCTTCTATTCCTAAACGATTAGATAAAGCCATCAGTTCCTTTATTAGGGGGCCATTCCCGGCAATGTATAACTTTGCCTTCGAATTTAGCGTCTTAATGCATGATGCAAATGCCCGAATAAGAATATCGACCCCCTTTTCGTACGAAAGACGACCATGATAAAAAATCGTAGGATAGGCACCTAGGTCAAGAGTTTTTTTGGGATCTTGAAACCAAAACTCACCGAGAGCATTAGGGATAATGTTGCTATCTACATGATAATTTTTTTGTATTAAATCAGACATCATTTTCGAGTTCACGATAACACGTTGGGATTTCTGCAATAGTCTAGGGACTAATACATAGCTGGGGATATATTTTAAGGCCAACTTATATGATTTATTTTTGTATGCGTTCGTCGTCTCGAGACGAATATCGCCATGGTAGTTAGTAATCAGTGGGTCCTTCCGGTACAATGATAAAACGTGTAGCAGGAACCTCTCATTTGGAGCTACAAAAGGACTTGTAGGAATATGAATAAGCGAGTTTGTGCTTTTGTCACTAGTTTTGATCTCTCTGAGTGATAGGATATCAGCATCCGGATAGCGATTTTTTTGAGTTTTAATATCGTCTTTGCTAGTAAACAATGCTATCTCAAAATTTAACTTATCTCTTCGGGCGTAAATATTACTAAATAATTCACGCGCTAGATTTGCGGGAGCATTGTTTCCTGCTGGGTAGTAATAGATTAGCTTCATCATATCCTACATCAATAAAATACCAATCATCGAATAGAACTCAACTTCTGTCATAAATATGTTGTAATTTTTCATCGTTTCGTCATAGGTAATTTCGCCATATATTGTATGAGTGGGAGTGAGTGGCTTTATTTTTTGCCATATAGAGTTTCTCGATAGTGAACTCACAGGCGTCGAATAGGAAGAGGGTATTGCCACCCGCCCCCTTCCAAGAACCATACGTGCGGCTTCCACCGCATACGGATCGCGCACTCCATTACCATATTAAGGCGGCAAGAAGGCAACAAGATTGGATCTAGAGCGCCTGCCGACCGGGAGACAAATGCAAAGAATCTTATATCCCCGGTAAGAACCCCTAGATATATTCAGAGAGATGTTGGGAGCAGGAATCATGGATGGGGAGGGATCGCTGTTTACTCTGGCCGAAAGCGGGCCTTATGCGAACCAAGGATGCGAGGCGATTGTACGAGGAAGGGCAAAGATCCTTCGGGAGCACTCTAGGGATCCCCGCTCTTCTTCGCCTGTATCTATCCAGAGCAAGGAGCAGTTCCAGAGACAATGCCTAGATAAGGCGACCACGGGGATCATTCCATGGATAACCAAGACAACAGAGGTGCCGGTCTACCTGATCCTCCACGTGATCAACCCAGACTCGAACGACCACGAATTTATGCAACGGGTGCTCTCCCTCATCAAGGACCGAAATGGCAATATAACCCTGATTCCGCCGAACCATAATGTTACAGAGACGAAGCAGATCATCAGCCGGATGGCGTTCTTTGCAGGGGCACGGATACACTCGACGATCACCACCTTCTCTGCTAGGAGGGGACTGAAACATTCTATCGAGGTGAACTAATATGCCCGATATACCAGCGATCTCGGTCGTCATCCCCCTCTACAATAAGGGGCCTTACATCGCCCGTGCCTTAAACTCGGTTCTCGCCCAGACTTTCCAGGACTTCGAAGTGATCGTGGTGGACGGTTCCACCGATGATGGCGCGGAGGTCGTTAAAGGGTTTGATGACTCTCGGATCCGGTTGATCCAAGAAGAGGGCGTGGGGGTATCGGCGGCGAGGAACCAGGGGGTCGCAGCGGCTCGGGCGGAGCTAATTGCATTTCTGGATGCGGATGACGAATGGATGCCGAGACATCTGGAAACGCTAATGAGACTGAGGGAAAATTATCCCGAAGCGGGTCTGTATGCTACAGCATATTCGATCTTTACGACTCGAAGCGAATTAAAAAGTCCCAGATTCACTTCTATCCCCCCAGCCCCTTGGGAGGGGGTGTTACCAAGTTATTTTTTGGTTGCTGCCATGTCCAGTACGCCAATCTTAACATCGAGTGTAGGAATTCCTAAGGATATATTCAGGGAAAGCAGTGGTTTCCGCATTGGGTTGAACATGTTTGAGGATTCATTGCTTTGGGGGCAGATTGCCCTGAAACATCCCGTGGTATTCAGCTGGCAAAGAGGAACAATATACCACTTAGGGTCTGATAATAGGCTTTCTAATCGAATTGTCGATTTTGAACACCCATTCGTTAAAATTGCAGAGGATACAATAAGGAAAAGGCAGATATCTGCGGCAAAATTAGAGGATCTTAAGGAATACATTGCGAGATTGAAGTTAGACTTTGCGCGGCGTAGCATAGCGTTAGGAAAAAATGAGTTAGCAAGAAGTATTCTCTTAAACATCGAAACTAAGCGATACCGCTGGCGTAAACTGGGATACCTGTTCGCATCTGCACTGCCAATATCCGCATTACCAGAAACTACTCTTTTGAACCTTTGGAAACTAATGAAAGGTGGATGAGCAATCTCGTTCTCAGGATCGATCATAGTCAAGATCCATGCCACGATGAATCAATCCATTCGCTTGATCACCGGTTGTTGGTAAACGTTCCTTGTGGGACATCACTCCACTACCACCTCAAAAAACTCGACGTGGAAAAATTGGAGGATAAAAACTGCGATTCTCGCCTATATGGTATATCAACCCCTCAAACCTGGGAATACGTATCAGTTTGCCATCGATTACACAAACGATCCTTACTACGGAAAGATCACCATATGAGTTACGCAGATCTTACGTCATCCCTTTAAATTGGCAAAAGATACATTCTCGTTACGGAAATTACATCGATATTCACGACGTTCGGTCGTAAAAGTCGTTGAAGTGAATATACTTATGGTAGAGGCGACAATTGTAGCAGGTTTTAACGAAAAGGAGAAGTTACGGCGAGTGGTTGAATGGTGAGAGGAGACTAAACTCTAAGGGATCCATAGCCCTGTGTCTCCTTTGTCTTAATTCAGGTTAGATCCAGGACTATTTCAATTTTACAGAGCTTTCGTTACGCTGCTAGGTTACCCAACTTTATCATGTCTTAACACCAAGGGAATACCAATCATTCGAATAAACCTTACCTCCCGAAATAAAGCTATTGTAATTCCTCATCATTTCATCATAAGTGATTTCACCATACATATATGAGTGGAAATAAGTGGCCTTATTTTTCGCCATATAAAATTTTTCATCCTGCAGGCAATTCTCCGCTTCAAAGGCTCGCCCTGCGCCTTCAGAGGATGGATAATTGATGTAGGAGTCTCGGGCAAACGAATAAACGGGATATGTTAGGAGGATGAAAACTAAAAACAGAACGAATACAATTTTTATAGAACGAGCAATCTTAGGTCTAAGATCCGTTAGAGATAATACTGAACAAGCAATAAAAGTGCAGAGTGAGTACATAGCAAAATTCAGTGTCCTACTGATAATATTTTGGATATCGGTGCCTCCACGCATCAGATTTAACATGGTTATCGCAACTAGGATCCCCGATATTGCCAGAAATGTTATTGGTAATTGGAAGTGTTTCCTATTTATATAGCGGATATATTCGTACACGACATAGAGTAAGAGAAGAAGAGCAAAGAAACCATACAGGGCATATTTGAACGCAAATAGCTGATCTATGTACGAATAAACGAATCCAGTGCTTCCTGTGGAGTACTGGACGGCAACTTCCGCTGCCGATTCGGTAGAGATCATCCTATAGAGAGTTCGAACAAGTGATTCCCCTGATGTAGTTATGCTGGCTAACCACCATACCCAGATCAGGCAAAGGAATAATAGCCCCATTAACGAGATGCCAAAGTTTCGTGTAGCAAACACCCTGTCACTGATGTAAAATATGGACACCATTACCAGGAAAATAAGTGCATTTACAGGATGAGCGAGAATGAGAACTACCATAACTATGAATAGTAATATGTTGTAGGAAATCTTCCGATAATTGTACTTTTTCACGTGCGCGGGTGCGACAGCAACCGCCGGATCCTTTTGGTGGTTGTGGGGATCATTTTGCGATGAACCCAATATAATCTTTGATTTTGGAACTGAATATAGAATAAGAGCAGTCAGCATTAATAATATCGCAAACGAATTTGGGGTTATCGATATCTCTACGATTTGCGTTGGGATTATCAATATTGAACTAAGAAATGCTACTTGAACATTAACCTGCCTTGAAATAAAGATATACCACAGAATAATTATACCAACCAAGCAGAGAGGTGCAAAAATCATTCGCGCAAAGTAAAGCAAGTCAAGGTTAGAGACAATGTGAATACACTTAAAAAAAATGTAAGACGCCGGGTAGTTTGCGGGATATGAGTAAGGTTGATTTAACAAAACGTTTTCAAGCGCTAAAACATTTCCTGCTACGCCAATTGTGTCTGGAAAGCGTGCATAAGTTGAGAGGAAATATGGAGTTCCATAGATAATCAGTGATAACAGAGACAGGTATGAGATATGGACCGTCTGTGAGTCACATTTCAAATAAAACATAACCGCAAATATCAGCAAGAAAAAACCGATTATCGCATAATATACGGGATATAGAGAATGAACCAACCAAAGCGGATCTGAATGGCGTAACTCCTGGAATCCAGGAAAATTCCCCTGGAGAAATAAAATCCAGATGATACACAGTATTAGCGATGTGATTAGAATAAGCTTATTTACCACTTTTTTATTCAAGGTTAACTTCCCGTCAGATGAACGATATTTGCGAATATCTGTTTCACGCCCACTATTATATAAATCACCCAAAAATGGATCAAAACTTAAAATGAACCTGATCTGTTAGATCCATCATTGCTCTTTTATCGTTGCTCAGATTTATCCAGGAATGTCAACGGAATCGTCATTTGGGGGACATTCTGGCCATCTCGTGGCGAGTGAGAGGACGGAACGGTGGCCCTCCTTTCTGTCGAACGTGTTTTGGGATTACCTATCTCACTAATTTTCCCGGCTGCAAAGCCTATACCAACAGTTAAAGTCAAAACACTCAGTGCAATTAGATTCAATACGTTCTTCCGTATGTCACGAAGTCTTACCATTTCATAAATTCTATCTATATATGAGGATTTCACTAAATAGCGCATGAATGAAGACTCTGTAGATTCCAGGGTATTTTCAATCTGCTTTTTTGAATCGTCTATCTGTGCTACGGCAGTGCCGTAGCATAAACAGCGCTTCGTGATGAATAAAGGCGATTTTCTAAATGGATATATCCGGTGGTACACGACAGCAGCAGGGTCAAAGACAATCTTAGAGTTTTTTATAGTGTTTAATGCTCGAATAGAGAACTCAGTCTCCTCGCCTGTTCGCATGACGTCTCCCATAAGCCCAAAATTATCATCAAAAAGTCCCGCTAGATCAAAAACCTCTCTCCGGAAGGACATATTCGAACCAAAATTACTCCGTACAAAATGCTTTGATAGCTTTTGACTCTTGTATGAGCATCCCATCGTCCAATAAAACTCCTCAGGGATCCACTGAGCAGCTTCCCCCGCCCAATACGGCTTCATAGGACCGCCGGCACCAATAACATCTGGATTAGAGTAGCTTTCAACCAACTGAGCAATCCAGCCATTCTCGGCGATAGCATCATCATCAATGAAAGCGATAATATCGCCTGTTGACAGCTCAACCCCCTTATTTCTAGCATTTGATAAACCGGGTAACTGAGATAGCCCCATCTTCAGGTTTGAGCATTTACGCAGTTTTTCTTCGGCCTTATATTTATCATAAAGCTCCAGGCTCCGATCGATGATTAGCAAAATTTCAAGGTTTTTATATGTCTGATTCCTCAAGGAATCGAGAGTCTCGAGAGTATCGTCATATCTAGTTTGAGAATAAGTGCATAACACAACAGAAACTTTCATTCCATCACCAAATCCTAGTTTGCCTGAAATAGCTTATTTTGTACAACCAAGTTGAGAATAGACGTCGCGAGGTCGTGCGGTCTCTGTAGGGGCGAAGAGGCAGTCTGTGTGGGATTCAGGGCTGCCCGGATGATCGGGGACATCTTGATGATCTCTGGTCTGGTTCCTAGCACAATCGCAATCACAATGGACACTCCTTCGACGGTCCTGACCCCTTCGTAATCATCACCAGCGAGTTCAAAATCAGCCCCGACGTCACGAGCAAGAGCCCAAGGATCAGCGCCGCAAACCCACCCGTAAAGACGATATAGTGAAACTGCCCGGTGCGGTAGTACTGAGAGAAGGTGTAGATCTCCGCCCCGAGCCCGAGCAGGGTAAACAGACCCCCCGGGATCCCGAAGAAGAGGAGCGGCCGCCGATACCCAACCAACCCTATGATCTTCGCGAGCACCCCAAACCCATGACTCACCGGATTCAACTTGTGCTTGTGGGGGACGTCGTAGGTGACCGAGATCGGGACCTCGGCAATCTTCAGGCC
>JBMNQA010000027.1:0-7351 GCA_050943895.1 Lawsonibacter sp.
TTTCATACCGAGGATTTCCCGGTAACCATCCTCGTTAACACCTATGGCAATAAGAGCGCTGTGAGGGCACACCCTGTTGTTTTCACGGATCTTGATGACTATTGCATCCACGATTATGAAAGGGAAGACTGAGCCGGAAAGAGGTCGCCCGTTCCAGCCATTGACGATAGGGTCCATCCTCTTGCAGAGGGCGGAAACAGTTGATGCAGAGAAGGAGGTACCACAGAGCTCTTCGGTGATTGCGGCTACCTTGCGGGTGGAAACCCCGTTGATAACCATCTCCATTAAAGCAAGCACAAGAGCCTGTTCGCTGCGCTGGTAACGCTTGAAAATGTCTGTGGAAAAGACACCATTCCGAACCTGGGGAACTCTTAAAGTAATAGTTCCAACTCTGGTGGTTAATTTGCGTGGCTTGTAGCCGTTCCGGTAGCCACGGCGTTCTTCGGTACGTTCGTATTCCCCTGCATTAAGCTGTTCTGTACGTTGTTGTTCTAGGACCTGGTCAAGGATTTGCTTCAAGAGAGCTTTCATTCCTTCATCATTACTTGAAAAAAGGTGGTGCAAAATGTTCTTATTTACGGTAATCTTATATTGGGTCATCGTTTCTCCCTCCGGTAATTAGTGGTTTGGCTTACTATCTAATTTACCAGAGGAACGATGACCTGTTAAATTATCCGGCCCTTTTTACAGAAGATATCACACGTGACTATTCTGATGGAGCTAGAGAGGGTATGTTTTAATGGTAAATAGTGAGTTGAATGAACTGAGGTTTTTTATTGAGAAAGGACATTAATAATCGTTTTTTTGAGTTCTGATATTCTCCGTTCATATTTCATAAGAAAGATATGGGTTGCAATCATAGTATCGTACCGAACCTTTTGAGCAGAACTTTCTCTTGCTTTCGGCTTAATGAGATTTTTTCACCAGAGTGCATAATGATGTTATATGATTGACCTGAAGGAACGATTTTCCTGATCTCAATTAAATTAACTAGATATCCCTTGTGACACCTGAAGAAAACCTGGGGATCAAGCTGCTGCTCCAGATCACATAATCTACCTGGTACAAGGTGTTCTTCTTTCTTGGTTTTAATGAAAACTTTGCGCAGGCGGCTTTCAATGTAAAGGATATCTTCCTGGTGAATCAGCAGCTTTTGTTTATCTGATTTGATTAAGATAAGATCGGCGCGCCGGTTCTGTGGATTGCATATCTTATCCCTCAAGCTACGGGTCGTTCTTCTGATTCTTGCTTCATTAAAAGGCTTTAAAATGTAATCAAAGGAATAGAACTCAAAAGCGGCCAGGGCATAATCGGGAAATGCGGTGGCAAAAACAAAGTAGAGTCTCGGGTGTGATTTCGCCAATTCCCTTGCCACATCCAAACCGTTCATCTCCGGCATATCGATATCCAAAAACACCACATCGGGTTGGTAAATCTCCACTTGTCTGATGGTTTCTTTACCGTCCCCGGCGATGGAGACCACTTCGACTCCCGGCACCTCTTCTATGATTTTTTTTAAGTATGCTGCAGCAGCCGGATCGTCGTCGGCTATCAGCACTTCTAAAACCATTTTTCTCACCACCACCATTATGTTCTTCTTTAAGATTCAAAATATCGTTTGACACTGATTAGCCTAACCCCGCTGGCTTGCAGCCAATCTGTGAAAGATATATCTACGTTCCTCTTGTTTTTTGGGAAATATCACAGTGAACTTTGTCCCCCGGGCCTTGTCGCTACTCACCAGGGTTTTTCCTCCATTCGCTTCGACCATCGATTTAACGGAACTAAGGCCGATACCCCTTTTCTCAGATTTAGTAGAAAAACCGGGTTCGAATATCTTGATCCTAAGTTCTTTCTCTATAAAACCTGGGTTGATGGTCTGAAAGACAAAATGTCTGCCGGTCTCGAATATTCTCAATCTGACGGTTCTTTTATCTGCTGGAAAAACTTCTACGGCCTCAAAGGCGTTATCCACCAGGTTTCCGATTATCGAGTTCAGCTCAATAGCTTTAACCCTGAGCCCTTTCAGGTTTGATTCAACTTCCACTGCAAAGGAGATGTTTTTTAAAGAAGCGGTACCCATTTTTACTAATAATAAAGCCGCCACTTCCGGGATACTCAAGTGTATGATCTCGCCGGATATTCTTATATCATGATAAAGGTTTTCTATATAACTCTGCGCCTCATCATTTCTATCGGTTTTTAATAGAGCGTAGACAGCCTGCAGGTGATTGATGAAATCATGTCTTTGAGTCCTTGTCACTGTGACCAGTTCCTGTAAACGTTCGAAATAAAACTTCTGTACCTCTATGAGTTTTTCTTGTCTTTCCAATAAAAACAGTTTCCTGACTAAAATCAATGATCCCAGCACGATGATAGCAGTGAAGATGTTGATAATGATAACTACCAGTTTTGCAGAAACCAGATGGGCTTTTCCCATCAAGCTTTGAAGGTAAAAGCCTAAAGCAACCAGAGCCACGACTGAGATTAATACTATAACTGCTGCGAATAAATTATTCCCTTTGTTCATAATGTTTCAGTTGCTCCAGTTCTTTTAATCCCTGTATATCAAAAAGCGCTATGCGGTGTTGTGTAAAGAATAGAAGCAATGCTATTAAAAAGATGTATTCCGGAAGAGGAAATAACAAACGCAGATAAAGATCTCGGAAGGCCTGCTGGAGCGAAATGCCGATAAATGTGGAAGTAAAAAAGTTGAACGCTTTTTCTGCCAAGGCGATAACGATCGCCCCCAGGAGTGAAGCCAAGGCAGAATACTTAAAATCCAGTCTACAGATCAATGTCGTTAAGACAACCAAGATGGGTAACTGGATAAAAACATTTGTTCCCGGAATCAGCGGCAAACTGCGAATCAGAACGAATGGCAAAGAGCCAGCCACAGCAATAAGCAGTACTTCTTTCAGCTTTGGTTTAAATCCGATCAAAACCAGACCTATAGCAACAAGGATGGCAGTTTCCGGAATATACTGAAACAGCACCAAGTAAATCGATATTCTATCAATCGATAACAGCCCCTTTTTCTTCACGAATTAACTAACATTGAGTACAATATTGTCATAATATACATTTCGTGATTTCCTAGTAATATCCTTTATTACCAACAAGAAATATTGACAATAAGCACTGACATGCCTGCGGCTTAGTTGTGTGTTTCGGAAAATTTGGATTGTCTAGAAGGGGGCCGCGGGGATATGTAGAAGCGAAAAGAAATGCCACTTGCCAATTAATTTTTCGATTTTTAATGATATTTTTGTCCTTTTTGCTCCTTCCAATTTGTTGTTAAAACAGTATGCATGTGTTCCCATATGCTAACTACAAACTGGTTCTCCATCGGGGTTTTTCGGTACAGCAAACGATACCCAAGTCTAAACGGTACTGTGAGCAACACGTTCCCGATAACTTGTTTTGAAAAAAATAATCGGTCGACATCTTACGGAAATGAAGGATGTCCAACTGAACGCTTCCTTCATACTTTGGGTGTATGAAGAATCAAATAGACGTATGGGGAGTACGTTATTTTACCCACGCATATCAGATAACTGATTTCTTTTTTTCACGAAAATTATGATGAGCAGTATTATTGTGATCACATCAAGCAAATAAAAACCCATTTTTCCTTGTATGTTTTGAGGTTCTAATAAGAAAAAAATTGTAGCCACAATAAAGTAGACTACCAAAAATATTGTGAGCCACATTAAAGTCGATATTCGGTAGCCATAATAGGTGTCCCATCTGATAATTATTACCAATCCAATGATAATGCAAGGCATTCCTAAAATTAAATACTCTAAAGCAAGTGAAGGATTTATTATCATAGACAATTCTGAACTTAGGCCTAAAAATAGTAAGCCTACAGTTAGTGAATCCCATATTTTTGTATATTGTTCTTCTCTTTTATTCATTAGTAAATCAACGCTCCTTATGTAACAAACATTCTCGGAGTTGACTGCACTTCTGGTATCACGGCATCTCCGAAAGTGGTATTTATATGCCATTTGTCATCCTTAAAGCAGCATTGCCGCTGGGCGGACCTGACCGCCCAGCGGCAATGAATCTGCCGGTAAGAAAAAGTCTGTCCACATTACCAGAGCCGGGTGTTGACCTAAAACCTGCCCTGGCTTCCAATTAAGTATTTTCTGGTTATTTTAAAACTTCGAACAGAGACCGTTACTCCATAAGAACTGACACGCATTAGAACATATAGCATAGACTGGGGGAGCTTCAATAAATACCAGACACCCCGTGTAGCATGCTAAATAACTGGCAAATTGACAACACCACCAACTCCAATTAATAGCGTTTAATGAATTTTTAGAATCATATTTATTCATGAACGCATCGATTTCCATGTCATGTTCCTCTTTTGCTTGAGCTATTTCAGCCAAAGAAATACTGCTTTCTTTAATTGTACCCTCATTAGAAAACTCTTTGACAAATACACTATCACTACCGTCATATTTAATAGTGTTCAACATCAATATTTCGTTGCTATTACCATTGACAACAGCATATAAAAGTGTGTCATTCGTTTCTTTAAATGCTCCAGATATATAAACATAATTAATTGGTTTTACTTTTACAACTCTAACTACCGAAAGCTTTTCCTTTAGGTTATTAAAACCTTCAATAGATTTGAACAAACTCAGATAATCATGCTCTTTTTCTCCTGTAATTACTTCAGCGCTAAGTCCAAAATTCTGTTTAGCATATTCAACAACTTTAGGACTTGTACACGATTTACAATCTTGATTGATTTTTTCTACAGAGGTTGTATTGTCAGGCACTAAACCGGACACATTCACAGCGGCATAACCAGTCATCGCTGGCGTTCCCAGCATAATAACAGTCAACAAGGCCGCAACATATCGCTGCCAGCGTTTTCCAAGGAATTTTCTCATTTCAATTCCTCCCAAATTTTAATTTTTCCCTTATGAATTGGTGACTCATTTCCAAACATATTAAGACAAAGATCAAGTAAAACAAAACATCTTCAATGATACATGGCCAACAGATGATGCTCTTTATTTGTAGAATCATCAAAAAGGATGCAACAGCGGCTGATATTCCTGAGATAGTCAGTGTTACGTATTGGAATGCATGCACTCTATGAGAGATATAATAACTTAAAGCGATTACTAATGAACCGATTGATGCAAGAATTGCTAAGTGAAATTGGCTTACCGGTAAACCTAAAACGCCAATGCTACAGGACACGCACGTCGTGCTCCATTTGAGCCAGATAACATAAAGCGAAAAAATAACGGTTGCGGCTATCACAAATGTCAATATCTTCTTCAAAAGACTCCCTACCTTCAGGTCTGTGCAATACACTCACAGGATCTTCTGCACCTTTGCTCTGAATACTACAAGTGTACCCCTACTTGTAGTTCTATGAGATTTTTTGCATGGTACATAACATAACCCTTCTTTCCCTGCAGTTTTAAGAAACCCGGTAGAATCAGCAAGTGGTGCTAGCTCTTATTGCTTCTACGAACCGAAGTAGTGCCAAGGCAAATCGTAGAAGATGTTTTAGGTAATCATTCTGCTCACCTCCCGAAAATTGGGTTTTGTAAATACCCTTTAGACATAAGAAAATATTCTCCTGCCGGGTAATCCCAAAAGGACCATATTGCGACACAACCGGATGATATTGTAACATGAAATAATATCTAAAAAATAATCATATAGCTTAAACAAGTTTTGCTTAGTTGTATGTTTCAGAAAATTTGGATTGTCTATAAGGGGGGCTGTGGGGATGTGTGGAAGCGAAAAGAAATACCAGTCTCTAGAGTGATAGCAACAAAAGTAGCAATGCAAACAAGCGGCTCATATCTTACGATATTAGCAAGCTCGGGGGGAAAGCGCCCTCCTCGCAAGGGTACCGTTTACTACCCGCATTTTGTCGAATACTAGCGAACGTGAAAATATGAACTGTGAACTTAGGGAAGTCAACACTATTTCGGACAGTTTGCTAAGCCACTACTAATAGGTGCTCGTCCTCCCAGCGCCTCAGCCACTGTATAGGGCTAAGATAGTCCAATCTTTTTTGTATCCTACGGGTGTTGTAAAAACCTTCTATATAAGCAAAGATGCCTTGCCTTGCTTCCTCCCGTGTCTTGAAATGTCGCCAGTGGACCGCTTCTTTTTTTAGATTGGCAAAGAAGCTCTCGCTCCAGGCGTTATCCCCTGGCTTGCCCACTCGGGAGAAACTTTGCCAAATATGATTTTCACTGAGATATTCCATCACTTTTTGAGATGTATACTGACTTCCTCGATCACTGTGGAAGATGGTTCCCGCCGGAAGATGCCAACGATTTAAGGCCTTTTTGATCGTTGCCAGTACCAGGTCGCTGTTCATATGCTCGGCCATGCTCTCTGCTAAAACTATACCGCTTGCAATATCTTTGACTGTACAAAGGTATTCAAACCCTTTCATGGTGCGGATGTAACTGATATCACTGGATACAACTTGAAATGGTTCTGTTATTTCCAAGTCCTTAACCAGATTGACATATTCATCGCCGCATGCTCTACGGCTATCTGTAAGGGATCTTTGACGTCTACGCTTATGGATAGAGTGAAGCCCCATATCGTCCATAAGGCGCTTAACACGGTGGTAAGAAGCCGTTTTACCACACTTCCTTAGTTCACTACAAATACGATCAACACCATAGGTTCCCTTGCTTTTTTGAAATATCGTTTTGATCATTTTCTTGTACTCATCCACTTCTTTTTGTCGCTGTTCTTTTTTGTCCTTCCATCTGTAGTATCCACTGAGGGATACGTCAAGGTGTCTGGCCCACTTCGCCGCCGCGTATTCAGGATGTGACTCTATAAACATGTATTTTTCTCTGGCTTTTACTTTTGGTTCTTGGCGAAATAGGCCGCAGCTTTTTTTAACATGTCACGCTCAATTTTCAATTCGGCGTTCTCAGGCTTTAATGCCCGGTTTTCCTCTTCCATCGTTGCAAATTGCGTTTTTTCTCCTTCTGGGGTGTACTTTTTCCTCCAACGGTACAGAAGGCTCACACTGATCCCGAGATCACCCGCTATCTCTTTAACTGTTTTGCTGCTCGCATAACTCAGCTTAACCGCATTCTTTTTAAACTCGTCGTCATATCGGTGTCTGGTTTTTGACATGGCAAACTACTCCTTTGTCACTTTGTTTTTATCTTACCAGACTATCCGAAATTATAGCACCGACCCGATACTGTAGTGTCAGTCTTCAATACGTTCTCATAAAAACTATTCAGCTCAACTTGTATCGATTTTCTTACCATATTCATAATAAAGAACATGGTTTCTTTAAATCCCATTTTAGACTTCCTTGAAA
>JBMNQA010000028.1:0-7331 GCA_050943895.1 Lawsonibacter sp.
TTGATTTTCAAGACATGGAAAACGGGAAAAACGTCCTTATCGAATGTACTGTAAAAGAATACGTCAGAGTTGATCCCGTCTCGATATCCGTCGAGCTGCCCGGCGCCGTCGTTGAAGATAAGGTCGTATCTTTGGTTATTCGTTACAGAAAGGGGGATTTAAGATGAAAAAAGCAATTGCCGTATTTTTAATCCTTTTTTGCTTTGCCGTTCCTTCTTTTGCGTCTCCGTGGTCTAAGGCTTTTGTATCGGAAGATTCGGAGATCAAAGGAACGGAAGGATGGTCCGTCCGAGTGGATAAGATCGGAGCGTGGATAGAGACATACTCGGTAAAAATAAAGTGGGATAAATTAACTCCGACTTTGGGAACGTGGGATATCAGCGGAGAGCCCAAAAATTTACTTTCTCTGTCGCCGACGAAGATAGTAATAACAAAATCCTACGGCGTCGATCTCGGACAGACTTCAATGGATATCAATGCCAGACGGCGTCTTGCGGATATCACGGCGGTAGCGAGAAAAATAGAAGATCATTATGCAATTTCCGGATATATACAGTACGTAGAAGGATTGGAGATTCCCTTTGCGATTATGTGGGACTACGAAGCCCGAAAGGCGCGGCTTTTCATGGGAGACAAAGAATGGGAAGAAAAGGTTTTACGATAGTCGAATTAGTAGTTTCCCTGGTCATAATTTCGATATTGATGGCAGGAGTCCTTCCCACGGTAGGTTTGTTTAAAAGCGCGAAGGATATGGAAAAGGACCTGATAAAAGCGGGAGACGAAGTTTCCGTCAAGCTGGGGGTTTCCGTATTTCATATTTTGTACGAACGTCCGCCGGAGAACTTGGAAGAGCTGCTGTCTTCGGGAATAGTTATCGGAGATCCCGAAGATTACGAGCTGCTTTACAACGAAAAAGGAGTTCCGGTTCTCAGATGAGACAGGGATATGTAGGAATAGTTTTGATGATCGTATTTTCGCTTTTTGCCTTTGCATTTTTCAGCTTTCCCGATCTCAGGTTCTACAGGGATTTTACGACGCACCTTGAGAACGTAAATATACCTGTTGTTTATTCTTTCGAAGATATAGATGTAGACGATTTTCTGAGCGCTTCCGTTTTATCGCTCGGCGCTTACGACTCAAGCATAGGACTTTCCTTTGACGAATTCGGAGCCTTAAGGAGAAATAAAAGGGAAGCAAAGAAGATAAGAAATTTAATTGAAGGTTCGGGATGGAAGTTTACTTCTACCGTTTTGGGAAATCTTTTTACTCCCCTTTCCGGAGAAAGGATTTCGGCCTTTATTCCCAACCTTTCGGCTCAAATAGACAGCGGGATTGTGTCTCCCGATATATTCGTCGTTGAAGGAAAGGATTTAAGAAGCGTTTGGTCGCTGATTGCGGAATTCCTTTCGTCTCAAATAGATATTTCATATCTTGACATAATCTGGTAACGGAGCGTGGTTAAAGTGAAAAAAGTTCTTTTCGCGGTTGTTCCGATCATCTGTATCGCGGCTTTATTATTCTTTTTTTTAAATAAAAAAGAACCGATCGTAACGGAAGACGAATTAAAGAAACTCGCCCTGGAAGTAACCAGACAAAGGCTGGAGTCTTCTTTTATTCCGGATATATTGATTGACGATTTGCCCGCTTCGGCGTGGCTTCTTTCTCATATGATCGAAAACTGCGAGTTTAGGGCTGATATCAGATTGAGCTACGACATAGCGCTTGAAGTCTCCGAATTCACAAACAAGGAAGAAGATTTGACGGTATTTATAAGAAACAAAATTTATGAACTTCCCTGCCCCGATGTCGTAGTCTCTAAGGTTCATTATTCTTTTTATTCGATGTGTCCCTACGAAGTGGCGTTTTTATATAACGGAGAAGATAAGAGTTTAGTCGAGTGGGCAAAAATATTTAAAGACGTAGCCGTAGTGGCGGGAAGCCCCGACGGAAGAGAACTTTACGGAGCGAGCGAAGACTCCCGCATAGTTTACAGAATGGACGAAGAAAAGGTAAAGGAGATAGAAATTACTTTCTTTTCTTCCGCCAAAGGTCAAATCGAAAGCCTGAAGAAGTCCCTTTTGGACGACCTGCGTCTTTTTTCCCGAAAAGTCGATGCGGGAGAGTGGGTTTTGCGCTCCCACTGGAATATTCCCAATTCCTGGATAGAAGAACAAACAAACTTCGAAGATTATTCGCGGATATACCTTAAAGATTATTCTTTTTCTTTTTCGGTGCCGATTTTAAAGGGCGAAGTCGTGCTTTGGAACGGATATTTTGTGGAAGGAATTCTTTATTTTACTTACGACAATTGGAAAAAAGTTTCCGGCATCAAAAGCTGGTTTGACATTCCCGAAGTATCCTTTACCGAATCGCGCGACGGAGAGTTAATGAAAATAGAGATATCGGATAAGTTGTTAAAAGATATATTTTCTTATATCCAACAGTTGATTAACTCTAGTAATTGTGATATATTAAGAAAAACGATTTTGGAAAGGAGCAACGATAATGGTCAACGAGAATCTTGACGAGAATCTTGAAGAAAAATGGGAGTTTCTTTTTGGCGACGGCGACGAAGAAACAGAAGAACTCGAAGAACTTGTCGAAGAAGAACTTATCGAAAAAGAAGAAGACGTTAAAGAAGATGTCCGGGAAGAGCCGAAAGAAGAGCCGAAAAAGGAAAATCGCCCGGCGGAAAAAAAGATATTAAAAAAGGAGCCCATTCGCATGAACAATATCGAGATATTTTTTGACGGATTTATAACGGCATCGGGAGTGAAGGTAAAGGCCGTAGCGGGATGTGAAATAAACATAGGAAATCTCCGTTTCCTGTTCGGAGAGAATTCGGTGAAGATTTATGAAGTTTAGCGACTTCTTCAATATCGAAGAAGACGAATTTTACGGACTGCTTTCGCAGGCAGCGGCATCCGATATATGCCTGCAGGACATGGGAAGAAAGGTTCCCATGAAGGGCGGGCTTACAAGGATTGAAGGAGACGTAGGCTGCTTTATCGGAGTTGCCTGCATCGAAGGAGAAGACGTCTTAGGGAATAAGTGGTCAGAAGTACTTCCTGCCTTTTTGACTCTTCGCGGGGTTAAGATCGGAAACGGTTTTTATTCCGTCTCCTTTGCATTTGATAATTTTCGGATAAATCTTGATTTTAATCCCGAAGAATTTAAAAGAGACGTCGAGAATTTTCTTAAAGCATGCAGGGCGGAAGCGGAGCGCATCGACGGCCGAAAAGGAGTTTCTTACCTGATGTACGGACTTTACTGCCTGAAACATCTTGGCGTCGAAGTCTCCCTTTCCGGCGGGTTTCCGGAGAGATTTATGTCATGGGACAGGTTCAGTCAGCTCGTATTCTAAGGCTTTCCGCCGTCAGGGAATGGCGAGAAGAAGGACTGCCCAAGGACTGGAGAAAAATACGCGAAGCCGTCCTTAAACGGGACGATTTTACGTGTTTTTACTGCGGTATTCGTTCCTTAAAGTATATGAACGTACACCACAAAGAAGGCAGACATTACGATAATTCTCCCGAAAACCTGATAACGCTATGTCCGCTGTGTCACAGCTGTCATCATATCGGACACGCAGGGATAAACGAATTCGGCAAACTCCTGCTCCTAAAGGAAGAAGTAAATCAAGCTCTCGTCAACGGAATGATATTAAAAGGAGCGGACGTTTCCGCGGTTTACGAAATGCTTCCCGTGGAAGCGGATTTCGGACCGGAAGGACTCGTCGAGCTTGCCAATATGATACTCAACGGTTTTGTTCCCGATGGCAGGTTTTTATTTTTTCCCAATCCCGATAAATATGAAATTATCAAGTTTTTAAAGGAGAATCGAAAATGACGCTGCGAGAAATGGTGCTTTCCATAGATTTCGAAGAATGGGTGGAAAAGAAAAGTTTTGAGTTGTTCGGAGAAAGGCCCGAATATATCAGGAGTTTATTCTTCCCGATTTACAAAACGCTGACCGCGCTGGCTTCGACTCGCAAGAAAAACGCAAGCGGCAGGGTCGATGTAGCCGACGACGGTATTTACGTTCTCTTTCGGGTAAACGATGTTCCCGTAGAAAGTTTGCTTGACGTAGAGTGCGAAGAAAGCGATTTTGATCTCGTCATGTGGGAGTTGGCAAGATCCGGAAGGAAATGGAAATATTGATCTTAACTGATTTTAGTTGTTGACAATTATCTCCTTTTGTTATAGTATTTAACTGTAAAATACATAACGAAAGGAGATTTGTTATGGACGTTTTCTTTAATAAAACTCATTTTATTTGTTGCGGAACAACTGACCCGCCATTTTCCGTAAACTCCCTGTACAGGACTACCAACGGACGAATTTATAAGCCGGTCGAAGTCGCCGAATGGGAAGAAGCCTTCAAATGGCAAGTTAAATCCCTTAATAAAGAAATCCCCCTTTTTAAGTGCAAAGATCTCCACGCCATGTTTTGCTGGTGGAACGACCGCGCCGATGTAGATAATCGCCTGAAGATGAGCATGGATGCCATGAACGGCGTTGTCTACGAAGACGATTCCCGCCTGAGAGCAATTCTTTCCGTAAAACTGAAGGGGAAGAAAAGTTTTCTTTTCTGCGTATCGAAGAAGCCTTTTACAAAGGGCGTTTCTTCCCTGCTTAAAATCTCTTCAGCCGAAGAGATGAAAGACATAATTTTAAAAGGAGAAATATGATGACAAATAGGGAGAACTTACGGGACAGATACGAGAAGTACTGGCCCTTGACCGCAAAGAGAGAAGAGCATATCAAAAACATGCTGGAAAAGGCTCTCAAAGTAAAGGTAGAACCTTACGGACTTGGCGCAATGAGCACGGAAAGAATAAAGGGAAGCGCCAAAGAAAACGGCTGCGATACGGCAGACCCCGATCTGTACGTAACCGAATACGATTTTTTCGTAGAAGTCACGGGTCCGATTCCGCATTACATACACCCGAAAGATGCCCTTTTCGTTAATCCATGCAAGGTAAAAAATGCACGAAGAAAGGCCGCAAAAGCAAAAGACGTTTGGCTTGTCCACGTACTTGACAGAAACGGTATCAGGAAACAAATTTTTGATCTTGTAGGAGATATCCTTCCCAAGGAGATCGAAGAAATCCTTTCTTCCTTTTGTCTTACCGACACGGCGAGATGCCATTTAGGCAGGATGTGTTCAAAAACGCGAAGCCCGGAAGACAAGGAGTCCCTTTTGGATAAAATCCTTTATTACCACAAAAAAACAAAACTTGTAACTAAAAGAAAAGACGGTGAAAATTCAATAATTCGCTGTTTCTTGATGGACGAGTCCTTTGCCGAAGAATATCTCGGCAAACCGAACGTCGTATTAAGAAGTTTAGGCGAAAAATTCGTATCGGTGCCTTCTTACGACAAGCGGATCGTGTCGTTCGACGATATGATCGCCTGCGTAAAGGAGAGTCGGAAGCCTTGAAGCTCAAGACTCACCTTGCAAGCGCCCTTGCCGTATCTCCATTCATTGCTTACTGCGAACCGCATGTTCGCTTCCTTCTCATGGGAGCGGCTTTCCCCGATATAGATTTGCTGTTTAAGGAAAAACAACACAGGTTGAGTTTATTTCATTCGATAGAGATTCCCTTTATCGGACTGTTGTTGTTTTTGCTTGTTCCCGTCAGATACGGATACCTTGCGGCATGTTTCTGCGCCGGGTGGGTCGTCCATTTAATGGGAGACATGATCCAGGGCGGAGTAAGGTCTTTATTCCTGAAAAGAAAGGTGGGATTCAAGAAGTTTTACTGGGACAGATATTACAATACTCCGCTCGGGATTTTTATAGATCTTTTTCTTTTGTTTTTGGGATTTGTCGGGACTTTCAAGGTCGCTTCCGAGTGGGATATTGCGGTATTGATTCCCGTTTTCATTGCCTTCTTTTTTGGAAGTGCCCAAAAGGTGTTTTTTGCCCTTATCGGGCTGACGGCGATATTTTTATGGCTGCCGGTGGCGATATAAAGTGGAAAAGACGCTGAGAAACAGATTGGAAGACGTCGAAAGAGACAGAGCGAGAGCCGTTGAACGACTGGAGAAGGCGAAGTCGCTTCTCCTTGAAATGAGAGAAATCATCGAAAAGAAGAACAGGAAAATACTTTATTACCGAATGAAAACAATAATTCTTTCTGTTTTTATATGCGTTCTTTTAGGATTATGTATCTTTTTCATTTTTTATCCCGAATCGGGTTTTAGATTCTCCAAGGGGGTGAACACATGCTTGTTAAATACGATATCGATTTTCAAGACGGACTCGAAGGATGGATATCCGTCAGACTCGTTTACTCGGGATGCAGAAGAGCTCTCGAAGGAAGAGCCTGCGACGGATGTCACAACGAATGGTTATGGGAATTCAAGCCCGGAGCATGCAGAAGAAAGTTCCGAGACTGGCTCGTCGAACGAAGAGAGTACGGCTGGACGCCTTCGGGAATAGTGATCACGGGCGGAGAGCCCCTTGACCAGGATCCCGAAGAAGTCGCCTTTGACATAAATTTGGTAAAAGAAATTTTCGAGCCGGGAATTCCAAGGATGCCCGTTTTAGTTTATACGGGATACGAGTGGAGCGACTCGCTGAAGGAGCATCCTATTGTAAGGCTCGCAGAATATCTGAAGGTCGGACCTTACAGGAAAGAGATTCCGCCCGGACGGTATGCTTCGGGCAATCAAAGGCTGATAAGGCTGGTGTCGTTAAAATGATGATCTGTGAAGTTTCTAAAGACAGGATAAAAGAAATCATCGAGTCAAACGGACTCAAAGCGACAGACCACGCCGTAAAGAGATTGAAACAGCGCCTTGCTCCCGTTCGGACGGACATGCTGGAACACGACCTGAAAGTTGCCTACAACAGATATAAGTCGGGCAAGGCACGAAGAAAGAATAAGGTCAGGCTCTCAAGGAAAGGGCCGATCACGAGAAAGGAGTATTACGTAAGAGTGGGCGGAGTTACCTATGTGTTTTCGGGAAACATGCTTATTTCGGTTTTTGTATGAAGGTGAATAAAATGAGAGAATTTATGTTTTACGACGAATTAAAGAGACTGCACGATTTCATGAGTCTTCTTATAAAAAAGGAATTCGTCATCGACGGGTGCGACTTTTTCATGGTAGATTTCGTCGGCCGCCCGCCGAAGACGCTGTTTTTGTTTCAGCGCAAAACTCACGGCTACAGGATTACGCTGAACCTTTTTGAAATCTACGAAGGCGCCGTAAACGGACGTATACGGCCGAAGGAAGAAGCCTTGAAGGATAAACTTAAAGATTATCTTCTTGCCTATCCTTATCTTACGAAGTCTCAGAAAAGGAAGATTGAAGAATGGTC
>JBMNQA010000029.1:0-7204 GCA_050943895.1 Lawsonibacter sp.
GCAAATATTGACAATCGAATCAACTCCCAAAGAAATATCTTAGAGAGTTATATTCGACATAAATTTACCGGTCCCTGCCAGATACTGGACATTTTTTAAATATTTTTTCTGTAAAGTTTTGACATGCTGAATGCGGGTTATACAGCAACTTATTGTTGCGGAGAAATAAATGCAACAAAATGTTTCAAAAAGACTTGGCGGCAACGATGTGTTGCGTATAATTAAGGTATAGCGACGAAACAAATCGTTGCATCGGAGGTGATAACTTGGCAAGGGAGTGGCTAATTAAGGCCCGGGGTGATATTACCCATGAACAAATTGCTAAACAGGTTGGCATCAAGAGGCAATACTATGGCATGATTGAAAACGGCACCCGCACCCCTAGCGTAAATATAGCTAAAAAAATCGCCGCTTATTTAGGGTTTGATTGGACTATTTTTTTTAAAGATCAAGGCAACGAAATGTTTCGCGAGAACGAAAGTATGAGCAAAGGCTTCTGGCGGAATCCAGAAAAGCCGTTTGCAAAAATGGTTTTTGCGAATATTTCTTGACACTAACTTATATCTTATATTTTCGAATTTAGAGAAAAATGGGCGAAAGATACAATCATTTAGGAGATATCGCAAGAAAGCTAGAATCCTCTGGTGAAGTGGTCTGATCGCGTGTTGTTGCTCGCAAGTGTACGACGAGAGTTGCTCGAACTGGCATAAAATGCAATGAAAATATGAGATTAGCTTTGTCGACCCCGGGTGAAGGCCCATGATTATTGGAAGAGTAAGCACTTAGCCGATAATAATTAACTTGACTTAGGATTTTTTTAGCATAATCTGTATTATTAATAAGGAGACCGCGCGACTTTAATAGCTTTATCTGCTGGTCAATTGTAAGAGGAGGTTTTATAGTTTTTACCATTTCAGCACCTTTAAATGAAACGGCCCGCCATGGGCCACGTCGCCAGCAAGACTGCTGGGAGAGGTGCGGCGGGATCTGTTGTTTATAGTATATAGTTTAATACACAAATTGTCTAATCATGATTTTAAACTTATAACGAAGCTTTTGAGAGATAGCATGCGCCCCTCTTTTACTTTACCAAATTATCTTGTCTTATAGAAGTATCATTACCGTTTCCGGTTCACTACCTGATAAAAGAATATTCTATACTATTCTATACCTTCTTTTTTCGCCTGCGTAAGATTGGAATTGAAATATATACTCCGGTCAAGGTAAGTATCATTAAGCTAATAGATAAAAAGTCAAGCAGCCAATTCAATTCTACATTGCCAACCTTACCCCGATGAAGCTCCTTGGCAAACACATAAGCATTGAATCCGCTTTGAGATTCACTAGCTGACTGTTTTGCCGAGCCTCTAAGCCCTGGGGCTTCGCCTTGCTCTAAATTTTGCTGGAAGCCTCTTGAGTGCAGTTGCTTTGATTCTTGCCCAACTAGCCAGGGTTCCGCCAATATTAATCCAGTTAAAGCTTCAATAAATAGAAAAACAAACATAATCAGACCTAACCATCGATGGATCTTTCTCACCGCTTGATACATTTATCTGATAGCACCTCCCCGATTACAACACTACACCTTAAATTGCATCATTCCACATAAAATATTTCCCAGGACAGATAATCCCCTGGGCGAGAGGAGTATTAAGTTTTGCATTAAAGTTAGGCAACAGTCCCTTAATTTTCATCCACACCCCTCCTTAGATTAATTTTCCATGGCAATTACTAACGTAGCAGAAAATTATGGTAGAATAGTGTCAAAAGAATGGAAAAATGTCAAAAACATTCACGCTTCAGGCCATTCAATGGGTATTTAATATATTTTTGGTTGGGAATTTCCGGATATCAAGTTGACTATAATTAACAGATATTTTATACTTATAACTTATTAAAAAGTCCTCGAAATTACTCCACATGAATTTCAAAACGACCTCCGCATCAATCACCTGTTCAAAGCTTCAGAAGTATTGAGTCTTAAATATGGGAATAATACTTTTGAAAAGACGGCTTTGGAAAGGGGATGAAAAAATGCCTAAGAAAGCTAAAGGCTTCAAGCAAAATAAGAGCCCAAAGTCTAAAATAGATCAACAGGAATTTTTGGGCGAAGCTAAACTAGCGGATAAGCAAAGTGGCCGGGCTCCTGAATCCAGAGAATAAATTGAGGAAATTGCGCTTAGACAATTTCCTCAAATAACAAAGAAGATATTTTCAGCGTTTAGCTGAGGGCTTTAGCCCTCAATACTAAACGCTTCTTTTTTACCGCTGTATTTTTCGCGCAGCTTAGGCTTTTCAATTTTGCCGGTTGGGTTGCGCGGTACCTGGTCAAGAAATACCCGACGCGGTCTTTTATATCGAGGTAAGCTTTGACAGAATTCCATAATCATTGTTTCGGTTAACTCCCGGCCAGGTTTAAGCTCCACAATCGCGACGGCAATTTCCCCCAGGCGTTGGTCAGGCATCCCGATTATCGCCACATCTTTAATATCGTCGTGGGCTTGAAGAAAATTTTCGATTTCTACTGGATAAATATTCTCTCCGCCGGAGATAACCACGTCTTTTTTTCGATCCACTAAGTAAATAAACCCGTCTTCATCCTGCTGAGCCATATCTCCGGTATATAGCCAGCCGTTTTTCAGGACACTAGCGGTCGCTTCGAGGTTTTTATAATAGCCCGCCATAACTCCCGGCCCTCGGATAATCAATTCGCCTACTTGACCTTGGGGAACCGGCTGACCATTCTCATCCACCAGCCTAGCCTCCCAGTTAAATCCCGGCTGGCCGATCGCTCCGACTTTGTGGATGTTTTCTAGCCCCAGGTGAACGCAGCCTGGTCCGGTTGCTTCACTCAAACCATAGTTGGTATCATACAGATGATTCGGAAAATATTTTTTCCACCGGCGGATTAGACTTGGCGGTACCGGCTGGGCCCCGATGTGCATTAACCGCCACTGGTCAAGTTCATAATTTTTTTGGTCAACTTCGCCACTTTCGATGGCGTCCAGGATGTCCTGAGCCCATGGCACCAGTAGCCAGACAATGGTCGCTTTTTCTTCGGATACTGCTTCCAAAATCCACTTGGGCGTAACCCCGCGCAGGATCACCGCCTTTGCCCCGACAATCAGATTCCCAAACCAGTGCATTTTCGCCCCAGTATGGTACAGCGGCGGGATGCACAGAAAATTATCTTCCCCGGTCTGGAGATGATGCCGGTTTTCGGTAATCGCGGCGGAGACGAGGTTTGCATGAGTTAACAAAATCGGTTTTGGGGTCCCGGTGGTCCCAGAGGAAAAATAAATAGCGGCAGGATCATGATCAACTACAATTACTTCAGGTGCCTCAGCCGGGAATCTTTCCAGGAGTTGGGCGTAGCTTTCCGCTTTGTCCGGGCAGTCTTCGCCCACATAAATAAAGTGTTCAACTTGCGGCAGTTGGTCCCTAATCGTCTCAATTCTTTCTTGGAACTCGGGTCCGTAGACCAGCACCTTGGCGTCAGCCGCCTCCAAACAACTCTTGATTTCTGCCGGGGTTAACCGGAAGTTGAGGGAAACCGCTAGGGCACCGGTTTTCATAATTCCGAAATAAACCGGCAGCCATTCCAAACAATTCATCATCAATAGAGCAACTTTGTCTTCGCGCTTAATACCGTGAGCCATTAAGGCATTAGCCAGCTTATTGGCCAGGTTATCAAATTCCAGCCAGGTTATTTCCCTTCGCCGGTTTGCCCCTGGTTCGCGCTCAATTAAAGCTGTCGCGTCAGGCTGAACCCGGGCATTCCGGGCGAGCATTTCCATTATTGGCATAAAACAATTACCCCCTTGCGTTACGACGCAGCTTAAAAACTAGCTATACTGTGCTTAACTTGTTCTTCGGTTTACTTGCTCATCCCTAAAAAGCAAAATAATCCTCGATCGGGCGAGGATAGAATGCAAAAAAAATAAAACTACCGTCCTGCCATCCTACTACCCTCCTCTTCCTTCAGAAGTTAAGTTGTCCTGATTGACATTTTAATTCTCTATAATTGTCGTATTTCCTGCTATTAACTACTCCTTGAATTAGGTTTCTTAGTGAACTCGATCAAGCTTCGCTGAACATCGGAGCTTCAGAATGGATGCTCCACGCCACCCGAAGTTTAAACAAGGTACTAGAATTAGGATGCCTGTGTCTTAACTCGGTCAGCAGGCTTAACTGGAAACGAAAACAATAATGTAAACTGCCAATTGCTGATCCTCGTTAAAACACAACGCGGATCATAGTTTTCATGTTCTAATGGTACTGCTTTGCGGTATAGAGATTCACTATGCGATAATGGTTTTCCATAGACTCACCAGTTAAATATTGGTATGGAAATTGACCCGATTTTTAGCAGGAATTGTCGTTCCTTTGTAGAAGGATAATTTGTTAAAGAGTTAATGGAAATCTGCCTAAAGTTTGGAGTGTTTTTTCGGTTTACAACTGGGTATATCAAATGAAGTATGTCAAAAACAACACTATTATATCATAGATCGAGTACCAGAACTCCTTGGGGAGTTTACAATGGCGGAGATTTCTTTGATTGGGGTTATTGTGCAGTTGTTGCCTAAATTGTTGAGACAAAGATTTCTGGGAGAATAGATGGCTATTTTGTGATTACTGGCTTAGTCCATATCTTTTCCACTTTAAGAAAGGAACGATAAACATGTCTATTGATAAACAACAATATTTTCGAAAAGTACGGGCCATTATGCGTACAGTCATTATCTTGTTCGCGATTAGTCTCGCTTTACCAACTGTAACTTTGGCCAGCGAAGGAATTGTCAACGGTTCAGTTGTGAACCTGCGGAGTGGGCCGGGCCTTGAGCACGCTCGAATTAGCCAGGTGCTAAAAGGTGACAGGCTTGATATTTTGCAGGAAAACTGTGGCTGGTACCAGGTAAAACGAGGCGAAAAAACAGCCTGGATCGCCGGTTGGCTGGTGGAGTTGGTGAACGCGGAAATAGTCCCTAGTGTCAATCAAGGGGCTGACCAATCACTAAATAATGGCCAACCTGATCCGATAAATAGTGATGATACTACTACCGAAGTCAATCCAAACCCAAATAGTTCTGCTCCCAACGAAACCAGTCTTAATCCACCCGACACCTGGCTAAACATCCCCGGGCTGACCGAAAGCGGGTCAGAAGGTGTGCCACAGGATCAGAATCAAAGCAATCAGATACCAGAGGCGGGCACGGTCCAGCTTAGACTGGAGAATAGTGAAGCCGGTATTAAACTGTTTATGGATTCGGTCGAAGAGTTGGAAGCCGAGGTAAAAGAGTATAGCGCCCAGGATAAAAGTCAGGTTGTTTATCGTTTTAAAGACAAAAAAATAGCGGGCGATTCGCGCTTGTCAGTTAAATTGGGCGGGGGAAAGGGAGAATTGCTTCAAGTAAGTGCCGTGGAACTAACCGATTCCCTGCAGGTGCTGATCGAATTCCCTAAAGGATTAATCTACGAAACTGCTTCAGACAGCAATGACGGTCAGTATCAATTCTATTTACCGAACCAGTTGACTGAGATCACGGAAGTGGTTTCCGGGAACGGGATGCAGACAATCCTTCTTCGGGCTACTTCCCCGATTAAGTATCAGTCTGATAGCCCCGACGGTAAGGTCCAAATTGATTTATTGGGAATTCACCAGGGCGATCGCTTAACTATCCCTTATTTAAAAGGGGCAGTGGCTAGCCGTGTGTCGGTTAAGGAACAGACTGAAAGGAAGCCGGCTGAAAAGAAGCAAACTGAAAAAGAGCCGGCTGGAGAGTCGCCGGTAACTAAGTTGGAATTCAAAATTCAGGATATGAAACGGTTCAGCACGGCTGAATTATGTGATAATACCGTGGTCAGTTTGGTCCTGATCCCAGTTAAAATGACAGGGGATGCGGGAACTGATCAGGAAACAGTCGTGGTTATTGATCCCGGCCATGGCGGAAGCGATCCCGGAGCGATCGCGAGCAGTTCCAAATGTCAGGAAAAAGACCATAACTTAGCGATCGCTCTATTGGTCAAAGAACAACTGGAGCAAGAAGGATTGAAGGTTATCAGCACTCGAACGGATGATAGGTATCTTAGTTTGGAGGAAAGAAGTCAGATAGCGAACCGGGCTGAAGCTAGTGTGTTTGTGGCCATCCATTGTGATTCGTTTACCAGTCCGACGGTGTCCGGGACGACAACCTTTTACTATGCTCCCCCGGACAAGCTGCAATTAGCTGCGCAAAGAGAGGAACGGAAACGACTGGCCCAATTTGTCCAGCAAAAGCTAGTTCAGGAGCTAGGCAGAAATAATCGAGGGGTAAAAGAGCAAAATCTATCTGTTTTACGTAATACGGAAATGCCTTCAATTCTAACCGAAGTAGCTTTCGTGAGTAACCCAGAAGAGGATCGGCTCCTGCAGCAGCCTGATTTCAGGAAGCGTGCGGCCCAGGCGATCGCCGCCGGCATAATGGAGTATTTAGATTAGAAAAAAAGGATTTTTCTGATTGGTGGAGAATAGTATTTTATAGAAAACTTAATAAACGGCAAACAGACAGGGAAGCCGGTGAAAATCCGGCGCGGTCGCGCCACTGTCAGGAGGAGCGATCTCACATTAGGCCACTGGGTAACACCTGGGAAGGCGTGGGAGAGCGGTGAATCCGAGCCAGGATATCTGTTGTTTGTTGATAAACGTTTTACGTAAACGTTAAGCTCCCTACGCAGGATGGGGTAGTTATGATCCTAGTTATGACCCCTTGTTCTTTTTTGGAGCAGGGGTATTTGTTTTTTCAGGGCATGTATTTCGCGATGTAGGCAGGCTTAAGTCTGCCTATTTTTTACATAATCAGAAAGTATAAGTGACTTTCTGATTATAAGTAAGGGCAACTAGGGCTTACGCCTGCACCAAGGGCTTGGCGTAAGCCAAGTTTTCTTTATTTACTAACCGCCCGTGCCCGTTAGGCACAACTACCGATAAAAATAGCGGACATATGTCATCCTGAGCGTGAGCGAATGATCTTGCTTCTCAGCGTGGGAAGGATTCTTCGCTTCGCTCAGAATTATCAGGCGTTGCCAGCACCACCATAAACGAATAATGGTTGTATTTAGCAATAACACGATAATAACTATTTCCGTTTAGACAATTCATTGTAAAACCAGGATTAATGGAAATTTTGTCGGAGGAGTTGATGCGAATAAGCGACTAGGAATAAGT
>JBMNQA010000030.1:0-7078 GCA_050943895.1 Lawsonibacter sp.
CCAGCCGCGGGGACGGTCACTTTGGCAGGCGAACGACCAGCCACATGCACCGTCCCCTTGGCAGGTCAAACCCTTACCGCTAACTTCTCTCCATATTGGATGATCTGGCGCAGGCATCCTCCCTGGCTGATCCTGTTGAAGATCTCATCCTTATACTGGGGAAACCAACGACTGCCCGCCAGAACAGTAACACCTGTACCCTTAAAGGCTTCAGGGTACATAGGAGTAGTTGCCCCGGTGAGAACAATTTCCCTTGCCTGATGACAATAGGAGATGACACTGGAAAACGTATCATTGAGAAGAGATGAACTGGTGATTATGACCAGGTCACACTGGGACAAAAACTCCTCCTGTTGTTCTTCCGGATAAACACCTTGAGAAGCTGCCCTGTCGAAAATAATCAACCTGCTTACCTTCTGTTCCAGTTGCTTAGCGACAGGTTTGATATTGCCTACCATTCCCACAACATCATCCGGTCGCGCATCAATTCCATCAGCAGCATCCGCTACTTTTGAGGGAAGAGCATCATAATCAGCAACAGCATTACAGATGGCGATGCCTAAAGCCGCACTGAGGGGATCCTTTCCCTTAGGCATCAAGGATGCCGCCTCCTGTGCATCCATGCCTTCAAATCCACCATCCGGCAGTAATGCACACCCACAGGTTATCTCATTTTTCAGAACATAAGCAACTCCGACTTCCCCATCGTCAAGCTGGACTGCCAACAGTTCGATTCCAATACACACATCCCTGACCTTTTTCCCTTTCAGACGTGGCAGGGCACTTTCATAAATTTTTTGCAGCATCAGCTACACCCCTCTTTTTTTGACAATATATTTAAACCAATGCCCTAGCAGGAAACACAAATGTCATCCTGTCCATGATACCACACCCCGGTCATATACTTCTCTGCGGCAAATTCGTATTTGATTTTTTTATCTACGCTGCCCAAATAACTTAAATACCCACAACTTCATTATGTTCTTTTTTGGCTTCATAAAGGGCTTGATCAGCAGTTCTTATCAATTTTTCAATTGATAATTCATCAGATGGGATTAATGTTTGAACCCCTGCACTGATGGTCAAATACGGGGAAACAGGAGAGAATGGATGGGGGATAGCCAACTCTAACACCTTTTTTCTTATTTGATCAGCAAATTGTAACGCAGTATCTCTGTTCACATGTGGAAGTATGACAGCGAATTCATCCCCTCCATACCTTGCCACGATATCTGAGGAACGTTTTACACAGGCTCTCAATGATTGTGCAACCCACCTTATACAATCATCCCCAGCCTGGTGTCCATAATTATCATTATAAGCCTTGAAAATATCAATATCTACCATGATTAGGGACAAAGGTGAATGATGCAGCTTGCACCTGTCCCATTCTGCTCTTATCGTTCTATCAAAAACAGAACGATTAAAAATGCCTGTTAGACTGTCAGTTTGAGAGAGCTTCTCTAACTTTTGGTTTGCCTCCTCTAATTCCTTGTTTACCCTTTCTAGTTCATCGCTCTTTTCCTGTATTATTTTTTTATGTTCGAAATCCTCAACATAACTAATATACCTTATGCATGATATAACCCACGCTATTATTAAAAATGCAGTGCTGTTAATATAATTGCCGTACAGTATTTCAGTTGATTGCTGAAAATAAGGCATGAAAGCAATAAACAAGGCCTGAGCAGAAAAAAATATGAGCAGTACAGTGAGGGGTGGAAAAAATGGAACCGCGGCAATTGATATCAGTGCCACAATATAGACTATAATCTGACCGTAAGACAATTGATCTAACAAAGCTATACCTACACACCAATACAATAACAGACATGTAAAAGAGATCCCAATAACCTGAATAAGGGTACCACTGGCGGGAATGTTTTTCCCTAGCTTAATAAATACCAATAGATAAAGGATCGAGGCAATAAATAATAAAACATACATTCCACTATAGTAAACATCTGGCTGTTTGAAGAAATCGCTCTTATTTTTAACCAAAGAAATAATAATTAATATACCTTCCAAAATGATGAAGGTTATTGCCGTAACCTTTACTCTTCTGACATTAATCTCATTAACAGTTAAAACAAATTCCCTTTTATACTGCTCCGCAACTGATACGACAAATAAACTTTTTATCAACTGGAATATCTTCAAGAACAAAATTCTACATCTCGCTGCTAATTCCAGTTTCCTTCACCTCATCTTATTTAAATCTTCTGATACATATGTTATTTGAGGCCTTAGGTGAACTTTTCATTTCCGGGGTATGTAATGGAACTTCCCATTACCATTGACAGAGGAATCAATACTCGATAATCGGAACCGATAATTTGATTCTGACTGGCATATAAACCTTTAAACATCGTATTCTATCGATTTTTCAATATTCTTGATAATCCTTGCAAAATCGATGCAGAATTGCATATCCTTTGTGCCAAGTTTTGTTTTGTAGTAATGCTTGATGTCATTGACATTAGAAACCCTTTCCAGCATCTCTTCAGCTGTTGTATTTGCCACATCATAAACTGATTTATATGCTTTCAATTCACCTCAATCTCTAATGTTACAGCTATGTATGGCATCAAAACTGGAATCTATGTCCTGATGCAATATTTTTCTACTGGGAAGCACATACTGGGTTTTTAGGATTTCCATATATGCTTCTATTGAAATCTTACTCAAATCTATAGAGTATCCCATTTTATCAACTCCTGATATTCTGTATGTTTCCTGAAACTCATCATTAAATAATGAAGGTTGGATCATTTGGTAGGCTTTTTATATTCCTTATTTATTATATCATTCATATTGTAAAGAATCCCATCTTCATTGCCATTGTAAAACCTGCCGCATCAGAAGCGCTAACTTGCAGCAGTAGACGGAACGCAAGAATACGTTATGGACGAATTCCTGATTTTTATTCGTCAGCACTGGGGACAACAACACTCCACATGCATCAAATGTGGTAAAATAGCATTTGAGTAAATTTATTAAATCTTCCTTGAAGGGGTAGTACTGATGGAATGTGTCTACACAGGTAAAACAAAAGATGTATATTCTCTTGAGAACGGAAATTATCTGCTTAAATTTAAGGATGATGTTACAGGAGAAAATGGCGTATTCGATCCTGGTGCAAATACGGTCGGTTTGACCATCGAGGGCGCAGGTAAAGCAGGGCTCAGATTATCAAAATTCTTATTCGAAATATTAAGAGATAAAGGAGTGCCTACCCACTATATCGATGCCAATATAGAAGAAGCCACAATGACCGTAAAGCCAGCAAAGGTATTCGGCAATGGCCTGGAAGTTATCTGCCGCTATCGAGCTGTTGGGAGTTTTTTGCGCCGTTATGGAATGTATGCCAAGGAAGAGCAGCCATTAGACGCTCTTGTTGAATTTACACTAAAAGACGACTCACGCCAGGACCCACCCATTACTGAGGACGCCCTTGTAATGCTGGGAATCCTTTCTTCTGAAGAATACAAAGCAATTAAAGACCTGACAAAGAAAATAGCCGGTATAGTAAAAGATGAACTGGCAAAAAAGGGTATAGAGCTCTATGATATCAAGTTCGAATTCGGCAGAGTAGGCAAAGACAAACAGATCGCCTTGATCGATGAAATCTCAGGCGGAAACATGAGGGCTTATAAGGATGGTAAAAGCATTGAACCACTGCTCTTGGAAAAACTGATGCTGGAAGATTGATCAGCTTTGTTTCTTATCTAACCCAGCACCGTATGCCAATCCAAATGCAGTCCCCAAACCAGCAAAAGCAATAAATACTGGATTACCGGTGCTAGCAAACAAAGGTACGGTGATTCATCCACCGATTGCCGTACCTATTAACATTCCTAATACTGTATAATTAGTTTTTTTATCTATTGGAAATCCCCCAATTCTCCTCAAAAATATCGTCAAGCCATGCTGTCCCGTTCAATCATCAGTACTGATTGGTAGATCAATAGTAAACATTGTAGTCCGTTCACTGCGGCAGCCACTTCCTTTGGTCCACTTTATTGTACTTTTTTCGATTATATCACATAAATTTCGCACCAAGCGAATAGATGGTATTCATGGTAGGTGTTGGCCTGTTAAATGAAAATGGATCAGGAGAAAAACCGGACCCCTGATCCACGAGAACCGCCCACATGATCCCACGTTATTCAATATTCCGAAAACCTACGGATTGGAACAGATACAACCCTTGTCGGTGTTTTACTGATATATGCCAGCTTTTCCATGATCTTGGCCGCTTCTGCTGTAAAGTATCGTTCATTACACTGGCAGCATACTCCGGCGGGTACGTTTTCAATGATCACCAGGCCATTTTTTGTCCGGTAATCTACATTAACCAGGCGTTCTTTGACAATGCCACCACAAAATGAGCAGTTTGCATACTCATGTTTCATTAAACTCACCTCTTTATCCGGGTTTTCCAGTCTGGCTCCCATTTGTTAGGATCAGGAACATATACGGTAATAAACCGTATCCATCCTTTCGGCAGAAATCCTATTACAATATGAACCGGAGATCTGTCAGTTGTTTTTCCAGAGATTAAACAGCTTGCGCCACGCGGATCATCGGGATACATTTCTATAATCTCTCCTGTCAAAACAGCGTTTTCGAGATCCGCCAACATTAAATAATCATTGTGCCTTTCTCTTTCTGCATGTTGGGATATTTCATAACAATTTAAAATTATGGCTTTGCGAATTGCTTCAATGTCCACAAAAAGCCACCCTTTTCTTTTCCAAAATTATACCACACATAGGGATCAGTCTGTTAAATAAAAAGGATCAGGGGAGTATCCCCTGATCTACTGATCCATTTTGATCCGCATTTTATTCCACAGTCACACTCTTCGTCAGATTCCTGGGTTTATCGACATCGCAGCCCCGGGCACAGGATGTGTAGTAGGCAAAGAGCTGCAGAGCAACCGCTGACAGCAGCGGGCTCACAAACGAGGGGGCTTTGGGGAGCTGGAAGACATAATCACATGTTTCATCAACCAGGTCGCTCTGGCCAACGGTGATTCCGATGGCTGAACCGCCCCGTGCTTTGACAACCCTTATATTGCTGACCGTCTTCTCCATGAGGTCCTCCTGGGTGGCCAGGGCAACAACCGGCACCCCTTCTGTGATTAAGGCAAGGGGGCCATGTTTTAATTCCCCTGCTGCAAAAGCCTCGGCATGTACATAAGAAGTCTCTTTCAGCTTAAGTGCACCCTCCAGTGCAACCGCCCAATCAAGTCCGCGCCCCAGGTAGAAAAAGTCATCACAGGTGTGATAATGGCCGGCAATTTCCTGAATGTTATTCTCTTGCTCCAGTATTTCTTCAATCCAGTCAGGAACCTGATACAGCACTGCTTCCAGGACGGCAAGCTTGTCGGTGCTGCACCATCCCCGCTCCCGGGCAAAGAGCATACCCAGCAGGTACATCACCATCACCTGAGTAGTGTAGGCTTTGGTAGCAGCTATGGAAATCTCTGTGCCTGCTCTGGTATAAATCACATCATCGGTCTCTCTGGTAATGGTGCTGTCTACCACATTGGTTATTGACAGAGTGCGGCAGCCTTTCTTGCGGGCCTCTTTGATGGCTGCAAGGGTATCAGCTGTCTCCCCTGATTGGCTCATGGCAATGACAAGGCTGTTTTCGTCTATCAGTGGATCACTGTAGCGAAATTCTGATGCCACATCCACATCAACGGGTACTCGTGCTAATCTTTCCAGTACATATTTCCCTATCAGCCCGGCGTGGTATGATGTGCCGCAAGCAGTGATCACAACTTTGGAAAAGCCGCGGATCTGAGCAGGTGTCAACTGCAGATCACTTATACTGCTCCCCATGGTTTCCTGCAGTGCTCTCGGCTGTTCGTGAATCTCCTTCAGCATAAAGTGGGGATAACCCTCACGTTCTGCTGCGGCCGCATCCCAGTTAATATGCATAATTTCTTTGCTCACCGGGTTGCCTTTACAGTCCATAACACGAACGCTGTCCGGGGTGAGTTCCACAAATTCATCATCATCAATAAAATAAGCATCCCTGGTAAAGGGGAGTAATGCCGGGATGTCAGATGCCAGGAACTGCTCTCCCTGGCCGAGCCCTATCACCAGTGAGTTGTTTTTGCGTGCAGCGATCAGCCGGTCAGGTTGGTGCTCACTTAAAAGGACTACCGCAAAAGATCCACGCACCTGCTGTAAGGCTGAGCGCAGGGCGAAACAAATGTCACCATTGTATGCATCCTCTACCAGGTGAGCAATCACCTCTGTATCTGTATCAGAAGCAAAGCGGTGTCCCTTCTTTTCCAGCCGGCTTCGTAGTTCATGAAAATTCTCAATAATCCCGTTATGCACCACAGCAAACTTCCCGGTGCAGTCACAGTGTGGATGGGCATTGATATCAACCGGGGACCCATGGGTCGCCCAGCGTGTATGCCCTATCCCAATCCTGGAATGGAAACTTTTAGAGTTTAGGTCCCTCTCCAGGGCATCTATTTTTTCCGCTTTCTTGTGTATTTGCAGTGACCCATCATTTAAAAAGGCCACTCCCACGGAATCATAACCGTGGTACTCCAGTGTTCTTAACCCTTGTAACAGTACTGAAACCGCGTCTTTTTTACCAAGGTATCCAACTATACCACTCACTCTTAGTTCTCCTCCTTATGCCTCCCACGCGGTTTCCCCACTGGATATCCCTTTGTCCCAGAGATTGCTCTCTGTTTTTGGAGAGATCCTCACGGTGGTGGTTCACCGAGGGGCATCCGCCGAAATTCTCGATTAACCCCTTCCTCGTCAACCAACTGTTACCCGACAGCTGGTTCAGGCGCTTATATTTTCTTGTTTTTTGCGCAGGAAGCTTTAAATGTTTTCATCTTAATATACATAACATTGCCATTAATCGGATACGTTACCACTGCCGCACACTCAGCTCTTCACCAGCCCACAACCGAGCTTTTCTGCAACCACTTCAGCTAATTTCTTGACCACCTCCTTGAGCTTCTGTTCATCCAGTGCCTCCCCCATCACCCTCACCAGAGGCTCGGTTCCTGAGGGGCGCACCAAAATCCTCCCCT
>JBMNQA010000031.1:0-6387 GCA_050943895.1 Lawsonibacter sp.
TTTTTAGAGGGGCGCGGGTTGTGCCCCCCTGCCATCAAGCTGTATTCTGGATACATGCAGGAGTCCCAACAGCGGTAGCGGTATCCGTTCCATTGCCCGGTGTCTTTCTCCTGAATGTCAAAGCAGTGGCAGGTCGGACAGAGAAAGGTGCAGGTTCCGCATCCCAGGCACTTCTGGTACCAATGGTCCCAGATCGGATGAAGGAACATATCGTGCAGCTTCTCGGTAACGCCACCAAAATCAAATTCCAATTGGAATTTACCAGCGGCAGGAGGCTGATTACTGCTCTTGGACAGTAAATTATCTATCTTCTTTAACAGGTCTTTGCCCTTGTCACTTATGGCTTCTAGTCCGTAGCTTTCTCCCAGGTCCCACATCATGACATCTGCCTTCTCCGCCCGCATAGGATCTCCCCCGACAGAAGAGCAGAAACAGGTCGCCTCCGGCTGATTGCAGCCGAGAGACACCAATAAAGTATTGTCTCGCCTTATCTTGTAGGGTTCGTCAACATAACCCTTGGTCAGGAAAACATGGTCCAGAGCTTCGATTGCTCTGACATCGCAGGGCCTGATCCCCAGGATGACAGTCATCTCCGCTGTTGGCATCACCGCACTAATTCCCGCCTCTTCATTAGTCATCTCATAGTTAAAGAGCTTTTCATTACATGGGAACATAGCATCTTTGGGAGGAATCAAGGTATTGCCTTCACCCAAGGCCAGTTTTCCCGTCTTATCCCAAAGAGCGAACCGGGTGACCCCGTCGACCTCCATGGGCACAAGAAGTTTAGCGTTAGCGGCTAGTGCATCCAGCACTTTGTTGAAATCTTGCTTGGATATCCCTTTCATACTGTTCCACCTCCTCTACATAAATTCTTCGGGATCTTCGGTCTTATAGGTACCAAGGGGCGGCGGCGTATCATCAAGTTTGACACCTGCCTCATAGGGGCCAAATATCGTATCGATCTCCTTGATGATTTTCTTGTTTAAATCCATGATGGAAACGCCCACCGGACAGACACGTTCGCACTCTCCACACTCCACACAACGGCCGGCAACATGAAATGCTCTGGTAAGGTGGTAAACAAAGTTTTGCATAGTAGTGTTCTCTTTTTCCAGGATACGCGGTCTGCAGTTGTCGAAGGTGCAATCCCGGCAGTTACAGGCGGGGCAAACATTGCGGCAAGCAAAGCAGCGCAAGCACTTCGAGTACTCGGATGACCAGAGAGCATACTTTTCATCAGCTGTTTTTGCTTCGATCTCTTTGACTGTGGCGAAGCGATCCTCGACGGCCGGTTTTGCCTCCACCGCATCTCCTATGGTAACATCGCTGATTACAGGGTTGGGATAGATGCACTCCTGACACTTGACCGCCAGAGGAACTTGGTCGCTGTCCTGGGCGCTCTTGTTCTGGGCCTGCTTGGGGTCCTTCTTGCCGCTGCAAGGCAAACCGATCACATAGACCCTTTCCCTAGGAAACTGCTGGTCTTGTAAAATGCGCACCAGTCCCCTGGAGTCGCACCCCTTAACAAATACGCCAATTTTTTTGTCGCTGTCCCGCTCATCAAGCAGGTAAGTGACAAGGGAATTGATGGCGAAATCATCAAACACCAGGCGATCGGCGTCCTCAGCCCTTGTGATGAACACAGGAGGTGATTGATACCACAAACTGCCTTTCTCCCAGCCGATGATAGTGTCAACATCTCCGCTTTCCAACAGCTTTTTGGCTAATGTTCTCATTTCTCCGGTTGGATCACTCATGCTCATCCCTCAGCTTTCTATTGGGGCCCAAGGCCCGGATGTCTTCAGTTACTTGTTTCACAGTAGCGGCGAATTTATCTCCTTCAGCACCGGAGATCCACCTGTTCTGCAACCGCCCTTCGTCCATTCCGATATAATCGAAGATCCGGTGAAACAGCAGGAAACGCCTGCGGGCAAAGAAATTGCCGGTTGAATAGTGGCAGTCTCCGGGGTGGCAACCCGCTACCAGGACTCCGTCAGCACCGCCCTGGAACGCCCGTATTATGAACTGGGGATCAACTCGCCCTGAGCAAGGAACCCTGATGATTCTGATGTTAGGGGGCTGTATGGAGCGATTTAACCCGGCTAGGTCCGCTCCGGCGTAAGAGCACCAGTTGCAGCAGAAGGCCAGGATCTTCGGTTCCCATGTTTTTGTATCATTTTCATTTACAGACACAGCGCATCCACCTCCGCTATTAATTGTTGGTTGGTAAAGCCCTTCAGATCCAGAGCACCGGGGCGACAGGCAACGACACAGGCTCCGCATCCCTGGCAAAGGCCTCTATTCACCGAAGCAACTAGACGCACTCTATCCTCTCCAGCTAAACGTTCCGTTTTTTCTATAAGCTCAATTGCTTTGTAGGGACAGATGGCGACACAGCTGCCACAGCCAGAGCAGAGATCCTCGTTAACACCGCTGATCAACGGGTCGGTGATCATGCTGCTTTTGGATAAAACTGCGCTGGCCTTGGCTGCCGCTCCACTGCCCTGTGCTGCCGTATCGGGGATGTCCTTCGGCCCCTGGCAGCATCCTGCCAGGAATACCCCGGCGGTGAAGGTCTCCAGAGGGCGCAGCTTGGGATGTGCTTCTTGGTAGAAGCCATCCTTGTCTGCAGAGAAGCCGACTTTGTGGGCAATCTCTCCGGAACCAACACTGGGCACCATAGCTGTGGCCAAAACTACCATGTCCGCTTCGACCTCAACGCTCTCACCGAGGATAGTATCTTGGCCAACTACGATCAGTTTTTCCCCCTGGGGGTAAATCTTGGAGACCCGGCCGCGCACATACTGGGCACCGTCTTCTACAGTTCGCTGGTAGAATTCCTCATAGCCCTTGCCTGCACACCTGACATCCATATAAAAGACGATGATGTTGGAGCCCTCGATCTTGTCACAGGCCTGATGGGCATGCTTGGCGGTGTACATGCAACAGGTTCGGGAACAGTAAGCCTTCCCCTTAGCGTCATCTCTCGAGCCGACGCACTTGATAAAGACGATGGTCTTTGGTTCCTTACCGTCGGAAGGCCGCACTATGTGGCCTGAGGTGGGTCCGGAAGCGTTGACCAGGCGCTCAAACTGCATGCTGGTAATCACATTCGGATACTTGCCGTAGCCATACTCTCCGTATGCATCTTCCCATTCGAACAGGTCATAGCCGGTGGCCATGACAATGGTACCGACCTCTACGGTAATCAGCTCATCCTTGTCATCATATTTGATGGCCCCTACAGGACAGACCTTGGCACAAATACCGCACTTATCTTTAGTCAGTTTACGGCAATTGGCGGCATCAATGATCGGCTTATTGGGTACAGCCTGAGGAAATGGCTTGTAAATGGCTGTCCGATTACCCATCCCCGACTCGAAAGCATTGGGTATCTTTTTGTTGGGACACTTGCTTTCACAGGTACCGCAGCCAGTACAGATATCGTGGTCTACATATTTTGCTTTTAAACGGATGGTCACTTCAAAGTTGCCGATGTAGCCGGAGACACTTTCCACCTCTGAATGGGTGTAAACAGTAATATTGGGATGATTGTTCGTATCGGCCATCTTTGGTGTACAGATACAGGCTGAACAATCAAGAGAGGGAAAGGTTTTATCCAACATGGGCATTTTTCCGCCGATGGTGGGTTCTCGTTCCACCAGCACCACCGGATTGCCATTTTCGGCAATATCCAGGGCGGCTTGCATCCCGGCGATCCCGCCGCCGATGACCAGCGCCCGTTTGGTGATCGGAATGCTTGACTTCTCTAGTGGTACCGTATGGAGGACCTTGGCTACTGCCATGCGCACAAGGTCAATGGCCTTTTCGGTAGCCGCCTCCCTATCTGTATGGATCCAAGAACAGTGCTCCCTGATATTGGTCATACAGAACAGGTAGGGGTTGATCCCTGCCTTCTCTGTTGCGTTACGAAAGACAGGTTCGTGCATACGGGGGGTACAGGAGGCAACCACTACCCGGTCCAGGTTATGTTCTTCGACAGCTTTTTTGATCAGATCCTGGCCGGGATCAGAACACATATACTTGTTGTCGACAGAGTAAGCCACACCAGGAAACTTAGCCGCAACCTTGGCAACCCTCTCGCAGTCTACTATTGCACCAATGTTGGAACCGCAGTGACAAATAAAAACACCTACTCTTTTCATGACTTAACCTCCCCTGCTGTTGCCGTTTGCAGTTTTTTGGCCAAAGGCATAGCATCCACGAAGTGTTTATTGAAGCCAACTTTCTTCGGATCGCAACCAAAGGCCAGGGCCATTAATTCGGTAAAATACATTATCGGCAGGTTAAAGGTAACATTATTTTTTGCCTCGATGGCTTTCTGGCGCATATCCAGGTTTAACATACACAATGGGCAAGCTGTAGCAATAGCTTCGGCCCCTGCATTTTTAGCTAACCTTAAAATATCGTAGGACATTTTGAGTACGATATCGGTACGGGAGGATGCGAATCCGGCACCGCAGCACTCGCTCTTGGCCGACCAGGCTACTGGTTCTGCTCCCAGAACCTCCATCAGGCGGTCCATAGACTGCGGATCCTCAGGGTCGTCGAATTCTGCCAGGCGGGGCGGCTTGACCATCAGGCAACCGTAATAGCAGGCCACCTTCAGGTTTTTCAGGGGCTTTTCCACAAATGCTGCCACATGATTATAACCCACCTTATTGGTGAAGACGTCCAGCAATGATATGGTATTGTTGGTAGCACTATATTCCATCTCAATGACTTTAGATATGGTTTGCTTGACCTCGTCACAGGCTCTGACAGCCTTCTCAGTGGCTTTCATCCGGCTGTAGCAAGCTGCACAGGGCACCGCCACATCCAGCCCCTCTTTTTCGGCCAAAGCCAGGTTGCGCGCCGGCAGAGCAAGAGCAAGCAGTTCGTTGGTACTGTGGGCAGAACTAGCGCCGCAGCAGCTCCAAGACGGTATCTCCCAGAGATCCACCTCCATGATTCTGGCCACTTCCTCTGTAGAAAGCCTGTACTGGATACCTGTGGAGTCCAGGGAGCATCCGGGATAAAAAGCATATTTCATGAAACCTCACCTCCACTTACCTCACGTACCTTGGCGAAGATACGCTTCACTGCGCCATCGTCTTTGATATTCTCCGGCAGGATCGTCATTTTGCCCTGTAGCATCATCGACGGTCCATGGAAGACATCTTTCATCAAATGCCCAGACTTCATGTTGTATTTCATCATCATGCTCATTTCGTGAGAACGTCCGTTTGCCTCCACAGATTCCAGGAACAGCTTGTTGAACAGATTTACATCCTTCTCAGCAATTTTTTCTTTTTTCTGTGCTTCTTTCCGCAGGGTATCCATCAATGCAGGCAGGTCAACTTCACGCGGACAGCGGGTAAGACAGGTTTCGCAGGATGCACATAACCAAATGGCATGTGAGGACAGAACCCGGTCTTCCAGTCCCAACTGGACCATGCGGATCACAAGGTGCGGGGCGTAATCCATGGCGTAGGCCGCCGGACAACCCGCAGAACATTTGCCGCATTGGTAACAACTGCGCACATTTACTTTGCTGTTAGCCTCTACCCTAGCCGTGAAAGACTTTCCTGCGGTCATGGCTGAACTAAGCTCAAGAGTTTTCATACAATCCCCCTTCAAAAATATTTTTTATCTACCCTGCATCCCAGCGGCTGTCAGCTCTTTCAAGCCTCTTATATAGCCGCCCTTCTAGCTCAGGATAGATGCTCGGGAAACAGAAAAATGTGCCGCCTCAAACGATCAGCACATTTATTTTAGTACCAGGCTATTCTGGCGTTGTCCCTGCCCGCTGCCATTCTTTAAGCTGCGAGTGATAAATATATAATAAAGGAACAGATAAATTGCCTGGCGTGTATCACCTCCCATTTATCAAAATTCCGACCTGTATGACCCACCGGCAATTGAAGTGTAACAACACTAAAGACGGCAGGTGATTCCCCATGCAAGATAACCCAGTGGCCTATCCTGATCGAACTAACCCTTCTGTTCTTATAAATTAAGTATAGAGAGCACATAGTCGAGTATATAAAAACTGGATAATGTGATGTGAAGTACGAAATCAGAATTATGATATGGGATAATCCTCATCCTCACCTTATGATCAGGCAATGGGGAATTATATTATATATATTCTAAATGGATATGATAAAACCTTCATTTTGTTATACATCAATCTAAATATATTTTGGACCAGCCACACCAGCCGGAAGAAGGATCCCCTGGCTGCAGAAAATCAAGCCGATTGTAAGATTTTGCGAGATTTTTACCAATTCACCCTATGTCCAGCGTACTCCGTAGAGTAGGCAGGGTCTCTTGCTGCCTGGTAGCGTTTAGGTCGGGCATATCCGTTATCTGCCCCTTTCGTCT
>JBMNQA010000032.1:0-6146 GCA_050943895.1 Lawsonibacter sp.
CCGTACCGGGTAAAGACAGGATGGTAGTCCGCGAATAATTTCTTGATGTTCCCCGGCATATCCAGATCAATGCGGGCCGGGTCCTGCTTGGCCCAGGCAACCATCTTTCCTCGGCCATATTGCTTGTTCAGCCAGTTGCAGATCGCGGCTACCTTGCGGCCGTGACCTGGCCGGCCGAGGACTTCTTCATCAGGGCTGAGGCCCTGGGTGCCGATAACCATACTGAGAAGGGCCGGCCGGTCTTCCATGGGAAAGATAACAAAGCTCATGCCTCCGTATGCTCCGGAGTCAGGATTGGAGGGATCAATCAGGGCGGCAAATGGGACCCCGCCGGATCCGGAGCGAAATTCCGGAGCCCTCAGGGTTACCGACTGTCTGGCCCTTTCAGGATACCTGCCGCCTGCAGAGCCAAAGAGTTCGTCAAATGCATCTCGACAGCGCTGTGTCCAGTCAGTTAACTGGCCAGCATGGATCAGGTCAAGTAGCTTTTCCATGAAGGGAGCACCTCCTTTACTTATCGCTAACAATTCCTCTAGACTCTCTCCCCTTTATCATTCCATTTGCCGTCATTCTCCGGATTATAAATGCAATATGTTAGGTGCTAGTTCTTTTTGATCAATTTCATCTTTTAGAATGTGCATTTTTCTAAAGCAATTCGGACAAAGGGCTATAACATTATCTATCGAATCTTTTCCTCCATCGGCTAGTTGTAATACATGATGTTCTTCCAGATATGGTTTTCCCTCTTTATCTTCAAATGGTGCCGATTCACCACAAAACTGACAGTTGCCCTCTGCCAACCGTTTAACTAGTTCATTAATGTACGGGTCTCCATAATAAACTGTAGTTTTGGATTTCTTTTTAGATCACAGCCGCTAATATGTTATTGGCACCCGCTTGGTTATTATGTTGCAAGAACCCCTATTAACTAAAGGTTGGACTCCCCGGTGCAAATTATCTCTGTTACTAAATTCGACATTAGTTTCCAATAACCTTCCAGGCGTAGAACCTCCGTATCTCCTTGCTTGTAACCTACCGAAAGCGATTGTAGTCACTACAGAAGCAAGCTCACGTGGAGGTATTATTGCTTCTTTGCTCCATATGCTATTAGACCACCTACAATAATACCGATAATAAGCCCAGGCACACCAAGGAACACCAGACCGATAAAAGGTATAGTAATTATCCCTGTAAGCAGGCAGCCTATGTTTTGCATTTTCTTCCCTGCTTCTTCCATCTTGTTTCCGACTTTTTCTATTTTCTTTGTTTTCTCCTCCCAGTTGGTCAAAAAAACACCTCCTTTTAAGCAGATGCCGCTGTTTTATGCAGGCCGGGGGGAGGTGAGTATACTATGAACACTTATTATTTATGAAATGTTTTGATAGCTGCACTGTTACATACCATTGTAAATGCTGCTGATCCTGGCATGCTTTCTAATTATATAACCGCTAGTATGGTTTACGTTATTCTCCCATTACATCTATAACATAAAATCCGCCATTTCTATATTCATAAGCGTATTTTAGATTTCTATTGTTATATGTATCTTTCCAGAATACATCCGCCTCGCTAATATCATTTATCCCTTTTTTGGCTAGTGTAGTTACAAGATGAACCCCTTCAATTTCCAGGGGTCCTTTTCATCTTAAGGCTCATGTTGTCCCGTTTGTTGGTATTCGACAAAAGTCGGGTGGTAACCGGTACCTTTGCGAGGGGAGGTATTTTTCTCCCCGAGCTTGCTACTATAGAGTTATGTAAATCCCGAGGAATATTATTTTTTCCACAGTAAGCTTGAGGGAAAATATGGTGTATATCTATATTATCATCATAATATGTCTGTAAAGCCACAGAAACCCCTGACATAAAATCTCTACATCCTTCTTTCATGAGCAGAACATGTATCCCCATATAGTTGCACTGTTTCGTGTTCACAGTGTTAACAGCCTGTTAAGATTAAAAGCCGTTCTGCTCACTGTATCTGGTTCATCTCCACCATTCTAATAAGCATATGTCCGTAATAATATCATAATATGTGGCATCTGAAGGATTTCTTGCTTTTATATTTAAATATTAAAGCATATCTATTCTGAGAAAAGAAAGGTGGTAATTATGACAATTAGTGAGCTCCTGGATTCCATTAAAAGTTTAGATTTGGTCCTCCCGGAGTTTCAAAGAGAATATGTATGGGAAAAAGAGCAAGGTAAACAACTGCTGGTTTCTCTGTTTAAAGGTTACCCGACGGGAAGTTTGCTGTTTTGGAAAACAGACAATCCTCCAGAAATAAAAAATATGGAGATACCTAAAGAAAAAATAGGGACAACCCAGGTGATACTGGATGGACAGCAGCGCCTGACTACGCTTTATCTTTTAATTAAGAATGACATTCCGCATTATTATAAAGAGCATGAGATAAAAAACGATCCCCGGAACCTTTATTTCAACATGGAAACAGAGGATTTTCAATATTATCAGGCAAGCCGGATGAAGCATAATCCGTCTTGGGTGGCAGTGACAGATTGTTTTTCACCTAACTCCGAGATTGATGTATTAAAAATTGCCCAAGAAATAGAACCTACACCAGAGAACCAGATTAAGTTAGCAAACGTTCTGATTAAAAATTTAACGCGTCTGAAAAATATTGTGCACAAAGAATACCCCATTCAAATTGTACCCATGAGCGCCACCATCGATGAAGCCATAGATGTCTTTGACCGCGTAAATAGCATGGGGACGAAACTGTCTGATGCCGAATTAGCCCTGACCCATATCTGCGGGAAATGGCCTCAAGCCAGGCGAATCATTAAAGAGAAAATTGAAGAGCTGAAGCAGAAAAGTTTTACATTTGAACTTAACTTTATGGTTCGTGTACTTACCGGTGTGGTTAAAGGGAGAGCCATATTTAATAAAATACACGAATCTAATAAGAAAGAACTTATGGATGGATGGAAACGTCTCACCAAGGTTCTTGATTATATGGTCAACATTCTTCCACAACACGGCAATATCCATTCAACCGAAGATCTTAATACCACAAACGTATTGGTGCCGCTGGTTGTCTACCTAGCAAATAATGATAGTAAATTTCCTACTCAAAAAGAGATGAACAAATTTATCCACTGGATTTATGCGGCCCATACCTGGTCTCGCTATACCAGCCAGACTGACCAACGCCTGGATCATGACGTTTCCATCATATTGCGTAGCGATGATCCGTGCAGGGAACTGATCGATGCCATAATCGATCAACGGGGTCGCATTGAAGTAAAACCAAATGATCTTGAAGGGCGCTGGATACAGGACCCTCTGTATAGGATGACCTATATTCTTTGTAAAGCCAACAGCGCCATCGATTGGTATAACGGATGTAAATTGGAAAACACATTTGGCCAGGCATATCAAATCCACAGTCATCACATCTTCCCGGTTTCATTGTTATACTCACAAGGGGGATACTCTTCTGAGAATCACATCCACAAGAAAATTGTTAATGAAATAGCCAACCGTGCATTTTTAACTGGCGAATCAAATATACGAATATCTAATAAGGAGCCAAAAGTATATCTAAAGGAAATCGAAGAAAAGTATCCCGGAGCATTGGAAAAGCAGTTTGTTCCCACGGATCCTGCTTTGTGGGAGTTGGATCAGTATGAAGATTTCCTTGCCAAAAGGCGGGAATTAATCGCGAATGCGATAAATCAGTTTATGAACTCATTACTATATGAGATGCCGCCAAAGAAAGAGGAAACATTAGGGGATTATCTGGCGCATGGTGAAGATGCCACTGTAGAATTCAAATCAACTTTTAGATGGGACTTGAACACAGAGCAAGTAAATGCCGCATTGCAAAAAGTAATAGCTAAAAGCATAGCAGGCTTCCTTAATACTCAGGGAGGCGTTCTCCTTATAGGCGTGTCGGATGATGGTTCAATTATTGGCATCGAAAATGATATAAATAGTTTGAAGCGCCGAGATATGGATGGGTTTCAGCAAGCATTGACTCAATCAATTACCAATTATCTGGGCGCAGAGTTTTGTCGAAATATCCAAATTTCTTTTGCTGAAAGAGACAAGAAAACGGTATGTATTGTTAAGGTTGAATCCAGCCCTAGACCTGTATTTATAGAAGATAGGGGCGAGAAAGAATTTTATATCAGGTTTGGCAATACAACACGCCCCCTTGATATTGAAGAGGCCAATAAATATATTGGCACGCATTGGTGATCGGTACCAAAAACAGCGAGGGTGATCTCGTGGTGATGGATATAGAGTCTTTTGCCCACCATTTGGTAAATGCTGAAATTGCGGGAGGAGTTGTTGGCTCATGAGGAAGACAGTTTGGCCGGTCGTACCGGAATGACGCAAGATAAACTGGACAGCTATCTGGACAGCATCATTGACTAGGTGGAGCATGGAAAAGAATCCTCAGTATAAGGTGATTGTTTCCGACCGTGCCCGTTAGATGCTAACGGGCCAATAAAATTCATTTTATCAAACAGATGGTGGATTATTCGGTAAAGGTATTATTTAATAATACAATGCACACCGGCGTTCCTAATATTAAAACTAAAACAATTTAAGAAAAAGGTTTACATTTTCGTTAAGGGGTACACAGTGATTCCATTGTGGTCGTTAATCGCTGCTCGCTGTGAATTCAGCCGCAAAAATAGCAGTTAATTTCATTACAGTTCTTTAATGTTTTAGAGTCTTCGACTCCGTACTCCCTTGCCAGATCTATAGATGCCTGCAAGCAGAGTTCATTATTGAGTTTAAAATCAAACATGTTTTTTGCAACTAGAAATTCCTCAGTTTTGCAAAGATTTTTCCCCAGGCACCGGTGGGGAGTTTTATCTCATCAACGAGTCGCGCATCCTGTAACTTGGGCCATCAAAAATCAGTAGATGGCTGTGGTGAACAAGCCGGTCTATCATAGCTGCAGTCATTTGTTCATCGTAAAAAACTCCAAACACCCCCTCGCAACGGTACCGTTTACCACCCGACTTGCGTCGAATATCAGCGAGCGGAATAATATGAACTAGTCAAAAGCGCATTGAGCCAATAAAAATGGAGAATATCCGTAAACGTCAAATAGCACCCACCTGGCCAATATCCCCCTCAAGAACTACTCTGTGAGTAAAGTTTAGCAAAGGGGGATTTTCATGACCAGAACAGACCAAGATCACAGAATTTAAGGCCAGTGGCAAGGGCGTAACAGCCTGGTGCGCAGAACACGATATTAACCCCAGTGCGGAGCTTGCTACAGGTGTCTGGCGCCGTCGGCTCAGATGAGGGAATTGGTTCTTTCAAACAAAATTAAGAAGGAATATTATGTCTTGCGTCGAATTAATGAGGTCAGCTAACAATAATAGCACAAATTGTAAGTCATGGGTTTCTCGTCCTGCAGCATCATATTTGGTTAATGATCACAATAATGTGGCTGGCATGGTGAACGGGCAAATGACAAATTCTTATTTGCATATTTAACAATAATCAATTTGTTATTTTCATAAAACGATAAAAATGAAAATAAGGAGAGATTCTTGGTTTGAGATCTGGAAGATATGTTCAACAAATTGAAGGTTACCAATCTTTTATACCAAATCCTTTACCTCCAGAGCCATTAAATGTCGATTGGGATATGCAGGAATTATTATCGAAAGCAGATCGGGCGTTAGGTAGACTGGATGGAATAACAGAAATACTACCAAATCCAGATCTATTCGTCGCTATGTATATTAAACAAGAGGCTGTCCACTCCAGCCAAATAGAAGGAACACAAGCATCTTTGATTGAGGTATTGGAGTTTGAGAGGAATCTTGCGATACAATGCTTCTTTTCTCTTTTCAAAGGGGTAGGTGTGCGAGTGGACACCTTTGGTTTATAGGTTCTTTGGCACCGCAATAATCAAGCGGGTACACGCTTATAGAAGCGAGAAAGATAAAACCCCCAAAAACATTCCTATTAGTAAACATGCTCCATTAACAACCATTAAAGCAATTCCTAAACCTTCATTACCTTTTTGCTTTACCTTAAAACCAAAAAATACACCTAACCCACCGAAAAGTGGGGGAAGAAAAAACAATGCAGTTATTCCAAATAATATCGATAAAAAAATGGCTAATCCGGCTCCTGAGGATTCTATTTGAACT
>JBMNQA010000033.1:0-6023 GCA_050943895.1 Lawsonibacter sp.
ACGTATTTTAGATCAGAAATAGATCAGAGGAACCGTCCCAGTGATCTCTTTGTTCTGTAGAAAGGAGAGATCACGAGAACCGTTCCCCGTGATCTCTCATCATCAGAAATGCAACAGGAACCGTCCCTGGTGCATCTCACCCGACAATGCTGAACCCTGGAACAGTCATATCATATTTTCGTAAAACATCGATCAGGTTCTTATTATCCGGGGAAATTTTCACTTGAATATCCCTGGCATTGCTGGTCAGTTCGTTGAGATTGTTGACGAATTTCACTATCGTCGCCTCAGAGGTAAAATACACCTCGCCGATATTGATGGTAATATTCTGGTAAAGGCGGGGTATTTGATCATAAAGGGTTTTGAATGTCTCCCCTAGAGAAAAATCATTCAACAAACCTTTCAGATCGATCACATAGCGCCCCTTTTCCTGAAAAACCTCTATTTGCATAAACTTTTCACTGCACAGGTATTTTAATCTGCGCAGTCTGAATCTCTCAACGGTTTTGGAAACCATAGCCCTCCAGGTAGTTTGCGGTGCTGGGCTGGATAGACTGTGGAGAAACGAACAAAACCAGCGGTTCTCCCTTTCCCAGCTGCGTACCATCCAGAAGCCCAGTGCCCGAAAAGCCACAGAACGAAATCCGGTAGTGAACAGGTTTTTTAAGATATTGGGAATGGAGTAGAATTTTTTAAAGGCCTGGATCGTAGCTGTCTGCAGTTCATAAGGGGACATCTGCCAGGGCTGAAATACAACATGATGAGCATCATAGAGATTCCAATCCCTGGTCAGCAGCCTTCCCTCCTGCTCCAGATCGAAAAAAGTTTTGGTTCCGGGCAAAGGTGTAAGAATAAGGAACTGCACGGTGTCGATGCAATTTTTCAGGGCAAAGTCCAGGGTCTCCTCTATAGTCTGCAGACTGTCTTCATCAGCGCCGAAGACGAACATGCCGTGAACCATAATGCCTAGGTTGTGGAAACGCTGAATGCAGTACTCAATGTCCTCCACATCCTGCTTTTTGTTGTAGCTCTTGAGGGTTTCAGGATTGACTGACTCCATACCCACGAAAACCATACGGCAGTTGCTGTCATACATTAGCTGCAGCAGCTCATCATCCCGAGCGGCATCGGTCCTTACCTGGGTGCACCACCAGGAAGGCTTAATATCCTGACGGATCATCTCCCGTAGCAATTCTTTGGTGCGGCGGGTGTTGGCAGAAAAGTTATCATCGACAAAGAAGACCTGTTTCCCCCGGTACTGTTTGAGCTCTTCCAACAGGGCTTCTGTTTCACGGTAGCGAAATTTACGGCCAAACATCTTGGTGACACTGCAAAAAGTACAATCAAAGGGACAACCCCGGGAGGTCATCACCGGGTAGGTGGTCATCTTCAGCCCGGAAAAAAGGCTCAGATCGGGAAAGGGCACACTGTTGAAATCCACCCAATCAGCATCCGGGTTATGCACAATTTGTTCTCCCTGGCGATAAGAAACCCCAGGAATATCTGACGGCAATTCCCCTCGTTCGATACAGGATATTAACGGCATAAAGGTCAAATCAGCTTCACCCCGGCAAACATAATCACAGTGGTCTAAAGCCTCTTCAGACATAAAGCTGACATGAGCGCCGCCCATGATCACCGGTTTGCCCTGATCCCGCGCAAAATCGGCCAGGTGGTATGCCTCAACGGCTGTGGAAGTAGTCGTAGAGATGCAGATTAGATCTGCATCGGTAATCTCTGACAAATGTATATCCTTGCTCGAACCCATGATCAGCCGTACCTGGTGGCCGGCCTTCTGTAACAATGTACCCAGTATGGGCAACCCCAGACGAGGCATGGTAACATTGCTGTAAACGTGTTTTCCCGGTGCCTTTGGCTCAATCAAAGTAATTTTCATGTTATTACCTCCAATCGCTTATGGTTTCCCTTAATACATGATATAGTTATGATTACTACATACCGTTTGTTATATACTACATTACATGGTTCCCAATTGCAATATCTAATTATGTATGTTTTAATAATAATCGGGGTAATAATCGGGGCCCGCCAAGGGGACGGTGCCTTTGGCTGGTCTGCCAGGGATATCGCCTTTGCATTCATTCCCCCTTGCTCGTTGCCTGGTTATTTTTAAGCGACAAGGTAATTTCTAGTGACAAGCGACAAATGCATTGGGGACTGTCCCCGGTGCATAAATGGATCAGAAGAACCATCCACGTAATCCAATCTCGGAAATGGAGGTACACTTTATGAAAAAAGAAGAACTTTACCCGCTGATTGATGAAATAATTCCTGCTGAGCCTATAGCTTTGGGTGATATACCGGAAATAGATCTATATGTAGACCAGGTGACTGAGTTTTTCGAACAAAAGTTATCCCAACAAAAAAGGCACATTAAGGATAAATTACTGACAAAAACCATGATCAACAACTATGCCAAAGCTGGCATTCTCATGCCCCCCAGGAAAAAAAGATATTCCCGCCAGCATATAGCGCTCCTGCTGCTGCTTTACAACTCTAAACAGATATTATCCATAAATGACATTTCGTTGCTATTTAGTATTCTCCAAAAACCAATTGATAAACAAAAAGAAGCAGAGCAGCCCAGCTCTCCCTTGATTGATTTGGTATATGAATTGGTGCAAGAAATAAACAGCGACCATGCTGACAAGCTGAAAGAAGCCTGCGAGGAAAAAATAGATCTCATCCAGGGGAAAACAGCAGATGTGGATGATGAACAAAAGCAATCCATAGAGTGGTTTTTGATGGCCATGTTCCTGGTATCCCAGGCTGCCATGCAGAAACGGCTGGCAGAGACAATTATAGACAGGTACTTTCAGGAGGAGATGCCCAAAGGGTAAGTCAGGCTTTTAGATATTTAACGACCAAGCCGCTACCGAAAAATAAACCATCAAACATAAGGCATCAACTATGGTAGTAATAAGCGGCCCTGCCATTACAGCCGGATCCAGGTTTACCCTTTTAGCCAGTATAGGCAATTGCTTCGTTTGCCTTTTCTAGTTTTTCTTTCAGGAAAAGATATTCCTTTTCTTTAATTAGTTTTTCCAGTTCTTGTTTATCCATAGTAATCTTCCCCCCGGATAACCCAGCCTTTTGCAAACTGTGGTTACTCAGTCTTATAACTGTAGGTTATTATACGGTTACCATAGATGCAAGCAGTCACTGTGAGAACCCGTCAGTTCAAGTGGACGGCGGTTACGCAGCTTTGCAAGTTGCAAGCAGGCACCGGAGAAACCCAACGACTGTTAAGCCGGCGAACGACAGCGTGAAGCTATAATGTAAAAGAACCCCCCGGAGAAAACCGAGAAGTTCTATATTTGCCTTGCATCCGTATAATGTTTTTGGTCACTGTTCCAGGTATTCATCACCACAGGCAAGCAGTATTACTCTGTCCTTGAGAATTCTTTTCATTTCACAGGTTGCTGTGAAGCCTGTACAGTGAAGTGGTGCTATCTGTTCTATTCCTAGCTCCACAAAGTGCTGTATTGTAGCCTGTATCCTGGCATCTTCGGCATTTTTGAGATGCATACCCCCCACAATCGCAACCACCCTTTCACCCGGAAAAAGGCTCAAGGCATGTTTAATGCAGTTAATAATACCTGGATGGCTGCATCCCACAAAAATATAGATGCCTCTGGATCCCTTGACAGCTAAAAACTGCTCATCCACAACCCTGTCTTCAATGAGGCCATTGTCACTGCTTCTCAGGAGAAAGTTTTGTGAAACATCCTCAAAGTGAACAGTTCTAGCCACTTCGCCTGACAGGATTACATTTTTATGAATTTGAAGTGGTTTTTGTTGAGTTATGATTCTACCTTTGAGTTTATCCATTTGGTCTGGCGACCAGGGGATGCCAATATTTGAACCTGAGAGCTTCCCATCTGAACTGTTAAATCTCTCCTGAAATGCCTGTGGGTGCACATAGATCAGGGCATCTGTGTTTAGTTCACAAAACATGGGAACTCCCCCGGTGTGATCATAATGCCCGTGGCTTAAAACAACTGCATCCACAGTTCTGAAATCAATTCCATCCTGCCTGGCATTGTGGACAAACACGCTTGTCTGGCCTGTATCAAAGAGTATAGTGAAGCCGTCTATTTCTATTAACATAGACAGCCCATGTTCGGCAAATAAACCCCTGCGGTATGCATGATTTTCTGCAAGAATTTTAACTTTAAGCAGTTTAATCATCTCCTTTTTACGCGTCATCCCCGCCCATTCAATAAACACCAAAAGGAACTTGGGGACCTGCTTTTCTTTGCAGCCCACTTCCTTCAACGTACCTTCATTTAAAGCTTATTTGCAAAAATATATATTTCAATTATACATGGAATTAAAACAATGATCGGTGCAAAAACGAGAACAAAAAATAACAATGAATTTGCACTGATATTAACAAACAGGGTTATAATTCCAATACATATTAGAACGGTCGACCAGAAGATCAATCTCTTGCCCCCGTACTTATTTATCTTGATCCAATTTTCTTCAGATTCATAAGCTTTTTTTATTTTGACACCATAGAATGTATTCATTTTCAATGAACCCTTAACCAGGGGGATGCTGAGTGCTATAAACAGCAGACCTGTTATGATGTGTAATATAGAAATGATCATGATTTCTTCGTTCATTCAAGATTTACCTCACATTATTGTGTCAGGCACCAGTCCCCATTACACCCCATTGCATCTTTTAAGCCCGACTCCGCGATACCTTTCTCCAGACAAACCAGGCTATCAGCAGGATGATCACTCCCAGCAGAACGAGGTCGATGCGCTGGAACCAGGTGCGGATTATCTCCCAGTTTTCGCCGAGCAGGTAGCCGCAGTAGGTGAGGAACAGCGCCCAGATGAGGGATCCCAAAAAGGTATAGATGATAAAGGGAACCATTCTTATTCGAGCGGCACCGACAGGCAGGGAGATAAAGGTGCGGATCCCCGGCAGCAAGCGGGAGAAGAAAACGGTGGCCTCCCCATAGCGGACAAGCCAACCCTCTGCTTTATGCAGTATTTCTGTGGTAAGGCCGATGTACTTACCATAGCGTAAAAGCAGCGGACGCCCGCCAAAAAGGCCGATATAATAGGAAATAATAGAACCGACAGTACCCCCTGTAGCACCGGCCAGGGCTGCAGGGAAGAACTTCAACTGCCCGGTTGAAACCAGGTAGCCCCCAAAGGGAAGGATGATCTCGCTGGGAAGGGGGATATTGCAGCTTTCGATAGCCATCATAATCCCAACCCCCCAATACCCCAGGGATGCGATATAAGATGTTACTGTGATCACAAGTTCCGTAAGAAATTCAGTCATCAGTGATAAGGCCTATCCTTTCTTCTTTTATGGCGACAGTCGCCTGGGCATTTACGGCTAGTGGTAGCAGTCACCAACTTCCCTCTGGCGTGCACTGGGGACAGTCCCCAGTGCATCCAAAGGTTTTAAAGCCTCAGTGTCTTTAAAAAACATCGTTATGAGAAAAACACATAACGATGTCGCTTTCCAATATTTATGCGGGTTTATGCCCTCCTCGTTACGTGTTCCCGGGAATCCAGGTTGTATGGCGACAGTCGCCTGGGCTTTTACGGCTAATGATAGCAGTTACCAGCTTCCCTCTGGATACGCTGGAATGTACTGTAAAGTATACTGTCAGGTAGTTCCTGTTACACCTTCCGGCCTCTGACCTCTGGCTCTTACATCTATTTTCAGGGTAGCCGCTTATGCCGCTTTATGGCAATACCAACAGAGGATGAGAACGAGAGCCGAAGTCAGAACGTGCAAGGCGGAACGCGTGCAAGGGGAACAGTCCCCAGTGCAGTCCCCAGTGCACCTGCCAAAGTGACCGTCCCCGCGGCTGGCCCGTGTCACGGTTTCAGCAGTTGTTGTACTTCCTCTGCTGTTTTGCAGCTGTTGATTTCGGCGCGCCTTTTGGCGGCGCCGGGCAGGCCCTTCATGTACCAGGCCAGCTGTTTTCTCATCTGCAGCAGAGCTACCTCTGCTCCTTTTAGTTT
>JBMNQA010000034.1:0-6021 GCA_050943895.1 Lawsonibacter sp.
TCATCCATTGGAACTTCATCGGAGCAGTCGAACTGCCCCAAGAACAGAAAAAATCGGCATAGCCGGATTTCTCCAAACTATGCCGATATTTTTCCAAGGAATAAAATCCCTTAGTGAGCCACCCTTTGCCCTGTTCTTTTTTCAGGAACATCCCCGCTATATAGCCTGTGATTGCGCCAATGAGCAGTGGCAGCAACACAATCATTGGGATCAGATACACCGGCAGTGCCCCAGCAGACAGGTGCCCCGCTACGGCGGCAATGACACAGAAGAAGACGATACAGCCGACAATATCATCCAGCGCTGCCATGGGAATCAGCGTTTTGGTGACTGGGCCGTCCGTTTGGAACTCACGGACAATGGAAAGTGCGGGAGCCGGTGCCGTGGCCAGCGCGATACCGCCGAAGATCAAGGCGAGGTAGAGGGGAATGCCGGAAACATAAAACACGATGCCAAATACCAGCGATACCAGCAAAAAGGTGCCCAGTGATTGGGTCAGTGTGGTGATGACAATTGCTTTGCCGGAGCGCTTGATTTTATTCCAGACAAGTTCGGTGCCAATCATTAAGCCCACCGCACATTCCATCACGTGAATGAGGTTCTGATACCAGGCGGCATCGAGAAGTTCCTGGGTTGTCAGAGCGAGGGCATGGGGTCCCAATACCATTGCCGCAATCAGCCAACCCAGAATGGATGGCAGCTTCAGCTTTGTGATCAGCCTTCCGCAAAGATAGGCCAGGGCGACGGCGGCGCATAGTCTCAAGAATAGTACCAACATAATCGAGTCTCCTCCTTATCCTGCCCCATGCTGCCGGATCGAAAATATGGGCGGTATGGGGAGATTTTTGCTGTACAATTGCTACGAGGATTGTTTGGCAATTCCATACAGCATAATGTCAAATAGTTCTGCCATTTGATCCTCATGGGCGTGGATGAGGGCTTTGTAATCCTCCGTTTGCTCTGCCTTGTTCCGGAAATAGCCGTTGTACATCTCAGAAAAGAGCAGAAAGAACTCCAGGGCCGTCTCCACACGAATTCCTTCCCGGAGGGGAAGCTGGCGTATCATTTTTTCAAAACGCTCCATTTGAAAGGCGTCAAATTCCTTTCGCAGGGCATGGATTTCCGAAATCAGGTGCTTAGGGGGCTGCAAAATGGTGTTGAAAAAAATGTTGCTGTAATAGGGATGTTGGGCAAAAAAGCTCTGCCGTATGGCCAGCAGACCCTGAATATCGGTCTCGGATGTGTCCAGGGCGGCCTCTTTTTCCCGGGTATACGCCATCATCTCCTGATAACAGAGCGCAACACAGCGGAGATAGAGCGCATCCTTATTTTTAAAATTATGGTAGATGAGCCCCTTGGAGAGGTGGCTCTCACTGCATATGGTATTGATGGAAGCGCTGTCGTAATTTTTTGTTCCGAACTCCTTCAAAGCGGCTTCCAGAATTCTCTCCCGGGAGCGCTGGGTTTTTTCCTGTTTCTTCATACTCACCCTCCATTTTAGACCATGTGGTCTATTATAGGCAGGACAGGCCATGGGTTCAAGGATGAAATTATGAACATCTCATGAAATTTTTATGGCTGGAGCAGAGGCGGAAAAGACCGCTCCCCCAGCCCAGGCACTTTTTGGGCAGGAGTTTTCCGCTTGCAGATAAAAGAAGCGAGCACTTGCCAAAAGGCAAGTGCTCGCTCACTGGCGTGTATGAAATGGTTGTGACGGGTTGAGACCCTGGACATAGATCGGAGATTGGGGGAATCGTATGGGGCGTTTTCTGGATGGCTCGGCTGCCATGGGAGGGGACAGGTTTTGCCCTCTCCACGGAAAAAGAGGAATTGATGTCATTCAAGCCCCATAAGAAAAAGGATCATTGCCAATATGGGCAGTACCGTCCAGGTGAAATACCGACCTGCAATTTCCAGGTCAGAGGGTTCTGCTGCATGGACATTCCGAATCCGAAACGCCAGGTTCCAACGGAACAGTTCATCGGCAAATAGAATGGAAATGGCGGTTATGATGCAGAAAAACACACCGCTGAACCAAGCCAGCCAGGTCCCTTTATGGGTCAGTTCCGGTCCATCCATTAAATTGAGGATGGTGGAAGCGGAAGGCTGCATTGAGGCCACTGGATCCCCAGTTTGATCCATTTCCTCCCCATTCCCCGCTGTCACCGTGATGTGGAGGTTTTCCAAGCTTCCATCTTCCCGAAACAGGAAACGGGAGGCTCCATTCTCCAACACGCCTCCGCGAAAGAGAACCTCCTGGCCACAGCGAAGTTCTACACCGGTCATATGTTCTCTCATTTCAAGATCCTTTGGGACGGCGGTTGGGTCCTCTTTGGCGGTATAGGGGCCATAGGTTTCATCCGCGTATTGAAACACGACACTCTTATCTGCATACACGGTAAAGCGGACCAGTTTCCCTTGGATTTTGCCGGAATAGACCATAGTTCCATTTTCCTGAGTTGGGATAAGAATGGTATCTTTGTATTCGAAGCCCTCCCGGGCGATGGTGATAGGATAGAGTACGGTAAATACCAGAACCATGGCGATCATGAGAAGTAAAATTCCTTTTTGATACCGTCCCAAAGATTTGACCCGTTTCAAAACAACACCCCCGCACGATAGACTCTCCTCTGGTGTGTTTCCTTCCGCACCTGCTGTGGGGCTGGATGGTTCCGCAAGTCCCACTTTTGGATCATGGGTTTTCGCCCCGTCTTCTCTTCCACGGACCGCCTTCCCATCCCTTCGCCCAAATCGCTTGCCGGCCAACCGCATCGTCGCAGCCCAATGGCCTTTGCTCCTTGGTGCCTACGCAACTGTTTTGCCCGGCCAGAAATCTTTCCTTGTAGCCGTTTCATCGCGGCTGGCACCGTTGCAATTTCCCATTTTTTGCTTTGTTCCTTCTTATTCTACCATAGTTCCAAAAACTTGGAAATACTCTGTTTTCTGGCGGACTTCCCAGTACAGCGTTTCGGAGGGGAGACATCCAGGTAGCCCCCTGGAATCGATTGACAAGTTTTCGTCTCGTTCCATGTGCAGCCCCGATGGAGCCACAATATGCTGCCAATTCTGGAAGTGTGAACGAACCATACAGAGAGGAACGGACGATTGCTGGCAATCCTCCTTTTTCCAGGATTCGCAGAGCGCTTGCGTTTTGCGGTGTATGTTGGGGTCTGCCGGCAGGTTATCGCGTGTCGTCTTTCTCACTTCGATGGGAGTTGCGTTTTCACTGGAATTTCGTATTTTTCTTGGGGGGGCGTATGGACAAAGGATAGTTGGGGAAGGCACGCATGTGTTCTGGGTCAAGTTCGCAAAAAGATTGCATGGAATTGTGTAACAACTGGCAGCTGTACGCGTCATATAGGCAGAAAGCGAGGTGGTGTGGGTGGATTTTGAACAACTGTACAAGGAACAATTCCCTGTGGTGTACCGCTATCTAACAGGGCTCTGCGGGAACCAGACACTGGCGGAGGAATTGACCCAGGAGACGTTCTGCCGCGCCATTGAACACAGTGGCTCCTTTCAAGGAAAGTGCAGATTGTCCGTATGGCTATGTCAGATCGGAAAGAATTGCTGGCTGTCTTATCTGCGCAAAGCAAAACATCGAGTTGGGGACGAGGTGTTGGAGCAGATGTGTTCCTCTCAAAACGTGGAAGAGGATTTGCTGACGCGGGAAAATGCTCGGCAGATCCATCAGCGGCTTCACGCCCTGTCGGATCCATACCGCGAAGTATTTACCTTGCGCGTCTTTGCGGAACTTCCCTTTGCTCAGATCGGTGAATTGTTTGGCAAATCGGAAAATTGGGCCAGAGTAACTTATTATCGCGCAAAACAAAAAATCAAGGAGGGATTATGATGAAATGTGAAATCATCCGCGACCTGTTGCCCCTGTACTGCGAAGGGCTATGTAGTGAGGCCAGCAGACAGGAAATTGAGATCCATATGGCGCAATGTGAGGCGTGCCGCACCTTTTTCGCAGAAATGAAGAATGAGGATGTTCCCATTCCCCAGCCCACACCTGAGCCGGAAACGGAAGCCCGTGTTCTGCAAGGAGTCAAAAAGAAGTTTTCCCGTAAGCGCCGGCGGGCCGTCCTGCTTGCGGTAGCAGCTATGCTGATTTTCTCCGTTGTCCTGGTGGGTGCAGCCGATGTTCAGCGGCCGATACCCTACACGGATGGCCTGGTGACTGCAAAATTGGCGGTGGACGAGGTCATTGACCTTTATTACCACGGAGGCAGTTATGACTCCTTCCATGGCTTCAGCCGGGAGGTGGACGGACAAAATGCGGTTTTCCTCTATTTTGACCGTACCCTCCGTTCCGATGTAACGCCGCCGCGGGAGGGACATCTGAGCATTGGAAATGCGCTGCTGACCGATTACGAGACGGCCACCTACCAGGTCAGCCGCGAGGTGGATGCGGTGTATTACCTGGTGGGAGACTATCTGGAACTTCCCGGCCTGGCTCAGGATGAATTTGAACAGGTGATGGCGGACGCCATTCTTTTGTGGGAACGATAAGAAACCCAAGGTAGGTGGGTAGCAAAATAGGACTGAGAAAGAGACAGTCTGGGCGGCCCGAATCCGGTTTGGATGGACAATATGGCCATGGGTTCCGAAGAAAATATAGCGTTCAGCAAAACCGCATCCCAAACCAAACCGCAACCCAGCGAAGTGGCTGCGGTTTGGAGAGAAGGGTCGGAAAAATGATTGATTCGGCCATAATCGATACCTGCATGTACGCATTTTTAAAACATTGCCTTTCCCGCCTAGCCGGGAAAGGCAATGTTTTAAATTCATCTTAATTCCAATCGAAATCTCAGTTTTGATCTTGACAGCTAGGCCATTCTAACTATAATTCAGACAACAGAAAAATCATTCTTCAAATGAAAATTTAAAATGCGTGAAAAAGGTGGAAATTATGAAACGAAAAAAATTATTCTTAGCCTGTTTCGCCTGTATTGGTGTACTGTTTTTCGTGGCCTGTGCCAAAAGTCCGGAAACTTCTACAGACTCAGCCGTACCAGAGACAAGTGTAGAAACCGGTCATACAGCGGAACCAGGAGAAAGCAGTTCGAAGATTGATCCAGAAGGCATTGACCCAGAGCAGGAATACGAATATCCATCGGAAGATGCGGGACCCCTCCAGGAAGAAAGCCGGTTGGGGTATTCGATGACGTATGATCCTACGGTATTTACTCTGGATGACACGGGGGAGAGTCTGGATATCTATACCTATCATACCTCAGAAGTGCTGGATGGTCCGGCATACATTTCCATTGCGGCTTATCCGGATATGGATGCAAAGACCTTGGCGGACGGGATTGCCCTCCAGTCGGGCCAGGACAGTGTTGCTCCCCAGATCACTTATTTTGGAGCGGACGGCTTGGATACCCAATGCGTTTCCTATGAGGAGGAGGTAAACGGTGTAACGCAGGTGCATGCATTCTATGCCGTGCCGAAGGGAGAAGGCTCCTTACTGGTTGAAATTACAGGCTATGTTGATATGCCGCAGCAGATTCAAGCAAAGTTTGAGGAAATGACGGGAACATTCACGTTGTCATAATGAAGAAGGATAATGTGGATGGAAACGGAGTTCCCCTCCACTTTATTGTGGTTGCCGCTCTTTTGGTGGCATACTTCTTCCTAGATCCGCCCCCCAGAACCGTAACGGCTCTGGGGGGCGGACTGTATTTCGCTGGGATGGACCATATGGCTATGGTTCCCCAAGAGAGTGCAGCGGTCCGCAACACCGCACCCAAACCAAACCGCAACCTAGCAAGTGGTTGCCGGTTTGGAGAGGAGGTGTAGGGAGGAGGTGTAGGGAGGAGGGGGAACAAAATGGGTTTACGCTGACGATAAAATAAATCGGAGCAAGCGTAAAAACGCTTGCTCCGATATGGAAAAGAAATGATATATTGATAGAATTTCAGCCAATGGGTGCAAATCAAAGGTCGTGGGTGCAAATTGATACCAATGGGTGCAAATCAATGGGTATGGGTGCAAAGCAAACTTTTGCCTGTATTG
>JBMNQA010000035.1:0-4717 GCA_050943895.1 Lawsonibacter sp.
TGACCTGTTTCCTTTCACTCATCCTGTTTGTTTAATCCTATTAGGTATTAACCCCGGCTATGATTATCTATTAGTATTAAGGTATTAAGCAAATAATACTGTCTCCTAAATAGTAATATACTTAATTAACTGGTTTGAGAATTACTATAACTGCCAAATGCATTCCCGTCAAGCCTATTTATACTAATAAGCCGGCACTGGGGCATCCAGTATCTGCTTAAATATTTTACGAAATTGTTAGGTAACCGGAGTAAGAAATTATTGGCGTAATTGGTCTTACGGCTGCTTTCTCCTTCAACAGAACAGGCGAGATTGGTTCTATGTGGATTGTTTTCCTGAACCTTCTAAACGCTTTAAGGCGTCCAGGATATAAAAGCATCTTTTATCCCGGTCTTTTTGATGCAGCCTTACGCTGTAAGATCCGGGAATGATCATTTATTGAAAGGATGGTGAGCATACAGGATACTTGTAGGTGGGAGTAAGATAAAAACTGCGAAAGGATGGTGGGAGCATGTTAAGAAAGATTATGATGCTGGGAGTCGCAATGCTGTTGCTGTTGTCTTTAAATCAGGTAGGCTTTGCGGCAACCAGGAGTCAGCCTGACATTGTCCTCAACGGCGCTAATATGGAGGCTGCCGCCTATGTGGACGGAGAAAAACTTTACCTGCCGCTGCGGGCAATGAGTGAAGCACTTGATTATCAAGTGCAGTGGTCGGAGCAGGACAGAACCATTCAGGTCTCAAAACCAGAGAAGAATATACTGCTTGATTTGATTAACCTCAGCCATAGGGTAACTGCCGGAGACCACGCATATTATCTCAGCCTGGATTACACCATAATTGCGGACAGAACATACGTCGGCACGGATTTTGTCTATGACAATCTGGGTCTTGCGGTTAGCTGGGACAGACCGGACAACGTAGTCCGGCTAACCAGTATAAAAGAAAATGAAATTACCATCAAGACAGTAAAAGATGTTGCTGAAAACGAGATCGTCAAAATAACCAGCCAGTACCCGCAGTTAGAGGGACTGGCGGATCAGGCCGTACAGGATAAGCTCAACGCAAGCTTCGCCGGATTATCTGCGGCGGCAAAAAATGAAATATTGCATGAAGCAGCTGAGATGCAAAAAGAAATAGAGATGAATCCTGATTTCCCCGGAAGCCCGCATAAGTGGGAAAACTTCTTTGACTACCGGGTGAAGTACAATCAAAACAATTTACTGAGCGTTGTATTCTTAGATTACCGGTATACCGGCGGGGCCCACGGTTCAACGGTGCAAAGTTCCCATACCTATGACCTGAATACAGGTGTGGAGTATCAGCTCAAAGATTTGTTCACAAGTGACGCGGACTACATGTCTTTAATCAACAATGCGGTCAAACAGGAGATTGATGCACGGGTCAAGGAAGGAATCCTGCCCGAGTATACCCTGGCGCCTTTTGAGTCGATCAGAGAAGATCATGATTTTTATTTATACGATAATGCGGTGGTAGTATATTTCCAGCAGTACGAGCATTGGCCCTATGCCGCCGGAATACAGGAGTTTCCAGTTGAGTTCGACCTGTTGGGCGAAATCCTGAAACCTGAAATACGATAATTAAATTAGCTTGCTCTAATAAAACCCGCAGCAATCCTGCGGGTTTTAATTACCTCATGGGCGTTGCCGGCTATGTTGAGGAGGGGAGTAGGAACCTTATAGAGAAAAGGTATAAGATTAGGAGTAGGTTGCATAACTGTTTATTTTACGGGAGTATCAAAGATGCTGCAAAAAGTGAGAGCTATATTAAAAGAACATTTCGGTTACTCTTCCTTCAAAAAAGGGCAGGAAGAGATTATTGAGAGTATTTTGCGAGGTAGTGACACTTTGGGTATTATGCCTACGGGGGGCGGCAAGTCAGTCTGTTACCAGCTGCCGGCGCTGTTGTTGCCCGGGCTCACCCTGGTTTTTTCTCCCCTGATCTCCCTCATGAAAGATCAGGTGGATGCCCTGGACAGCCTGGGTATCCCCGGTGCTTTTATTAACAGCAGTCTGAGCTTTGCCGAGGAGGAGGCATGCCTTCGCCAGGCCAGGCAAGGCCGGTTGAAACTGCTCTATATTGCGCCGGAGCGGCTGGACTCGCCGAGGTTCCTGCAAGTTATACGTGCCTTACCGGTTTCTTTGCTGGCCGTGGACGAAGCGCACTGTGTATCTCAGTGGGGCCATGATTTCCGGCCCAGTTACCGTTTGATTGAGCCTTTTATTAAAGAATTGCCCCGCCGTCCGGTGGTGGCGGCTTTTACAGCCACTGCCACAGCCGAGGTGCGCCAGGATATTATCACCATGCTCGGTTTGCAGGCCCCTAAATGTGTGGTGACCGGGTTTGACCGGGAGAACCTTTCTTTCACCGTATTGCGCGGCGAGAATAAAAGGGAGTTTTTGCTGTCGTATCTGACCCAAAATAGAGAGCAAGCCGGCATCATCTATGGGGCCACCCGCAAAGAGGTGGACAATATTTATGCCTTTCTTAATAAGAAGGGTTTTGCGGTAGGCAGATACCACGCCGGCCTCAGTGATGAGGAAAAAACGGTCGCGCAAGACCGGTTTTTATATGATGACATCAGGGTTATGGTAGCCACCAACGCCTTCGGTATGGGCATCGATAAATCAAACGTGCGCTATGTGATCCACTACAACTTGCCCAAAAATATGGAGGCCTACTACCAGGAAGCCGGGCGTGCCGGGCGCGATGATGAACCCGGCGAGTGTATCCTGCTTTTTAGCCCTCAGGATACCCTGGTGCAGAAATATTTGATCGAGCAGACTCTGTCCTCACCGGAGAGGAAAGCCAACGAGTATAAGAAGCTGCAGGCCATGGTTGACTATTGCCATACGTCCCAATGCCTGCGCCAATACATCCTGCAATATTTCGGGGAGAGACACGTCCGGGACGAATGCGGCAATTGCGGCAACTGCAACGGCAGTCAGGAACTGGTAGACGCAACTGTGCAGGCCCAGATGGTTTTTTCCTGCATCTTGCGCATGCGGGAGCAATTCGGGGTGTCCCTGGTGTCGGAAGTGCTCAAGGGGTCAAACAGCAAAAGAGTGCGACAGTACGGCTTCGGCAACTTGTCCACCTACGGTTTGATGAAGGACCGTACCTTAAAACAGATCAGCGATCTGATCAATGTCCTGGTGGCGGAAGGTTACATCCAGTTGAGTGAAGGCAAATATCCGGTGGCAAGTCTGACTCCCAGGGCTTATGCCGTCCTCAAAGGCCAGGAGCAGGTTTTGCTGAAAGCCCGTCCCGCAAGTGCAGGGCCTACCGTAGAAGATGTCCTTTTCGAGCAACTGCGGGGGTTGCGCAAGGATATTGCCCAAAAGCAGGGCATCCCACCCTATATTGTTTTTTCCGACAGTACCTTGCGGGAAATGGCCGTCAAACTCCCGCTGGAGCGGGAAGCCATGCTGGCTGTTAAAGGAGTGGGGCAAAGGAAATTCGAATTGTACGGGGAGTCGTTTTTGGAATATATCAAAATATACGCGGCTACCCATGGCATTGAGCCCCAGGAGGCCGCGGCGGGTGAAAAGCCCGGCAAAAATAAAAAACCAAGCCACCTGATCACCCTGGAACATTATCAGGCGGGAGCCTCCCTGGAGGAGATCGCCAGAGAGCGACAGTTGAGCCTGATCACCATTCAAAATCATCTTGTCCGCTGCAGTATGGAGGGCTACACGGTGGACTGGGATCAGTTTATCCCTGCCGGGTATGACGAAATGATCGTCATAGCAATCGAAGAAACCGGTGCACAAAGACTAAAACCAATCAAAGAGGCCTTGCCGGATGAGGTGGATTATTTTGCCATCAGGGCTGTGCTTTGTAAAATGGGTTACGATGCCGGTTAACTGTGGTTGAAAAATGCTTGTGTCTAACGCCCCGGTCTGCTGGGGAAGGGCCTGGTCCCAACGCTACCAGCAATCCTTAGATAAATTAAGCCCCGGCATGCTGGGGGAGGGCATTCCCGTTACCGGAGCCGGCCGGCTGACGGAGGATAAGTAAGTCATGTGCTCATGTCTCCGGGGCTGTTGATAGTTGAAGCAGCTTTTGCATGTCCACAGGTAATGAGGCTTGTAAAACCAGCGGTTTGTTTGTCAACGGGTGGAGCATACTAATCCTCCAGCAGTGTAAGGCCTGCCTGTTGATGCCTTCCTCTCTACCCCCGTAAAGAGTGTCGCCCAGCAGCGGGTGCCCGATATGGCTCATGTGCGCCCTGATCTGGTGGGTGCGTCCTGTCTCAAGACGCAGCTTTACCAGGGTGCTGTCTGCCAGGTGCTTTTCGACCTGGTAATGGGTCACTGCCCGTTTACCGCCGGGCTGAACAGTCTGTCTGATGTAGCTTAACGGGCAACGGGCCAAAGGCTGGTCTATAGTACCCCTGGTATTAGCTAATAGCCCGTGCACGACAGCCAGGTATTCCCGCACTAATTTTCCTTCGCCCAACTGTGTGGTTAAGAGATGTCCGGCATGAGCATGTTTGGCGACAACTACCAGTCCAGAGGTATCCCGGTCCAGGCGGGACACAGGACGATATACCGGCTCTATCCCATTCTGAAGATAATGATATAATACGGCGTTGGCCAGGGTGTTTAACGGCTCTTTTTTTAAGGGATGAACCAGCATATGGTAGGGCTTGTTGACTGCCAGCAAATGCTTGTCTTCATACACAATATCAAGGG
>JBMNQA010000036.1:0-4594 GCA_050943895.1 Lawsonibacter sp.
GGTTGATCGGGTATAAGCGGCCGTTGTTGTCGTTTGGGATCCCGGGTGCCCTTATCACCCTGTTCGGGATCGGGGCGGAGATCTACACGTTCTCGGAGTATTACCGGACCGCGCAGTTCCACTATATTGTGTTCACCGGCGGGTTTGCGGCGCTGATCCTCGGGCTGCTGCTCGTGACGTCGGGGCTGATTTTGAACTCGCTGGTGATGATCACACGAGAAAAAACAGTATAACGAGAGGATACTCATGATACAGGACACTATGCTGGTTATTTTACTCTACATGCTCTCTGCTCTTATTATCTGGCAATTTGTGGGTTACCCGTTATTTATGGCATGTATATCCAGACTCTTCAAGACAGCGGTGAAAGATTACTCGCATCAGCCGTTTATATCCATTCTCGTTGCAACTTATAATGAAGAGGCTGTAATCAGAAGGAGACTTGAAAATTTATTGGAGCTTTCTTATCCTGGTAACCAATACGAGATTCTTGTAATAGATTCGGCGTCCACTGACGCAACGAGACAGATTGTAAAAGCGGTAATGAAAGAACATAGCAAAGTGAGCCCTCTGATAACCTTGGTGAAGGAAGAGAAAAGAAATGGCAAATCATCAGCACTGAATTTGGGGATTACACGCGCTAAGGGAGAGGTTGTTCTAGTTGCTGACGCAAACTCATTATTTGATAAAAATGTATTGAGAGAATTAGCCCCTTATTTCAAAAATCCTCGTGTGGGGGCAGTCAGTGGGCGATACAGAGTCCAGAATTCAGGAAAGGGCATCCCACAACAGGAGGACTTTTACTGGAGATTAGAAGACATAATGTTCCGCGCAGAATCGGATCTCGATTCAGCGTCCACAGTCATCGGGACGATTAGTGCATGGCGGAAAAAATTACTTAATTTTTCATCCGAAACAATAACTGAAGATCTGGATATGACAATAAAGGTGAGGCGGATGGGATACAAGATTGTATATGAGCCAAATGCTATTGCCTATGAAAATGCGGCTACAACAGTGGACGATCAGATCCTCCAAAGAAAGAGAACTGGGTTAGGGACACTTCAAGCGACTATCAGGCATATTAGGTATTTCATCCCTCCAAAAGACTTCTATTCCGCTATCATCTTTCCGTCACATAAGATCTTAGTGATGCTCTCACCATTTTTGCTCATTTCGATTCCAATCCTATACATAGCAATCGCGGACCCTTTAATTATTTTAGGGCATATCGTTTCGATAGGGTTCCTCTTTACCATACTCTTTGGACTCCTTCTTACTCTAAGATCGCAACCGATTGAAGGAAACACTCAAAAGTTCTCTATTCGCTCATTACCTAGGTTAATTCGCTACGTAATCCTTAACGAGTATATCATTCTTCTTGCATGGAAAGATCTCATTGCGGGAAATCACTCCATTCTCTGGGAAAAGGCTGACTCAACAAGGGTAGAGGTATAAAATGAAAATATAACTTTTAAATCCACCGTTTGTTCCTCGGTATGGGAGAAGTTCGCGTTGGGCTGCCGGAAGACCGGGAAGGGGCACTTTACTATCGTTTGTAAATCTAAGGGGGAATCTTATGCAATATAGTGAAAATGAATCATCTGTTTATTCGCAGCACATTATAATGCTAAAATCAAATCTGATCGACACTGATAATCGAATGATAAAAGAATATCATTCGTTAAAAAAGTTTAATTATGCTGTTACCTTACTTTGCTGGGACAGGGAGGGAAAAAAAGAATTTTCTAATGATTACTCCCCCCTTGAAACGTTGAATCTTAAAGCTCCATATGGAGTAAAGTCCATTTTTTTATTGCCTGTTTGGATGCTATATGCTCTTGTAAAATTACTTTTAATGAAGTATGATTATATTCATGCAATTAATTTTGACTCCTATATTCCCTCCCTTATTGCAGCTAAAATTCGTGGTAAGCCAATTATTTATGAAATAGAAGATACGTATGTGGATCAGATTTCAATGCCTGTCTTTTTACGGAAGACTGTTTTATATCTTGATAAACTCTTATCGAAATTTGCGAATGCAATTGTCCTTGTTGATGAATGCCAACTTCATGAGTTTGACGGTCTCACTAACCCAAATATATATACAATCTATGATGCTCCCCCTGATTTAGCTTATAATTTTATAAAACCAAGTTCCATTGATGAGACGTTCAAGATCTTCTATCCTGGAATTTTCTTTCGAGCAAGACAACTTAACCTCGATAAAATAATCGACTTTGTATTGAAGACTGATAATGTTCAACTTACAATTTCTGGCTATGGCGATATGAAAGATGAAATAATAGAATTGGCTGATAAAATGCCTAATAAGATAAAATATGTTGGTTGGGTAGAAAGCAGAGCAGATCTATTTCAAATGATGTACAATTCTGATCTTACTTTTGCTTTTAAAGATATAGCTGTTCCCTTAAATCGATACATTTGTGGAAGCAAAGTGTTTGAAGCGATGATGTGCTCGGTACCCATCATTGTTAATGCTAATACCTCTGTTGCGATGAAGGTCAAAAAGCATAATTGCGGTGTAGTTGTTGATGCGAGAAATCAGAGTGAAGTAGAAAATGCATTATTGAAACTTATTAGAGATAGACAATATTGCCGCCATCTTGGTGAGAATGGAAGGAGAGCATATATGGAATTATACCGCTGGGACGTCATGGAGAGTAAACTCTTTAGCTTATACCAGGGACTGAAACATGATCGTTAATAAATTGCCTATTAATTTGTTTTTATGAGATGGTTTGATCAGAAGTAAGTCTTTCCGACCAACGTCCATTTTACTGTTTTTATCTTCCCGTTGGTAGGGGGAATGGGTTAGTAGAGTGTGATCGAGCTGCGGACTAGAGTTTGTGTGTTGGCGGTGCTTAGAAAGATCCTCATAATATATGGAGCAGAGTCCCTCAGGTTTGGCTGACCATGAGGGGCGATCTGATTTCTACAGGTAAAGATTATCGTGATTGTTGCTGCGCTTGGCGGACTAAATGAATTCAGTCCTGAATGAAAGTAATATCTCTAGCAGTTTTATGCAATATAGGGGCTAACAAACCACAATTCAAATTCATTAGATGAATACAATTTTTCCGTAGATTTATCCTCACCTAAACGCTCGAAATCTTCGTCTAAGTATATATTATACGATCTTCCTGATGAAGATTGTTTTAGTCTTTCGTTAGTCCAAAGGTAATAGTTGTTCTCATAATTTTCACTAAAGTAACGGTGTTCGGTATATCCTAATCTAGATGGAAGATATGCCGTTGATCTTATATTGAGGCGATATCCTTGATCTGGACCGTAAATGTAATCCGGCCAGAGCCGTAAATTGTTTACATTCCGTACAATTGGGATACTTTTATCCATATGAACTATTGTAAATTCAATTCCAGATTTATCTGCATATGAAACCATAGGACTCGGATGACCAAGGGTATTTGAAGGGCTATAGTAAAGATCACACACACCAAATATAACAGTGAAGAATACGATGATAAACATTATGCTAATTATCACTCTACGATCCCTTTTTTGGGACAATAATAAGTAGGAAAAGAAAACTCCACATAAAATTGGGGTTAATACAATGAAAAAACCTAATGCCCTTTCAATTTCGCCAATAATGAAAGATCCTGTAAGTAGTATTACTCCTAACGAGAGTGCAGCTATTCCCAGTAACATTATATTAATATCTAGTATTGTTGCAGATTTTTCGAAAATTTTATGGAGTATGGTCAGTAGCCCCAGAGATCCAAAGAGGAAAAAGATCGCCAATGTTCCATACATTATTATAAATCGACTAATTTTATACGTCAATTCTAAATTATCGTCTACTAGTATAGTTTTACCGTAATTCATCAAGGCTAGATTCCTTTCTGAGTCCTCTAAAAGAAACTCGAAAATACTTTTCACAGGTAAGCTCAATTGGCTACTGACCACTAGCCAGATTATGTAAATTATAAATATTACGAAAAATGTATGTATTAGTAACCTCTTAACGTGTATATTTGTTTTTATACACTGCTTTATTGGTATAAATGGGCTTATGTAAGCCACTAAGATACCAATAGTCATAGCAATTAAGGCCATTATAAATACGAGAGGATGAAAGAAAATTAGGGCCGTACCGATTATTATCAATAAAACAGAGTATCGCTTACTCGCTTCCGCATTCACCGCGATTGTCTTTAATAACACGCAAATAAATAAGAGCAGTAGAACTAATGCGCACTGAAAGGGCATCAAAACAATATGGAACTTCCCAAGCAGGAATGGAGTAAAAAATAAAAAACAGAGTTTCTGCATCTCCTGACCATTAAATACCACATTTACAATGTACAAAGATATAACTAAAAATAATATTTGAAACAAAGTAAGAATACTTGAGATGGCCATTGACTCGTTGGTGATGCCAATGGTTTTGATCGCCATCAGAATGATATGAATTATCGGATAGCGGTTTCCGCGGATTAAACCTTCCGATTCAATGAAATCTGCTTGAGCGATATGGTAATAAACATCCCATGTTCCATCAACGGGTAAAAAATAACCCCTAATAAATGATAGGAAAATTAAGGTT
>JBMNQA010000037.1:0-4351 GCA_050943895.1 Lawsonibacter sp.
GACAGATCGACCAGTTGCTTCTCAAAGACTGCATTCCCTTTATCGAGGGGCGTTTCCGCACTGTTAAGGACAAGGCCCACAGGGCTATTGCCGGACTTTCCATGGGGTCCTACCAGACTCAGTGGACCGCCTTCAACAACCCAGACTGTTTTGATTATATCGGAATTTTCAGCGGTACAGTTGGCAACGCTTTTCCCGAAGTGAGTACCGAACGGTTTACCACTGCGGAAAAGGCGGGGGAGTTCAACGCTCAGCATAAACTTCTGTTCTTCAGCAGAGGTATGCTGGAGGGCGGTGAGAAGCTTCCTGGGGAACTGAAGGCCTTGACTGACAATGGAATCAAGGTAGAGTATTTTCTCTGCGATGGCATCCACGAGTGGCAGACCTGGAGAAAAAGCGTTCATGCTTTCTTGAAGCTGCTGTTCTAAATACAAAAAGGGGTGAGAGGTCCGTGGACAAAGAACGATTAGAGAAAATCTGTACTTGGGCACATCTAGATCTAGTTGGGACAATTTTGCCTTGGTGGTGTAGCGAATACATCATGGATCGGAGTACTGGTGGTTATTATGGCGTGGTCACTTTGGATGGGGATCGGAATTATTCCGAACCCCGGAACCTGACTCTTTTGGGGAGAATGCTCTTTGTGTTTTCATCCTCTTACAGGTATCTCAACGGCAGAATCTATCTAGATCGGGCCAATTACGCTTTTGAAGAGATGAAGAATCATTTTTACGACAAGGAGTTTGGCGGAGCTTTCGTGCTTCTGGATGCTGACGGTACCATTCTCTCCGACACGAAGCCCAATTACTGCGAGGCCTTTTTCATTATGGGGCTGGCGGAATACTATCACGCTACCGGAAACGAAGAGGCTTTGAAAATGTGTTTGGAAGCCTGTGAGCTGATGGAGACTCACGCGAAAATTGCTCCCGGGATTTACCATGCCACACTTCATAGGGATTGGTCGCCCAAGCCTGGCTTTGACAACGGCCGGAAAAATTCCTCCTTTTCTCTTCCTGACGATGCCATCATGTATCCTCACCATCTGTGCCAGGCATATTTTCGGCTGTATCAGGCCACCCACAACTGCACAATAGCAAAGGTTTTGAAAGAACTGGTAGAGATCATGATCCACCAGATGTATGACGAGGAGAATCACAGCTTCATAACTTTGGTCACAAAAGATATGAAGCGGTTTGGAAACTCCATCAGCTATGGTCATGACTGCGAGCTTAGTTACTTGCTCATCAATATTGTGGATGAGTTAGAGCTGGAGGATATCAAAGAAAGGGCCTATCAAGTGGTTTCCCAGGTGCTGGAAAATATTGTGGAAAGGGCTTTTGACCCCAACGGCTGCCTGTATAACGGAGCAAACCTGGATACAGGGGAGACCGGAAACGTCCACGTGTGGTGGGCTGTTTCCGAAGCTGTTTCCGCCATGTTGTGTGGCTATGACATCACGGGGAAGACCAAATTCCTGGATGCCTGCGAAAAGCAGATTAATTTTATTGAAAAATATTTCGTCAATAGAGAGACCGGCGATTGGTACAACAATATTCGATCCGACGAAACCGGTGGACATCTCTCTGACGGTCAACACGGCATGGATAAGTTGAATCCAGGCAAATGTCCCTTCCACAATGGACAGATGTGCTTGGAGGTTATACGAAGAATCGATAAGATGTTGGGGAAAGTATAATAAGGTTTTCCACGTAATGGATAGAAGGAGTTGGGAAAAGTTATGAAAATGTTAATCGGAGGGAAATTTATTGATTCGTCTGACGGCGCCAAGATGGACGTTGTCAATCCCGCTACGGGGAAAATAGTTGATACCGTGCCGGCAGGTACTTTGGAAGATCTGGATAAGGCAATTTCTTTGGCCGTTGAAGGTCAAAAAGAATGGAACGCTGTTCCCCTTCATGAGAGACTGCGCATCCTGGAAAAATACGCTTGTCTCATGGAGGAGAGTGTGGAAGAGATCTCTAAGGTTATGTGTGAGGAGGGGGGGAAGCCCATTGAGCAGTGCAGGACCGAAGTCTATGCCAATGCGGCTATTTTCAGAATTTACTGTGCCACTGCCTATACCTTCTATGGAAAGACCCTTCCTTATAACGGGGAGCCTAGGTCTCAGGGTGATGTGGTGATGACCATCCACGAGCCGCTGGGTGTGTTTGCCAATATCGTGCCCTTTAACTATCCCTGTGAGCTGGCGGCTCATAAGCTGGCCCCCATGCTGGTTACTGGTAACTCTGTGGTTTTGATGCCCTCCTCCAAGACGCCCCGCAGTGCAATCATGATCGTGGATCGGCTCTACAGGGCAGGTGTACCCGCCAATGCGATTTGCTGCGTTACCGGGAAAGGCAGTTTGATCGGTGCCACTGCCGCTGTAGATCCCCGTGTGGCGGCTGTCAGCTTTACCGGAAGCACGGGTGTAGGCATCTCTCTGGCGGAGACCTGTGCCAAGACGCTTCGTCCTGTCTCTCTGGAACTGGGTGGCAATGACCCGCTCATCATCTTTGATGACGCTGACTATGAAAAAGCACTCAATGAAACCGTGGCCGGCAGAATCGTCAATGCAGGCCAGACCTGCTGCGCCAGCAAACGGTTTATTGTGCAAAAAGGGATTTTTGATAAATTCGCGAAAGACTTGGTGGCCCGGCTATCTGCTGTGAAGGTGGGTAACCCTGCTGATCCCTCTGTGGAGATGGGTCCCTGTGTGCGTGAAGCAGATGCCAAGGAAGTGGAGAGACAGATTAAACTCACCATTGAGCAGGGAGGAGAATTGCTGTTAGGCGGCAAGCGGAACGGCGCTTTTGTGGAACCCACTGTCATCAAGGTTCCAAAGGATGCAGACATCGCCAGAGACATGGAATGCTTTGGTCCTGTTTGGCCTCTGATTCCTTTCGACACCATGGACGACGCCATTGAGATCGCCAATAACACGATTTTTGGTCTGTCCTCCGGCGTTATCACTTCGAACGTACAGGTTGCCATGAAAGTGGCGAACCGTATAGAAGCTGGTTCTTGCATTATTGGCGGAAGCGGCAATTACAGGTTGGCTCATCAACCCTTCGGAGGCTATAAATATTCCGGAGTGGGTCGGGAAGGTGCGGTTTCTACCCTTGAGGAGATGACCCAGCAGAAGACCATTGCGTTCAAAGGCATACTCAATGACTGAGCGGTCTAAACTTGTGGATTTGCTCAAAAGGATGAATGGGTGAGTAATATGAGAACAAATTCCAAATTGCTAAAGCGTGTTTTTAAAAGTTGGCCGCTATACACCATGCTGATTCCGGGCATGATCTACCTAATTATTAATAATTATTTGCCCATGTTCGGAATCCTAATTGCCTTTAAAAAAGTTGACTATTCACTTGGTATTCTCAACAGTCCCTGGACTGGGTTCTCCAATTTTACGTATCTGTTTGCTTCAAATGATGCGTTTATCATGTTCAGAAACACGATCCTATACAATGTGGCGTTTATCATACTGGGAAACCTTCTGGGATTGATCGTTGCCATTGCGTTGGATACGGTGAAGAATCGCTATTTCAGAAACAGCGCGCAGGTAATTATTTTGATCCCCCATTTGCTTTCCACGATCATCATTACCTATATCGTTTACGCTTTTCTGAACGAGCAGAACGGTTTTATCAACAAATCTGTGTTGGAACTGTTCCAGATGGATCCAATCAGCTGGTATAATACGCCGGGACCTTGGCCGTTTATCTTGACCATCGTGTATTTGTGGATGTCGATCGGCTACACGTCAATCCTCTACTATTCCACGCTTATTGGTATTGATAAGACCTATTATGAGGCTGCGGTGGTGGATGGAGCTTCCCTGTGGCAACAGATTTTTAGGATTACCATCCCATGCATGAAAAAGACCATCATCATTCTTCTGATTCTGGCTGTGGGCAGGATCTGCTATTCGGACTTTGGTCTGTTCTATCAGGTACCCATGCACAGCGGACTGCTTTATCCCACCACACAGACCATCGATACCTTTGTGTACAGGGCATTGCTGGAGCAAAACAGTATCGGGAGATCTTCCGCAGCAGGATTGTTCCAGTCTGTTCTCGGCTTCGTACTGGTAGTGTCTACCAATCTGATTGTCAGAAAAGTAGATGCGGAAAGTTCTCTGTTTTAAGGAGGCTGGAAGATGATTACTAATAACAAGGTCTTTATCGCCATCCAATATGTCTTTTTGTTCGTCCTGATCGTTATGGCTATTATCCCTTTTTGGCTGCTGATTTCCAGCTCTTTCACCACGGAGCAAGAGATCCTGGAAAATGGATATTCCCTATTTCCGAAGGTGGTTACTCTGGATGCCTACCGTTATCTTTTCTCG
>JBMNQA010000038.1:0-4322 GCA_050943895.1 Lawsonibacter sp.
TGCTTGCCTTGCCTAAAAGCACAGTCTTTAATCGTAAAATACCCAAGCAGAAGTTCTACGATAACCTGCCCGTAACCCCTGAGCTTAAACGGATATTCATCGAACAGATAAGCGCAATATACTGGAGGAACAAAATTGCCACCAGCACGGTTAATCTTGCCGCGGGCCAAGCTGTAACTGAGATAGAGGTCATTGAAATTCACCTTAACCAACCCAGCCTGGACAAACGGGTGCTTCACCTAATTGACAAGGAAATCCCCTACCACATACTTTTTCTCCTGGTCCATCAGGAAAACACCCAAGCCTGGATTAGTTATAAGGAGCAGAGCCAGACAGGAAAATTTAAGCCCAGCGCCTATTACCATACCCAGTGGCAGCCAGTGGACAAGCTGCCTCTAAAACTGGAAGGTCTGAACATGGACGCAGTGTATGAAAACTTCGTCCGTCAGATTGCCGGAGAGAGGCTACAGGACCAGCCTGGCGATTTAAAGGAAGCGGTGGAACGTGATGAACAGCGACAAAAGCTGCAACGGGAGATCGCAGCACTAGAGAATAAAATACGCCGCGAAAAGCAATTCAACATCCAAGTCGCCCTCAACAGTGAGTTGAGGGGGCTTAGGAAAGAATTGGAGGGGTTAACGTAATGACCCATCAAGAGTATGTTTTAAGTGTAATTAGCAACGTCAGCTCCGCTGGTTACATAACGAGTCGTGAAAGGAATGATTTGGAATACAAACAGTCGTTTGGCCAAAAAAGTTGGGCCAAATACGCAAAAACTATGGCAGCGTTCGCAAATAACCGTGGTGGCTATATAATTTTCGGGATCAAAGATAATCCACGGCAATTGGTTGGGGTAAACTCTGCTTTCAAGGACTTTGCACAGGAGAGGTTTTCTGAGTATCTAAATTCATTATTTGCTCCTGAAATCATGTACGAATCTGGTATTGTAGAAATTGGAGAAAAATCGGTAGGATTTATTTATACTGAGGAAGCAGAGAGCAAGCCAATTGTAGCACAGAAGACAGAGAGCTCCGAGAAAATTGCCAGCGGTGATGTGTTTTACCGGTATAGAGCAAGAAGCGAGAAGATAAAGTGCGCTGAAATGCATAGAATCATAGCTGACCGAGTGGCTAAAGAGAGGGAAAATATCTTAAAACTATTCGAGGTCATACGTAAGAGCGAAACTGCTAACCTAGGGATTATTAATTACGACAAGGGTTCGTTTAGTACGCCATCAGGCGTTGACGTAGCAGTAGATAGGAGACTTATAGTACAGGTTTTGCGCAAGGCTAAATTTATAAAAGAGGGCAGTTTTAGTGAAACAGACGGACAGCCTGTTTTAAAGGTCACTGGAAACATTGATTTAGCAGAAGAAATTCCTGTGCCGGATATTGAACCTGATATTCAGTATCCCTATATTCAGAAAAACCTTGCACAAAAATTGAATATTACACCATATGAAATACAGGCTCTAGTGTGGAAGTATAAAATGAAAGGGCAGAAGAAATTCCATCTGGAGATTACTACATCCAAGAGTGGTAAAGTGCATAAGTTCTCGGATATTGCATTGCAGTTTCTTGCTGATAAAATCAATGTAATGAAAAGTAATCCAGGCACATTGAACCAAATCAAAGCAGAGTATACCCAGAGAAGATAGATATAAATTGGACTACTGCTAATGCTACCCGGAAATAGATTTGGAGTCTGAGCCATGCTTTGCTAATATCACTTTGGTAAGATTACATGACTAACCAAGCGAAAATGGTCTAGGCAGGAAGATGTAAGATAGAGCGTCAAGAAAAAGGTAAACAGTCGACAGCAAGTGTTTGAGAAAAAATTAGGGAGGGCTATCATGAGGTTTATCCATTATGATTTAGGATATCTTGAAAAAGGACGAACTGTAGAGATTACTTTAGCAGGAAACGCTGCTAATGTCCAATTACTAGACAGTTCTAATTTTAACAATTATAAAGCTGGACGAAATTACAGGTATATCGGTGGTTTAGCTACGAAATCGCCAGTGCGACTTCAAACGACACATTCCAGCCATTGGCATGTTGCAGTTGACATGCGTGGTTTAGGGGGATCGGTAAGAGCATCTGTTAACATTCTACCTCAGCATTTACCAACAATAAATACTAGACCATTATCTTCTGTACCTTCGCTAATTCACAATAGCAGCCGGGGTATTAATTCAGAAATTAACGGTGAACCTGAATACGATGTTTTCATATCACACGCATCAGAAGATAAGGATGAGGTTGTGCGACCGCTAGCTACTGCACTTCTAGAACGGAATATCACCGTTTGGTTTGATGAATTTGAATTAAAAATAGGTGATAGCCTTCGCCGGAAAATTGATAAAGGCTTGGCAAACAGCAGGTTCGGGATAGTTGTGTTGTCAAGACATTTTATTAGTAAGGGTTGGACTAATTACGAATTGGATGGAATCATAACAAGAGCAATATCCGGAGAACAAATTATGCTGCCTGTTTGGCACAACATTACTAAGAGAGAAGTTCTGAACTTCAGCCCATCTTTAGCGGACAAGCTTGCTAGAAACACTGCGATTAACACCATTGATGAGATTGCTGATGAAATAGCTGAATTGATAGATGCAAACCGCAATTAGGAGAGGAGATAAATGCAAAAACTACGTTTTGAGTCTGTTGATATTACAGCTAAAAATGTTGAGAAAATATCTCAACTATTCCCTGGTGTTGTTACTGAAGGTAAGGTAAATTTCGATCTGTTGCGCTCATTGTTGGGCGATGAAGTACACGGGGATGAAGCATATGAGTTTACCTGGGTGGGGAAAAGGGCAGCTATTGCCGAGGTAGGCAAGCCTATCCGCAAGACTTTGCGGCCCTGCAAAGAGGAGAGCAAGAACTGGGACACGACCGAAAATCTATATATTGAGGGCGACAACCTCGACGTGCTGAAGCTCCTGCAGGAGAGTTATCTAGGTAAGGTTAAGATGATATACATTGACCCTCCTTATAACACCGGCAATGATTTTGTATATCGGGATAATTTTTCTCGAGATAAGAGTGAATATGATAAGGAAGCGGGCGTCTATGACGAAGATGGTGACCGCCTGTTCCGAAACACAGAGCGCAATGGGCGCTTTCATTCTGACTGGTGTAGCATGATGTATCCCCGCTTGGTGTTGGCAAAGCACCTTTTGTCAAATGATGGTTTAATTTTTATCTCGATTGGTGACGATGAAGTTAACAACCTACGAAAAATATGTGATGAGATTTTTGGGGAATCCAATTTCCGAAATCAAATCGTTGTCAGGCGCGGTATGAAATCCGTCCAAGCACAGTTTGAGACTTGGGATAAGCTTGGTCAGGGTTTGGAGTATATACTCCTCTATTCAAAAAACCAAACTTATCGATTCCCCCGTCAAATGAAGCCTTTAGCTGAAGAAAAAAAAGGGGCATGGAACAACCATTGGAGAGGAACTGATCGTCCTACAATGCGCTATCCTTTATTCGGTATAACTCCTGAGAGCGGGCAATGGCGATGGGGCAAAGAAAGAAGTGAAAGGGCAATATTAAATTACCAGCGAATGTTGTCGGAGCTCGGAGTTTCTGAAGGGCAAATAACAGATATTCAAATAGATGAATGGTACGCTAAACAGCAGGATGAATCTCTCGATCTCTTGCGCTTATCAAAGAATGGTAAACCTGAGCATTATATTGCTCCGACAAACACAACCTTGCTTAATAGTTCGTGGGTTGATTTACTTGTTGGTAGTTCATCTGAAATATCTGCATTATTTGATTCGAAGGTTTTTGATACAGCGAAGTTAACACCTGTAATAAAGCGAATGCTGAATTTTGTCCCAGATGATTCTATAGTGATGGACTTCTTCTCTGGCTCTGCTACCACCGCTCATGCGGTTATGCAGCTCAATGCTGAAGATGGGGGCAAGCGCAAATTCATCATGGTGCAGCTTCCAGAGGTTTGCGATGAAAAGAGCGAGGCTGCTAAAGCTGGCTATTCCAACATCTGCGAAATTGGCAAAGAGCGAATTCGTCGGGCCGGGGAAAAGATTAAAGCTGAAGCTGGGATGATGGCCCAGGACTTGGACATTGGCTTTCGGGTCTTCAAGTTGGATTCTTCAAATATGAGGGATGTTTATTATTCCGCCGGAGAGTATAGCCAGGACATGCTTTCGGCCCTGGAGGATAATATCAAGGAAGATCGCAACGATATGGACCTGCTCTATGCCTGTCTGCTGGATTGGGGTTTGCCCTTGTCTATGCCCCATACCCAGGAGCAGATTGATGGGTTCACTGTTCATATCTATAATG
>JBMNQA010000039.1:0-4304 GCA_050943895.1 Lawsonibacter sp.
CGCTGCCGTGCGCTCCGCAGCCAAAACAGTGATATGTGCCCCGCTCTGGTTGGACGGTGAATGAGGGAGATGTCTCCTGGTGAAACGGGCAAAGCCCGGTGAGGTTTCTTCCTGTCCTGCGTAGTTCCTGTCCTGTGTATGTCTGTATCGCGGATGTTATACTGACTGATTCCTTGACGGTAGCAAAAAGGTCGTAGCTCCCTGCTGCCGTGCCTTTCCGTCTCTGCGACATCGGCTCACGCTCCTCAATGTGTCATACTAATTAGCTCTTATGCTCAAATGTGTTATACTAATTAGCTCTTATGCTCAAATGTGTTATACTATTTATCTCAATGTGTCATACTAATTGCTTTTTTCATACCAGGCACGGCATTTTTTTTGCACGGCTAACACTCCAACCTTCTACAATCCTTGCCCTGCCTGGCTTCCAGCCCTCTCCCCGCTTTGTGCGAGCAGTACAAGTATAATCTTCATATCGCAGACATGTCAAATCGCTGCCGAATCAATTCGTCTGATACTTTATTCCCTGTTACTATCTACCTTTCAGCGTTTTTTCCTGCCTCACTAGGACCTTTTTCCTATCTTTACTGGTTTATTTTTCCATATCCCTGTAATCCTTGCCTGGCAAGGCTTTCACTGCATAGATGTATTTGCGAGTTTTTGCTTGACATCGCCGCAAATACACTGTATAATATAAATAAATCAAGGCTAATAAGCCAAAAAAAGGAGGTCTTAAAAAATGAAAAAGGAAAGGACAATAACAAACTTAAGCTGGAGGGACGCCTTAAGAACACTATTAAGTACAAACAATTTGATAACTATTCAGAGCAATGAAGATGGAATTGCCCACCTGGCTAAAGGATATAAAGATGGGGAATACTACCTAATTACAACTGAGCCAGATGGAAAGAAACCAGAAAAAGTAAAAATAACAAAAGTTGCCGCACTGACAAAACTAAGTGACTTTTATAAATACACACGCAGAGAAATTACTTCTGCGGAAAAAATATTAGACTATACATTATTCAGGCCTGTTATGAATTTTAGCCGCTAGGGACAGTCCCGTGAAAGCCGGGACCGGGAGAGGATCTCTCTCCCCGCTCCGCTCAAGGCTAAAAGCCAAAAAAAGGTTATGCCCACCACACGGGCAAGAAGGAGGAAAAAAATGAAAAAAAGCAAATTGAAAAATGTTATCAACTACGAAATGTGTCACGTTTCCTTTGAAAAGAGAGACCGCATACTCGCTACCTTAGAAAAGTTCGAGGCTCGGATCGGCGGGCGCAAAGGAGCCGAAGATGCAAGAGACCGGTTTCACGCATTCTTGAAAAAACTATACAGAAAGCCCCAGCCACAAGGGCATTACACTGCGAAGCAGAGGCATGATCGCTGGGTGGCAACACAGGCAGAAGAGTTGGCGGCAATGGCAGGCATTCAAGCAGACGAGCACGGCGTAGGCTATGCAAGCGGTGACTACCATACGGTTTCCGGGCGAGATTTCATTCCGGCCCACGAGTCTTCTGCCGCTCCCTACCATGACATGGGAGGTGAAGGGATTGGGCTAGTAGAAGTTGAGCGCACCAGGGTATATGCGAAAAGCTCGAAGTGGTCTCCATCCAGCGTTACCACTTTTTTCCTGGTTGGTCGGAACGAAACAGGGACATACTTCTCTCACCCCGTCGCCCCCTGCGGAACGGTAAAGGAAGCGCTGTCCTGGATCTGGAGAGGGAACGAAATGCGCATTATACAGCGCCAGGGCGACATAGCACTCATCGCCGGAAATGGCGGGCCGAGGATGCCGAGAATGCTCCCCTGGGGTCACCGAGAGAGTGAAGAGAAGGGAATCGTTGAGCACAGCACACATGCCGCACTGCCGCTACCCAAAAAAGGGCAACGCATCATCGTTGCCCGGCGTGCGTCGGATAGGGCTATAGCGGCAAGCCGAGACTAGCTGCAGGCCGCTAGGGACAGTCCCGTGAAAGCCGGGACCGGGGGAGAGGATTCCTCCCCCGCTCCGCTCAAGGCTGAAAAATCCAAAAAAGCAAGCTGTCCTAACGGCTATACGGGGGGAAAGGGGATAAGATGAAAGCAGTAGTAAAAATGGAGAGTAAGTTGATGAACGATGCCATACGCAATAGCGTGTCTATGCGAGAAATGTACGAAGCTGCTGGGAGCGTTTTCGAGCTCCCGCCGTTTGAGAGCGTAATAGGGTATCTGCGGGGAGGACAAGAACCGGAACTTTCCACAGCACCAGAGCCATTTCGCGGGTATGCCGTGGGAAAACTGAAAAGGCCAAATGAAGAATTTGTTATTATTGAGACAGACGGTGGTCGAATTATCAAGGTTGACCAGGATACCGTCACAATACTTTTTAGGACGGCAATTCGTGATGCGTCACGTATCGCAGCGTCCGAAATCCTTGGGTACCAAAGAGGGAATTCAACCTTTGATGAAGATGCTTGCTACATATTTTTCGAAGACGGCTCCGTGCGGACGGATAACGAAGTGGAACCGTCCGAGTTGGCCGACGAGGCGTAGTTTCTCCCCTGCCTGCCCGGCCTCTGAAAAGGGGCCGGAAAGGGAGCGGAGAAGCTCTTTTAAAAAATAATTTAGGGGGGTTATTGAATGTTGATGAAAGATAAGACATTTGAGCGTATCCTTGCACGGTTTATTGATCATGTCCAGCATCAGAAGGAGCCTGTCTGCTACGGACGGGCTACAAACACAAGTGTAATCGGGTTTGTTGAGAACGAAGAGGAAATTGTAAGGTTATATAAATACCTACACAAAGTTATAAAGGATTCTTATGAGGCAGAACGACGGCCTTATAGGGAACCTAGAGAGTTTTTGGTTCATATCGCCGAGAGTGGAAAAGTAACCTTATTTATTGATGCCGGGGATTACGCCCGCGTTGGTCGGCGGGCAATTTATAGATTAGAGCGAAACCTGTTTAAAAATTTTCCCTTTCTTAAAGGGAAAATTGATAGTTTCAATATGGTTGAGGATACCTGTGCGAAAGGGAAAAGGATCAAATTAGAGGATTATATTAGGTTTGAAATTTTTAAAATGCATGAAGGTTATAGTTATAAGGATTGTATTTCTCTAGATCAAATAAAGTTAAAGGAGGGTTAAAAATGGAAAGAGAGGTTGTTTTTTGGAACATCGAGGCGGGGACAGTGACACCGAAAGACCCCCTGCCGGAACTACCAGAAATCCCCCGAGGTGCGGTCCTCGTCATCGGTGGCCGTGCTCCGATATGGCGGTACGGCATGGCCTTCCATGCTGTACACGGGTCACCAGCTGCCGCTATTGCAGTCTTCGACCCCCGGCTGGGAGCTGTTATTGTGGCTTCTCACTCTCCCGAATATCGGGAAGGGGAAGTTTTGAATGTGGAGTGGCCGTTTTAGGCTTCTCCCCTGCACCTGCCCCTTCACTGAGGGGGCAGCATGGAGCGGAGAAACTGTTCCAAAAAAAAGTATGCCCGCCATACTTATAGGAGGTTATGTAAATGGCAATAGTGACGAAAGACGGGGAACGGCTATATTTACAAACGTGGGAGTATAACGCAGCAAGGATAATAACAGAGCTTGCCAATATCGTAAACAATCACGGCGGCCGAGTAAAGCCAACAGCCACGGCAATAATTAGCGATAGAAACGCAACGGATGAGGCAGAACCAATAACCGTAACACATACCACTTATATCAGTTTTATTTTAGATGATATATATTATTACTACCAAGTAAACGACAATCCATTCTTTGAATTCTACTACAATAAAACGCCCATAAAGAATGGTAAGCGGTCAAGGGATGCTGGATTAGAAGCGGATAAAAAAGAATGGTTATTTGATTGTTTTTTCAAAAGTAATTGCGGACAACCGGACATTATCGAAGCTGCCAATTTGATTTTTAATATGTTATGTAATGCGCCAATGTCTAAAATCATCCGGGACGGACGCAAACAAAGAGTACCAAATACCTATAATTACGATTACCACATAGAAACGGTATACCAACCGGAACGCATAGAAAAAGTTGATTTTTAGCAGAGTGACCCGGCATTATGCCGGGCGTAATGCAGCCGGGCAGACTGTCACAAGCTCAGACAGCCCAACCGCATAACAAAATTTTTAGGAGGTGTAATAATGATTAAATACTTAACACAAGCCGAGGTAAAGAAACGCGCAAAATATAAAATAGCGGAAATAGGGAGCGTTTTTGCTCCCATTAAAAAGGTTTACGGCACGATTATAAATAATCCATGTGGTAAACGGTACAACACAAAGGAAGTATCAATTATGCTAT
>JBMNQA010000040.1:0-4237 GCA_050943895.1 Lawsonibacter sp.
TGGTTAAAATATTATGATCAAGTGCAAAAGTTTCTGTAAAAACGCTCCGCTCCTCTGGTAAAAACATTATAACTATCTGGCAGTGTTAATATCAAGCTCGGGGAGAAAGGCCCCTCCCCTCACAACGAGCAAGCTCGGGGGGAAAGCGCGCCCCTCGCAACGGTACCGAGCAAGCTCGGGGAGAAAAGCCCCTCCCCTCGCAACGGTACCGGGTACCACCCGACTTTTGTCGAATATAGAGGAACGTGATACTATGAACCAATTAAAATCACCAAAGTACCACTTAGAGTAATTAACTAACCAGCAAATTACATATCTTATCTGCTGCTTTCCCATCACCAAATATATTCTGCTGCTCTTTATTCGGCTCAAAGGATCTCGCTGCCTGTATGATTCTCTCCCTGTGTAATTGTTGAGAATCAGCTACTTCCGTTTCTTCCCCCTCTGCTCCAACCACCATATTCCACCCATCCTCCACCGTTTCCGGCCAGGCTGAGACTGTATCCAGAGTGATACATGGTACTTTTGCAAAGTAGGCTTCCTTTTGTAGACCTCCGGAATCGGTGAGTATTTTTCTTGCATTTTTGGTTAAGGCCAGCATTTCCAAGTAGCCCACCGGTTTGATCAGGTGAATGTTGGGTGTGTTTTTTACACCCCTTGGGTTAGCCCCTCCCGGTGTAGATTATCCAAGCATACAGGAGTAGGGGCGAAGAGCATACTGGAGATGTGGTCTGTGACCACTCTGTTTACTTCTTCGGGTATCGTTTTGTCGTTCATTCTTGGCCCAGCTTCTACATGGGCAACGGGGATGTGCAGCTTTACTGCCGCAAGTGCCGCTGCCAAAGTGGAGTTGGTGTCGCCGTAGACAAGAACAATGTCCGGTTTTTCTTTAAGAAACAGTGCTTCCAATTCGATCATCATCTGACCGGTCTGCCGGGCATGGGTGTCGGAACCGATCCCTAAGTTGTAATCTGGTTGAGGGATGTTCATTTCTTCGAAAAAGATATCTGAAAGCTCATGGTTGTAGTGCTGCCCGGTATGAATGATGATTTCCGTGTGTATTTTGCGGAGTTCCCTGGAAACCAGTGCCGCCTTGATAAACTGAGGCCTGGTTCCCAGTACTGTGATGATCTTCAACTTCTCACCTTCGTTTAGATTCCAATTCTACAGTATTTTGGTTATTTTTATACTATTCGATAAATGGCGGGGTTTTTCCTGTATGTGTGGGTTGTTTTATGAAATATTGATGTGGGTGTTGGAGTGATACTGCGACCGAGATGCCAAATGAGAGGTGGGATGCGGGAGGTTGGAGGTGGGTAAAAGATGTTTGGGCGAGCCAGGTGTGAGTGCGTTGACAATAATAGGCCAATACAGGAAGTATTGGGCAGGAATTGGGATATCTTTGTCGAATTATGATACGGATTAATAATGTAATGAAATGCCGATTATGGATTTCACTATGACAAATTACGTTTTCTAAATTTTTCAAGTCAACCTATTAACCAGGAGGAGGGGTGCAGGGGATTAGAGCGGTTCCCTGTCAACGAATAGTATAATTACTGGTCTAGTAGATAAACATTAGGACGACTGGGAGGTCCAATGTGGACCGGTCCGGCTGTTTTTTGAAGGAAACGAGGGGAAAGGCGTCTCCTTTGCAAAGGCGCCGGGTAGTGTGACCGAGCCAGGTCGTATTATTAATAAATACACGAGACTGGTGAAGGGCGGGGGAGTAAAGGTGTTTTATGGATAAGTAAGTAGGGCGTGATGGTAAATAAATTGGTTCTATAGGGGGGTATGTAGGTTTGGCCGGGAAAAGAAAGTTTTATGGGACATGTCATATATGTGGTATTAAAGGTAAACTTACCTTTGAGCACGTTCCTCCCAAAGCTGCTTTTAATGACAAGCCAATTTTGCTTACAACGCTTGAAGATGCAATAGCTAAAGGTTTAGAACCCATAACAAAAGGTGAGACTCAACAACGTGGGGCAGGTGGACACACGTTGTGTGGGAATTGTAATAATAATACGGGCGGTTGGTATGGTAACTACTTTGTTGAATGGACATACCAAAATCTCCTGTTATATAAACGTTCAAGTGGTAATATGTCGTTATTATGTGTTTGGCAATTAAGAATTTCATAGTTTGGCAGTTAAGAAGTACATAGCACCCTTGTTAACAATTAATTAGTTGAACTCCGCCGATCCTCATTCATTTTACTCCCACCCTTGGCCAAGACTGCCTCACGATAGCGGAAGCTGGATCCAGTAAAGCCTAAAATAAAGGCATGATGAACCAGCCTGTCGATTAGAGCAGCTGTTAGCCTGTCGTCGCGGAAAATATCATTCCAGCGTCCAAACTCCAAGTTCGAGGTAAGGATAATGCTTTGCTGCTCATAACAGTTTGAAACAACATTGAATAATAGCTGTGATGATAACTTATCAAAGGGAATGTATCCTACTTCATCTAAAATAAGCAGGTCAAGTTTTTCTAGCTGCTTGAGTGTTTTACCCAGGCTACCAGTGCGATGTTTCTCTGTCAGCTCTGCACAAAGGTCCGCAGCCCGATAGAACCTTACCTTTTTCCCCTGTGTGCAGGCTTTGACCCCCAAGGCTGTGGCTAGATAGGTCTTGCCGGTTCCGACGGCACCAACACACAACACATTTTGTTTTTGTTCGATGAAGTCAAGGCTTATAAGCTGTTCTTTGCTAAATCCATTCGGAAAAGTAATCGGATCAAACTGGTATCCATCTAAGGTTTTTACTACGGGAAATTTAGCTTGCCTGATTAGTCTTTGCACACGCTGGGTTTCCCGGCGTTCGGCTACGAGCTTTAATACGTCGGTTAGGTACTGAGTCTCATTTTTAAACTCCACCTGTACTGCCAATTCTTCAAGGTTCCCTAGCCTGAGCTTTTTGCATAATGCTGCTAGTTCACTCATTAGAGCCCACCACCCCTAATAGGTCATAGATGGACAAATCCGGCTGCCACTGTGCCACTTCTGAGGGTGTCCATGGTTCTTCAAGCGGAGTGGGGGCAGTATCAAACGCACCTTCTTCATAAGCAGCAAAGACCTTAAGACTGCTTTCATCTGTTTTGCCGTATGATAATGCCAATTCAGCAGCTTTTACAGCAATATTCAGAGGGTATTGTCTTAGAATGTCAACCATAGCTTTGATTCGCTGACGGCGTTCTTTTAAATCTTCAGTAGATAGAAAATAATCTTTGATGCATTCCGGAAGAGCTTTAAGACAAACAGCCCGCTCTACCGCCCTTGGCCTTCTGATGAATATCTCTAGTTCTGATGCCCAATCAATCTCTTTGGCGCTTTGCGAATACAACCTTGGACAGCTGTGTAAAAGTTTTTCTCCGTACTCGTCTAATATCTCAATGCGATCCCAATACGCCTTAACGAGAACCCGTCTACCAGGTGAGACATTAGGAACCCGATATAAATATTTATCAACTTTTATTTCGCCGTATTTATTAACTACCCTAGTATTTAACTGGACAATTTCCAAGGGGGTATTAGGTAATGGTAGTAGTTGGGCTAGATCATCCTCCCATAATTCACTAATGAGGGCTCCTTTTGCGTAATGTATTCTGTCCATATCTGCCCACATTTTCCCGATTAACTCTCGGTTGAATTCTTCAAGATCGTTAATGACTGGCACTGGACTGAAATTATTCCGGCGAACATAACCGACTTTGTTTTCGACATGGCCTTTTTCCTGTCCCCTGCCAGGATTACAAAATTCGGCTTCGAACCGATAGTGCCACTGAAATGTTTTGAACATCTCTGTCAAATCACGATCTGTACCTTCCTGTATTTTCTTAACAGCTGGCGCCAGATTATCGAATCTAATGACCATGGGGACACCACCTATTATTTCAAAAATACGTTGAAGCCCATGGAGAAAGCAGACAGTGTTTTCCGATGGAAGCACTTGACAAGCTTGTCCATTGCTATGGGGAAATGATAAAACCAGCTCATAATAAGTTTTTAGTTCAGTGCCGGTGATAGCCTTGAATTCTCCAAAGTCTACTTGTGCCTCACCAGGGATCTGCTCAAGCCGTATGGCTTGTTCCTGGACATCTTTTTGCACCTCCTGTCGCGCTGACCCCCTAACTATGGACACTATGCACTAATTTTTAAGACATTCTCAGGTTTGCTCATTATTTCGTTATGGTACTCTAACGGTGGGCGATAACCAATGCTTGAATGAAGCCTCACTTCATT
>JBMNQA010000041.1:0-4116 GCA_050943895.1 Lawsonibacter sp.
CTTCCCTTACATTCTTGATATTAAAACCTGTTCGCCTCGCAGAGACGAAATGATCGTGCCTTTACGCATCATCGTTGAAAACAGAGCCAAAGGTTAGCCCCTGGCAAACTGTCCCACCAGAAACAAGACAAAACACTCGGGCGGACAGACATAAGGAGACCCCTGCTCTAGCACAACCTTATAAAACGAAAACCTTAGCTGCTTGTCCCCGGCATAATCCCTTCTCAGGATCCTTTATCCATATGTAACCACCTGCACGGGAAATAGCACTGGTTTGAGTGGGGTTTCCCTTGAAAGCCGGTCTGGCAATAATGGAATCGTCCCCTTTTTCCAGTTGTACGAACAAATGAGTAAAAATACACGGACTCATATCGAAATCAACCACAGCTATAATACTGTCCGCTTCTTCCCGGCAGGCAACTAAACGGCGCCACAGCTCCTCCACAACTGTTTTGAAAAGCAGCACCGGCGCCACAGGGTGTCCCGGCAAACCGAAGACCGGCTTGCCCATTGATTCCCCCACAATCAACGGACGGCCTGGTCTTATCTCTATCCCATGGATAAAAACACCTTCACCAGGCAGCTCGTTGATGGCTTCGGCAGTAAAATCCCGGATCCCGACAGAACAGCCCCCGGAAATCAAGACGACATCCGCACATTTTACTGCGTTTTCTAGTTCCTGTTTGTATAACTCACGATTATCCTTGACCAATACCCGCCGGACCACTTCACCCCCGGCCTTGGTAATGATGGCCTGCAGTGCATAAGAGTTGCTGTCCCTTATCTTGCCAGGCAAAAGATCCTGCCCGGCGTCCACAAGCTCATCCCCTGTAGCGATGATCGCAAACCGCAGACGATTAAAGACCTTTATTTTGTAGATTCCAGCAGCGACCAAGGCTCCAATATTACCTGCACTTAACTTTTTTCCCCGCTCAATTAACAGGCTCCCAGCTTTAATATCACTACCCTGCCCCATCATGAACTGCCCGCTTTTCATCTGCATAGATACCTGAATGAAGCCTTCCTCAGACTGCTTGGTGCGTTCCACCATAATCACAGCATCAGCACCGGGCGGTATCATACTTCCGGTGGAAACATAGGCACACTGCCCCTCCTTTACTTCCATGGCCGCGTTTACCCCGGGGGGGACCTCCCCCAGGTAGCTCAGCGATACTGGGTTATCTTCACTGGCCCCCTGGGTATCACTGGCTACTACCGCATAACCATCACACATAGAACGCGAAAAACCAGGTACATCCACAGGAGAAACAATATCCTCTGCCACTATCCGATCAAGTCCCTCTAAGATATCGACCTGCTCATGACCCATTTCAATATGCTGAAACTTCTTCCAAATAAGCTCATTTGCTGCTTTAAGAGAGAGCACAGCAAAAACTCCTCCTTACCGTTGGTTTTACGGGTTGTACCCCGTTATTATTTTGATGGCATGTAACCAAATAAATATTTGATCCGATCTCTGGTACACCTGGTGCACCCCATCACTGTTTCGATGGCATAGGTCCGCCGCCGAGGATTTCCTGGGCCTCCTCTGTTGGCATATTTCCCTCCCCTTCCCTTTTACATCTAAAATCAAAAATATTCACTTGCAGATTTTAGGCCATGGATCTTCACCCCCTCAAGATCGCTGATAGGGCAGTGTCCTTTTGCTGAAATCCCTGGTAGAAGTCTGCTGGCAAGTGCTCAACTCCCTTTTCTTAAGCCCATAAAAAATAAGCCAGAGTCGAAAAGTCGACTCTGGCTTATTAATTAAACCAGGCAGGATGTAAACCGTTATTAAAGCAAAACGGATGCCCACATTCAAGAAAGGTGGCCACCCTGCCAATAAAATCTTCTTTCCGAATACGGGAGGTACAAGGGTTTTCCCTTTTACCCTCGGGGTCGATATTAACCCATCGTCTTGCTTCCCATGGCCTTCAGCTTTAGGGAAACAAGATCGAAGATCGTACGTTATTCAGTTTTTAAGATGTCAGCTCTATAAAAGATACAAAAGATACTACCTTATATCTGAATCTACACCTGGAAGTGGTGGCTGTTTTTCCCCGACCAGGAGCGCCTTGCTGACTCCCGCCTGGGAAAATCGTAAGAAAAGATGATGGCAGATATCTGCTCCGCCTGAACGGTATCATTTGGTATGAAAAATGTGACAGCATTCACGTACGTTGAGGAAGGCGGTTCCAGGTTCTCCGGTGCCAGATACCTTATATTGAAACTTTGTAAGACGCCATCTTTTTTCCAAATAAGAAAAATGACTAAAAAATACAGCAGCTAAAAAATATAACAGACCAACATGAAAGTAACAAAACATGAATTAATTCTACAGGAGCCATCCCCGTCTGTCAAGGAAAAATTAAGGCAGGAAAAATTAAGGCGTTAATTGGGATTACCTAATGTTAAAAGAGTAATGGGCTTCATTGAAGCTTGAACTGATTAAAAGAGGGACCGTGTAATTTTTTGCGATCTCTATAGCACGTGGTTGCAGGAAAATTGGTTAAACCTTCTTTACACTCATTCCATCAGATACAAAAATAATGGTTCCTTCCTCATCTGTTCTGTAAATAATCACTCCCGCATCAGCTAGATTATCCAGCGTTTCCTGGTGAGGATGCCCATAGTCATTCGCTGCACCGACGAGAATAACTGCATATTCCGGAGATACCGACTTCAAAAAAGCCGGTGTAGTTGAACTGCTGCTTCCATGATGACCTACTTTCAACACATCAGCTTGCAGATTCATACCACTGGCAAGCATCTCCTTTTCAGATAAATCCTCTGCATCCCCTGTTAATAAAAAAGATGTGCTGCCATACTGAATCTTCACTACCGCTGAATAGTTATTCAAGCTATCATAGCCAGAGCTACAAGGGGCAGTAAAGGTTGCTTGCAGGCAGCCATCCTGTTCGAAAATATTCAGTCCTGCACGTGCAGGCGTAATTTTTAAACCCTTTTTTTTGATTGACAGCAGCATATCTTCAAAGGTTTTTGTGGTATGGGTTACTTTAGGCATATAAACCTTGCTTATGTCAAATTCTTTGATTACCGCAGCCATACCGCCTATGTGGTCTGCATGGGGGTGAGTAGCCACCAGGTAATCGATCTTTTTAACCCCTTGCTGTTTTAAATAGGAAATAACGGTTGCCCCACTTCGATCCGGCCCCGCATCTATTAGCATCACACTGTCGTTTGGAAACTGGATTAAAATTGAATCACCCTGCCCAACATCAAGAAAATGGACTGCTAATTCATCTGCTTGATGGCTGTAAGAAACAGCACCCTTGCTTAAATCCGAAAGCCCTGTACATCCTGCAGTTACTAAAACAACTGCCAGTAAAAGAGAGATAATATGGCACCTTTTAGTCTTCAAAAAGTTCATCTGCTAGCTGCTCCACTCTTTTCTTTCTATTTTTTGTGGCCTCTTCATCAACAATAATGTTTATCTTGACTACATCACCTTCCCTCACCTGTTGAGGAAACAGGGCTTTAGGAATATTAAAAATCCCCCCCTCAAACTCTACAACTACCCAATCCCCTTCGAAACGGTCGATGATTAATATGGCAATCACTCCTATCTACACCAACTGTAGCTTATTTTATCACAGAATGGAGCACGAGTGAGACGCGGGGACGGTTCTCGCGTCTCACTCGCGTCTCACAGGGAACGGTCCTTTTGGAGCGGAGTGGATCAGAGAGACGGTTCTTGTGATCCACTGATCCGTTTTTCTATGACAAGGGGGTCCATCCTTTTGTCACACTTGACGTTCCGGTACGTAACAGGGGTGCACAATTGCGGTTAGATCTCATATGCACTGGGGACAGCCCCTGTTGCATTTATCTGTGCGCAGGAGGGTACGAAAATGCGGACAAATCTCGCGTGCATTGGAAACAGTCCCTGTTACACAATAGTAAATCAAGCCTGGCCCCCTAGTTTCCAATAAGGTAACAGAGAACCATCCCCTGTCACCCCTCTTTTTTCCGACCTCCGGCATCTGACATCCATTTACGGTATATGTGGTTGACAATACTTATCAATCAATCTATTGAAAAGTACAACATGATGAAGTTCATCTAAAATGATCCTCTCCAATATTCTCTTAACAT
>JBMNQA010000042.1:0-4056 GCA_050943895.1 Lawsonibacter sp.
TTCATGGCGCGGGTAGGGGACGAGATCATCGTCATCAGGGACGTTCCGGCCTTCATCTGCGACCGGTGCGGCGAAGCATACTACAGCGCGGAAGTTTCCCGGAAGATCGATACCGTGATGAAGGACGTCCACAGCGGCAGGCTCTGCTGCCGGCCTCTCGCGGCAGGCGAGGTCGAACTCACCGGGTGAGGCCGGCAGACCCGCCGGGGAGGTACGGTAACTCCTGGGCCGGCAGCAGAGTATTGCCGCCGGTCGCGGCCGGACAAGCGTTTTTTCTACCGAGATTTCTGCATATAGTCCTTACGGTCAGCCTTTTTCCCTTCCCCGTCCTACTGTCCTCCGGGAGGGTTACCGAGATGACCGAGGAGAAGACCACCAGGGAGCTGGTTTACGAGACGAACCGGGACGTGAAGTGGATCTGCCGGACGCTCCGGCGGATGGAGGCGCAGGACGAGGAGTTTGAGGCCCGGATCCGGGCGCTGGAAAGCTGGCGGGCGGAGAAAGTGGGGGAGGAGCGGCGAATCTCGACGATGAGCGCGGGGGCCGGCGGGGTGGTGGCGGTGATCGTGCGGGTGCTTGGCGGGGAGTGAGGGGGCATTGAAGCACCGGACCTACAGTGGCCGAGGCCGCGCTCTCAATACGAGCCCCTGAGGGTTACGATCCGCTCAACTGTTTCCACGATGGTAGAAGGAGATATGTCACCTTCCTTTGCTTTGTTAATCAGCTCAGCAACAACCAGCGGGTTCTTTTTAACACCATCCCAGTTACCCAGACCCCATCCTTGCTGAATTTCGGCGAGAGCACGGTCATAATATTCTTCCCCTAACTCACGACGAAGGGTTTCGGTGAGATTGGTTTCAAAACAGGCATACCGATCGAACACTCCTGCCGGCCAGTCTTCTTCAGGATGCCCACACAACCTGAGCAACTTGTGGTTAGTCGCTTTATGTGAAGTGTTTTTGCCTTTATCGCTATCCCACACTACGTACAGAGGGATCTTAAGGTGCCTGAATACCGTTCCCACTTTAGGAAGGGAGTCTTTTCCATTGCAGGGAATGACTGAGATTCCGCAGGCGCTCAAATCGATCTCCATAGCCCTTGCGGTGCCGATCAAGGCAGCCCGATCTTCTTCTCCCTCGACCAGAACAACAACATCCGAGAAAAACCCCTCGTTGACTATGGGCGTCATGATAGTCCTGAGCTGGAACTCAAGAGGGCGGGTTGCACGGGAGCTTCCCCCTCTTCCCTCGACCTCGTCCAGAGCAGTCTGGACATCTTCCGGTGTGGTCGATGTAATTGTGGTTTCCTTTGGGAGAACGGAGTTATTTTGAACCTTTCTTACAATCTTTATCCGCTCGAAGTGTCCGATGTCGACGAACAACGGTGAGTGGGTTGTGTAGATTACCTGAACCGAGCGGGTCGCTCCCGGTATCCCCCCTGAGCAGAGCTGCTCCAGGATTGACGAGAGGTGCCGCTGCCGGTTCGGGTGCTGATAGAGCTCCGGCTCCTCAATGCCGAAGATGATATTTTGCTCCCTTTCAGAAGTGGCAGCCGGGTTTTCCCCATCGGCTCCAGCCTGCACCGGAGCCAGGTGCTGCAGGAGTGTGGATGGTGAATGCGCGCTGCAGCCCGTGGCCGGTATTCTCGACAGGCGCAGGATAGTCACCCTCAATAAGTTTGACCCTGCCTTCAGGCATCGGGATCGCGATCTCCTGCCCCTTTGACCAGTCTATCGAGACACTGGTTCCCGGGGCATATATCTCGAGTGTCCGGGTGAGCTGGTCACCAAGGGACGTCAGTTCCGGCAGATGCTTGGGATCGACGATCGCATCGTACTGGCTCTGTGCCGTCCTCTGTAGTGTCTGCAGATCTTCCCTGCTCATGAGGGCCTTCCTGACGGCGAGGTCCATCAGTTCAGACATGACCGAGTTCTTTCCATCAGCAGCATCCTTTGCGGCCTCACGGACCGGCGGGACGTAGATGAATCGGGTGAACCGTTCGAGGTGCGTTTCTCCGACTTCTCTGAACCCGAAGAACTGCCCTTCGTCTCTCTGTCTGGTACATCGCTCAGGCCGGGCTTCTTCCAACTCTTGCAGGGCTGCTTCAACGGCCTCTTTCCTTGAATATGGCGGGAGATCGGGATAAGCACCGGATCGCAGCTGGTTGTAGACCTCCCCTCCCGGGGTGAACGGGGCGCGAAGGCTGCTTTGCATTGGTGATAGTGGAGTATGCGACCGCCACATGCCTGCTGTCCGGGATTGTCCGGAATGGCGGATATCCCCGCACCCTCCCCTCCCGCCTCACTACAATTATGCCTATCTCAGCAAGAGTGGATAGATTGCACCGGGCGGTTCAAATTCGTCCGTATCTCCGATGGGCTTTTTCGATGGAGATGATGTGGGTGATATAGACGAGGTTGTCGTCTGGATCGATATTGTAGATGACCGTGAACGAACGTGCGACATGGATTCGGTAAGATTCCCGCCTTTTGTTTGTACGGAGTTTTTCTTTGTCTCCGTCCGGGCCGGGGTATGGATTATCCTGCAAAATTTTCAGTTTTTCTTTGATGACCCGTTGATCTTTGGCATCGAGAGAATTTAAGAAGTCCAGCGCACGTTCGTCCACCATGAGACGGAACGTCACAGGTCTAACTCCACGAACTCGTTCCTTGCCATGACTTCTTCGATATCATCCGTGAGCCGCTGTTTCTTTACCTTCTCCACCAGCCTCGCAAGAGTCTCGTCAAGCGTCTCGCCCGGGTGCCTGAGATCCAGGATCTGGTTATAGGTCTCTTCCGATACGGGGATGTTTTCCGCAGCAGACATTGAACCATCTTCTGTGTTGATCGTGGATATACTTTCTTGCGCCGGGTGGAAGGGCTGGCAAGAGGAGAAGGCGGGTGAGGAGCGACAGGCCGAAGGGTGCGATGTTCCAGCGGAACGGAGCTTGAGCGCCGCCAGGTGCGAGGCAGAGTTCGAGCACCGTAAGGTGCGAGAGCGGAGATTGTCGACGGTGAGCGCCGGCGCTGGCGGAGTTGTCGGCGGGGTGGTGGCGGTGATTGTGAAGGTGTGCTCGGCGGTGGGTGAGGGGGTGAAAGCCTGCCCCAATATCAGGCGGGAAAAGCTGAATCTAAGTGATTGTACAGCGCAAGATCTATGATAATCCAAACATGACAGCACCGCAGGTATTCTGTAGACATCCGGACATCATCTGCTTTGAGAGGGAGATCAGAAATATCAATGACTGGGAATTTGCGGGCATATTCACCAATCAGGGTGAGTTGTTGCACAGATATAGCGGTCGTTACAACGGAACCCTGCATGTTGAGATACCAGATGCAGACCGGTTGAGCTCACGACACCAGATACTAACCCACAATCACCCATCAGACACCTCATTCTCGCAACCTGACCTGGAGACCGCAGCACGGTTCGATGTTGCGGAGGTCAGGGTTGTCGGAGAAACGGGGATCTACTCCATGAGACCCTCGCAGAATGGGTGGCCGGAACCGAGTATCATCGGCGATCGGTTCAGAGAGGTCGACTCTGACCCGGAATTCAACTCCCGTATGCTCGATATCGAATTTAGCGCTGAATTCCTCGATCAGGCAAAAGATGTTTATATTGACATCAGGCGGATCCGTTCGGATCTTCGCTGTCGTCAGGTGGCAGAGACCTTCGGGTTAGTCTACGAGGGAGCACGTTGGGGAACTGAGTAGAGAGAGCCGAAGTTCCCGATTCCTTCAGCACTACCTATGTTGTCCCAGAACACACCGGTGGAGCCGCTCTATAAGGTGGCGATCGTCGTGGAGATGGGGATGGGGGAGAAACAGTTAATCCAGTTCTTGTAATCGCTTTCTTCTCTCGTATTCGGCCCACGTTTCCTTGTGGCACCGATAAAACGCATCCATAACTTCGTCCGCGAGCAAGGACATCGCTTTCAACGTGATAAGGTGGCCAAAGTCAGGCCTTGTATTTAGGAGAGCAACATTCATGTTCAGAAGAGAGATTGCCGTGTTCATACCAGGATCTGCAAGCCCCATGTTGCTTGCTCCCA
>JBMNQA010000043.1:0-4046 GCA_050943895.1 Lawsonibacter sp.
AGCGGAAGTCGTGCCCTTTCCGGTCCGGCACATGCTCGATCATCGACTCGTCCTTCCCCAGGAGTTCGAGGATCTTAGCGGTGATCTCGAGGTTCGTCTTCTCCGCACCGCCGCCGATGTTGTAGACCTCCCCTGGCTCCCCGTGCTGGAGGACAAAGTCGATGGCCCGGCAGTGGTCGAGGACGTAGAGCCAGTCGCGGATGTTCTTGCCGCTGCCGTAGACCGGGACCTTCTTTCCCTCGAGGAGGTTGGTCGCGAAGAGCGGGATCAGCTTCTCGGGGAACTGGTAGGGCCCGTAGTTGTTGGTGCAGCGGGTGACGATCACCGGGAGGCCGTGGGTGATGAAGAACGAGCGGGCGAGGAGGTCGGAACCGGCCTTGCTCGACGAGTAGGGGCTGGAGGGGTTCAGGTTGTCGGTCTCCGTGAACGACCCCTCAGGGGTGCTCCCGTAGACCTCGTCCGTCGAGACATGGATGAACCGCCCGACGCCGTGCTTCAGCGCGTAATCGAGCAGGGTGAAGGTGCCGAGGACGTTCGTCCGCACAAAGGTGGAGCCGTCGGCGATCGAGCGGTCGACGTGGCTCTCCGCGGCGAAGTGGACGACGGTCTCGATCGGGTGGTCCCGGAAGACTGCCGCTACCGCGCCGGGGTCGCAGATGTCGCCCCGGACGAAGGTGTAGTTCGGGTTATCGGCGACATCCCGGAGACTCTCCGGGTTGCCTGCGTACGTCAGTGCGTCGAGGTTGACGATCGGGGTATCGGGGTGCTCCGCGAGCATATGGCGGATGAAGTTGCTGCCGATGAACCCCGCGCCGCCGGTGACGAGCATGGTCATTTTAACTCCCCCTCATCCGTGTTTCAGGCCGGGGGCAAGCCCCCAGTCGTAGGGGATCTCAGCGGTGTCCGGGGGGAGCCGGAACTCGTCGGGCTCGCTGTAGTTGTAGGGGAGGGTCGGGATGCTCACGAAGAACGCTGTCTCGGTGCCGATCCCCTTGAACCCGTGGTAGACACCGGGCGGGACGCTGACGAGGATCGGGTTCTTCTCGCCGACGAAGAGTTCCATGAGGCTCTTGTAGGTGGGAGAGTCCTCGCGGGCGTCATAGAGCGCGACCTTCATCATCCCGTGGACGCAGGTAAAGTTGTCGGTCTGCTTCTTGTGGTAGTGCCACGCCTTGACGACGCCCGGGTAGGCCGTCGTGCAGTAGACCTGCCCGAACTGCTCGAAGATCTCGTCGTCGCAGCGGAGGATCTCCATCAGCCAGCCCCGCTCGTCGGGAATGACGTTGAGTTTCTTGATTTTGACACCGTCGATGCTGTTCTTCATACTTATCACCGCATTACATATCGCACTATTGATTTTTCTGGGGGTTCTGTCCGAAGAAGGCGTTATTCTCTGGAACAGACACTTTAATCCGGTAGAGATCGTTTCCCTGTCATCTATATATGTGTAATCTTTTTATCACAACGCCTGAGATATGGTTAGCAGGTTAATTGGGGTTTTTAAAGAGTTTCATTGGGGGAAAGATGCGCTCTGTATCCTGAAAGAACTGTCTTTATATCAGTCTCATTCTTGCACATCGCGATCTACTGTTTATCAGAAGAGTTTCGTGCGATAGATTTACGTTTTCATCTGGATCTATGCCTGGCTCTTTAAAGTCGGTGAGGTGCATAGAGAAGAGATCCGCCGACCGGTGGCGAGGTTGTCGATGATGACGACGTCGTGATCGCGTGATAGTGTTCCTGCAAGGTTCGAGCCAGGCCGGCCCCGCTGGTGACGATGTAGCGCATGAAGAGATTATGGCGGTGGAGGTGTTTAGGGGTTTCTGAATTGGGCTGGCAAAGAGCTTGACACTCTGGTTTTTTCCTTGTTAGTCAACCTGTGGAGACATCTAGTGCCTCGTCAACACTCTATTGTCGGGTAGAGTCGTGCGAGTTTCATTCGGGCGTCTTCTGTTGTGAACTGCCAGTTTACCTTTGCCACGTTGTTGTTTCTGGCGTATTCCCATGCTTTTACTTCTTTCCTGACCTCATCGATCGCATCGATTCTCCGCGACAAACATTGTCTCGTCAGTACGCTCAATTCAATTTCCGCCATATTCAACCAGCTTCCATGTTTTGGCGTATAGAAAAATTCGAACCTGTTCCAGAGCGCTTTTGCTGTTTCCGGAGGGTAGATTTCGTAGAGCGAACCTGGCGTATGGGTGTTGAGGTTGTCCATCACTAAGAGGATTTTTTCCGCCTTTGGATACTGTGCAGCAATATCTTGCAAAAACAACGCCCAATCTTGCCGGGTCCTTCTCTCGGTGATCTTCACGATCCGTGTTCCTGCCAACGGCTCACAGGCAAGAAAAACATTGCACATGCCACAACGACGGTATTCATAGTCATAGCGAGCGGGTTGTCCTGGTGAGGCAGGAACCGCGTTTCGGGTCTCGGCAATCAGTTGCTTTGGCGACTCATCCATGCAGATGACGGGATACTACGGATCAAAGGGGCGCTTGACACGTCCAGAACCTGTTCCATCTGGGCGACAAAACTACTGCTTTGGTTCGGCGGGATGATCCATCCGATCTGTTTCCGGGGTTTTATTTCGTTTTTTTAAGATCTGCCGAACCGTTTCGTGAGAGATCTCATCGATATACTCCAGTTCAACAACGGTATCAGCCAGCAGGCGAAGTGTCCAGCGAGAATACCCCTCCGGCGGCTCACTGCAACTCAATGCGATCAGGTGTGCTTCAAACTCGCCGTCGGCTTTCTTGGCATAAACACGATTGCGTTTCCTTCCCGCAAGGGCGGCCTCAAGACCTTCCGTGACAAACCGCTCTTTCACACGGTCGATCTTTCTCATGCTGATATTCAGAACACGGGACAATTCTTCATTCTTCGAGCGCATGTTCTGAAACTCACCTGCATCGCAGCCGAGTAAAATGAGAGCGTTCAGAACCTGCTGAGCAGAATGCTTCCCTTTCGAGGCCAGCGCTTCCAGCGTGGCATGCTCTTCGCGGGTAAGAGTCACGAGATATTTCTTCATCCTCAATCCCTGAGGAAAAGATTAGACATCTGAGATCATATACTTTACGACACTATAATATTGACTGAGCACTAGTTTCTCGATAATTATTGTAACAATACTCATGAACCGCTTAAATGTTCAAGCCAGATATGAGAATTCTCTGCCTTTTCCAGCGCAACGGAAAATTCTACTCAAAGTTACTACCTCACAGGAACCTCCTTATCCTCCGAATGAGTTAATGAAGTCGATTGTTCAGCAAATTCTCTTCGCCTTTCTTCAAACCAACTTAAAATTGCACTTTGTGTAAAACAATGATAAAACTGGCTCACCTGTAACTATTGGCTTCTAGCGTCCTCTTCCTTCACTGTTCTGCATCTGATCTTCCGGTATAGGATACATACCTTGTCAATCTTCACTCACCTAAAAATAAGTGTCTCATTGCCCAGCCCCCGCTCAATCGTCCTCCTTCACCACCGACGTCCTCAAACTCGTCACCGGCACCACCTTCGCCCAGGCCGTCACCATCCTGGCCTCACCACTCCTCACCCGCCTCTACGGCCCGGAGGCCTTCGGGTTCCTCGCGCTCTTTACCTCGATCACCAGTATCATCGGGGTCATCGCCTGCATGCCGCTTGCGATCTCGCGATCATACTCCCGAAGACCGACGAAGAGGCCGCAAACCTGCTGGCCCTCTGCCTCCTTTGTGTAACGGTGATCAGCGGGCTGACGGTGTCGGCCCTGTACTTCGGTGGCGATGCCCTCCTCTCGCTTCTCAAGGCGCCCGGGCCTGGTTCATACCTCATCCTGGTTTCGCCGTTTGTCTTCGCCGGCGGGTGTTTCTTGCGCTGAGCAACTGGAACTCGCGCGCCAACCATTTCGGGTGACCGAAGCCACCCGGGTCGCCAACTCGCTTGCCATAACGGGCACACAACTGGAAGTGGAGAATGCCTGATATACAACAGAAATTATTTCATCGAGAATCTGGCTGAAAACCGATGCATGGGCTGACTCACCGGAACCGGTTGAGAGTATC
>JBMNQA010000044.1:0-3874 GCA_050943895.1 Lawsonibacter sp.
AACAAATGCAGCGTGAAGTCGATTATGTCAGGGCACAACAGATACTAACCGCAATGATGAATTGTGGACTTATTTCCTTGTCAGAGTTCAACAAGATAACCGAGCTAAACCGCAAAACTTTCTCACCCTTATTAGCTGAGATTATGCTCTAAAACCGTTGATATAACTTGGTTTTGACGGTAACATGTGACACTGACCAAGGAGGTGAGAAATTGAAAAAAATAACAAAAATAGCTCAAAATACAGTCGGTTTGGCTGAACAATCCAAGCTCAGAGTTGCAGCTTATTGCCGTGTGTCTACCGACAGTGATGAGCAACTCGTCAGTCTGGATACGCAAATAAATCACTACGAAACCTACATCAATGCAAACCCTGAGTGGGAGTTCGTTGGGCTTTATTATGACGAAGGTGTCACAGGTACGAAAAAAGAAAAACGGTCTGAGCTGCTTCGGATGATTGCCGATTGTGAAAACAAGAAAATCGACTTCATTGTAACAAAGTCTATCAGCAGATTCGCCCGTAACACTACCGACTGCCTTGAACTGGTTAGAAAACTACTTGACCTCGGCATTTTTATTTATTTCGAGAAAGAGAACATCAACACAGGGTCAATGGAAAGCGAACTCATGCTGTCAATCCTAAGTGGACTGGCCGAAAGTGAATCAGTTTCCATCGCTGAAAACAACAAGTGGTCGATACAACGTCGCTTTCAAAATGGCACGTACAAGATATCTTATCCGCCCTATGGCTACGATAACGTGGATGGGGAGATGGTCGTTAACGAGCAACAAGCAGAAATTGTTCGCTATATTTTCGCTTCAATTCTATCCGGTAAAAGCACTTATAAAATCGCCGACGAGTTGAACAACCGAAAAGTACCCACTAAAAAAGGCGGTCGCTGGACAGCGACAACAATCCGTGGAATGGCTGGAAACGAAAAATATACAGGTGATGCCATTTTTCAGAAAACCTATACCGATGTCCATTTCAATCGGCATAACAACAGGGGTGAGAAGGATCGGTATCTGATCAAAAACCATCATGAGGCGATTATCAGTCATGAAGATTATGAAGCTGCTCAGGATATTATCGAACAGCGTGGCAAGGAAAAAGGCTTAGAAAAGCAACATAAAAAATATCAAAACCGCTATCCATTTTCGGGTAGTATTATCTGCGGTCAGTGTGGAGGTACATTTAAGCGCAGAATCCACTCAAGCGGCAGGCATAGAATTTCTTGGTGCTGCTCCATTCATATCGAAGACATCGAAATATGCTCCATGAAATACATTCCGGAGTCAGATTTTGAATATGCGTTTGTCACCATGATGAACAAGCTTATTTTCGGTCATGAATTTGTCCTCAAACCTTTACTTGCCAGCCTGCGTGGGTTGGATTCAGATGAAACTCTGAGAAACATTCAGGCACTTGACCGGAAACTTGAAGAAAATGTAGAACAGCGAAATGTACTGGTTGGGCTGATGACCAAAGGTTATCTTGAGCCTGCCGTTTACAATAAGAGCAATAATGAACTGTTGCAAGAGGCAGAACGACTACGCCGCCAAAAGGAATCCATAACCCGATTCTTAAATAACGATTCCCAAAACTTAAGTGAGGTCAGTGCCCTATTGCAATATGCCACTAAGGCATCGATAATGAAGGACTTTGACGGAGATATTTTCAAACGCTTTGTGGAGCGGGTTGTTGTGTATTCGAGAACGGGGATTGGCTTCGAATTAAAGTGCGGCATTACACTGAAAGAAAGGCTGGTGAGATAAATGAGCCACACACCATTTGGCTACCGTATTAAAAACGGAAAGGCTGTTATTGATATCGAAGCGGCCAAGCAGATAAAAATCTTATTTGAGTCCTATTTGTCCGGCGATTCGTTAGCAACATCTGCAAAAAAAGCGGGCATCAAAGCCTTTCACGCCGGTATCGGCAGAATGCTTCGTAATACGCGTTATCTTGGCGACGACTATTACCCCGCCATAATCGACCCTGACACGTTTACATCCACTGAAGCGGAGCGTATTAGGCGGGCTGAGAAACTCGGTCGTATCTATGAACCAAAAGAAGAAACAACGGTCATCTATCCCACTGCCTTTCACGTAATAGAAGGAAGAGAAGAATTTGACGACCCCTTCGCGCAGGCGGAATACGCCTATAGTTTAATCGAAACGGAGGTGAACAAGAATGGCAGTAAGTAAAAGCGTCACCGTGATTCCTGCAAGGAAGCATGTTCGAAAGAGTGAGGGCGAAGAAAAGCCCAAACTCCGGGTTGCGGCATACTGCCGTGTTTCCACAGACAGCGATGAGCAGGCTACCAGTTACGAAACGCAGATTGAGCACTACACCGCCTATATACAAGGGCATCCTGACTGGGTGCTGGCGGGAATATTTGCAGATGACGGCATCTCAGGCACCAACACCAAAAAACGTGAGGAATTCAACCGCATGATTGATGAGTGTATGGCTGGTAATGTCGATATGATTATTACAAAGTCCATCAGCCGATTTGCCCGAAACACACTGGACTGTTTGAAATATATCCGTCAGCTCAAGGAGAAAAACATTTCCGTTTATTTTGAAAAGGAAAATATTAACACAATGGATTCCAAGGGCGAAGTTTTGCTCACGATTATGGCATCCCTCGCCCAACAGGAAAGTCAGTCACTAAGCCAGAACGTAAAGCTTGGTTTGCAATACCGCTACCAGCAGGGGGAAATTCAAGTAAACTGCGCTCGGTTTCTCGGCTATACCAAGGATGAAAACAAGCGTCTGGTGGTTGTGCCTGAGGAAGCTGAAATCATCAAGCGCATTTACCGGGAATACCTTGAGGGTGCCAGTATGCTGAAAATCGCTCGCGGTCTGGAAGCAGACGGTATCCTTAACGGTGCGGGCAGGGAACGCTGGCATACCAGCAACATAAATCAGATCCTGCGAAATGAAAAGTACATCGGTGATGCACTTTTACAAAAAACCTATACGGTTGACTTCCTTACAAAAAAGCGGGTCAAGAACAACGGTATCGTTCCACAGTATTATGTAGAAAACAGTCACGAAGCCATTATTCCGCGTGAAGTATTCATGCAGGTGCAGGAGGAACTTGTCCGCCGTCGCATTGTCCACACAAGCCCAAACGGAAAGGCCAGAACTTTCAGCAGCAACCACGTCTTTGCTCAGATAATCATCTGCGGCAAATGCGGTGAGGTTTTTCGCAGGGTGCATTGGAACAACAGAGGTAAGAAGTCCATCGTCTGGCGCTGTGTCAGCCGCTTAGAAAACACAGGCCTATTCTGCGACGCTCGAACGGTACTGGAGAGCACCATTGAGCAAGTGCTTGTTACCGCTATCAATCAAACACTCTGTGACAAAGACTCTTTCCTCACTACTCTGCGGGATAATATTGCCACCGTCATAAATCGTGAAAGCGACAAGGCCTTAGCGGATATCGATAAGCGGCTGGAAGTACTTCAAACGGAGCTATTAAAGCTGGCCACTTCCAACGCGGATTATGACAAGGTCGGCGATGAGATTCATCGCCTTCGCGACCAGAAGCAAAAGCTGCTTCTTGAAAACGCCAACCGTGATGAACTTAAAAAGCGTATGGCTGATATGAGCACATTCCTAAAGAAGCAATCCACCGCCCTCGCCGAATACGACGAGCAACTTATCCGGCGGTTGATCGAAAAGGTCACCGTCTACGAGGAAAAATTCGCCGTGGAATTCAAGTCTGGTGTGACGGTGGATCCGACATTTCGCACCCTTAAGGCATTTACATCCTGAATTTACTGATGGTGAAAACTGGTACCTAATTGACATTAAAAAGCATGAGGAGACCTCCCATAATTCGTACTACAGTAAATATCTTCAC
>JBMNQA010000045.1:0-3861 GCA_050943895.1 Lawsonibacter sp.
GTAGTTTTGTTGGTGATACTCTAATTCTACCAAAAGTGATGATCTCTTGTCTTTTTATCCAATATTTTCTCCTACAAATACTTTACACTATGTATCGGGTTCACATTCCTCTATGGTCGATCCTAACTCATCATAGATTGTTCACAGTGCGATATAGCACCGAGTTCACATTCCTCTATGGTCGATCCTAACCACCATTTGCAGCGCCAGCTATGCTCCCCATCAGCGGTTCACATTCCTCTATGGTCGATCCTAACAAGTCCGCATATGTTGATAGCTGGGGTGCCTGGATTGTTCACATTCCTCTATGGTCGATCCTAACTCTGAACGGCTCATATACTTCTTGTTCGAGGTACGTTCACATTCCTCTATGGTCGATCCTAACATTCCGAGCCAAGGATGAAGAGGCCCAAAAGGTGTGTTCACATTCCTCTATGGTCGATCCTAACACGTCTAAAGGAGCCGTCCGGGAGGGCGGCTTTTTTATGTTCACATTCCTCTATGGTCGATCCTAACGAGGCAGCATTCAGGAACCAGTATTATACAGACTTGTTCACATTCCTCTATGGTCGATCCTAACCCGCCGGTACCAAAACGAGCTACGGGACACTGTATAGTTCACATTCCTCTATGGTCGATCCTAACGATTCCGAGCCAAGGATGAAGAGGCCCAAAAGGTGTGTTCACATTCCTCTATGGTCGATCCTAACAATCCATTCAGCATCTCAAGATACGCAAAATAACCCGTTCACATTCCTCTATGGTCGATCCTAACCCTAACTAAAATTAATGACACCTACGACCAGTTCTGGGTTCACATTCCTCTATGGTCGATCCTAACATAAGGATGAACGCTTCTGCGGCGATGCCTGCTCTTGGTTCACATTCCTCTATGGTCGATCCTAACATTGAATCAGCACTTATAGATAAAGGCGGTCATAGGTTCACATTCCTCTATGGTCGATCCTAACATGGAGATATCGCCTTTCAGAATAACGGTATGGATGTTCACATTCCTCTATGGTCGATCCTAACGAATTTTGAATAGTGTCGCCCACCCCGGCCATCCCGGTTCACATTCCTCTATGGTCGATCCTAACCCCGCAGTCGCCCCGTTGAACCAGTCGCCGCCGCGCAGGTTCACATTCCTCTATGGTCGATCCTAACTCACTACCAGAGAACTTCACGCCCCGGCTTTTGAGCCCGGGTTCACATTCCTCTATGGTCGATCCTAACCGATATATTTTGTGCCGCTGCCATCGTAGTAATAACTGTTCACATTCCTCTATGGTCGATCCTAACCAACCCACCTTCCATTTCCAAAGCTCTTTTTTGTTCAGGTTCACATTCCTCTATGGTCGATCCTAACATAGTATAAAAAATTTCCCTTTGTCTTATTTATAACTGTTCACATTCCTCTATGGTCGATCCTAACACGAAAAGGCATGAAGTAGAGATAGCACTTTTATTAGGTTCACATTCCTCTATGGTCGATCCTAACTCTAATCCGGCATCCCTTGACCGTTTACCGTTCTTTAGTTCACATTCCTCTATGGTCGATCCTAACCCTCCTATTGTTTTTTGGCTTCCGCCGACCTCCCTAGGTTCACATTCCTCTATGGTCGATCCTAACATCTCGATGTCCACATACCAACCTTGCGTACATCCAGTTCACATTCCTCTATGGTCGATCCTAACTGTTGAAATGGATAACTTAAATGTATTACCAAACAAGTTCACATTCCTCTATGGTCGATCCTAACATCTATACATAAAATGTTATTAGGGCATAATGTTTAGTTCACATTCCTCTATGGTCGATCCTAACTTGAAATGGTAATAGCTAACCTGCAGACTGCACTGTGTTCACATTCCTCTATGGTCGATCCTAACGTTGGAAAGGCTCCAAGCAGTTGAGGGAAAAATCGAGTTCACATTCCTCTATGGTCGATCCTAACCTCCTTTTTTTCTTCCTCCTCCTTTTCCTTTTCCTCGTTCACATTCCTCTATGGTCGATCCTAACAGAAAGGTGAGATGTTGACGGTTGAGGCGATGAGTAGTTCACATTCCTCTATGGTCGATCCTAACAAAAAACGACCACATTCTTTTTGAATATACTTCCGAGTTCACATTCCTCTATGGTCGATCCTAACAGTGAGGTTTACTCTACTGATAGTGGCTATTTCAATGTTCACATTCCTCTATGGTCGATCCTAACACACCCAACCATGAAACCTATTGAGTTGTGTGGGCAGTTCACATTCCTCTATGGTCGATCCTAACCCTGTTTGAGGGTAAGCATGAACAGGTGTTCAGGGATGTTCACATTCCTCTATGGTCGATCCTAACCCGAAGACAGGGCATTGAAGGCGGTATCTTTGGCGAGTTCACATTCCTCTATGGTCGATCCTAACGCTAGAGCAGCCGAAAAAAACAGCGACGCAGGATATGTTCACATTCCTCTATGGTCGATCCTAACGTTTTACATCTGATGTTTCTGACTTTTTTATAAAAGGTTCACATTCCTCTATGGTCGATCCTAACGGATGGTGTTAAGGAGAAATGGGGTAGTTTCAAGGATGTTCACATTCCTCTATGGTCGATCCTAACCGCCGGAATGGGTGAAAAAGTTGATACTGGAAAAGAGTTCACATTCCTCTATGGTCGATCCTAACGTACTTCAAAATGGATGCGGGAAGGTTCAATTTTTCTGTTCACATTCCTCTATGGTCGATCCTAACAAAGAGGGAATAACGGAAGAGGAAATTGACAAAATTAGTTCACATTCCTCTATGGTCGATCCTAACCTCCCTGCCCCTGGTAAGGATTGCCTTGTAACTAAAGTTCACATTCCTCTATGGTCGATCCTAACTCGACTCGTAGCCGGCGAGTCTCGTCAGGACGGGGTTCACATTCCTCTATGGTCGATCCTAACACCAACTACACCACAAAGGCCACCAGTCGCCCCGGAGTTCACATTCCTCTATGGTCGATCCTAACTGCCCGCCAAAACGGGCAAAAGGAGGAACAGCAAAAGTTCACATTCCTCTATGGTCGATCCTAACACTGCCATCCCATCCGTGACATGTACCGCCATGTCAGTTCACATTCCTCTATGGTCGATCCTAACGGACAAGCAGGGGGAGAAGAAAGCATTTGTTAAAGGGTTCACATTCCTCTATGGTCGATCCTAACGGGTGTTTATGTGATTAGAAAGCATGTGTTTGTAAAGGTTCACATTCCTCTATGGTCGATCCTAACCATAAGTATATGAACATGCCATGCACCCCGTCCTTGGTTCACATTCCTCTATGGTCGATCCTAACCACCCATACTTTCAGGGAGTGTAAATTCCCATCTTGGGTTCACATTCCTCTATGGTCGATCCTAACAGCACTTCCTGCTTAATAAAAAATGACGGTACTGTTGTTCACATTCCTCTATGGTCGATCCTAACTATATTCGATTTAAATATGCCGCAGGATAGGCAAAAATGTTCACATTCCTCTATGGTCGATCCTAACTTTGAAGCCTTATTGCCACGCTTCTTCTTAGATTTGTTCACATTCCTCTATGGTCGATCCTAACTGCTGCCAATAATTGAACAATTGAAGAATACTCGTGTTCACATTCCTCTATGGTCGATCCTAACCCTGATAAATTTGTACGGCCATATTAATGTTATTATCGTTCACATTCCTCTATGGTCGATCCTAACTCCGCTATACTCATATCTGATCAAGTACGAAATGTTCTGTAAAATCGCCCTCTGGTAAAAAATATTAGAATTGTCTAGCAGTATTTAGATGTGTCACTTTATTTACATGTTTTTGCTGTCTTTTCCACTGCCAGTATTCATCC
>JBMNQA010000046.1:0-3626 GCA_050943895.1 Lawsonibacter sp.
GGTATTTTCATTTGCTTTTGTTGGGCGTTGTAAGGCATGCCGTCTATAAAACAACATTTAATATAATAACACATCACACTACACCCCATCAACAACATATTACCTGCAGGAATAATAAACAAAAATGACGAAAATAACACATAATATATAATACTCACCAATCATTTAATCAGTATAACTTGCAAGGGGATGATACAGTAACATGCAATCTGATCTTTTAAATCATGAAAACCACATAGCCCAGGGCGGGTTAGGAAGGCACGAGACATTCACTCCCAGATATGGGTGGTTGAAAAAGGGATATGATGCTGTAACGGAAGATGGAAATATATTTAAGGCATCTGATGCGATAGAGAGATTGGGCGTTGGGAAAAACATGGTAAGGTCTATTCGTTACTGGTGCCAGGCTTTCAAACTAATTGAAGAGGATAGCAACAGGGAGATGGTGCCAACAGAGTTGGGGAATAAACTCCTTCATGATGACGGTTGGGACCCCTTTCTTGAGGATGTTGCTTCTTTATGGCTGTTGCACTGGCAACTCTTCGTGCCACCTCTTGAGGCAGTAAGCTGGTCATTTGCCTTTAATAAGTGCAACCTGTGGAGTTTTGATATTAAACAGCTTGGCAAAATAATATATAATAATGCCCAAAAGTACCAGAGTTTTTCAACGAGATCGGAAAAAACCTTTCACAGAGATGCCTCTTGTATTACTCGTATGTATAACAACCTCTCATCAGAAAAAGAATCTGAAATCGACTGCCCATTCACACAGCTTGGTCTCATACAAAAAGGAGAAGAAGCCAATCTGGTTTGCTATGATACAGGAATAAAGCAAAGCCTTCCACCACTGATTTTTGCTGCAGCATGTTTTTCATATATAAGCCATTATGCTCCCACAGGATCAAAAACCATATCTCTGTACCGTTTGACCCATGACATCAATTCTCCGGGTGTGGTTTTTAAAGTACCGGAAAGTACTGTAGGGGATTATCTATATAGAGCAAAGAGTGAATTGAATGGCTTTTCCCTTGTCGATGTTTTGGGAAGCCAGCAGTTGCATTTTGATCAGGATCCTATAGCGTTGTTTTGGGCTGCACTGGAAAAATACTACACGGGGCGATAAAAGAATATGAAACTATCAGACTATATTTATCCAGATATGAATCTTGCCCGTTCTATAAATCTGGAACGGGATTTCGGAAAAGCTGATGTAATTTCGGATTACAAAATTACCGCCAAAACCCAGGAAGCACTTGGCCGTTTTGTTGATGCTCTTCAAGGGGAAAGGGTATCGGCATGGTCATTAACTGGTCCTTATGGCATGGGTAAGTCTGCTTTTGTCAATTATCTAATGGCTATTACTGGCCCCTTAGGAACTCAGGCCTCGCAAATTGCTATGCAAAAATTAAAAGAAACCGATCCAGATTTACATAAAATGCTAACAAGTAGCATGAGCAGGGTTGTTGGAGATAAAGGTTTTTTCCGTGTGTCTGTTACCGCTGCTTATGAACCTGTAAACTGTACTTTAGTCCGAGGGTTACAAAATGCACTTACTACAGTAGAGATACCGGGTATTTTTGGAGTGAACGAAAAGCTGAAGGCACTCCAAGATAAGGATGTTAGTGAATCCAGGGATATTTTAGCTATCCTTCAGGATATTTTTGAGCTAATAAACATGCCAATGATCATAGTGGTAGACGAATTCGGCAAAAATCTAGAATACATGTCTCATCACTATAACAAAGGCGACATTTTTATTATTCAGCAGCTAGCCGAGCTGGATTGTGTTTACCTGTGGGTGTGTCTCCATCAGGCTTTTGATGAATATGTGTTTGGCCTATCCACTGTCCGAAGTCAAGAATGGAGCAAAATCCAAGGTCGTTTTGAAGAAATTTACTTTATGGAATCTACTGCACAGATGCTTTATTTGATACGTAAAGCTCTTGGGCGTAATTTACAAAAGGAACAGATTGCTCGTATCAGTCAATGGGCAGGTGATGCAAAGTTTTTTATTGATAAAACCTACATGACATGTAAGCGACAGCTCGATGTAGATACCATTGACAGTATGTATCCGCTTCATCCTCTCACTGCTATTGCCCTAATAGAGTTATGTCGGAAATTTGCCCAAAATGACAGAACTCTTCTCTCCTTTATCTGCAGCGGACATATGAATGCATTACCTGCCTACCTTGATAGAACAGAAGTGAGTTCTACGGGTAGATTGCCTGCTGTAGGTTTGGATTATCTCTATGATTATTTTTTTCAAATCAGTACTACTGCATATATCAACCGTGCTGAATCACAGCAGTGGGTTGAGATTCATGACAGAATAAGCAATGCTAGTCACAACCTATCACATCATGAGAAGGTTATATTAAAGAATATTGGGATTATGAATCTGTTATCAGGAGCTCTCGGTGTTAAGGCGAGTTTAGAAACCATTTCTTCTATCATGGAATACTCCCATAATGTGGGCAAAGAAGCTGTCAAGGCTTTAATAGATGAATTAGTTGCCAGGGGGGTTATCCTTTACAGGGAGTATGCTGGGGAATACCGGTTATGGGAAGGGTCTGATTTTGATATCTATGGGGCGCTGCGGAAAAAAAGAGCGGAACTGGCGATCAGTTCAATGGTAGATACGCTTTTGCAGAAGTACTTGCCGCTTACCCCAATTATTGCTGCCCGTCATTCTTATAAAACAGGTACTGTAAGGCGATTTGAGAGGCGTTGGTTGAATGAGGAACACCTCACGGAAAAGTTGGTGCCGAAAAGTGGTTATGATGGACTTTTTCTATATTCATTCGGAACTGATGCAGTGCCTAGCTATATTCCAGAGCAATGCTGCGATGACCGACCCTTATTTATTGCCTATGTGCCACATTTATCTCAAATACAGGAGCTTGCACTAGAGGCAACCGCGGCAAGATCGGTTCTTGCAGAAAGCCCCGAACTTGCACATGACAGTGTGGCGAGGAAAGAGATAAAGTTTCGTATTAAGGTAGCAGAGCAGCAGTTTCGAGAGCATATTAGTCAGATGTATCTTCCGGGTTCAGAAGGCGTACTTTGGTATTCAAATGGTAAGCAGGTCGGGATTCATAATACCAGGGAGCTATCTGCAACTCTTTCATGTCTTTGTGATCGATGTTATTGCAAGTGCCCGGTCATACGAAATGAAATGATTAGTTATGAAAGCCTGTCAAATGTAGCGGTGAGGGCACGGCGCGAATTAGTAGAGGCTATGGCAACTAGGGCAGGTGAAGAGCAGCTGGGATTTCAGGGTTTTGGGCCTGAAGTGGCGGTCTACATGTCACTTCTCCTGGCCGATGGGTTGCATCGGCGAGACGAGGATACAGGTTGTTGGCGCTTATCTTTGGAAGGAAACGATCCTCGTTTATATGATCTTTGGAAAGAGATCAGCGAATGCATAGCCAATGCTGGAGATGAGGGAATAACCGTTGCCGATATACTCGATGTGTTGTGTGAACCACCTTTTGGCATGAGGCAGGGGCCAGCTCCTATATACATCTGTTTATATCTACTTGTTAAATCAGAAGAAGTTGCGGTGTTTCGGGAGGGGGCTTACCAGCCCTACTTGAATGCCGCAGATATGGCGTTAATGCTGA
>JBMNQA010000047.1:0-3397 GCA_050943895.1 Lawsonibacter sp.
ACCAGAGATGTTACGCCGGATGAATACATCGCAATTGCCCGCTACTTCTCGGAAGATCTCGGCATGGATATGTTTGACGAATGCAGCTACCGCCCTCATCAGTTGATGTACTGGCCTACTACACCTTCAAATGGTGAATATGTATTCAAGCATTGTGATGGCGAATGGCTCGACCCTGATAAGTACTTAGCCAAGCATCCAAATTGGCGGGATTGCTCTCTTCTTCCAACATCATCAAGGGAAAGCAAGGTCACTGATTATACCGGAAAGCATCAAGAGGACCCACTCGAAAAGTCCGGCATCGTTGGAACCTTCTGCCGAACATACAGCATTACTGAAGCCATTGAGAAGTTTCTGCCGGATGTTTACGCTCCCTCGGCCATGGATAGCAGGTACGACTATATTCCTGCTGACAGCAGTGCAGGTGTGGTCATTTACGATGATAAGTTCGCATATTCCCATCACGCCACCGACCCGGCTTGCGGACAGCTTATGAATGCCTTCGATGCGGTGCGAATTCATAAGTTCGGCAGGCTGGATGATAAGGCATCAGCAGAAACCCCTCCGAGCAAGCTGCCCTCCTTTAAGGAAATGTGTCAGTTTGCCATAGAGGATGACAAGATAAAACTTGCGATTGCACTGGAGCGTCAGCAGGAAACCTTGGATGATTTCACCGATGATACTGACTGGCTTTCACGCCTTGAATACGAACCTCGTTCCAAGGTGCTGAAGAATTCGCTCCGTAACCTTACGCTTATCTTGGAAAATGACCCCAACTTAAAAGACATCGTGTTTAATCAGCAGCTGGACGGCATGGAGATTAAAGGTGAAGTACCATGGAATCATCCAAGCAAGTTTTGGAGAGACGCAGACGATGCCCAGTTGATCAGCTACATCGACAAGCACTATGGTGCCTTTTCTGCAAGGAATTATGAGATTGCGGTGGCAAAGGTTACTGATGACCGCTCCTACCATCCCATCCGTGAGTATATTGACAGTCTGCCGGAATGGGATGAAGTACCGCGTGTGGATACGCTGCTCATTGATTATCTTGGCGCGGATGATAACGAATATGTCCGTGCTGTGACTAGAAAAACGCTCTGCGCCGCTATTGCCAGGGTACTGAATCCCGGCTGCAAGTTTGATTCCATGCTTGTGCTGAACGGTCCCCAAGGTGTCGGGAAAAGCACTCTTATATCAAAACTTGCCGGCGAGTGGTTCTCCGACAGCTTGAACCTTAGCGATACAAAGGACAAAACCGCTGCTGAGAAGCTTCAAGGTTACTGGATTCTTGAAATCGGTGAACTGGCGGGTCTTAGAAAAGCCGAAGTTGAAACCCTCCGCTCCTTCATATCGAGGCAGAACGATATCTACCGTGCTTCTTTCGGCAAACGAGCAACCCCGCACTTAAGGCAGTGCGTATTTTTCGGTACGACCAATGCGGAGTCCGGTTACCTTCGTGATACCACGGGCAACCGCAGGTTTTGGCCTGTAAAAACACCCGGCGGCACAACAAAACATTCATGGCAGCTTTCTGCATACGAAATTCAGCAGATATGGGCAGAAACCCTTGTGTATGTGAAGAAAGGCGAAAAGCTGTATCTTGACAAAACTGTTGAGCAATTGGCAAAAGCCGAGCAACGTGAAGCTTTGGAATCAGATGAGCGTGAAGGCTTGGTGCGTGAATACATCGACACCCTTCTTCCAGAGGACTGGGACAGCCTGGATCTGTTTGAACGTAGAAATTTCTTAAACGGCAGCGAGTTTGGTGGTGAAAGGCGCACCGGCACTATAAGGCGTGAGTCCGTCTCAAATATGGAAATCTGGTGCGAGTGCTTCGGTAAAGAAAGAGCTAACCTACGTCGTATCGATGCTAATGATATCTCTGCTATTGTCACCCGCATCGGCGGCTGGGAACGATCGAAAGCAAAGATACGAATCCCGCTCTATGGACCCCAGTGGATTTATGTTCCAAAGTCCTGTTCCAAAGATTGAACTCTTCGCGGGGAGCAGTTTGGAACAGTTCCAAAGTCCGTGTTTTGTTCCAAATGTTCCAAACCCCACTCTCCTTTGGAACTATCCATAAAGCCTTGTAAATAGGTACAAACAAACAGACGCTGTTCCATGTTCCAATCAATACTATTAAAAATAAAAGAGTAAGTAGCTATAGGGTATATATAGCATTTTATATTTATAGAGATTTTTTGGCACATTGGAACAGCGGGAAAGGAAACAGATGTTAGAAAAAACCATTGAATATAAATTGAAATCCGCAGTTAAAAACATGGGCGGCATAGCATTTAAGTTTACTGCTCCCGGTATCAATGGAGTGCCTGACCGACTGGTGCTTTTACCATATGGGAAATTAGCCTTTATTGAACTTAAAGCACCGGGTAAAGATATGCGGCCGCTGCAAGTACGCAGAAAAAGGCAGTTAGAGCAACTTGGCTTTTCGGTTTACTGCATTGACAGTGCGGAGCAGATTGGAGGTGTGCTTGATGCAATACAAACCTCATGAATATCAGAAATATGCAACGAACTTTATACTGGTTCATCCGGTATCCGCCATTTTACTTGATATGGGTCTTGGCAAAAGCGTGATCACTCTGACGGCAATAACCGAACTCCTTTTTGACCGCTTCGATGCACATAAAATTCTGGTTATCGCACCACTTCGAGTGGCTCGTGATACATGGCCTGCTGAAATCGAAAAATGGGATCACCTTCATGGCCTTACTTATTCCGTCGCAATCGGTACAGAACAGGAACGAAGAAATGCACTCATGGCCAAAGCGGATATTTACCTCATCAACCGTGAAAATGTAGACTGGCTCGTGAGCAAGAGCAATCTCCCGTTTGACTTCGATATGGTGGTCATCGATGAGTTATCTTCCTTCAAATCCTACAATGCAAAGCGGTTTAAAAGCCTTTTGAAAGTTAGACCTAAGATAAAACGCATTGTAGGTCTTACGGGTACTCCCTCCAGCAATGGACTTATGGATTTATGGGCGGAATTTCGTATCCTCGACATGGGTCAAAGACTCGGCAGGTACATCACCCATTACCGTAATAACTTTTTTACCCCAGATAAGCGGAATCAGCAGATGGTCTTTTCCTACAAACCGCTACCGGGTGCAGAAAAAGCTATATACAGACTTATATCCGACATTACCATCTCCATGAAATCCACCGATTTCTTGAAAATGCCTGAATGCGTAATTAACGAAGTGCCTGTGTACTTAAGTCCGGATGAGCAGGACATATACGATACCTTCCGTGAGGATATGGTCATAAAGCTTAAAACCGATGAGATCGATGCAGTCAACGCCGCTGTTCTTTCCGGCAAACTCCTTCAGATGGCAAACGGTGCTGTCTACGATGAGGATAGCAAGACCCA
>JBMNQA010000048.1:0-3340 GCA_050943895.1 Lawsonibacter sp.
CTTGCGGTCATTTTCTTCGTATTCGCGGCGATCGCCGTACCTACGTTCAATTACATAGACAAGAAGATCGAATTCAAGGCATTTCTGAAACAGCGCTTCACCTATACGAAGATATACGATGAAAAGTATGTAGACCCTAAAACAGCAACGATAGAAGCACCCAAGAAGAAAAGAAACGTTATCGTGCTCTATCTTGAAAGTCTGGAGACGACTTATGCTTCAAAGGAACTGGGCGGATATCAGGAAAAGAATCTGATCCCGGGACTCACGAAGATCGCTAAAGAGAATGTAAGCTTTACCGACAGGGAAAAAGGAAAACTCGGCGGTACACACAATCCGACCGGTACGACCTGGACCACAGGATCGGTCCTGGCATCATCTTCAGGTGTACCTTTCTCATTCAGAATAGGCAAGAACAAAAAAGAGGGTGCCGAAGCAGATGAGACTTTTGCAAACGGTCTGTACACGCTCGGTGATTTTCTGGATAAGGAAGGGTACAAGCAGGTATTCATGTGCGGATCGGACGCCACTTTCGGCAGAAAGAAAGCCTACTATACCACACATGGCGATTTTGAGATCGACGATTACTATTATGCGATCAGCGAAGGATATATAGACAAGGATTATCATGTGTGGTGGGGTCTTGAGGATCTGAAGCTGTACAAGATGGCAAAGGACAGACTGACGGAACTGTCAAAGAGCAGCAAACCATTCAACTTCACACTGCTGACTGTAGATACTCACCATGTGGGCGGATATAAGTGCAGCGCATGCAAACCTTCGCCTTACGGTGACACGGCCTCTGTCATCGAGTGCGCGGACAGACAGGCCACTGATTTTATAAACTGGTGTAAAAAGCAGGACTTTTACAAGAACACCACTATCATCGTGATGGGCGACCATCCCAGGATGGATACCAATCTTGTAAAAGATGCTGAACTGTACGAGAGGGAAGCATATGACTGTATACTGAACCCTGCTGTCAGCACAAAAGGTCTGAATGAAAAAAGGCTTGCGACTACCATGGATATGCTCCCGACCACTCTTGCGGCTATGGGATACAAGATAGATGGTGAAAGACTGGGTCTTGGCACCAATCTTTTCTCGGACAAAAAGACCCTCGCTGAGGAGATGGGGTATGACAAGTTCGATGATCAGCTCGGCAGATCTTCAAAATACTATCTGAAGAATTTTGAGTAAAAGCGCGGTTTGTGAAAAGTAACGTTGCATGATATAATTATCATGGTTTTTTGTGAGCATAGAAGCTGGTAACTATACGCACGAAAAGGATTGCAATTTGAAAACACTTATTCAAATCATAAAAGAACATATAACATACAGAAAACAGATAATGAAACTGGCCAAGTCTGATTTGATCAAGACGTACCGCGGTTCGGCTCTGGGCTGGGCATGGACGCTGATCAAGCCTCTGGTCACTATTTTTGTATTCTGGTTTGCCTTCACTCAGGGCCTGAGACAGGGTGAGGGCGGTATAGACGGATATCCGTTCATACTCTGGCTCATTGCCGGATTCATCCCATGGTTCTATATGAGTGAGATGATCACCCAGGGCGCAGGATGTATAAGAAAAAACAGGCACATGGTCACGAAGATGAAATTCCCGATATCAGTGATACCGACATTTACGAGTATTTCGAAACTCATGGTGCATCTGATACTGGTTCTGATACTGATAGCGATTTTCTGCTGTACCAGGCATTTTCCGGATATCTATTATCTGCAGCTACCTCTCTACATGCTTATGATGGTAGTGTTCTTTACCTTCTGGGCGATGTTCGCGGGCATGCTTTCGGCCATAAGCAAGGACTTCCAGAATCTCGTTAATGCCTTTTCAACGGCTGTGTTCTGGCTGTCCGGCATTATTTACAACGTAAACGACGTACCCATCCCATGGATAAAGATGGTTCTGAACTTCAATCCCGTAACCATAACGGCAAACGGATACAGACATGTCTTCATTGACAAGACATGGTTCTGGGAAGACTGGGTAGGCATGGCCTGCTACGGCTGTGTTCTCATAGTGATGATCATAGGCGCCATATGGGCGTACAAGAAAGTATATAAAGACATTCCGGATGTACTGTAGGAGAATAGATGTCTGAAGAAATAGCAATAAAATTTGACCACGTCTCAAAAACATACAAACTCTACAGGAGTGACAAAATGAGGTTTCTCGGACTTTTCACCAAGAAGATAAAGTTCAAGGAAAATCATGCAATCAATGATGCCTCTTTTGAAGTGCCGAAGGGGCAGGGTCTTGCTTTGCTCGGAAAGAACGGTGCGGGCAAATCCACCATACTTAAGATGATCACCGGGGTAAGCTATCCTACTGCGGGCAAGATAACAGTCAACGGCAGGGTCAGCGCGCTGCTGGAACTGACCGCGGGATTCGATCCGGAATTTACCGGAAGGGAAAACATATATCTGAAGTGCAATATCCTTGGCATGAACGATGAAGAAATAAAAGAAGTGGAAGACGCGATAATCGAATTCGCTGATATAGGCGATTATATCGATCAGCCTGTAAGGACATATTCGAGCGGTATGAGGGCAAGGCTTGGTTTTGCCATCAACGTGAGCATAGAGCCGGAGATATTCATAGTCGACGAAGCGCTGAGCGTCGGTGACAAGGCATTCAGACAGAAGTGTGTTGCCAAGGTACGTGAGATCATGGAAAGCGGAGAGGTAACTTTGCTTTTCGTAACACATTCCATGAGCATGGCAAAGGACTTTTGCACGAGAGGTATAGTGCTTGAAAAGGGCAAGATCATGTTCGACGGTACGATAGAAGAGGCGGAGGCCTTTTATGAGGGATAGGAAAAAGAAGATAGCTTCAGAACTGGATACGATCCTGAAAAGACAAGACATAGACGGGCTTTTGGGCGGCAAATCCTCGCACACTATATTTAATAGTGTGCTGTTTGTTCCTGAAGGAGAGACTCTTTCTGAAAAGAACATGGTCATTTTCAACCAGGTGAAGCACCAGTTCAAGAATGAAAAGTATCTGCTCGAAGATCCTTCGCAGTACGATCACAACGATCTGCGTGACATATGCAGTCACTACCGCATCATATGTTTCGAAGCGGCGGACCCTCCGGTAAGCGAGGATGAATTCGCTGATGGGCATCTTGTATACCGGGGCATAGGTGATTTCAACACGTCTGCGATCGAAGGGAAAAAGTTTTCCGATCACCTATCACGAAAGATAGAGGAATACAACAGGACAAGTCTTGCCTACTACAAGATGCGTTTCAAGGATTATGCGGAGAAAGGTGTACGGGTAGGAGTATTCGCAACTGCAAACCGCCTGTTCGGACTG
>JBMNQA010000049.1:0-3336 GCA_050943895.1 Lawsonibacter sp.
GCTTCAAAAGAAAATCCGTTTTCTATATCGGCAAAAACAGTATTTCCCGAAGAGATATCCGCCGAAACGACGCCTGACATCTCGGGAATACCAAGATACTCCGAAGGATCGTCAAATATCACGTATCCTTTATTTCCGTTTACTTCAAGGACCGGATACTTCTGATGCGTCACGTCGGTGGCCTTTTCGTTTGGCACAAGGGCAAAGGCGAATTCTATCTCACCGTCTCCGATAACATTTGTGTTCGTCTCCGAAACCATGGCATCATAAACGGCCATATACGACCCTATTTGCTCGATACAAAAAACTTCAGGATATCCGTCCGCCAAAATAACGGGAAAACTAAGGTACATCGCATTAAGATCTCCTGTGTTAAAAGTAAAATTAAAGGGAAAGTTTTTGATATTGATCGATACCTTTTCGCCGCTCGTACCATACAGTACAAAAACAGGATCGAAATATTCAAAGAGTACTTCAATCGGATCCTGCGTCTCTCTTATTTCGTCCATTATTTTCGATCCGTTTGAAAACGCCGTTATCTCGCTCCGTGAAAACTGCAAAGTTAGAATCCCCGGATATATGGCCGTCTTTCCCGTTGAACCGCAAGGAATCGTAAAAGCCATTCCCGCGAGACGAGAAGGAAAGATCTGTTCAAGATTCCCAAAAGTTGGAGTAGGATCGGTCACGGAATGATATTTATAATCCGGATCATCAACCGTTCCTGTGTTAGGATTTATCAAATCGTCTATCTCCGGAGAATGTCTAAAATATGCGTTTCCCTGCACTATCGGATCAACGGCAAATGCGGGAGAGCACAAGAGCAAAAGACATATTACACATAATATTTTCTTCAAAGGGCATCACCTTACCAAGTCATAGATTTCCATGGTCCCGTTTAAAGATTCGGAGACCATGTTTGCATAATTTACCGTACCCAACAGCGCTATCTCGCCCGTAACGGCGTTTTTTAAGGCGAGAAGCTCATTCATATAAGTCTTTAAGGCAATTCCGTTTGCCATAACTTCGCTTTTCTCCGACATTACTCCCGATATGCTTTCAAGAGAAAGTCCGCAGACATTGTCAATATCTGTTTCCCGCCATTCTTTCAAATCTTCTTTTAATTTATTCGCCCTTTCAAGATAAGACGTAAGTCTTGACATGGCCTGCAATTTATAAAAATTTACCCTGTCGGATATCATTTTTGATTTAGCTGCTTGAGAAGTCGATTTTGTGATGATCTCTAACGCGTCTTCTTCAAAAGAAACCGGACCGTATTCTCCGGAAGCAACGTCTTTTTTTACGTCAACGTCGTCTTCCACGTCTATATAAATATTGAAATCAACGAAATCTATGTCGCCCGAAAAAGCTCTCGGCGCCAGTACGTAAGCATCGTACGCCATCCTTACCGCATGGTCATCGTCCAAGAAGCTGTCGGTCCTTTTTACTCCTTCTCTCATCATTTTCCTTATAATTTTTTTCCACCAGCTCCCCGCGTAAGAAGGCTGAACAAGGGCGAAAATTATAAAAAAGACCATGCAAAGGGCTATAAATTTTTTCATTACTTATCTCCCCTGATGACGGAATAAATATCTATGTAATCTTCGAGAGACTTTTTGATCGCGTTTGCATACTCTTCCGTTTCGGCAAGGCCGATTTTCGCAAGAAGCGTAATTTCATCGGCAAGAGTATCGTTTATATTTGCAAGCAAGACATTTTGCATGGCAAGCATGGCAACCTGATCCGCTCCCACTCTGGCTATCGCCTGCTGAGCTTCCATCTCCTTAATTTTTTCGGCGTATTCTTTGGAGCTTTCCACGATATTTTCCGTTTCCTTCAGTATCTTTTTTATTTTTTTTCTGTGGATTGAATCTTTTCCGTCATATCTTGCTATATAAGAAGCGTATTCTTCCATGAGATTCATCTTTGCTCCCGAAGATGCCGAGATGACGTTTTGTTTCCTTGCGACGGTAGAAGGAGATTCGGAGATTATATTAATTGCTGTAGCGGTCTCTATCGAAGGCAAAGACATAGGAACGGTAGATATCGATTCCATGACTCCCCTTGCGGAAGATGCCGCCACTGCCTTTTTCATTTCCCGATCTTCCGTCTCAGGTCCGTCTCCCGTATCGATAGGAATATCTTTAATTTCATTTTCTATTTTGGACAAAACCCTGTCGAAGTTTCCCGACGCTATATCTCTCATGTTTATATACTCGCCTAAATCGCCGAGAGCTGCGTCTCCCGTTTTATAAACATGTCTGGTTAACTTTCTTATGTCCCCGCTAAAGTTGGTAAATCGATCGAGATCCTTGTTTAAACTTTTCAGCTTTTCGGGCAAAGCTTTTAAATCTCCGAGAGTCTGCGGATTTGTTATAGAGAAAGCAGTTTTTTCCAACCACGTTTGCATCTCCGTATACCTTGCCAGAAAAAGTTGCTCCAATATATTGTCCGTCCTTGCGACCGGAACTGTCGCAAAAGCGAAGGACGTTACCGAAAAAACCAAAATCAACGACAAAACAAATTTCTTCAATTCATCACCCCGTGCGGATAATTTTCCGCCAATATTTTCAGCGCTTCTTCCAAATTGTGTTTTTTCAACGCTTCTCCCATCTCCCTGTTATCCGCGGGATCGGTAGTCGCCATCCAGTATTCCATGGGACTAGGAACTACGGTCGCTCGAGAAGCGCCTATACCCATTTGTTTTAAGAATATTTCCGAGTAATATCCTTTCTTTTGCTCGAGCAAAGAAACTACGGACTTTTCTACTTCGTTGAGATTCAATACCCTTTCGATTGCCTGTATGGCTCTTTCGTTAATCTGTCTGAGAACGATATATCTATACGTATTGGTCATTATGGCGTTTGACACATATGAACCTTCGATATCCGATATGTCTTGAGTTATGGCCCATACGGCGCAGTCAAACTTTCTCATCGTCCTGTAAAGCTCGCCGAGAAAGTTGGCTGACTCTTCGCTGTTGAGCAAAGACCACGCTTCGTCGAAGACCAATATCTTTTGTTTTTGCTTTTCTTCCATTATTCTTCTTCTGATGATATCCGTAAGGTAGATAAATATAATCTGCATAACGTCCGGGTACTGTTCTACTCCCTGAAGATCGAAGACTACAAAGTTAGCTCCTTCTATCGATACCGTCGTCTTCGGATTGTCGAGCATTTTTGAGTAAAACGTCGTTCCCTTACTTCCTACCCTTGTCCATTTCGCGAAATGGAGAAGTATCTGTCTTTGCGCGTTTTCAAGGTCTTCCGTATCGGGATCGAACAGCCTTTGCGATCGAAGTATCCTGTAAGCGTCGGAAAGCGTAGGCTCCCTGTTTAT
>JBMNQA010000050.1:0-3241 GCA_050943895.1 Lawsonibacter sp.
TCGTGATAACCGACGTTTTGCCCGAGGAAGGTGGACCGGAAAAGGTGATCAATTTCATGCCTTATTCATTTCCTCTCGTTATGCATTGTGCTTGTAAGAAGATATTTTCCAATCAGTTAGCAAAAGACCCCTTATCACCAACCTTATTATGGCTCAGGGTATTAAACCATGGCATGACATGGGCAACACCCAAAGCTATATAACATAATTAAGGAAATAAAACAACACTAGGCGACATACAAACACCCTTATTGCATAGACAAAACAAAGAATAACATTACATAAATAATAAACTAGCCCATGACACAAAGTCAATAGACTAGTCGCAACATCTCGTATGAATAACTATCTGCTTTACATACTTCGCCACGCATCTCCATGTTTGTTTATGCAACGATTCAACCGCTGGCGCTGTTATGAAACATTGCTCTCTTTTCTTTTAAGCAACCCGTATTTCTTATTCAACTTGATAAAACCTGCAGCAGCCTGACCTTGTATCAGAAAGGCCAAAGAGACCATCAATGCCGCGTTAGGGCCAAAGGCAGTTGCCGCCAGACCCATGGCAATGGATAGATTGCGGAGAACAGTGGAGAAAACCAGTGCCAGACCATCTCTTTCTTCAAACATTTTTCGCCCGATGAATACAGCTATCATATAATTAACAGCATAAAAAATGAGTTGAACTATAAAAGCTAGCGCAAAAATTTCAAGCCGGGAGGCAATTTTTGGGGCGTTCAAACTTATACTGATAAAGATGATGGGCATTATTCCCCAGGCACTGGCCGCCGGCAAATAAGGTTTTATCAGCTTTTGAAAATATTCTTGAGAAAATCTTTTCAACAAGTAATGGTAAGTAATTACGCCCAGAATCAGAGGTATCAGAATCACCAGAGCAATCGTTTTGAGCCAATTATAAAACCCAGAATTAGTGCCAAAGAGATGGCGTAAGAAGTATTCTTGGCCGGCCAAAAAAACAGTCGCTTGGCCAACCCGGCCCTGGCTTGCATCATAAAATAGCACCTCACTTTTTTCCTAATTCCGCTAATATTTAGCTTATTTTAAGCGGCGGAATGAAACAACGCGTTTCCCTGGGGCGGGCATTTGCCATCCAGCCCGACTTATTGCTTATGGACGAGCCATTTTCTGCGCTGGATGAGCATCTCAAGAATGATATGCGCACTTTACTGAAGGACTTGATCCAATGGCAGCCATGTACCACAGTTTTTGTTACTCACGACGTAAAAGAGGCGATACAACTAGCAGATCGAATAGTCATTTTGCAGGGACGACCCTGCACCATTAGCAAAACCCTCAAGCCCGATCCTACTCAGGTCTCGGATATGAACTATGTAAAAGACTTAGCGGACAGCATTCTTGAAAATCTTTAATGTTTGGGACGCTAAGACAAAATAATATCAAATAATTGGAGGTCAATTATGGTAAGGAAATTAGCAGTACTCTTAGTTACTATGTGCATCCTTCTGGCGGCCGGTTGCAACAGCAACAATAACACCGCCGGCACCAATGCCGACCCTGATCCCGCACAGAATCAGAAACTGGCTTTGTCAGTTGCCGGAGCACCGGGTCCAGTCAGTTATCCCCTGGCGTACATGGTGCAAGATAACCCTGATTTAGATGTGCAGCCCTGGAAGACATATGATCAGTTGTTGTCTATGATTACCGCCAAACAAGTTAAACTGGCCAGCTCTCCCATCAACAATGCCATCATGGCCTATAACAAGGGTTTTAATATCAAGTTAGTTAATGTATCGGTCTGGGGTATGTTGTATGTGGTTAGCAGCGACTCATCTATTAAGGAGATTAAAGATCTCAAGGGTAAGGAGATAGCCGTACACGGTCAGGGTAATATTCACGACCTGGTTTTCCGCCATTTGCTCATTCAAAATGGTTTAGATCCGGATACTGATGTGCAGATCACATATATGGATCTATCCCAGGCCTCCGCTCAGCTAATTACAGGTGAAGTAAAGTATGCGGTTCTAAATGAACCCAACGCCAGCATGGCTTTGCTAAATGCTAAAAATTCAGGCGTTGAACTTGCCCGGGTCATAGATTTGCAAGAAGAATGGGCGAAAATACCGGGTCAGGAAAACAACCGTATTCCCCAGGCAGGATATGTTGCTGTAGTAGAAGCCGGAGTCACTCCGGATGAAATAGCTGCATTTCAGGCCAGTTATTCGGAAGCGGCTAAGTGGGTAAACGAACACCAGGCAGAAATTGGTCCTATGGTTGAAAATCAGACCGAGTGGATGAAGGCGGCCGCAGTTTCGGAGTCATTAAAATACGCTAATTTGCAGCCTGTAGCTGCAGCCGACTGCCAGGATGAAGTCATCGCGTTTTTTAATGAGTTGAGCAAGACCGCTCCAGCTGCCGCATTAGGAGGCAAACAGCCGGATGCCAACTTCTTCTTCCAAGAATAGAGACTATCTCTATACTTTCTTAGGTGTACTGACAATAGTAGTGGGCTGGCAGTTGCTTTCAATGCATTATAACCGCGTATTGATGCCTTCACCGGCAGATACCTTACGTGCGCTTTTTGATATCTACAGCAGTGGAGAATTGATAGAGAATCTTAAAATATCTTTTAACCGCCAGCTCATTGGCCTTGCGGTGGGCACGATATTAGGTTTGGTCACCGGTATTATGGCAGGGATAAATCGCAAGCTAGAGTTAATCATTCAACCCCTGACAAGGCTCCTGTTAGCAGTTCCTGCCATCGTTTTTGTGGTAATGGCCATGGTTTGGTTCGGCATGGGCAGCACCATGGCCATTTTCCTGGTTTCCCTATTGGTCTATCCAATTATGCATGTAAATACCGTTCAGGGTTTTAAATCAATTGACAGCAAGCTGCTGGAGATGGGAAAAGTATACCGTCTCCCCGGGATAATCAAAGTTAAAAAAATATATCTGCCGGGGCTCACCTATTCGGTAGTGGCCGGATTTTCATTGGCTACAGCTTCATCCGTCCGTCTGACTGTTATGGCAGAACTACTGGGCGCCCGGGAGGGGATAGGACAAAAAATCGCTATCTCCAGAGCTTATCTGCAGATAGATAACCTATTCGCCTGGGTGCTGGTGCTGATATTGATTATCGTTTTACTGGAATGGTTCATTATCAGACCTTTAAATAAATTTTCCGCACGCTGGAAAGAAAACTACCAGTAGTATCTAGAACAGCAACGGTATATAGACTAGAAAGGATTTAATGCTACCTTACAAG
>JBMNQA010000051.1:0-2989 GCA_050943895.1 Lawsonibacter sp.
GGAAGCGGGGTCACGTTGGAACTGGTTGTAGTATTTGTCCATTGCTTTTTGGTGCTCGGCACAGTATTGCTCGCGTTCTGCAAGCCGACCGCAGCCGGGATAAGCACAGGGACGCTTTGGTTTGTACGGCATGGGTTCACCTCGCTTTTCGGGCATAGAAAAAGCCCTTGCAGATTTGACTCTGCAAAGGCTCCCGAAAAGCATCACAAATATTCTATTTGCATTATAACGGCTTCTAAATAATAGTTATCTCAGTAAATAGTCGTACATTTATTGATTACTATAGTGGGAATCAATAATACCTTCTGCTAGTCTAAAACAATAGCCTAACGCAGCGTTACGACCAGACAACTCTACTGCAATATCCTGGGTTGATTCATATTTTTTAGCAAATCCTATTGCCTCTATATAATCCATTAACAAATAGCTGAAATACTGATTTATTACATCCAATCCAAGGATTGAATAGTCTTCAACTTCCGGGCCTAAATTACAGCTTGTGTTGTTTTCTTCTTTATACTCGGCAATCGAACTGATTTTATCCTCTTTTGACATCCAACTATGTATTATATTATGTGTTACACTATTAGGCATTATCTCATTTATGTTAAAATTAAATTCATCGGCGAATGACTCTTCTGTCACTCGAATATTGTAGCCTACTTTAAAGAAGCCCCCTAAAAATGAATTATGTGTTGCTCCCGAATCTAACGGGTAGTGTTTTACGCAGTAACTTATTGCGGTATCTGATAGTGAATTTCCATTGCTTACTTCTTGATATGTTGTTAGAAAGCGCTCAGACGTATCATCCTTTGATTCAGAAGTTTCACTAAGGATTTCGTTTATATCTATTCCCAAAGCTTTTGAAAAAGCAATTTCTGGCACTCCTAATGTTAGGGCAGCGGCACTTTTAATACTCTCGGGATTATATAATGCTACTAGAATAAAGAAAATCTGCTTCCATGCCACATCCAAATTATTTTGGTTATTTGAACATATATCTAAAACATATTGCAGTAAACCAATGCTTGAATACAACACTTGCTGCTCTGTAATACTGTACGGAAAATACGTTTTAATAAATCTAGAACTGGATTCTTTTGAAAAAAATTCACCAGTAAAGCTTACTATCGGTTTAATCGGCTGCTTCGAATATCGCATAATATCATCTAGTTCGGCTAACTTAAAACAGTCAACCACCGTATCAAAGGGTTTAGCCACTATCTTGTTCAATAGCAAACAACTTATTTCAGCGGTTTCATTCTTTGGATATCCAAGATTATACATAATTTTACAGTGATAATGAGCCCATAAACGCAAATATTCATAATCTGTCAAGCCGGCGGTTTCTTTTTTTACATTAACATAAACTGCGTTTTCTTCATTCATGTTAATTTCATATATCATCAATCGTTTATTACTCGACAAAAAATCAAACAGTCCCATGTATAGCCCCTTTCTTTTTAGTAATATATATCCAACTTCGACAGAGGCAAAAAACTTTCCTGCCACAATCGAGGTTTATACATGTCGATTATAGATTTTATTCACGACCTTCTGATGCTGGGCGCAGTATTTCCCGCGCACTGCGAGCCGGCTGCAGCCGCGATAAGAGCAGGGACGCTAGGGTTTGCGGGGCATTGATTCACCTCGCTTTCGGGGCGCAAGAAAAGCCAACGCAGATCTCACCGCGCTGGCCTTTTTGTTTTAAATGCCGCTTTTGCTACTTTAACATTATCACAACGTCTATACTGACAAACAGTGACATTAGGTGACAAGTTTAAGACAGCTTGATATTTTTCACTGCCTCACCATGTATCCTGTAAACATGGCGCACGTTGTAACCCATATCCACCGCAATCTGCTCCCAGGATTTGAAGCACAGATAGCGTAATTCCAAAAGGGTTTGATATTCAGCATTGCCTACACTCTTGATGATCCTGACCATGTCGCATTTCAAATCAACGAGCAGGTCAATGTCGCGGTTTATTTCAGCCTGCAGATCCACGATCTTGGCGATAGCATCCGCCACCATAGACGTGTTCCGGTTAGGGTTTTTCGGCATGCCTGTCAGGGTGGTCGTTGCTTTTCTGGCCAGTTCGGTCAGCGAAGCCACTTGTTCCAGCTTGCTGTTTATGCGTTGGTCCAGGCGATAAGCCTGGCCGAGATATTCTTTTACCGTCATTCTATGACCTCCTCGTTGAGTTTGAGAATAAGCATCTCCGGGTCAACCGTAGTAAGTGATGTGTACCAATCGGAACGGAAGAACCGCTCGACTTCCCGTTTCGTATATAAAGCTGTATCGCTGCGGGGATGCTTTTTCAACCTTTTTAGTGCATTGCGGTAATCCTTGACCGCTTGCAAAATGATGGCATTTGCCAGTCTTTCGTATGTGTCGTTCATGCGATTTTCCTCCTTTCCGTCAGATTTGCTTTGACTGCATTGATTAGGTCGGACTGGGTTTTCTCTTTTTTGCGAAGCGCCGTCATAACCTGTTCATCAATGGTTCCTTTAGCAACAATGTGGTGGATAACCACCGTATCACGCTGGCCTTGTCGCCATAGGCGGGCATTGGTCTGCTGATATAGTTCAAGTGACCATGTAAGCCCAAACCAGATGAGAGTGGAACCGCCACTTTGAAGGTTCAATCCATGCCCAGCAGAAGCGGGGTGAATAACTGCAACCTGGATATTTCCGCTGTTCCAATCTGCGATGTCCTTTGACGTTTTGATCTGCCTAACATCAAACCGCTTGCAGATACACTCAAGGTCGTGGTTGTACCAGTAAGCAATAAGTACAGGCTTACCGTTTGCACCTTCAATCAAATCCTCAAGGGCATCCAGCTTGCGGTCGTGGATTTGGTGGGTCTTGCTATCCTCATCGTAGACAGCACCGTTTGCCATCTGAAGGAGTTTGCCGGAAAGAACAGCGGCGTTGACTGCATCGATCTCATCGGTTTTAAGCTTTATGACCATATCCTCACGGAAGG
>JBMNQA010000052.1:0-2968 GCA_050943895.1 Lawsonibacter sp.
TCTATATGATAAGAAGCAGACAAAAATGATTGTCAGTCGTGGATTAGGTAACAGTATTATTCCGCTACGAGTTAATAATAGACCTGAATTGGTTATCGTAGAACTTATGACATAAAAGCTTTTACTACAAATAATAAGCCAGAGATTTTAATTGTTACAACCCCAGTTTAGTTAAAGTAAAGCAAGGCACCCTACGTTGGGCAGCCACGGGGCTAGGTCGATGGCTGATAACCAATGCTTGACCAGCCAAAGTGACCGTCCCCGTGGTTGGCACGTCAGCTCTGACCAGCCCTCCCCTTCCCCAAAGACATTACAACTCCCTCACCAACAATACCCCCGCTATACAGACCTCAATAAGTGCCAGCGTATAAAGGGCGATTGAAGAGATGGCCAGTGCCCAGGGCCAGCCTGTTGGCTCCACCGCACCTGAGGCGAGTCCGCTGACTATGGCAATAGCCTGACCACCAAAAAGAAACACTACCATAGCGACCAAACCCCATCTAATGAGCTTTCGTTGGGAACGCGCCCGCTGCGCCGCCCATAAGAGCAGCAGGGCACCAACCAGAGCAACAGGAAAGAGTTCTGCGGGCATCAGAAAGTCAAATCGCAGCACGCGGTCACGAATCGTTCCGATTACAGCTGTTATGATTGTAAACAGGATCGGAATCCACACGAGTACTGTCCCTGCCACAGCTAAAACCTTAGTGAAAACGTCCTTCTGCTCCATTTAAAATACTCCAAGACTCCAAACCCTCATTCCATTGATTTCCCTGTTTCTATAATACCATAGGATCAAAACCGAGCAACCCACCAGCGGGTGGCACAAAAACAACACCCCTGCATACCATAATACCAGACATTTCCATAATTAAGGGGTTGATGAATATGGAGCAGACAAAACCAACACAGGGTTATGTGCCGCCAGGGAGGCACAGACTTCCCCCTCTCCCCTACCCTTATAATGCTCTGGAGCCGGTGATCAGCGAAAAGACACTGCACATCCACCACGACCGACACCATCTAGCCTATGTGGAAGGGCTGAATAAGGCAGAGCTCAAACTTGTGGGGGCACGGCGGATGGGGGACTTCAGCCTGGTGCGGCACTGGGAGCGGGAGCTCGCTTTTAATGGATCTGGCCATATCCTGCACAGCATTTACTGGACAGTGATGGCCCCTGGGGGATTGAGAGAGCCAGGTTATTATACTTGTCTGGAAATTGAGAAGTACTTCGGGGGCTTTGCCCCCTTTAAAGAACAATTCACTGAAGCATCGATACAGGTCGAAGCCTCCGGTTGGGGGGTGCTGTGCTGGGTACCCTCCTGGATGAGGTTAGAGATCCTGACCGCAGAAAAGCACCAGAATCTCACCCAGTGGGGAGCGATCCCGCTGCTTGTTGTGGATGCCTGGGAACACGCCTATTACCTGGACTACCAGAACCGGCGGGCTGATTATGTCAGATCCTGGTGGCAGCTGGTCAACTGGAATGAAGTGGAACGGCGTTTGCGGCTGGCCATGCGGACCAGAGTACCGCTGGAAACCTCTTTCGGAATGTAGATAGTTATCCTCCCGCTCCTATCTCCCTCCCCACAGGGACCAATAAAATGCAGTCGGAACCACCCCCACAGGGTGGAGGCACCTGTCATGTTTTTGCCGTTGCCGTATGCAAAAGGAGAGCGCGGGGACGGTTCTAGTGATCTATCACTTCGCAGGAGAAGACCGCCCCTCCCCCAATGAAGGTGTCCTGGTTTTGCGGAATTTTTGTTTGAGAGGTGTATTATGTGCACCCGGCTGCAGAAACAGAAATGCGCCAGGAACCGTCCCCACTGCATCTGTATAAATCCTGCATTATTCATGATATAATTTTAATAAAGTTAATTTTAAATTAGGAGGGATAAATGTGACCCTAGCAAAAAAGATAGAGCAGGTATTAAAAGACGAATTAAAACCAGAAAATATAAAAACTGTTATAGACTTGGCTGAATTCTTGAAATTTAAAGAAAACCAAAGTATATGGAGTAAAATAAATGAAGCAGAACATGAATATTTATCAAAAAAAGAAAGGCAACATCTAGAAAATATTAAGTTAAGTGGTAATTTTATTGATCAAGATGGTCTGCTAAAAGAACTGGGAATCAATAAAGATGAAATATAATATAGTATATGAAAAAAGATGTATTAAATACCTGAAGAAACTTGATAAGAATACCCAGTTAAGAATAATAAAGGCGGTAAATCAATTACCTTTGGGAGATGTTAAAAAGCTACAAGGAAATACTGATGATTATAGATTGAGGGTTGGTAATTATAGAATTATTTTTTGTAAAGATGATGAAATATTAACGATATTAATTATTGATATTGGACCTCGTGGAGATGTTTATAATAGACAATAAATGGGGATTTGTTTCTTAAAAGGACACTATATAATTGATTTTTAACTGAAAAAGTACAATAAATAATTAACTGTAAACTTTAATATTATGAGAATATGTAGAAGCCAGTTGGGATTTGATGGGATAATCCTGACTGGCTATTTTAATATTCGAAATTCATCCAGGCTGTCCGAAATTAAAGCACCGCAGACGCTAAATACCTCCCGCTCCTATCTATCCTCCCCATAACCTAGATTCCCGGGAACACGTAACGAGGAGGATATAAACCTGCATAAATATTGGAAAGTAACATCGTTATGTGATTTTATCATAACGATGGTTTTTTAAGACAGCTGAGGCTTTAAACCCTTGATTTTATTGGATTTTAGCTGGATCCTCGTTATGAATCGGCGGGAATCTAGGCCATAAGGAATAATAAAATGCAGCGGGAACCGTCCCCACTGCATCCCTGCAGAAACAGAAATGCGCCAGGAACCGTCCCCACTGCATCTTCAATTATTTCAGAACAAGGCAGGAGTTTCACCATAATTGGCGAATTATCCCTAGACAACCGTTTTCCGAGTCCACTGTCCTGT
>JBMNQA010000053.1:0-2916 GCA_050943895.1 Lawsonibacter sp.
TAGTAGAAACAAGGTCAGCCATATTGTCACTCATTACATAACTACGCACGAGTTCTTTTGCTTTTTCATTATCATCTGCGCTTTTAAGCTCAATTACCGTAACAATCGGGTCAAATTGAATTAAATCCCTATACTTCATTTTATCGCTCCTTATCTCAAGACAACGTATGTATCCACATAGTCCTTGACGTTGTATTCTTTAAAATCAAATCTACTCGGTTCGGAATATGTCAATCTTTCTCCAGCAATTTCACCCGGCCATGGTAGATAGAGCCGCTGGTTTCTGCCAAGCAGCAGAAGTAGCTTTATCACATCCAACCCGTATTCTGGAGCAAAGAGGATGTCAGTGTTTGTAAGGAGAATGTCGCCGTGGTCTTCGTCTAAAATGTTATCCAGCTCACTTGTGATACTGGTTGATAAACCTTCGGTTTTTACTCTAAGCATCCTTTCACTAAGTAGAAGTCCAACATTCACGACAGAAGCATTTACCGGCACGGTCACGTTGGGAGCTAACACAAACACACCTTGCTGCGTCTGCTTAATGACCGCTGGGAAATCTCGACGCTTTATAGTCGTACCCATTATTAATCGCCTCCCATTCTCATATTACTCGATTTTCGCACTCTCCCCGCTATCGACCCATGCGTCCACTTCCGATATTTTAAACTTATACTGTTTACCGATCCGGCGATACGGGATAACTTCTTTTTTTATCCAAGCTCTAATTGTATCTTTACTTACACCGAGATGTTCGGCAATTTCCTCGAGACTTGACCATTTTTCAGGTTCATTAGTCATGTCTGTTCCTCCTCTTTCTTGTACTTACAGTCCATGCCATATTATAATAGCATATCTTGCGTTGAACTACAATGTTTTAGTATGATTTGATACGAAATGGTTTGATTTAACTTTTAGTATGCCCCATCATAACAAATCCAACAAGGATGCGTCTGAGGATTTCTGTTTCGCTTTAAGTTGCACGAGGTACTCTCGCGCCTGATTGTATTGAATCTTATAAACAAACTTGTCATCATCGAGAAGTTTAATAAACGTATTGTAGTACTCAGACTCTTCCAACACAGTGGATAATTCAGCTTCAAAATGTCGTCCTGCAACTTCTGGCTCACCGTGAGCTTCAATATATTCACTTGGAATCCGGTTTTCTGGAACAATGTCTACCTCTTCCTCATCACTTTCTACCGGTAACCAGTAATATGTAGTTTCTATGAACTCGTCGTATTCTGGCAGGTCTTTCAGTTCGTAATACGAGCCACGGGCAGGCCTTTTAATGCGAGAAAGCAAACATGTAAATAAAAATGAATTCGGCGGGCGTTTGAAGAACATTGGCACTTCGCCCGTATCATATTCTATAATAGGATGCATTTCATCAAGATAAGTCCAGTAACCTTCTCCCTTATCACACCTATCAAACAATCCCTCGAGATAAGGAATGAAAATAAATTCGTCCACTTTATCCGGTATCAAATCATTCAGCATGAAGAACGTCTGGTCGCCGCGCATTCTCCTATCTCGTTTTTCAAAAAAAACGCCAAGTTTGCTTATCACTGTATCCTTTTGTTTGGAAAGGAATACAGCGGTGAAATATTCCTGAAATGAGCGATGTGCAAAATAGCATTTTCCACTTTCTTGATACATCAGACACATGCTAAAACACAGGTCATACATAAAATCATCGGCTGAGGCAGAACCAACATATGGATTGGTCAGCTTTTTGAAATAAACCTCAAATTCAGGCATGCTGAATTCAAATTTCTCATGCCAGTATGTGCGGAAGCAAATCTCCGCAAACACTTCCGAGAAGGCATCAACAGAAAGTTTTGTTTTTAGTTCACGCTTGTAGGCACCTTTACTAGCGTCGTGTGTTCTCGATAATGCATTAAAGGCTTCTCGGTAAAAAATATGCATTTGCGATGGAACTTCGGCAAACATCTCGAATGTTAGCAGCATGATTGTCAGCAAAAGTGGATTTTCTGTAAAATCTCTATGTGTACGATAGAGCCTTGTGCTCAACTCCCCCCTAAATTTCTCTTTTATTGAAGGATCATCGGGTCGGAAATCTAGATTATCAATCAAGCGCAATGCCTGTTCTAAATTAAATGGCAACAGGCGCAAAACACTAAACCTTTCAAATGAGACAAACGATTGATAAGGGCGAGATGAAATCACATAGATGCAATTCGGATATTTGTCAGTAAAGGAATCCAATTCGCGTTCAAAATAGCCGATGTTGTTCATTCCTATTTCATCAAGCCCATCAAAAAGCAAAAGGCAGCATCCGGCGGTTAGAACATTTTCAAAATCGTCTTTTGTTATACCCCCACCAAAATCTTCTATTTTCGAAAAAATATAATCAAACAGCTTGCCGGAAGCATCATCAAATTCTTTTAGCGGAATAAAGACTGGAATCAACTTAAAATCCTTGTAATTATCGATAGCATTAAGCAGAAGGTGACGCATCATCATAGATTTTCCGAGACCACCAGCTCCAGTGATAAAAATAAAGTGAGAGATCTCTGTCAACTTTTTTATATTGGCATCGCTGACAAGTTCCCTCTTAAATGGGTTTCTCTCTCCTTCAACACGCGTACGCCAAGTAATATTGTTACACACATAAAAATCGTAAAACGGCTTTGGCTGTTCATTATATAGAAGTGTTTTTATGGTGCTGTACTTATTTCTAACATTAGTAAGGTATGTTAAAAAAGTTTCCTGCTCAAATGCTGGTGATGCTGTTGCCGCCACCATAGTTCCGCTTTGCACGATTTGCCCCAATTGAGGAGAATAATCAATAACCTTTATGCCCCTTGGGTTTGCAATTCCACTTATGTACTCCGGTGTAATAGCTTGAACAGTCTCTCTGCCGACAGTATTTACTACCCCTGCAGCAACTGTGTA
>JBMNQA010000054.1:0-2886 GCA_050943895.1 Lawsonibacter sp.
AAAGACAGTTAATTTGCTAATGTGCAAATTGTTCGGAAATCGTTTCTGCAATTTTTGCAGATTGCAAGGTAAATTTGGGTTTTTTATTTTGCAAAGGTCAGGGAGAAAGAATGTGCAAACTTACAGAATGTGAACAAGATGGTTATGCAGCCGGTACCTTTTTCGATGGACAGTTAGGATCGACCATAGAGGAATGTGAACACCCATACCTCTGTACAATGTACGCAGCTGCCTCTTCGTTAGGATCGACCATAGAGGAATGTGAACACCGTTGTTAGAATTCGTGTTCCAAGAATTGTTCGGTTAGGATCGACCATAGAGGAATGTGAACACGATAATGGCAAGCCGGTTTTTTCGAACGAAAAAGCGTTAGGATCGACCATAGAGGAATGTGAACATTCTGGAAGTTCTTCGAATCCGGCCCACATGAGATGTTAGGATCGACCATAGAGGAATGTGAACCCATGTCATAAATTGTGTTGGGGGCTACGCCTAGGGTTAGGATCGACCATAGAGGAATGTGAACGCGGGCATCTCCGGGGAAAGAGGATGCTGTGGTATTTGTTAGGATCGACCATAGAGGAATGTGAACCTTTCGTTTACCTGCCAGCCGTCCGGAACCGGGATATCGTTAGGATCGACCATAGAGGAATGTGAACAAGGGACTGGCCAGTGCATATCGATGTTTGTAGCAAGTTAGGATCGACCATAGAGGAATGTGAACAGATGCTTGCGGATGTAGCACCTTCGCTGAAAATAGGTTAGGATCGACCATAGAGGAATGTGAACACAGACATCCTTCCCCCGCTCAACGGGATTCTGACATGTTAGGATCGACCATAGAGGAATGTGAACTTCCCAATCCTGCATTTTTGGAGGCTGAAAAATACAAGTTAGGATCGACCATAGAGGAATGTGAACTGAGGAGAATATTCGGCAGTTGCAAGACCTGTTATGTTAGGATCGACCATAGAGGAATGTGAACAATAGAGGCGGCCAATTCATTTCCCGTGCTTTTTCCGTTAGGATCGACCATAGAGGAATGTGAACGGAGAACGGAATCCAGGACGCACATACGGCCTTTCAGGTTAGGATCGACCATAGAGGAATGTGAACTTGTTATCATCCTCCTACGCAATCCGATTCCGCCGGGTTAGGATCGACCATAGAGGAATGTGAACGTATGAGGATATAATGAATATAGTTCGTTGGTTTATTGTTAGGATCGACCATAGAGGAATGTGAACACAGTAATCACAAAGTCAAATAAGATTCCACTTGATGGTTAGGATCGACCATAGAGGAATGTGAACCGCTGATGGGGAGTATAGCTGGCGCTGCAAATGGTGGTTAGGATCGACCATAGAGGAATGTGAACTTTCGAAGTCTGCCTTAATAACAGATTTCATTTTCTGTTAGGATCGACCATAGAGGAATGTGAACACGAATAAACCAACCAAAAGACCTGACAAATTATAGTTAGGATCGACCATAGAGGAATGTGAACTACCAACGCCAAACAGCACAGTGTAACCGAAAAGGGTTAGGATCGACCATAGAGGAATGTGAACGCAATAATATTATCTACCAGCACGCTAAAGGCAGGGTTAGGATCGACCATAGAGGAATGTGAACAGAATAAGGGCAAAGGAGGGGCGAGATGAAGCCGGGTTAGGATCGACCATAGAGGAATGTGAACATATCTGACACCATTGATTGTGTGCCAAAGATTAGCGTTAGGATCGACCATAGAGGAATGTGAACATCACTATCAACCTTGTTATCTACCGCCTCATCAAAGTTAGGATCGACCATAGAGGAATGTGAACATATATTTTTACCCTCAGCTTATACACGGCATTATCGTTAGGATCGACCATAGAGGAATGTGAACTACTCTTTTATACTCCGTTCTAACTTTTCTATAGCGGTTAGGATCGACCATAGAGGAATGTGAACCAGCCGGACGCAGGTCGAGAAGTAGGTGACTTAAAAGTTAGGATCGACCATAGAGGAATGTGAACCAGTTTGTCAGTCTGCTAGATGCGACAATGCCTCCGAGTTAGGATCGACCATAGAGGAATGTGAACACATTGAGTGGCTAAAGACGATCGAGGAAAAAGAAGGTTAGGATCGACCATAGAGGAATGTGAACAACAGGCCGGCGAAATGGTGTAATCTGGAGGAATATGTTAGGATCGACCATAGAGGAATGTGAACCCGTCAACCTGCTTGGCCTGCTCTTCTGTCGCCTTAGTTAGGATCGACCATAGAGGAATGTGAACGCTCCATTGGGGCCGGGGGAGAAAGGGGGAGACAATGTTAGGATCGACCATAGAGGAATGTGAACAGAGTATTGGGCCAAAAGTATACCTGATGTAATAGGGTTAGGATCGACCATAGAGGAATGTGAACGATAGAACCAAATCGCCAGAGAGCGTAGTATCTCCTGTTAGGATCGACCATAGAGGAATGTGAACCAGGGCGAGGTTATTGAGAAACAAAATGAAACGATTGGTTAGGATCGACCATAGAGGAATGTGAACTTTTTTAGAAGCTGGCAAAAACTTTATATCTAGCCTGTTAGGATCGACCATAGAGGAATGTGAACAGCGAACAATATGACACGAACTGCCGCAAGCGATGAGGTTAGGATCGACCATAGAGGAATGTGAACGGTGGCTTCGTATTCGCCGTGAGGGGAACAATCCCGGTTAGGATCGACCATAGAGGAATGTGAACTATGAAGATAGCGCAACTCAAAGAAGAGTTATAGTGTTAGGATCGACCATAGAGGAATGTGAACCCAACTAGGGTAGCTGTTTTTGCGTGTGGGCTTAATGTTAGGATCGACCATAGAGGAATGTGAACTCAAAAACCACTTAG
>JBMNQA010000055.1:0-2840 GCA_050943895.1 Lawsonibacter sp.
ACAAGCAATATGGCCGAGGAAAGATGGTTGCCTGGGCCAAGCAGGACCCGGCCCGCATTGATCTGGATATGCCGGGGAACATCAAGAAATTATTCGCGGACTACCATCCTGTCTTTACCCGGTACGGCAGAGTGATCTATGGCCTCTATGCTCCCGACCCGGACAAGGACTCGGACCGCCAGGGCACAGAGGAATGCCTTAAGGCTTTTCTCGACCTGATGTTCTCGGAAAGGGACCATCAGCCTTTAAAAGGTGCCGAAACAGACGCCAGGCGGATTCAAGCCGCGTACTACTCCCACATGCTCCCCGACTGCAGCGCAGACGAGGTGGCTTCACTGCTGGAGCAGCGTAAATATGTTGTTCTCCAGGGGCCTCCCGGAACCGGAAAAACCCGCATGGCTTTAGAGCTGCTAAAAGATAAATACCAGGACAACGGCATGACGATCCAGTTTCACCCCAACACAACTTATGAGAACTTTGTTGGTGGATTGGCTCCTCTCCATACTGAGGGAGACCTGGGGCTGCAGTTTGCCCCCAGGCCGGGATTATTGATGGAAGCTGCCTCGAAAGCAGCAGACCAAAAGGGCAGGCCTTTCTTGCTGCTCATTGATGAAATCAACCGTGCTGACTTGGCCAAGGTGTTGGGTGAAGCGATCTTTCTTCTGGAACCATCCGAGAGCGGCCGCGTCCTCGAGCTGCCCTATGATTTCGGCTCTCCCCTGCACTCACAGCTTACTCTTCCCCCCAATCTGCACATTCTGGGCACAATGAACAGCTCTGACCGCAGCATTGCCATTGTAGATATAGCAGTGCGCCGGCGGTTTGCTTTCTTGAAGCTATGGCCCCAGACAGCGGTGGTTGAGGCCCATGGCTGCAAGCTGATGCAGCGCGCCTTTCAAGAACTGCTCAACATTTTTGTGGAATACGCCAGTGAGGAATCTTTGGATCTGCTGCCTGGGCACTCCTATTTTCTCGAAAAGGATGAGGAGCAGGCTCTCACCTCGCTGCGGGTAAACCTGGTTCCTCTGCTGGAAGAATATCTAAAACAGGGCTATGTTGCCTCTTTTGCTGACTCTATTCAGGCATACCTCCAGTGGTTGGAGAGCATGTCGTCATGAACATAGTCAAGTCAGCCCGGGAAACCGCATGTTTTGAAACAGAGGACAACTCCCAATTGAAAATGCCGGCAGCCATCCTGATCAAAGGAGTGATGCCCCGAGATCTCCAGGGACAGTCTGCCCGTCTGGCACAGCAGTTTCTTAAGCAAAACCGGGGTATTTTACGGGATTTTGCCATAGAGGGCAGTGTGGACTACGATGGCTCTTCAGTGATTCTTCATTTGCGAACCGGTGGCCAGGTCGGTGCTCTTCCGCTTCTATCCCCAACCAGCGGTCGTCCTGATTACGGGCTGATAATCAAACCCCGCTTTGGTTGGCAGGGCATCGGACCGATGCTGGGAGCCATGGGCTGGAAGATCCTGCCTGGCCCCTTACCCCTGCCGCTGCTCCCCCGGTCGGATCGAAAGGTTCCCCCCTGGGTGCTTTCGTCGACAATCCTGTTTCGGCTTCAGAAACTTCTGAACCAGTTGGAGCGGCGTTTCGAATATACAGAGGCTGATTTAAGCGCCCCCCGGGGTCAGGTAAATTGGACAGAGTATGCTGCAGTCAAGCTACCTCGGGCAGATTTTCTTAGCATTCCCTGCCGTTTTCCAGATCTGCGTGACGACATGGAGCTTAAAGCGGCTATTCACTTTACTTTACGCAAGCAACTGGCTGGCCTGCAAAGCCAGCGAACGGCCGGTGTAGTAGTCTTGCAGCTTCTAAAATTATGCCAGGAGCTGCTGGAAAGAGTGCGAGATGTTCCCGCCCTTCAACCAAGTCCCAAAACCTTAAGCAGCTGGCTGCGAGGCAATCTCAACACCGCAGTATTCCGCGAAGGCATTCAGGCTGTGGAGTGGACTATAGATGATCGAGGTCTGGCTGGCTTAGGGGATCTCCAAGGCTTGCCCTGGTTTCTACCTATGGACCTTTTTTTCGAAGCCTGGGTGGAAACGGTGGTTAGCCGTCTGGCCAGCCGTACCGGAGGAGTCATCAAGACCGGCCGCCAGCGAGAAACCATTACACCACTGGGGTGGTCCCCGCCGTACCTAGGTTCGCAGCGCTATCTGCTGCCGGACATTATCCTAGAACGGGAGCAGGAAACAATCATATTTGACGCCAAGTATAAAAACCATTGGGAGGAACTGAGCCGTGAAGGATGGCCCGGCCTGGACAAGGAACTACAAGAGCGTCACCGCAGCGATCTGCTGCAGGTGTTAGCCTACTCAACTATATCTGCAAGCAAGAGGGTAGTTTGCTGCCTGGCTTACCCCTGCCGCTCACAGACCTGGTATTCGCTGCTCCAGCGACAGCGCCCTTTCCACAAAGCCTCAGTCCGCGCCGGTTCCCGCCGGGTCGATCTTATTCTTACCGCGGTACCCATGGGGTTAAACCCCGAGGAGATCTGTCCTGTATTGGAGATGGCGTTAAGTGCTTAGCTGAAATGTTATTTTAAATATTGCGAATCCGGCTTAACAATGTAATCTCAATCTAGTTGTAATTCACAGCAAGAGATAGCTTTTCACCATTGAAGAGGAAAGAGAAATGATTACTGTGTCCCGCAACAGTTCATGATTGTTTTACACAATCCCGTATTCGTTACACTGATCATGTGATTGCCAGAGAGAAAACATCTACCCCTGAAAGAATGAATGTGACACTAAGCTGTCATAGCAGTTAGCTATCATTTTTAACTGAGTTAAACTGTTTTGATTCTCTTTGAAAAGAGAAAAGAAGTATAGT
>JBMNQA010000056.1:0-2736 GCA_050943895.1 Lawsonibacter sp.
AAGGAATTCAGAGCATGGACAAAGCGTGAAGATATCCCCAAGAGCAATTCGTTAATACTGTTACGCATTCTGCTTTTAATCCTATTAAATTCTTTTGAAGCTGATCAATAATAGCATCGAACAAGGCGTTGCTGGGTACGCGCCACAAGTGGCGCGTCCCCAGAACGCTGACGTTGGCCATGGAGAGAGATAATGCCACAACGATTGAATAATTCTAGCCGCATTCGTACGCCTTCGTTAAAAAATACATCTGAGGACGATGTGTTTGTCATCGCTCTTGAAGAAATCCTAAACGACACTCGACAAAAAGCAATTTGGGCACAAGCTCTGAAGCGATCAAATGATGATGATCATAAAGCAAAAGCGATATACATCCGCCTTCGCACAAAACAACTAAATACATCCCGCATATCCCAGCAGATCAATAGCGGCACAATTACATTCGATTGTCCTGATTGCGGCAGTCCCATATCCGTTGATACAGATATTGTGCTTGCATGCACCCATAATCATTCTTGGGATTTTGAGTGCCCTGAATGCAATAATTCATTTGATATACGAGACGCATTGCCTGATCAGGCCATAAATTCTCTATTGGAATCAACCCCCGATCCGAACCCGCCCATTTCTCCTCCTGTAAATCCGAGCAAAAGAGACCCCTCGCCTGAAGTGTCTCATTTCAGCCCTGAATTACGCTCCTCAACTATAATCATCATTGTCATACTGGCTTTGATATTTGGTGTTCGTGAATGCAATAAATTCAAGATGCAGAAAAAGCTTAGCGACGCTTATCGGAACCACCCAAGCCAATGGCAGAGATAATTCATATACATTAAGACCATACACTAGAAAGGCATCCGAATGAGCACATACACAATCAAGAAAACCCAGGCCGGGGCCTACCTGTCATGTGATGGCGCTCCCTTTGAGCCCGCAGTTATGTTGCAATATACTAAGCCTATGTTCGACTATGGGTCCCATTCGGATTCTGCGTTAAACCTTGCTTATGCAATCCTTCACCACTTTGAAGGCGAAGTTGTAGCACAAGCACTCTGCCAGGATTTCATAGGCAGGTTTTTACTTAAGAGCGAACCCCAGATTGATATATCCGACAAACAAATTCGCGATTTTATTAATACCACACTCGACACTCAGCAGCGGATGGAGAATATCATTAAACACTCCAAGAAGTCATAAATGGGCCAACAAGGCGTTGCTCCGTACGTCGCACAAAGTGCGCCGTCCGGAGAACGCTGACGTTCTCTTAATTATGCGTGAGAACGGGCGGTCAAGGCCAGGCTGAATAAAAACGCAATGGCTAGACTATGAAATCGGGGATTACAGATGACATAAAGCGCAGAAAAGCTTGCTAGAACATGCCCCTCGCCGCTATAGTTTCCCACGTTATGGAAACTTCTACAGTAATTTTTCCACGCTACGAAAGATGTTTTTCTACAGTATGAAAAATGTAGGTAGAGTAACCGCCCGCACTAGGCGTGGTCGCTATTATTATCAAGGGCCAGCCCCGAACAAATGGACAAGAGGGAAAAGAGAACAAGGCCTTGCACCGTACGGCGCACAAGGTGCGCCGTCCGGTGAAGGCTGACGTTGGCTGAATCAGAATCAGAAAGGAAGATATGAAACTACACCTATTCCACTTCAGTCCTCATGGATTGGTAAGAGCATATAGTCATCTTATTGCGGGTCGTCGTCTGTGTCGCTCAACGGGGATGAAGTTGCGGCCACTTATCCCTGAATCGGTAAACAGCATGACTGCGGCATACAATGTTTATCGGACACTACAGGAAGCCGAACTCCCATGGCCGGAAACGCTAATTGATGTGGGTGCTAATGTGAGCCAAATGGCTCGACTCCTGCTCGGAATGAATGCCAATGCGAAGGTGATATCTTGCGAACCGAATCCTAAGCTATCCCCCATTGGTGAAGTTATGCGCATAGCGATCTCCGATACTGATGGTGAGGCTGATTTCTTCATTCCGATGGATGATACTGGCTGGGGCACTATCGAAGCAGGGAAGGACAACATATCAACTAATACAAATCGCTTTCCCGTAACAATAAACAGAATGGATACCCTTATTCGTACTGGGAAGATTCCATGGGATAATCTGAAACAGCCAATCATGGTTAAGATCGATACAGAAGGCAGCGAAAAGAGGGTAATTGACGGATTCGGAAAGTACCTTTCCGATGTTGAATATCTGCTGGTAGAAGTTGAGAATATTGAGCAAAGGGGACAGAACTACAACTTATTGGGATTATCAACCACACTCGCCAGCCATGGCTTTGACCAATGCAAGATTGTATACGCCTGCTATGATGGACCAGACGCTCCCGCATATACTGATGTTCTTTTCTGGAGGAAATGACAGCCAACAATCGCATGGAGCACTACGCCGGTTCCGCTGTCGCTCCACCGGCGAGGCTCATGCGTAACGTTCGACATCACAGGAGGAGATGATATGCCTGACATTAAATTCAACTGCCCCCAGTGCAACCAACATCTAGAAGCACCTGAAGATATGCTCGGGCAGCTCATTGATTGCCCGTCATGTAATCAGCCTATTGAGGTACCTAGACCGCAAATGCGGCCATCAAGACTGCCCATCAATTACGCCGGGTTTCCAAAAAATAAAGCGCAACAATACGCGGCTATAGGAGCGAAGGCACCTGCAGAGAAAAGCATACCCCTCGCGATTGGCCTAAATCTGGTTT
>JBMNQA010000057.1:0-2736 GCA_050943895.1 Lawsonibacter sp.
TTCCTGCTGAAAATGAATATAGATTTTGTAAAACAATTTGTTTCCCTGCGCCTAAAAGCCTGGATAGCGAAAATCATTTTAATAATACTCTTTATCCCCATGCAAGTGCTGTTTGTAATAGGAGCCAGTCTGCTCCTCACTCATTTTCCCCTCTGCTATGCCTGCTGCCTGCTGCTGGCCATGACACTTTTACTCCTCATCAAGATCCGGCTGGAAATAAGGGGAACATTTTTAGACGACATAGCCCGCGAAAACCATGAAAAGCTAAAAGATGTATCTATCATATTGGGAATTTCCGGAGTATCCATCAAAAAACCCAGTTTAAAAAAGAAAAAACCTGTGTTTTTTACCAGGTTCAACCATCTATTTCGGGAATACAGCGCGGTAAACAGGTTGACCGAAGCATGTATCAAGTCTTTCTTGCGAAACAAGAATGGTCTCATTTTATATATTAATTTGGTTTTTATCGGTGTGCTCCTTGTAAGAGTTCCCAACTGGTCGGTGTTGATCCTCTGGCCGTTTTTAGCAATTGCTCTTGCACTGTGGGCCAAATTCCATTGGGTGGATGTCATCACATCAGATTATATAAAACTGTTTCAGTGGAAATCCGAGGATGTTCATGAAGCAGCCAGGAGATCAATTTTTCTTTTATCATCTCCTGGATTTCTACTGATCAGCTTTGCATTGGGTTTCAGCTTATGGAACTGGGCAGGTGCTTTTGGCATTTTACCTGTAGGCTTTGGACTGAATCATTGTGTAACGAAATTAATAAGCATGTGGTATCATGCTTGAGTTATTCCCTTTCTACTGGTGTCCGCTCTATTTGGCCCCTTCATGCCCCTTCATTAATACTTCCGCTGATAATAAATGTACAGCCCGAAATAAATGACAACGACAACCAAGAGAAATATTCCTGCGTCTATTGGTACCTTTCCACTGCTGCCTGTTTCACCGCCGATATAAGCTAAAAGAATCAGGCAGCCTAACCAAACTGTAGCCTCAGCCGTTTTCCCGGCAATATACTCATTTCTTTCATCGGGCTGCAGGGCAGCGACACTCGTAGCACCGGATTTTAACTTAGCTGCCCTTCTAGCAGACACCACCATCATGATAATGTAAATCACCGCACCCACAAGCCAGAGGAGAGTTACAGGAGAATCAAGTTCTCTTCGAAAATATGAAATCACAAACCAGATCACCGCTCCCAGCAGATAGATTCCCCCGAAAAATATGTAGGTGTAAAGAGATTTTAGCGTCCTTTCCTTCTTACTCATCTTCTCATTCACCTCACTCTGTTGTTTTTAATCCCTCATGGATAAGCCTTGTCTCTTCGGAAACTCAGTATTCACATCACTTAATTTTATTCCCAGTCTGTACTCTCCAACCGGAAGACATCTTCCAGCGGCACCTTGAAAACATGCGCCAGTTTCAGAGCAAGCATGATCGAGGGTTTATATCTGCCCGCCTCCAGGGAGTTGATGGTCTGGCGTGAAACCTGAACTAAAGATGCCAGATGTTCCTGCGTCCAACCCCTTTCCTCACGCATCGTGCGGATGTTATTGATCAAGCCATCACCTCCACCATTGTCAAGCATGCTTTACACCATTATAGCAGGATGTATTCGGTATGTAAAGTTTACTTTACATCATTTCTTTTAATTCCCTTTTTCCCTTTCCCCTTTCCCCTTTCCAGGTATACCCCTATGTCACCTTGGCGGCACCGGCAGATAATAAAAAAAAGAGGTCAATGTTATGTAGCCCTCCCCTTCCCCAAAGACATTGCATTATTGTAAAATATAGTTGGGCACAAAAACAAAGCAATAAAACAAGTGTGGCAAGTGAGATATCGGAAGTGGGAGGAGATGCCGGAAAAAAGATTATCCTGTTGCCTGGAAATAAGCAAAAACCTTCGAATGGCTCACTGATCTGAATAAAGCAATAAAGCAAGCCTGGCACCGGCTAATAGTTTGTATATCAGCTTTATATGGAGGAATTGGGAAATTGAACATCAGGATCGAGAGTTTGGGGTTTCCTGAAAGATATCAAGAAGCTGCTCAATATAAAGGCCTTTATTTAGGCAGAGTCATTGCCCAATATAAGGATTTATACAAAGTTGCCACCGATAATTCAGAGTTAATAGCAGAAATATCGGGAAAGCTTCGCTATTCTAACGATGAACTATCAGACTATCCAGCAGTCGGTGATTTTGTCATGCTCGACCGTGAGAATGATCTGCATGGCAATGGAATTATCCATCATGTATTGCCTCGGAAAAGCGCATTTATTCGTAGAGCTGCGGGAACTTCGCAAGATGTTCAGGTTGTGGCTGCAAATATAGATACTGTTTTTATCTGCATGTCTCTGAATAATGACTTCAATTTGCGAAGGCTGGAGCGCTATCTATCAATCTCCTGGGACAGTGGAGCCATCCCTGTGGTTGTGCTTACAAAATCAGATTTATGCGATAATCTGCACGCAAGGATTTTTGAAATCGAAAATAACGCTGTCGGTGTCGATGTTGTTGTCACCTCGAGCATAACGGAGGACGGATATAAGGCGTTACTCAAGTACATTGCACCGGGCCGTACAGTCGCTTTTATGGGCTCATCCGGTGTTGGGAAATCAACCTTGATCAACCGGCTTCTTGGCGAAGATCTGATTGAAACCAGGGAAATTAGAAAAGACGACAAAGGGAGACATGTGACAACAAGGCGTGAACTGTTCGTTATTTCGACAG
>JBMNQA010000058.1:0-2735 GCA_050943895.1 Lawsonibacter sp.
GGCGCAGGTGTGGGCGGTCTGTCCCCGCTACGACCCGGTGATGTAACTGTCCCTGTACGGATCAGGAGCTCCAGATCGATCATCGCTCTGGATCAGGTGGGGTGTCGCCGTAGACCGAGGAGGAGGACGCCGCAACCACGGCCAGCACCCCGCAGTCCTTCGCCGCGACGAGGACGTCGAGCGTGCCGGTCACGTTCGCCTCGTTCGAGGCGAGCGGGTCCTTCATCGACCGGGGCACGGAGGGGATGGCCGCCTGGTGGAAGATGCCGTCCGCGCCGGGGAAGACCTCCAGGAGAAGGTCGAGGTCGGTGATGCTCCCCTCGATGAACGTCACCCCGGGGTGGTCGAGGAGGTGCTCGATGTTTTCCCGCCGCCCGGTCGCGAGGTTATCGATGATGACGACGTCGTGGTGCTGCGATAACGTGTCGGCAAGGTTCGAGCCGATGAAGCCGGCCCCGCCGGTGACGATGTAGCGCATGAAGAGATTATGATGGGGGGCGGTTTAGGGCTTTCTGAATTGAACCGGGACAGTTGTCTACTAAGTGCCTTTACCGGCCCGGAAAACGTGTCAGAGCTTCCTTTAACATGACCTCGGAGCATCCTCTTGCTCACCAGAATATGGGACGTATAGTGCTCTCTGTATTGTATCGGTTGGCCCATATTGAATAATATTCATTTTCACGCCGCATGACAAGCATTTATATTTCCGGGGGTATTTAAGTACCTTATAGAACTGAAATAAAGGAGGCAATTTACTTGAAAGATCCGTCAATAACCTGTTTTCCCGTTGGGAACGGCGATACTACGTTAATCGGTCTCTCCGATGGCACTAATATTCTTATAGATTGCAATATCACCGAAAGTTCCAAGAATGACAACGAAAAGGAGAGATACCCCGTACATGAGCATCTCTTGAAAGAGATGAGGAAGGACGAAGGTGGCAATCCGCATCTGGATGCCTTCATATTAACACATCCTGATGAAGACCACTGCAGAGGGTTTTGCACCACGTTCTACAGAGGCGATCCTGCAAAATATAGCCAAGCCGACAGGAGGGCGGGCTTGATCATCATCGATGAACTCTGGTTTACACCAAGAATCATCTCTTCTCATGAGGATGACCTCTGTGAGTCTGCCAAGCGCTTCTGTGATGAAGTTAGCAGGAGAATGAAACTCTACAAAGCAGATGATCCTGACTCCGGGCTACCAGGAAACCGACTCAGAATCATTGGCTACTCAGACAACCCGGAACTGAGAGGGCTGGAGAGTATCCTTACAGTGCCGGGCAACGCGACAAATCAGATTAATGGCAAGCAGAAGATGGATTTCTCATTTTTCATCCATGCCCCGTTCAAAAAAGATACCGATTCGGAGGAGAGCGAGAGGAATGATACGAGCGTGGTCATTCAGGCCCGCTTCGACATGCCGAATGCAAAGAACGCCGGGCTGGCGATGTTTGGTGGCGACTCGGGTTGTGCGATATTTAAGAAGATTGTTGAGAGGCGTGATGAAGAAGACCTGCAGTGGGATCTCTTCATCGCCCCTCATCACTGTTCATGGTATTTCTTCAACGAACAGTCGTATGAAGACGACCCCATTCCCGATACAACATCCATTGAGCTCCTAGAAATGCACAGAGGGGGAGCTTATATTATCGCCTCGTGTAAGCCGGTGGTTGATAACGGTGATAATCCCCCGCATTTCCAGGCTGCGAAGGAGTATAAGAAGCACGTCGAGAAAGGAAAATTTCTGGTCGCGATGGAGCACCCGAGTGAAAATGAGCCTTTACCTATTCATTTTATAATAACTCAAATGGGGCCGCAGAAGAAGGATCACTCATCAGCGAAAGGTATCAAGTCATCGGCAGCGGTAGGTGCAGTTACAAGGACACCTCAGACCTATGGCTGATACTCTTTTTACGTCGGGGCTAAAACCGCTCAAAGACAAGCATCTCCCTAAAAGCATTCGGTCAGCTCTCAAGGAGTTAAGGCGGGAGTTCTCTTCTCAGGTTGTTCAGGCATATTCCTGGAATGACAACTTTGTTGCAGTCCCTCTTGAAGTGCAGGTCAACCTCCCGACGAGGGGTACAGTGGGTGACGTGGATATTCGAAGCAGAGAACCAATTATTCTGGCTTTTAATAAAAATCGGTACCCTCTGCAGGCACCTTCGGTTTTTTCAAACAGGTTGGACTTCCCTAAGGACAGATTACCTCATCTGAATCCTCGCCCGAAAGGCACTCCTGCAAATTTTTGTTTATATCGCGGGAGCCTGAATGTCTGGTTTTTAGAGCATTCGTTGCTTGAACTGGTAGATAAGGCGAGATCCTGGTTGGAGGATGCAGCAAGCGGAAACCTGATGAGAGATTCTGATCGATTCGAAGTGACTCGTATCGACGATATGTACGGTTTTAATACCTTTGAATATTCAAAATTCGAATCTTTCGTCAGAGAATTCTGGAAGAACCACGGCGGTTGTAGTGGTTTCAAATTCTTACGGTACCTGGTGCCGGATCTGGATCCGCAACTCGAAGAGATGGGGTATATGATTAATTTCCAGAGGCAGATATTTGAAGAGAATATAGACCCCGATATCGAAAATGCCAGAGAGTTAAATCAATTAATTGACAAATATAGTGTTGTTCTTCCCCGTGCGCGGTTGTTATCATCTAGTGGAGGGTATCGCTCATATGGGCTTTTGATATGGTCAGGTAGTGACAAAGTTTCAGGTCAGTATA
>JBMNQA010000059.1:0-2678 GCA_050943895.1 Lawsonibacter sp.
ACCTTGCGCAGCCTGAAGCTGAACCGGAAGCGCACCATCGTCACCATTATCGGCATTATCCTCTCCACCGCGATGATCTGCGGCACAATCACTCTTTCCGCCAGCTTCCAGGATCTTTTTGTACAGAGAGCGATCAAAACCGATGGAAATTTTCATGCCACTTTTTACGACTTAAAACTGGACGAGACCAAATACATCACCGACAACCCATACACAAAAAAGGCTGTGCTCAGCAGAAATCTGGGATACGCCCTTTTTGAGCAGTCAACATCTGAAAATAAGCCCTATTTCTTTATAAAAGAATACGATACCGCGGCTTTCCGGCAGATGCCCGTCCAACTGACCGCAGGCCGTTTTCCGGAAAAAGCCGGTGAAGTGCTGATCTCAGAAGAGATTCCAAAACGCGGCGGGAAAGCATATCAGATCGGAGAAACCATTACCTTTGATTTAGGTGAAAGGATCGACACAGAGGGGCAGCAGCTGCCCGATGATCTTTCACTTGAAGAAACAGAAAAGTTTGTAACCACTGGCACAAAAACCTATACCATCACTGGATATATGGCCAAGCCCCATTTTGAAAAGATCAGCAGCACCCCCGGGTTTACTGTGATTGGCTTTCTGGATCCAGGCGGACTCATCCCGAATGAAGCGGTCAATGTATCCATCCTCGGGAAAAACCCCCGCCAGATTTACGACAGGGTTCCGGAGATGGCCAAAAATGCCGGGGCCAGGGATTATGCTTATAACGGCGAACTCTTAAAATATATGGGCATTTCCAAAAACGAGAATGTAAGGGGCATGTTCAATTCTGTGGCCGGCATTGTGATCATTCTGATCGTGGTCGGCTCAGTGACAGTTATCTACAACGCCTTCGCCATATCGGTGAGTGAGCGCAAAAAGCAGTTCGGCATGCTGGCCAGCACCGGCGCCACACCCGGGCAGATCCGGAGAACCGTATTTTTCGAAGGCGCCCTTCTGGGGTTGATCGGCATACCGGTCGGCATCCTCTCTGGTGTCGGCGGTATCGGTGTAACCCTTTCCGTTGTCAACCGCCTCATGAGCAACATGATATCCACATATGATAATGATATCGCTCTCCGGTTGATCGTCTCTCCCGGTATCATCCTGGCCACAATTGCTTTTGTGGGTCTGATTATCCTTCTCTCCGCTTATCTTCCTGCTATGAGGGCCTCAGCGATCTCGCCCATCGAGGCGATCAGGCTGAGCAAGGATATCAAAATCAAGGGGAAAACCGTAAAAACCTCCAGGCTGACCCGCTTTTTATGGGGGATTGAGGGAGAGCTGGCACTAAAAAATCTCAAGCGCAACCGCCGCCGCTACCGCGCCACTGTGGTGTCCCTGTTCATCAGCATCGTCCTTTTCATCTCCTTTTCCTCTTTCATCACCTACGCGTTTAAGAGCACCGGCCTGTACTACCAGGACATACCCTATAATTTATCGGTGGTCGCCGAAAATGCCTCCGCAGAGCAGCAAAAAAGTTTTTATGAGCGCATTACCGATCTTGATGAAGTGGAAAGATACGCAGTGGTCAGAGAGAATCAGGTTGGATCCTGGCTGACACGCTCCCAATTCAGCCCTTACATACAAAAGAATTGTATAGATAAAAAGTTATTTGGCGCAAATGAAGACGGCCACTACCAGTGTGTTTTTCACATCACCGCCCTCGGTGATAAGGAATTTAAAACCTACACCGAGGAAAACGGGCTTGATTGGGCAGATTTTCAGGATACCCAAAATTTGAAGGGAATCCTCATTAATAAAAGCATCACGCATGATGCCAAACTTACAGAGTATAACCCACTGCAGATCAAGGCGGGCGAAAAGCTCCTGCTGGAGGGATTCCAATATGGTGAGGAAACAGATGCAGCAGATTTTACAATGGAGGTCGGCGCAGTAACCGACAGCCTTCCCCTCGGTGTTTCCTCCGCCTGCTCAGGATCCGTTAAAATGATCGTCTCTGAAGAAGTGTTTGCTGCTATCGACACACTGCTGCAAAAAGACCGCCAAAAACCTTATGATTACGGACGTCCCACAGAGCTTTATCTATGCACAAAGGACAGCACCGGCCTGGCAGCACAGATCCGCACTATTTTTGAAGATTATGATGATCAGTGTTCCCTGTGGCTTTATGATGTGGAAGCAGAAAAACAGGATATGGAGCGCGGGAATACAGTGATCTCCATCTTTCTGTACGGCTTCATCACCCTGATCACCCTGATCGGTGTCACCAATATATTCAACACCATCAGCACCAATGTCGCCCTGCGCCGCCGGGAATTTGCCATACTCCAATCCATGGGGCTGACCCCTCGGGGCTTTAACAAGATGATCAACTATGAAAGCATCTTTTATGGCTTGAAAGCCCTTCTCTACGGCTTGCCTGTCAGCATCTTAATCAGCGTATGGATGTACAACTCCTTCGGCAATATGTTTGAGTTTGCTTTCATACTGCCGTGGAAAGAGATCCTCTACTGTGTGGCCGGGGTATTCGTGATCATCTTCATCACCATGCTGCATGCCAGCGCCAAATTGAAAAATGACAATATTGTGGATGCTTTGAGGGGGGAAAACCTGTAGACCGAGTATCTTCTGAAAAAAGGCCAGATAAATAAACCGGTCAAACCAACTGACATTCAACTGACCGTTCCTGTACACTA
>JBMNQA010000060.1:0-2664 GCA_050943895.1 Lawsonibacter sp.
AACTGTAACCACCTGTCGGAGTTTTACCTAACACCTCTATCTCGAATTTTTGTTTCTGGTCTAGGATAGAATAGTAGGCGTTAGCATCAGCATCTGTTGTGTATGCAAAGAAGTCTAGTGCTAATTCTGCAATATTGCCCCTGTTTTTAACAGGTTTACCCATTACTATTCTACCTAACCTCTCAACACCTAACGATTGTGCTGCATACAGCCATCTATCTCTTATGTGCGTAGGGTTTGTCGCATCTGGGAAAAGTTTCTTTGCGGTTAAAAGCTCAAAAGGCATTTTGTAAAATGGGCTAATCATATCTACCGTCTTTTGCAAGGCCTTCTTAGGCATTCTTTTGGCGATATCTTTCCATGTTGTTTTGCCGTTTATCAAGTCTATAATATCGCCTACATCCATTCCCCACTCTAATACGTCATTTAGGGCACCAACTCTAGTGAAGTATATTGGATTCCCTTCTTTGCTTGTGCCCAATATGATATGTGGTTCACTTTTAACGTAATCCGGCAATGTTTCTTCTTCTTCTGGGAAAGCTATTGCATTAAAGATATAGGGTAATAATCCCATAGCTAATATAATAGCACTCTTACTTGCAAGGTTAAGCCCGCCCTTGGCTATTTTTCTTGCCGTTCCACCTTTTTTGCCCTCTGCCTTAAATTGTTCATCCATTATCTCACCATCTACAGCGTTTTTGTAAACCTGTACATGAGCTTTGAAGTTAGCTTCTGCAAATCTCCAGAACGGTATCATGTGGTTCGCTATTAAACGACCTAGCTCTGAGGTTCTGCTGTACGCACCAATAGCATAGTCGGCAAGCACGTAAGCCCTATCCACTGGATCCTTCAAGCCTCTAATCATATCAGGAGGGGCTACGCCGTAATCAACTTTTCCAGATCTTTCTTGGTCTAAGTAATGCAGGAAAGCAGAATACCTTAATAACGATTCTCTATAATCTGAAATGTCTTCGGTAAATTGCATCCACGCATCAACAGTATTAGGCACCACTTTGCCTACGGTCTTTATAAAGCTCTGACTTTTCTTCTTGTCGAACTCCGGGAAGAATGAGTCTATGTCATGAATTTCCTGTGGAATCATCAGCGATTGGAAGCCTCCACGTTCTAGCCATAACCTCATTTCAGGGGTAAATTTATCTTTCGTAATAGCTTGATGTACTTCCACCAAAGCCCTTTTCAAATATTCTGGTGTAAATATCTTCGGGCTTGCCATCATCGCTCTAGGAATATCACCCGATAAGTTTCTAAGGTTGAAAGTCGCAAAGTATGTCGGATTAAGGCCTGTAACCCATCTTTTCCATGCGTTTAGTATAGACTTTGTAGCCTTAGCTACTACGTTAGTAGGAGGTTTTTCTAAAAGGTTGTCCATCTTAGCAATTAGTTCTTCTTTTAGTACATATTCTTTATACCTTCCACCTACTGCAAGCACTTTTCTTACATCTTCTGCTTTTACATTCACGCCATCTTTTAGGTTTGTCATTATTTCCATTGCTAACTGTTCTGGTATAGAAGTAGAGGTATAGAACGCTACGCCATCCCTTAACTGATATACGCCATAACCCTCTGGGATAGCATCTTTCCAATTTTCTAAACCTTTTGCTTTCGCTTGCTCTCGCACATCAGCGGATATATCATATTCATCCATGAAGCGTTTAAGCAACTTAGCCATCCTGGTATCTCTTATCATCTGGGATAAAACTTCATACTCGGCTTCTAGGTAGTTAGTATTATATCCACCTTCGTATTCACCTGATCGCTTTTGTTGAAAACCTCTTTTCCCAGGTGTTTTCATTTTATTAGAGTAGTCGCCAAACCTCTTAAGGTTAGCGTACTCTAACACCTGATGCCTAAAATAGTCTTCTCTTTGGAATGTTTCGGTTAAATCTATTCCTATAGCACCCATAGCAGATACAAGGTTGTTAGTCACACTAGATAACCTTTCTTGTCGTTTATCTAAAGAAGTCTTTACCGTATGATTTAGATACGGCTCTATGCGTTTAAGTTCTTTAAGTACCGATTGTTCATCCCATCCAGATCGTATTGATTCGCCTTTATTTATGGATTCTTCCATATCTTTCAGGTATAGATATTTAGTGAACACATCGAACTCTGCATCGTTTAAGTCTTTTGTATTGTACTTAAGAATCCTTATAGCTTCATCCTTACTTATGCCTGCAATGTTTTGTATTTGCCCTATAATATGAACAGCTTCTGCATAATAAGGATCGTTCTCAGGTATCTCTTTGTACGTTCTAGTTGCCATGTTCCATAATTCTTCTAAGTGTCCAACTGTTCTTGTTATAGCAGTTTCCCTTGGGAGTCCATAATCCTGCTCGAATAGTGTCTCTAAATCAGGATTATCGAACTGATAACCCATCTTGGGATCTACTTTTCTTGAAGCACCTCCAAAACCTGGGGCTACTATGCCTATTCCATCAGGTTCGCCTTGATATTGGGGATCTACTCCGGACTGTTGATTTCCGCTTTTGGCTGGTGCGCTAGTGCCTGTAAGCATATCACTCTTTGCCGTTGCTGCTCTGGATTGAACGCCGGAGGATGCTCTGGCTTGTGCTTTTGGAGTAGTACCTTCCATAACCTCAGCACCTTCATCATTCTCGACTATGTTCGCTTGCCCAATACCCA
>JBMNQA010000061.1:0-2623 GCA_050943895.1 Lawsonibacter sp.
ATTCCCAGATTACAATCAGTGAGGATTGTTTGTATCTGAATATTTGGACACCGGCCAGCTCTACATCGGACAGGCTACCGGTTATGGTTTATTTTCACGGAGGCGGGGATGTGACAGGATTTCCTCACGAGCCTGAGCATGATGGAGCCCGCCTTGCGGAAAAGCAGGTCATCTATGTCAATGTGACCTACCGGTTAAATGTTTTCGGTTTTCTGGCGCATCCTCAGCTTACAGAGGAAAGCGGTTACGGTGCCAGCGGAAATTACGGCTTGTTAGACCAGGTCGCTTCACTGAAATGGGTGCGGGACAACATCGAAGCTTTTGGCGGTGACCCGGAGAAAGTGACCATTTTTGGCCAGTCCGCTGGTGCAGGCAATGTGCATGCCCACTGTACCAGTCCCCTGTCCAAGGGATTGTTCAAGCGTGCCATTAGTATTTCAGGCAGCGGAGTTGTATCCCTGATGCGGGCCAGCACACTGAGGGATGAGGAACGGAAGGGGCTTGCCTTCCAAGAGGCCTGCTCCTGCAATTCCTTAAAGGAATTACGAGATCTTCCGGAGGCAATGGTTCTGGCGTATATGGTGCAGAGCGGGATTAACAGTTCTTTCTGTATTGACGATTATTTCCTTTTCGAGGACCCGTCGGAGACTATTATCAAGGGCCGTCACCATCATGTGGATATTATGGCCGGAAGTTGTGCCAACGAAGGTGCAGCATTTGGATATGGATACAGAGAAACGGTCGGAGGTTTTAAAAATGCTGTGAACAGATTTTTCCCTGGTGTGGAAGAGATAGCCTGGAAGCTCTATAACGTCCATTCCGATGAGGAGGCTGCCAAGAGCGGCTTTGACGTAATGGCTGATGGTGCTGTTTTTGGCACAAATTACTGGGCCAAGATCCACAACAAGACAGGAAGAAAGCCTCTTTATGTCTACTATTTCTGCCATAAGCTGCCAGACGAGGAGGGGCATCCTTCGAAGGAAGGTTCGTTCCATTCTGGAGATCTCTGGTATGTTCACGGAACTCTGGACCGGAGCTGGCGGGCTTTTGGGGAGGCGGATCGCCGTCTTTCCGATCTGGAAATGAGCTATTTTACCAATTTCGCTAAATGTGCGGATCCCAACGGACAAGACCTGCCAAAATGGACGTCATATACTTCGGAAAGTCCCTGCTCCCTGCTCCTGTGTGACGACCCGCGCATGGATTCCATGGAAAAGAATGTAGGAGCGATGACCGCTCTTTACGCGGACTCATTTTATGGGTTAACTAAAACCTGTTTACTTGGAGTGGACTGAATATGGAGATAAAATTCAGAATTGCTATTGTTGGCTGTGGCGGTATGGGAAGCGGTCACGCTGTGGCGCTGCAAAGCGGGTGTATATAAAGGAAACGTTGCCAGCGCTAAAATGCCGGACAGTACTATGATCACCTATTTGGGTGATATGATCGAGCTGGCCGGCATTGCCGATATCGATCCCGCCCGAGTGGAATGGGCAGTTTCTCAGGGAATCCCCGTTTTTGGGGACTACCAGGAGATATTGGCCGATAAAACTGTGGACGCTGTTTTGATTGCCGCTCCCAATCATCTGCATAAGCCTATGGCTATTGCCGCGCTACGGGCTGGTAAGCATGTGCTGTGCGAAAAGCCTGTGATGCTGAGTAGTGCCGACCTTTTGGATGTAATGGAAGAGGCCCACAGAGCGAACAAAGTTTTTTATCCCAGACAGAACAGAGAATGGGATGAGGATTTCCTCATTATCAGGAAGATCTATGAAGAGGAGCTTTTGGGCAGGGCTTTTGAAATCCGGTGTAGGATCATGGGCGCTCGAGGCATCCCTGGAGACTGGAGAGGCAAGAAAGAGTTCGGTGGAGGCATGATGTACGATTGGGGCGTGCACATTATTGACCGAATAGTGAAAATGGTTGGCAAACCTCCGAAAAATGTATTTTGCGACCTGAAATACATCACAAACGAGGAATGCGATGACAACGTGTTTGTCCATATGACTTTTGAGGACGGCCTAACGGTTCGTTTGGAAGTGGATACCTGTCACTTTGTCAGTTTGCCTTTGTGGAATCTGTTTGCGGACCATGGTTCGGCGGAGATCCTAAACTGGAGCTGTAACGGCAGGATGATGTGTTTGTCCAGTTGGCAGGATAAGGATGCGCTGCCTATCGTGGCGGGTTCTGGTCTGACGAAGACCATGGTTCCTAGAACCAAGGATACACTGACTGAGCTACCCTTGCCCAGATTCGATTTTGATCACAATGCCCTGTATAAGAATTTTGTGGAAACCTGTCGGGGCAAAGCGGAGCAGATTGTCACCAATGAGCATGCCTTGCGTATTCTCAAGGTGATCGAAGCCTGTTTTGAATCGGCAAAAAGGAAGGAAACTATAATGTATAAAGCGTGATGGACTTAGAAAGCAGGAGCTGAATCGGCCCTTCTTTCTGTATTTAAATACTGTTGGGGATGTGTGAAAGATGGGTAAATGGCTAGAATGGATTTCCGTAGTTGGGATTGTTCCCGCTATCGAGATCGATGACGAGAATAAGACGGTACATTTGGCCAAGGATTTGGTGACAGGGGCTGCTTATTGCGTAAGTCACTTTCCAACGGCCT
>JBMNQA010000062.1:0-2520 GCA_050943895.1 Lawsonibacter sp.
AGGGCGACGTTCATCTCCAGATTCATGTTCCTATCTAAGTAAGCTCTGCCGCTGCTTCCCATCGCCTTACGGACGGAAACGTCCTCCCTGAGGCGAAGGATCGCAGACCGTATGCCTGCAACATCTCCAGGTTTGACAACGATACCGCACTCTGCCTTTCGGACGACATCGGCGGTCTCGCTCTCCTCCGCGACCATGGCGATGATCGGCTGACTGCAGGCCATGAGGTTGATCATTTTGCCCGGCAGGCAGGGAGCTTTCATCCTCTCATCAAGTGAGACAAATGATAGATCTGAAGAGTTAACTAGATTGAAATACTCGGAACGGGGTAAAAGGGGCAACAGCCTGACGTTGTTGATTTCTTCCAGGTGTATCCTCGCTTCGAGGTGCCCTTTCTCCATGCCGTCGCCTGCAACGTAGAAAATGATGTCGCCATGATCCTGCAAGGCCTTCGCAGTGTCCAAGATGTTATCAATACCCTGGAACGGAGAGAGGATCCCTGCATAGGATACCAGGAATTTCCCTTCGACACCCTCCCTCTCTTTAAAGTCCTTCCTCTGAACGAGGCCGCTGAACTCGGAGGGGGAGACCGAGTTGAAGATATGGGACACCCTCTTTTGATCCGCCCCCCTGTCAACAACGTAACGTATACCCCCTTCTGACATAACAGTGATATAATCAGCGTTTTTATAGGATCTACGTTCGATATGTTCTAAAATTTTTACTATTGCTGGATTCCTCAGCACTCCAACGTCCATAAGTTCCTGGGGGTGAAAATCCTGAATATTGAGAACCGAAGGCGTTCCGTCGTATCTTTTGATCTCTCTCGCGAGGTAATAAAGGGGGAGCGGAGGAATATGCATCAGGCAAACATCGAACTTTTTCTTTAACTGACGGAATCTACTGAAATAGTACAGTGGGAGATAGAAGTGTTCAAGCCCCCGGACGACAACGTTGTCCCTTGTCATGGGATGCCGGCACCGATGAATGTTGATTCCTTCGATAGTCTCGTCGTTGGGGAACTCCCGGTCCTGATCCGACCCAACCATATTGAACGGTCTTGGATAGGAGGTGATGACGTCAACCTCATGGCCGCTCTTTACAAAGCCCTTGGCAAGGTCGTAGTGGATGTGTGCCGTACTCCCGATCTCAGGAACGAAATATGGCACTACCATGAGTAACTTCATTTTCGGATGCACCTACACAGAATATAGCTTGATCCCAGCCCAAGGATTGCTCAACTTCGCTGTCCCAAGAATGAGCTTCAGTACCCTCCATGAAGTGTCAGGGATTCGGTACTCAGCGGGGATTTCCGCCTCCTGGCGCTCCTGCCCTTCAACCAGCACCAGTCCGACCGCGTCCATCACCGTATCAACATCGAGACCTGTGAGGACGATGCTCCCGGTATCCAGCGCCTCCGGTCGCTCCATCGCCTCGCGGATTGTCACCGCCGGGAAAGAGAGCACTGCAGACTCCTCGCTGATCGTCCCGCTGTCCGAGATCGTGCAGAGGGCGTGCATCTCCAAGTGGACATAGTCGAAGAAGCCGAAGGGCTTGAGGAAGCGGATCCTCGGGTCCACGTCCGTACCCCGAAGGCATTCCAGCCGCTTCCGTGTCCGGGGATGGGTAGAGACGATGACCGGGACATCATACTGTTCCGCAAGGCGGTTCAGCATAGCCAGGATCTTCTCCAGATTCACAGGATTGTCGACGTTCTCCTCCCGGTGAACGCTCACGATAAAGTAACCCCGGTTCTGGAGGCCAAGTTCGCTCAGGATGCCTGAGGTGTCGATCCTCTCCCTGTAGTAGGTCAGGACCTCGTACATCGGCGAGCCGGTGAGGTAGATTCGCCGGTGGGGTAGCCCCTCAAAGAGGAGGTTGCGACGGGCGTGCTCGGTGTAGACCAAGTTGAAGTCAGCGATATGATCGATGATCCGGCGGTTGATCTCCTCGGGAACATTGGAATCGAAGCATCTGTTGCCGGCCTCCATATGATAGATCGGGATCTTCAGCCGCTTGGCCATAATCCCGGCAACGCTACTGTTTGTGTCCCCGAGGATGAGAACAGCATCGGGCCTCTCTTTCTTCAAGACTTCTTCGATCTTGATGAGAGTGCCGCCCAGGACTGCCCCCAGAGAACTGGTATCGACCTGCAGGAAATAATCCGGTTTTCGGATCTCCAGATCGTTGAAGAAGACCTCGTTCAGTTCGTAATCATAGTTCTGGCCTGTGTGGACAACGATATGCTGGACATGCCGATCGAGGAGGGCCATGGCCCGGGAGAGACGGATAATCTCAGGCCTTGTGCCCAGGATGGTCATGACCTTCAGTGAACTTTTCTCCATCGTGTGTCACCCTGTGTGCCTTATACTCTTCGTAAAAGGTATCGAGATCTCCGGGGTCAAAGAGTTCGTTTTTCCAGAAAAAGTATTAGTAACTGCAAGAATTGTCTTCTCAGTTATCATAGTGCTCCCTCAGGCTTTCGTAAACTCTTTCATCATGATACATTTCTGTAATCAT
>JBMNQA010000063.1:0-2512 GCA_050943895.1 Lawsonibacter sp.
TTGTTATAAAGACAACGAGAAAGGAACAAAAAAGAGCGACGATTCCGCCGAGCAGACATTCCACGAAAGAGTTAAAGGAAAACAAAAAAAGGGACACCAGGGGAAATATCAAGGCGAAGGGAACGGTGAATGCATCGTAAATCAACCCTTCATAGATATCCGTCAACGCAGAAACGTAAGCTACGCACAATCCCGCCATTACGTAAAAAGCATAAATCGGCTGCATATATCCGGTCGCAAGGTAAAGGGATACGCCAAAGGCAAGTTCGCTCAAGGGATATCTCAAAGGTATGCGTTCATTACAGTAACGACACCTTCCTTTAAGAAATATCCACGAAAGAAGCGGGATTAAATCTCGCCAGGAAAGCGTATGTTCGCAAAAGGGGCATTTAGAACGGGAAAATGCCCAATCTTCTTGTGCCCTTTCCGCTACGACGTTTAAAAAGGAACCGAGAAACAGTCCAACGATAAAATAAAACAAACGAATCAACTCCTTTATCGTTCCTTGTAAAAACAATTATACCATGTTCTTTTTGTTTGACAATAGAAACGGATATGATAAAATAAATAGTACAGATAAAAAGAAAGGCAGGTAGTCTCTTGAGCTGGATACCGCTGCATGTCCACACGGAATACAGCGCCCTTGACGGGGCAATAAAAATAGAAAGATATATAGACTGGGCGGTAAAAAATAACGTATCTTCGATAGCCATAACCGACCACGGAAGATTATCGGGAATACCGATTTTTTACGATAAAATAAAGAAGCTCGCCCGAGATAAAAACATAAAGATTAAACCGATATACGGAATGGAAGCATACACGGAATCGGTAACGGGCACGGGAGAAAAATATCACCACATGGTCATGCTCGCCCGAAACGAAGCGGGGCTCAAAAATCTCTTTACCATATCGAACCTTTCCTTTGAAAACATGTACGACGGAAAAGGCATCGTAAAGCCCGAAGTATTAAAAGAATACAAGGAAGGCATAATATTTCTTTCCGCATGCATGCAAGGGGAGCTCTCCTTCCTGCTTAGAAACGGAGAAGCGGATAAAGTAAAACAATTTATGGACTTCATGAGAGATACGGAATTTTTCATCGAGCTGATAGACATAGGAGACCCCGAACAGGAAGAGTTAAACGGAAAACTGCTGGACGTATCCGAAAAGTATAAAATACCTGCGGTAGTAACTCCCGACGCCCACTATTTTCAGGAAGATAAATGGTGGTATCCCACTTTGTGGGCTTCCAGCTGGGGATCTACGCTGGACCAAATAGAAGAAAAGTACGGATTGTCAAAACAGGACCTTTCTCTGCCGTCGCCGAAGGATATAGAAGAAAGATATCCCGCCCACATAATAAAAAACACCGAAATGGTCGCGGATATGGTAGAAGACGATATAAAAATAGGTTTTGACAAATATATGATGCCGAAACTCTCGCATAAAGCGGACTTAAGACAGATAGCGGAAAGCGGATTAAGGGAGAAAATAAAGAAATTCAACTTGCCCGAAGAAGAATATTCGGAAAGATTGAACCACGAGCTGGAAGTCATAACAAGCCTTGGTTTTACGGACTATATGTTGCTGGTAAAAGACGTAGTCCAAACCGCTCGAGACAAGAATATATACGTAGGCCCGGGACGCGGATCCGCAGCCGGCTCGCTGGTTGCGTGGGCGATCGATATCACCGCCGTAGATCCGATACGTCACGGCCTGCTCTTTGAAAGGTTCATAAACAAGGACAGGAAGGGCTTTCCCGATATAGATATAGACATAGAACATGAAAGACGCGAAGAAGTCTTGGAAGACTTGAAGATCAAGTACGGAAGAAACTCCGTAGCGGGAATAGTGACCTTTTCAAAGTACAGACTGCGAGCCGCGGTATGGGACGTGCTGAAGGCAATATACGGAAGAGTAGAAGCCGGCAGCGAAGCCGATAAATTCAAGAGAATAGCGGGACAGGAAATAAGATACGAAAAAAGGGAAGGTTCCGACGAAATAGTCGAATATATGGACGAAGAAGCCATCATAGAAAGGACAAAGGACTTCTTTCCCGAAGAGACCGCCAAAAAGATTTTGGAAACTGCGGATAAAATCGTTGACCTTCACAAAAATCTCGGAAGACATGCCGCGGGAGTCGTGATAACTCCCGGCGACGTAGAAGATTTCTGTCCGGTAATGTACGTAACGAGCGAAGGAAAAAAGATCAAAGTAACGCAGTTCGATATGGACGGAATAGATATCATAAAACTCATAAAAATGGATATACTGGGACTTAAAAACCTTACCTTCGTCAAGGAAGTGTACGAAACTGCAAAAAGTTTCGATAAAAATGCGGAATCTCCCGAAGATATCTACGATTATTTAAACGGATTAAATAATCTCCCGGAAGACAGGGTAAAACGCATGTGGGCCACTATATGCAATAAACCTGAAGAGCTGTTTCAGATAATGGCCACGGGAAAGGCAAAAAGAATAATAAGAAACGTTCAACCGAAAAATATAA
>JBMNQA010000064.1:0-2502 GCA_050943895.1 Lawsonibacter sp.
ACAAAAATAAATCAGAATAATAATAAACAGCATCTGTAAAAAGAAATGGACTCCGAAATATAGAGGCAGGAGGCGGATGCCGTAGAAAAAAAGCGAGGTCAGTAAAGAGAGCAAGAGGAGGAAGAAAAGAAGCGTTCACTTAGGGATTGAAGAAAAACTTAACTGAACAGCTTCAAGCGGAGCACAAAAAGAGACCAGTCACATTTAAGCTTAATGGCTTGATGTGGCTGGTCTTTTACAATATACCTTCGAAAACCATCTGATTAAAAAGTAAAACATTTTCATAAGTTTTTTTCTGCGTTATCAAGCATCCTTTCCAATGAAGATATAACTCCATGAATAAAACCCGATTTTTGTTCTATAAGTACATCATAAATGTTATCTATTTTATTCGGTATAGCTTCTGCAACAACAAGTTTAACTTTCTTTTCAACGGAATCAGTCCATCGTGTACCTTGAGATAAGAAGGTAGCCTTCATTCTATCTGACCATTTCTGATTTCCTGTAAATGCACTTACATCGATATCTACTGAAAAAACATCTAATATTGCTTGGGCATATATCTCTTTTTTTATACAGTCTTCAAACTCAGCTTTTGGAGAACCGTTACATATAGTGTGCTTAAATTGCGATTCATTTAGCAGTCCTTTTGCTACAGCTTTTTCCGTAGCTTGAATTCCTGACTCATCATTATCCATTAGTACAAAATAATTACACATACAATTTTTTAAATCAGCTAAATCATGAGATAAATTACCAGCCCCTTCTAGTGGTTTTATTACCAACATATTTGTCTTTAGCGCTATGGAGATTTTTTCATTCATTGAACTTAATATCTTACTTAAAGCGATTTTATCGTTCTCTCCTTCAACAACAAACACGCAGTTAGCATTTCGTAAATTATCTGATGGTAATACTCCTAATATATTACGAATTTCCGATATGGATTTTGCTGGTCGTGCAGTTCCGTTGTTCACCAGAATATTCGATTTCAGAGAGTTCTGTTGAACAAATAATGGATTGTGTGTTGTTATTATTACTTGATTATTATTTGATATATGATTTATGACGTTTACTAAGCTATGTATCGCTCCAGAATGTAGGTGTGATTCTGGTTCTTCTATGGCTATTATAGATGCTGCTTTGGTAGAACGTTTATCTTTCAATATCGCTAGAGTTGCAAGGCTTTTTATTCCGTCTCCCTTAAAACTAATACTGGTCGGTGTGCCATCATCAATAATTACATCTACATCATTTCTCATAATTCTACTGAAGAAATCATCTGTTTTTTTCTGTATTCTGACATCAATTAACTGTGGCAAAAATACACGCAAAGGTTCAATCAGCTGTGAAGCAATCCGATCTAATACTTCCTGTTGCATGTCAGTTATTTTTTTCAGAGATTGAATATACTCTTCTTTATCATTAAGTACAGCCAATTCATCGAAAATAACATTTTTTAAAGCATCTAAAGCCATCCCTTCAGTACGTACTGCTTGAATATAATTGAATGAAATTCTATTTGAGATAAACTCAGCTACTTTCTTTGACTTCCTATTGTATGATGAAGTACCACGTTTAGGTACTTTTACAGAAGGAATATTACCTCTGTTATATTTAATTAAAATAGGTATATCTTCATTTCCTCTAATACCAGTTTCGCGATGAAACTCTACGAGTTCTTCATTCTCCAGACGAAAGTTTAGCTTGAAAATAGATTCCAATCCATTTTTTCGTGATTGATATTGAATTGGAAAATCTCTTTCCCAATTATATAACTGACGTATCCGATTATATGGTAATGATGTATCTCGTGATCTACAATGAAACAGAAGAGTTGTCATTGCAACGTTTAATGCTGTAAGCAAATTAGATTTTCCTTCATTATTCTTGCCTACTAAGACTGTTAAGTTCTGTAATGTAATTTTGTGTGCATTTGTTATACTGCGGTAGTTTGTTACTGATAAATCTACAAGCTTCATTCTTAACCCCCTTATGTTATAACAGATTACTAAATAATGTTCTTTATCAGAATATTAACGGCGTTCTTTAGTATCGTTATTTGTAATGATTTATAACAATGATTCTAACAAGTAGTTTCCGAATCCGTGTAATTAATCATGAACACTTATACAAGACCTAAATACTTCTCAAAGAATAACATCAGTTTTTCAATAATTCCTTGCTTTTTCGCAGCTCTGCCTCCGCCAAAGCGGGATACAGGTGGCATGATTTTATCAATAGCTGTACCGGTCGTTTTAAGCATTCCGTCTCGGAAAGCATTGTCGATGAAACGGCGGGTTTCTTCAGGCTTTAATTTTTCTTCTTCGATAATTGCTGAAATATCTTCTTCTTTACGCTCATGGAGGAATTTTCGCCAATCCTCATCCACTTTGGTCGATACATTGACTTGCTCAATAAAACGCTCGATAAGTTCTTTCTTACTTCGAAGTTCAATACTCGAATTGATAGCCTTATCAATGGTCGTAAGAATGGTTTTGT
>JBMNQA010000065.1:0-2500 GCA_050943895.1 Lawsonibacter sp.
CGATGGCAGAGAGGCGCGGGATGTTGTTGCCCAGCTCCAGCCTCGTTTGGTGATACCTATGCACTATAAGACTCCTGCTCTATCCTTTGAGCTAGATGTGGTGGAAAAGTTCACCCTTTACTTTGAGCGGGTGCGGCAAGACAAATCATGGCAGGGAACAACTGCTGATCTTCCCGACGAACAAGAGGTATTGGTGCTTGATTATCATGACTGATTACAGTCTATTGACCACCAACTTGACAATTCCCTCAGTGGAGTCTTACAATTGGCGTTGTATGCTGTGCAGTAATAGATTTAAACAATCAGAAACAAGAGTTATTATAAGAAAGTAGAGGGAGAGGTCTTGACGAAATACATATTTGTTACAGGTGGAGTTGTATCCTCTCTGGGTAAGGGGATTACTGCAGCATCACTCGGCCGTCTGCTGAAAGACCGTGGGTTCTCAGTGATCATCCAGAAGCTTGATCCTTATATTAACATTGACCCGGGGAATATGAGCCCCTACCAGCACGGGGAGGTTTTTGTTACAGAAGACGGGGCAGAGACTGACTTGGATCTGGGACACTATGAGCGTTTCTTGGACCAAAATTTGACCCAGAGCTGCAGTATCACAGCCGGTCGTATCTATGATAGGGTGATCCGGAAGGAGCGCCGAGGAAAATACAATGGGGGAACTGTTCAGGTTATTCCCCATATCACAAATGAGATCAAAAATAATATCCAACAGGTAGCTGTTGAGCATAAGCCGGATATAGTGATCACGGAAATCGGAGGAACAGTAGGAGATATCGAATCCCTTCCCTTTTTAGAGGCTATACGCCAGTTCAAGACCGACATCGGACGGGAAAATGCGCTCTACATCCATGTGACACTGGTTCCTTATTTGAAGGCTGCCCAGGAATTAAAAACAAAGCCCACACAGCACAGTGTAAAGGAGCTGCGCTCTATCGGAATTCAGCCGGATATTATCGCCTGCCGCAGTGAAAGGTCGCTTTCTCGGGAGTTAAAGGACAAGATCGCCCTTTTCTGTGATATTGATAAAGATGCGGTGATTGAAGTGATAGATGCTGAGTCTATCTACCAGGTGCCCTTGATGCTGGAGGAGCAGGGGATTGCCGATATCATCAGCAGCCGCCTGGATATTCCTCAACGGACACCGAATTTAGAAGAATGGAAAAATGTCGTCAATACCTATCTTCATCCTAAAAAGAGTGTGAAGGTGGCATTAGTTGGCAAATATATAGGCCTCAAAGATGCTTATCTGAGCATCACAGAGGCCCTCTGTCACGCGGGGCTTTTCCATAAAACCCATGTGCATGTCAATTGGGTTGACGCTGAGCATCTGGATGACGAAAACGCCGGGGATATCTTTGCTGGAGTGCATGGAATCATTGTGCCTGGAGGGTTTGGCAATCGAGGGATTGCCGGTAAGATCAAGGCTGCTGCTTATGCCAGGAAGGAAAGAATACCCTTCCTGGGGATCTGTTTGGGGATGCAGTGTGTTGTAATCGAGTTTGCCCGGTCGGTCTGTGGGCTGCAGGAGGCCAACAGCACAGAGGCTGATCCCCATACACCTGACCCGGTCATCTCCCCACTTCCTGGTCAGGAAAACCTGGAGTATATTGGGGGTACGATGCGGCTCGGCAAATACCCCTGCAAGCTGGTGCCTGGCAGCAGGGCATATGCTGCCTATGGTCAAGAAGTGGTGGAGGAGCGCCATCGGCACCGCCATCAATTTAATAACACTTACCGTAAACTAATTACTGAGCAGGGGATGAGGGTTACTGGGGCATCTCCTGACGGACAGTTGGTGGAAATAGTTGAATTGCCTGAACACCCCTGGTTTGTTGGCTGTCAGTTTCATCCGGAATTTAAATCACGCCCCAACAGGCCACACCCTCTTTTTAGAGATTTTCTCGGGGCTACGCTACAGCAGATATGAGCAGTACATTGATTTGGGGAGGAAAAAGCTTTGTATCAGGCACATTTAATTGAAGAGCAGGATAAAGAACTGTATAACAGCTTTTTAGATGTTTCTCTGCGGCCCCATTTCCTGCAGAGCTATGAGTGGGGAGAACTGAAAAGGGGCACTGGTTGGATGCCTCTGCGCCTTCTGGTGACAAAGGATGGCGCCCCTGTGGCTGCTATTTCAATTCTCAAAAGGAAGCTGCCCTTTTTTAATAGATCGATACTTTATGCGCCAAGAGGACCTGTGATAGGCAAGGAGTGTGAGCCAGCAGGGGAAGATTTTTTCTGGCAAGAAGTGATCAAGCTAGGTAGGCAGCACGGCGCTATTTTACTCAAAATTGACCCGGACATTCCTGAACCGAATGAAGTTGAACTGGAACATCTAGCAGATATCGGTTTTCGCCTAGCGGGGGATGATGACGGTTTCGGAGGAGTGCAGCCTCGCTACGTTTTCCGCATCGATATTAGCCCCTCTGAAGAGGAATTGATGGCGCAGATGGCTAGTAAAACAAGGTATAATGTGCGCCTGGCA